>NZ_NADT01000098.1:0-2264 GCF_003264205.1 Bacillus sp. SRB_8 | reverse complement strand
TTGTTGCTATCGGCGACTTGTCTTATATTACACCCCTATATAATAATAGTCAACATTTCTTTTTCATTTTCTACAAAAAAAATTCCACACACTCATACCTCATCTTTATTTTACATATGTATATATAATCAAGATACATGAAAGGAGTGCATCAATTGTTGGATCCTTCCTTATTACACATCATTAGTACTAATGCAAGAAGCCCACACTATCATAGAAACTTTCCTCTCATTCTATTTTGGAGTCAAAAAAGTGGTTGTACTTCCCTTGCTAAGTGGTTTTTTTACCAGATTGATTTATTACAAACAGCTTTAAACTATCACCCCTTCATCCATAATTTCGAATATGAAATATACAAAAGTACACCGGCCTATAATATACGGCTGAGTGTAGCACTACGAGATAAACAAAAGGAAACTTTCAAACTGGTTCGCAATCCGTTTAGAAGAGCAGTCAGTTCTTTCGTGTCCTTAATTGCACCTCCTTATGTAGAAAATGAAGAATGGAAACCCATTCGAAAGTTTTTATATCAAAATGAAAATTCTCCTAAAGGAATCTCATTCAAACAATTTTTATACTACCTATTTACTAAAGGTGCTCATGCAAATGATATTAACGCTCACTTTACACAACAATATATAGCAGGTGAAGAAGAGTATGTAACCAATTATATATACTTAGAAAATTTCGATCAGGAAATGAAAGAATTAGAAAAACGTTTCGAATTAAAACCTGCACCGATAAATGAGTTTTCAACATCATGGCATCATCAAACCCCTGCCATGATTTATAAAGGGAATTTCAGCGATGCCGATATTACTGATCCTTTATTCCCTCGTCACCCGACTTTTGAAAGCTTTTATGATGATGAATGTATACAGCTCGTCAAAACAATATTTCAAAAAGATTTCGATACATATAGATATAACAAAGAATATCCCTACTAATTTAAGTCCATTATCTTCGCTAAATATAAAAAGATACCTTATACATATATATGAGGTATCTTTTTAACATTTAAACTATATAAAACATACAATTTAACAGTCCCTACTATCCATTTTATTACCCTTTAATAGATTACGTAACTTTTGCTTATCCGCCCATCCTACTCCAATTAAAACTAGACTCCCTCCCATTATTATCTTCCATGTCAGAGATTCATTTAATAGGATAATTGAAGTAATGATACTTATTAACGGCAATCCATTTAAGTACAGTCCACTTATTGATGCTGAGACCGTCTCTAGCGCTTTATTCCAGAACCAATATGCTAAAATTGTTGCCCCAATAACAAGGTATACTACACTAAATCCAATCTTCCATGTTTCGATTTTTGGGAAACCGTAGTAAAAAATTTCTATCATTGCAAATGGCAACACAATAGCTGCACCTATCATTAGTGTTACTGTAGTGAAAACTTTATTAGATAAACGTCGTTCTTGTTTTGGCCGTTTTAACAAAACTGTGTAGAACGCAAATAAAAAGGTACTTAATAAAATAAGTATATCTCCTATTAAAGACACCTCTTGATTAGTATCGCTAGATGGAATTGTAATAAAGAGCACTCCTATAGCGCCCAACATAATTCCGATCCAATAATCCATCTGAATTTTCTCTTTCAGAAAGAACGCTGAAAAAAGAATTGTAACTAATGGCAATGCAGCATCAATAATACTAACATGTAATCCACTTGTTAAAGAAATACCATAGGATGTGAACATAAAGTACCCAGCTACACCAGTAAAAGACAGTAAACTCATTCTTTTCCACGGAATATGTTTATGTATAACTGCTTTTTGTAGTTCGTTAAATGAGAAAAGCATACAAATCCCACCCGCAAAGAAAAGACGAATAAATAACAAAGTAAACGGTTGAATGGATTCTAATGCCCATTTCGTTGGTGCAATGGCTGTTCCCCATAATATAACAGCCACTAATAACATGCATATTTCTTTCATAATCCCCCACACCCATCAAAAAATATATGTTAACTACCTTAATTATAGATTTTTTCTTAGGTAAAATCCTTTAAAACCACAAAAAGGTTATGCGAAAAATAGCCATCCAGCTCTTTTTTACATAACCTTTTCATATTAAATCAAAACATTATTGTTCATTCGACAACTAAATTAACATAAAAAGGCAATCCTTACCTTCAATTTATATTTAAACGTATTACTTTATCATCCGAATTTTATTTTATACCGTTTCTATTTCATTCTTTTTTTCATCTTCAGGGTTATTAAATTTATGGATTTTAA
>NZ_NADT01000097.1:0-852 GCF_003264205.1 Bacillus sp. SRB_8 | reverse complement strand
GCAAAACTGCTTCTGGTGCAAACACTCCAAAAGGTTCTGGTGCGAAAACTTCAAGATAATTGCAAGTAATCTCTAAATCTTGGACATACTGATACTATTACTCTAAAAAAGGTGCGTGATCAGTATGGAAAAGCGAAATTTATTCAAGTGGAAGCATTATCATCATAATATTATTTTGCAAACAGTAAGATGGTACCTACGGTACAACTTGAGCTTTCGTGATTTGGTGGAAATGATGGAGGAACGGGGCTTATCCGTTGCTCATACAACGATTATGCGTTGGGTTCATCAGTATGGTCCTGAATTAGACAAAAGAATCCGTCGTCATCTCAATCAAACCAATGACTCTTGGAGAGTCGATGAAACATATATCAAAGTAAAAAGTCAATGGATGTACCTGTATCGTGCTGTCGATTCGAAAGGAAATACCATCGATTTTTACCTAAGCAAAGCAAGAAACCACAAGGCTGCAAAGCGATTCTTCAAGAAAGCTTTGCAGTCTTTTCATATTTCTGAGCCTCGTGTCGTGACAGTCGATAAGAATCCAGCTTATCCTATAGCAGTTGAAGAATTGAGAAAAGAAAAAAAGATGCCATTAGGCATCCAACTAAGGCAAGTGAAATATCTCAATAACATAGTGGAACAAGATCATCGATTTATTAAAAAGCGAGTTCGTTCGATGTTAGGATTGAAATCCTTTCGCACAGCTACATCCATTATTTCTGGAATAGAGGCTATGCATATGGTAAAAAAAGGGCAACTTATTTTACTGGACAAGTCTGTCCAAAATCAAGTGAAGTTCATCCATCAACTATTTGGAATTGTTGCTTAAGACTAGATTCCACTAGGAAA
>NZ_NADT01000096.1:0-863 GCF_003264205.1 Bacillus sp. SRB_8 | reverse complement strand
GGTTCTGGTGCAAAAACTTAAGGACAATTGCAATGAATCTATAAATCTTGGACATACTGTTACTATTACTTTAGAAAGGATGCGTGATTGGTATGGAAAAGGAAAATGTATTCAAATGGAAGCATTATCAGCCCGATATTATTTTGTTAACGGTAAGATGGTACCTACGGTACAACCTTAGTTTTCGTGATTTGGTGGAAATGCTAGAAGAACGGGGTTTATCCATTTCTCATACAACGATTATGCGTTGGGTTCATCAGTATGGTCCTGAATTGGACAAACGAATCCGTCGTCACCTCAAACAAACAAATGACTCTTGGAGAGTCGATGAAACATATATCAAAGTAAAAGGTCAATGGATGTATTTGTATCGTGCTGTTGATTCGAAAGGAAACACAATTGATTTTTTCCTAAACAAAACAAGAGACCAGAAGGCTGCAAAGCGCTTTTTCAAGAAAGCTTTGCGGTCTTTTCATGTTTCAAAGCCACGTGTTATAACAGTCGATAAGAACCCGGCTTATCCTATAGCAATTGAACAGTTGAAAAAAGAAAAAAGCATACCTGATGGTATGCAACTTAGACAACAAAAGTACTTGAATAACATAGTAGAACAAGATCATCGCTTTATAAAGAAGCGAATCCGTTCTATGCTAGGGTTCAAATGTTTTGACACAGCTACATCCATTCTTTCTGGAGTAGAAGCCATGCATATGATTAAAAAAGAACAGCTTGATTTACGGGACCAGTCTGTCCAAAATCAGAAAGAATTCATCCATCAATTGTTTGAACTTGCAGCATAAGATACGATTCCGTTAGGAATATATGCGCTTTATTCTCTTTTATTTTATTTTTGCACCAGAACC
>NZ_NADT01000095.1:0-257 GCF_003264205.1 Bacillus sp. SRB_8 | reverse complement strand
ATAGGGATATTTCTATATTAAGAAGGAGATTATAGTAGTGTTATGTGTTATGTGCAATAGAAACAGTAATGTATAGTATTCCAGTAACTTATCCAAAGCTCTCTCCTATCCCTTCATTTCTGTAAATTAAATAAAGAGTGTGTTTTGATCAATCTATTTTCAAAACACGCTCTTTATTTTTGCTCATTTATCATTTTAGCCAAGAAGACTCCTTCCTCAAGGAACGCGAAGTGAGTAGGTGGGAGATGAATTGGCTT
>NZ_NADT01000094.1:2051-3866 GCF_003264205.1 Bacillus sp. SRB_8 | reverse complement strand
CGAACTGGTGATTCACCAATTATAACTGACTCTAGTACCCTGACATATCCGATTTCCCCTTGATACTTGACCTGGTACCACAAACCTTGTTTTGAGATGACTTCTAAAACATCTCCATCCTTTACAGGTTTAGACTTCAATAGAAATTTTGTTTCTGGCTTTGGATAGATTCTTTTAACAGCAGAACGTAGAGTAATCCATCCTTTTTCCATATCCCCGTACTTATTAATTTCAAATGGTTTTCCTTGATAGGTAAATGTTCCTGTCACATACTTCCCATCTTTTAAATAGCTCCATGAAGTTGTAGAAAAACTCCATCCAGTCTTTAGTTTACCAGGTTCACTATAGTATAAAGTATCTTTCCCTACTTATTTTCTCCCTTGGTATAGCCTTCCATCTTTAAAAAAGGAGTACTCTATTCCATCTAACGTAATGTTATCTCTTTGCTTACTACCATCTTTGTTGTAATAGTACCAATTCTCTTTCTCCTTCACCCAGCCAACTGATTCATCATTTTGCATATCTGTTACTTTCATAATCGTCCTATATAAGAACATAGAAAATTGCTCTCTGGTAACAATCCCATTTGGATTAAAATTGCCGTCACCTGTCCCACTTGTTATCTGGTTTTCAGCTAGAATTTTCACATATTCATTGGCCCAATGACCTTTCATATCCGTAAATTCAACATTTCCTTGCGATTTTAAATCAAATGTTTTTACAAGCACAGCAGCCATTTCAGCGCGAGTCATATTATTCTTGGGATTGAATTTTTTCTCAGCATTTACACTAAAAATACCACGTGCTGTTAGTGCCAAAATTTCCTTTTTGAAATTGCTGTCATCGATATCAATAAATGGATTATTTGTACTATCTTGCGGTTTTAAATATCGATACAAGAAAGCTGCGAGATGTTCGCGAGTAATAGGATCCGTAGCACCGAAATACCCATTTCCGTATCCTGTTATAATCTTATTCTCAGCCATATACATTATTTCTTTATACGCCCAATGTGTTTTTGGCACATCGATAAAGGATAATGTAGTTTCTTGATTATTTTGTTCTGCATAAGCTGTTCCTAATGTACTGAATAATAAAATACATACCATAGAACTCAAAAATAATTTTTTAATTGTATTCACAATAGACCTCCTATTCAATTGTTAAAGATATAATTTCAAAATCAGCACTTATTTAAAACTTCGGCTTCCTCTGTAAACATTGGTGCATAGGTAGAAAATAATGATAATATAAGTCCTATGACTTTCTTCATACTCGCATCTCCTTATTAATTCTTTAAAAACCTTTTAATTATATATTAGGTTTTATTACTATTAAAATATTAAATGTAAATATGCATAATTGCATATCTTTATTATCAATAGGGCGTACTCTATTGAGAAGATTACAAGTTATTGATTTTAAAGGATTTAGAGGTTCTCAAATACACTTATCAGAATTGAAGCGTGGTATTTAATTCCAGAGTGGCCTTTGAAACCCATAATCGTTTCCGTCCCCCTTTGGGGGGACATCAAAATTTTAGTTTGATGGGAATGTATGGTAATCCTTATTAGTTCAGCAATGACACACATTATCCGTCACAAATAACCAGAAATAGACTGTAAATTTAAATTTACAGAAAAAATTTGATGAAATATATTCTTCTGTTTTTTCGACATGGTTAGACAAACCATTCCATCTTAATATGATATTTTATGATATGCGAGGTGGAAAATATGCAAAGTAAAGAAGGAATGATAGAGCTTTCGTTAACGGAAGGATTAATTATACCGGCTGCGATATTATGTGGTGAAG
>NZ_NADT01000094.1:0-1804 GCF_003264205.1 Bacillus sp. SRB_8 | reverse complement strand
TTCCCTTAAGTTGATGGGCATGTATGGTGAGGCCTATTAGCTATGCCAAATTGTATTTGGATTGTCATCGATTGCATTACTAGCTAGATCACACACTTGCTTTCATTATTTTCTTGGACCATACGCGGCAATTGGTTTAACAGGTTTCGCATCCGTCGCTTCCCATATAGGGGCAGTTAATGTTGGATAGTTCAATGCTTCTACTTTTTTTCTCGTTTCTTGTGATACTTTCAGTCCCCATTGATCAAAAAATGGAAGTAAATTTTGTTTCGCTACTTTCGATGTATTGAAAATAAATGCTTGTATTTCATCTTCATCAGTTTCTGGAAGTTTATCCTTTGGTAACTCTCGATATAGTTTGTGAAGGTTCGGATAAAAATCTTCCCCATATGCTAAATGAAGTTGCCAAAACATAACAAGTTTCACAAACAAGTCATCAATATCTTTATACTCTTTATCTGTTTGTTTTAAGTATGCAAAGGCTCTATCGTAGTCCCCTTCTTTTTCTAAACGCGTTGGTTGATTCGGGAATAATTGTTTTTGTGCAGCTAAGGAATATATATTAACAGTGACTTCAGTCATTCCATTCGAAGCCCACGTCCAAGGGTTTTGTTGCCTTGTGTGTCCTGCTTCATGCATTTGTCCCCATCCAAATTCATTTACATTTAAAGCACTTTTAATTGCGTCATAAGCAGTAGTAAATACGACTCCATCTCGACCTGCATACATGTACATGCCCGGTGGGTTGTTAGGGTTCTCTACAAAAGCCCAAAGACGGCGAGTTGAACGATGTAACGGATTAGAACTTGTTTCAGAAAGTCCCGATATTTTATCTTGCGCTCGAATCATTTCATCGTATTTTTCTAATAGGGGAACAGGATCTTGATCCACAATATATTTCTTGGCACTATCACGAGTAACAGTAAGTACTGCTTTCTTTGACTTTAATTGAACAGCATGCGCATCTGGATACTTGTCCATCATAGCAATCCAGTCCTCTTTCGTATGCTTCCCTAATTCAAAGAATGGAACAGGGCTCCCGCCTTGTGTTACTTTCACCTTAACAGTTCCTTTCCCTTCAGAGTTATCAAACCCTAATAAACCACCGTTTGGAGAGGATATGGTGTTAGAACCAGGAGAAAGACGAAATGCTTTTCCCCCTTCTTTATCATATTCATTTGTCCCAATAGTTGCTCCAAGCTTTTCTAATCCTGATAGTCCCGATACTTCAATTGTGACTTGCTCATTCGGTTTTACATAAATTCCTGTTGGTACATAGTTTCGTTGCTCACTTCGTCTTTCTCTTGCTGCTTCACCCATATAATGTCCTGTACTTGGAAGTTCAAACTTTCTCTCTTCATATTGTGCCTGGGTTTGTGTAGTTTCAGCATGAATGTTCAAACTATTTACAGTCATAGATGTAAATAATGTCGTTGTCAAAACAGCAGATGTCATAAGTACTTTCATTGGTTTTTGTAATCTATGATTCTTTCTTCTACTCATATAAATCAGTCCTTTCATTTTATTTTGTATAGTAAGATGTTGTAAATCTTTATACCCTTATTATAGTCAGCGTTTACATATATATCAACGAATTTTAATATGCAATATTTAATATAATGTAAGCTGGTTTTATTGCTATAATCGAAAAGGGTTCTGGTGCAAAGATTGCATTTATTTGAAAGAGGTATATAGATTCCTAATGGAATCTATTCTTATGCAGCCATTCCGAATAGTTGATGAATGAGGTTCACTTGATTTTGGACAGACTTCCCCCTTGAGAGGTTTGTCCTTTTTTCATCAT
>NZ_NADT01000093.1:0-16445 GCF_003264205.1 Bacillus sp. SRB_8 | reverse complement strand
AGTGAAAGTGGGGGTAGTTCAACAAGGTTATTAGTATCAATTTGAACAAACATTATTTCGAAGCTACATTTGAAGAAATAAAAAGAATGACGCTACTAGCTCAAAAGTAATGGTGTGTTAATGTAGCCAAGTACAAAGAAGATATTAAATAGTTAGCTTAAGTGATAAAGTGATTGATGAGGGAATATCATAAGGGAATTGCGGTGATGAGAGGGAAGAGAAAGTCGTGGAAGAAGTTCTGGTGATGATATTATTTTAACTGCAAAAATACAGAAATATCCCTATTTCTACGTAGGGATATTTCTATATTTCTAAATCTCTGTTAATAATTTAAATTTCCTTTTCTGTTCGGGAGTTAATTGATTTTCTACATAATAATGTATAAGTAAATCTATTATTTCATGAGCATATTTCTTAATAGTGAGCTTTATTAGTGTTCCAAGCTCTTCATGAGTCATGAGATTGGCTAGAAGTTTAAAAACCGCCCTATTGGTTTTTAAATTTCATACATTCACTTGTCTTTACTCGTTTTCAGGTGAAGAAACAGGAGTATCTTAGCTATTTTCGATAAAAAAATCAGGGATATATAGAAATAGGGATATTTCTATACTGCGGGAGAGGAGCACAGGGATGATATGTGATACACGTAATAGAGCTATAAAATTAACGGATAATGCTTAAATCATTGATGTCAAAAACGATAGACTACAATGAAAATGAAACTAAAATGATATTCCTGATCTGGAAGAGATAAAAGCGTTGGAATTAGCTATTCAAGTAATTGATAATTTTTCTAATAAATAACTTATCTAATTAAATAGAGTAACTGGTACTTTAGTTCAACATGAATTAAACAACTTTAAAGAGCTTTACTATAAAAAAATATAGCAAGGCTCTTATATTTTTATATCAAAATTAAATAACTTTACTATCAATTTACATAAGGAATATCATGAGGATGTTGCAGTGGAGAGAGAGAAGAAAAGGTTGTGGAGGAAGTTCTGGTGATGATATGTATTAAAATTGAAAAAAATATAGAAATATCCCTATTTCCATGTAGGGATATTTCTATATTTCTAAATCTCTGTTAATAATTTAAATTTCCTTTTCTGTTCGGGAGTTAATTGATTTTCTACATAATGATGTATAAGTAAATCTATTATTTCATGAGCATATTTCGTATTAGTAAGTTTCATTAGTGCTCCAAGCTCTTCCTTAGATTGACTAGAAATTTTAATACTACCTTGTTGGTTTTTAAATTTCTTTTTCTCTGGTGTTTGCTCCTTCTTTTGTTCCTGTTGATTTACTTGTTCTTGTTCATTTTTAGGTGGAAAAGTAGGAGTATCTTCGCCACTTTTGGTTACAACTGAATCCTCGTTTGGGATATAAGGCTCTGTTGGGTCAAAATTGCTCTTTTTTCTGCCTAATAATCCAGGAGTTCTTGCCATGTTATACACCAACCTTCATACTTTCAAAAACATTGATACGAGATAATAATTCATCACTAATTTTTTCGTATAGTTCTATTACATTTAAATCATGTCTATCATTTTCAGTAATACCGTTAACATCAAACCTTTTAATACGTTCCATCTGTGGAACGATATTTTTAAATAGGTTTTCTTCACCAAAAATTTCACGAGCATTTTCCATAATGTATTCATCCACTTTACCATTATTTTTTAATAGCACTGGAAGAATACCTACAACTTCAATATCAAGATTATATTGCTCTTTTAATTTTATTAGTTGGTTAATGTAGTTTTCTGCACCTGTAAGAGAACGTTCTTGTGTTTGTAGAGTTATAAGAACATAATCAGAAGCTACAACTGCATTTTTTGTAACTTCAATCGACATAGGTGGAACATCGATAAATATGTAATCGTATTTATGTTTTATTTTCTCAAGCAATTCCTTAAAGTAGAAATCTTCCTCTTCTTCCGAAGAACACGATTTATATAGAAATTTTGCGAAATCTTGAAAATCAACATAAGAAGGAATTAAATGTAAATTTTCCATTATTTCAACTTCTAATCCATCTAAATTCCCCTCTTGAATTCCTTTCATCAATGTTTTAGTTAAAGCTACCTTTTCGTCAGGATTAAGGATAGATTTTGTTAACATAAGAGATTTTGTTGCATTACTCTGTGGATCAAGGTCAACGAGTAAAGTTCTTTTTCCCTTTTTTGCGAATTCATAAGAGTTTAATACAGCATTAGTGGTTTTACCAACGCCGCCTTTGTAATTCCCAACAGTAATTGTAATAGCCATTTATACCACTCCATTTATTTTCTGGAAGATTTCCCTATTTCTATATTTTAGTGAAAAGATTAGAAATATAGGGAAATATCTAATTATAGAAATAGGGATATTTCTATGTTATAAAGAAAATTATAGCAGTGATATGTGGTACATGCAATAGAATCTGTCATTTATACCACTCCATTCATTTTTTGAAAAAGTCCTTATATCCCCATATCCCATGCTCATCAAGCTAAGAAAAGCAAATATCCCAAAGCGAGAGAATTGGTATTACCAGATGAGCTGTATAAAATTTTTGTTTTGGGGGCTTTTTAAAAAAGAAACATTCATTCCTATAATTGATGTTGCATAAGTGTAACTTGATGGCAGAGGTATAGAAATAGGGATATTTCTATATTGAAAGGAGGATTATAGTTATGATATGTGATACATACAATGGGATCAGTAGTTTTCAAGAGCTCCCCCCTATATCATCATTTCTATAATCAAAGTAGAGACGTAGGGATATTTCTATATTTGGAGAGGGATTATAATGGTGATATGTGGTACATACAATAGAATCAGTAATTTGTTCAAAAGCTCCTCCTATGCCTCCATTTCTGATAACTAAAGTAGAAATATAGGGAAATATCCAATTATAGAAATAGGGATATATCTATATTACGCGGGGGATTATAATAGTGATATGTGGTACATATAATAGAATCAGTAATTTGTTGAAAGACTCCCCCTATACCACCATTTTTAATAATAAAAGTAAAGATATAGGGAAATATCTAATTATAGAAATAGGGATATTACTATAATAAAAGGAAGATTATAATAGTGATATGTGGTACATACAATAGAATCAGTAATTTTTCAAAGGCTCCCCTTATACCATCATTTCTAATAATAAAAGTGGATGTATAGGGAAATATCTAATTATAGAAATAGGGATATTACTATAATAAAAGGAATATTATAGTAGTGATGAGTGGTACATACAATGGAATCAGTAATTTTCAAGAGCTCCCCCCTATATCATCATTTCTATAATAAGAGTAGAGATGTATAGAAATATCCAATTATAGAAATAGGGATATTTCTATAATAAAAGGAATATTATAGTAGTGATGAGTGGTACATACAATGGAATCAGTAATTTTCAAGAGCTCCCCCCTATATCATCATTTCTATAATCAAAGTAGAGACGTAGGGAAATATCTATATTATGAGAGAGATTATAATAGTGATGTGCAGTACATACAATAGAATCAGTAATTTTTCAGATGTGCCCTCTATACCACCCTTTCAAATAATAAAAGCCGAAGAATAGGGGGATATCCAATTATAGAAATAGGGATATATCTATATTATGAGAGGGATTATAATAGCGATGTGCAGTACATACAATAGAATTAGTAATTTTTGAGAGACACCCCCTATACCAGCCTTTCAAATAATAAAAGCAGGAGAATAGGGAAATATCCAATTATAGAAATAGGGATATATCTATATTATAATAGTGATGTGCAGTACATACAATAAATTTAGTAATTTTTGAGAGACACCCCCTATACCAGCCTTTCAAATAATAAAAGCAGGAGAATAGGGAAATATCCAATTATAGAAATAGGGATATATCTATATTAAGAGAGAGTATAATAGTGATGTGCAGTACATACAATAGAATCAGTAATTTTTGAGAGACACCCCCTATACCACCTTTTCAAATAATAAAAGCAGGAAAATAGGGAAATATCCAATTATAGAAATAGGGATATATCTATATTACGAAGGAAATTATAGCGGTGATATCAGGACTACTTCATTTTGATACCCCCATCCCTAAAGGGGAAAGATGACTTATGTCAGTGGAATTCGTGCTACCAAAAAAAGGTCTATTTCTAGATGTCCAAAAAACAAAATAAGATTGTGATACCGTACGAATTTCGTATTAACCGTAGGAACTGCGGGATTAGCCTAATAGGATAACCGAAGGATACTTTGGTGTTCGTAGGAATCCCCCACTTCAAACAACCCATAAGTGGGTTAAGTGGGGGGGAGCTCAATTCAACAGAATTTAGGTCACATAAATATAAAAAGACCTTAGGATTATACCCAAAGGTCTTCTTTACTAGTTAGAAATCAAGCTCTTCGTTATCTTCTTCAGAAATCCCACCAAGTACTACCCTAGCGTTAATAATTTTGCCTTCTTGCAATATGGGCTCCTCTGTTTTTAAATTTTCTTGTCTTTGTGCGGGAACAAATCCATTAGTAAGTAAAAGATCCAATTTATTTTCAACTGTATCTAAAAGATTTAATCTCTGTTCTACATTATCTAATTTCTGTAGTAGTTGCTCATAACGTTGTTCATTTTGTACCAGTTCAACAACAAATGCTGTTAATTGTCTACCATTAGCTTTTTCATTAAGGATTCTATACACATCTTCAGGCATATTATCAGCATGTAATGCCATTTTTCTATTTTTAGCCATTATCAGCACATCCCTTTATTTTAAGCTAACTGTCCCTTCATTTCATCAATTACTTTTAATTCTAATGCAGCTAGATTAATTGTGCGTGAAGTTGGAGCAAATACTTCTTTTTCGCTATTTTGAATAATATCGTTCAAGAAGAAGTGATTGTTTTTAGCAGCCATTTCAGACATATGATTCAATAAAGCGAGACGGATGTATGGTTCTAAAACGGGTGCTTCGCCTCCGATATAAATGAATTTCAATACTGTATTCGTACTAGATGGGATGAATACATCAAGAATTTTAGCAACTAAAATTCTTGCATATTCTTTCAGTGCCTCTACAATTTCATTTGTAAAATCATATTCTTCACCAGTATTTTCATTCGATAGTACATACTTTTGTACTTTATATTTATTAACTATAAATTTCTCTAATGTTCTTAGATCCTTAAAGTATTGAATCAATTTTTCTTTTCTAAAGCGTTCTAGGTATCCTAAGAATGGTTCAATATCGATAACTTGGAAAGAATCTCTGTGCTTAGGTGTAGTAAGTCCTTTACCTAATCGCACAGCATCTGTAGAACCGCCACCAATGTCAGTTAAAACTACTTCATAGTCATCGAATCTCTCAGATTCATATCGCTTTTCAATACTAATTACATTTGTATTCTGATCTTTTGAAACCATTTTATATTTTAAAGAATGTCTGGCAACTTCTGATTCATTTCTACATTTTGCTGAATTGACTGTAATAGTTAGTTCTTTCTCCATTCCTGGTGTTAACACTTTAACTTTATGTTCACCGATAAATTTTTCTTCCATTTTTTTATGGGCAATGCTAAATTTCTCTTCGCGTTTTAAAAGCCAAATTGGAAGCATCATACTCATGTGTTCAATTTCAACTTCATTATCTTCTTGATCAGCGTTAAGGGCATGATAATATGCTATTGCTCCTAAAAAGCTTACGTATGGGATAGGACTATTAATTTTATCGTGCATCTTATTTACATGTGAGTTTGCCAACTGATTATCTTCAGCTAATTGCCCAACTAAATAGAAAGACTCTTCACCTTCGATTTCAGCGGAAATTAGTAATCTATCCAGTAAATCTTCTGGTCTAGAAATACGATCAACAAGTAAATCCTCGGCTTTTTTCTTTGAAATTTTAACTACATTCGTTGCAAGTTCAATATAATAACCATCAACCATGAAATTATTAAAACTATTTCCGAAATCTGCTACTTTTCTTCCAATTTTCATTTATAATTCCCCCTTTATACATTAAGTACGACTTAAGTGCTACTTTTGATTATGCTTTAGCATATTTAATCAAAAATAAGAACACTTTAAATAATAAGTACGACTTGAATCGTACTTATTATTTAATTAACCTATACACTTAAAAAATTCAAAATAAACAAGGAAATACCTTCTTTCAAACGAATTAATCACATAACAGTTAGGCGCCGACATGTCGAACATAAATGATGATGAATAACAGTAAAAAAACAACATGACCGACATAAATGATGGTCAACAACAATGTAATGACAACATGACCGACATGGATGATAATCAATAACAATACAATGACAACATGACTGACATGGATGATAATCAATAACAATACAATGACAACATGACCGACATGGATGATAATCAATAACAATGTAATGACGACATGTCGGACATCGATAATAACAAATGACGATGGGGGGAGGACGATGAAATGGATAGGGAAGAACCTTATAAGAAAACATATTCCCTTGCAGATATAGCAAGGATGCTTGGGAAGCCACGGACAACTCTTCAGGCCTGGCGGGATCAATTCAAACCATATTTACCAACCGTCGCTGGGACGAAGGGGCGAACGCTGAGATATGAACAGGAAGCATTAGAGCTTTTTAAATTAATTGCTAATATGAAAGATGCACAAGAGCCACCAGAAATAATAGAACGGATGTTAAAACAAAATGTAGATTATATTGTAGTAGAAGAGAGCGATGAAGACGACGAAATCACGAAGCCAATTATTCAGACGATGTATGAAAGTATGAAAGAGGTTTCTATATATTTTCAAGAGCAAAAAGCCATGAACATGGAACTTTTACAGCGCATAGATCATTTAGAACAAACTAATCATATGTTATTGAATAAGATTGATGAACAACACAAGAATATTGATGGGAAAATAAATAACAGGGATCAACAGCTATTAGAAGTAATTCGTGAAATACAAGAAACTAAGAAGTTAGTTGCATCTACTCAACAAGAAAAATCATGGTTCGCTAAATTATTTAAAAAATAACTTAAATAATACAAAAAAAGTAGGGAAGCTTGTAAAAACATACAAGCTTCCCTACTTTTTGTAAATTTGATATATTTCCTCAAATAATCACAAAAATTAAGAGGGAGTCTTCTGTCAGAAAATGATAAAGAACATACTTATAATGTTTCCCTTTTAGGATAGAATACTGTATTTATTAAATCTTGTTTAAAAAATAAAATCATTATAAACATTAGAATCTATTTTAGAGGTGCTAGGCTAGATGTATCAAGGGATTCAAGATTTTACCTTAGTAAATTACAAGGTTAATTTGTGAGTAAATGATAGAAATTTCAGTTTCATATGAGTGGAAATTTCATAGCTGATTAGTTTAGAAAAAGAGAAATAATTATAAGATCTGAGATGTGTTTTGAATTTCTTTTTTGGGAAAAATAGTACGTTGCTTGGGGATTATAAGAATACATGACAAATAGCCTTGCTAATTATATTATTTTTGAGCAAGGCTAAGTTTTAGATGTTTTTTTATTAGGGCCTTAGAACACCCATTTTTTGCAGAATGGAATCTATTTTCTTGTTATTAAGCCAGTCTATAATTGGAAGTATGCTTTCATATTTTTGTGCATGTTCCATATTAGTTAAGGCTTCTTTCGCTTCATAATCGTTACGCTCTTTTCTTTGTTTAGATTTTTCAGCGAACATTTTCATAAAATGAGCGGGATTACTTATTTCAGCTTGATTATATTCAAACCATTCAACGCATTTTTCAAAATCCCATCTTTGATAACGATCAATTTTTTTCGGCATTCTTAAGGCTATAGTATAAGCGTCCTGTTCTGTTAAATATGTTACTGGTTGACTTGTTATATATCGATATGCTCTTTTCTGATCTTCACTTAAATAATCATTTAAATCTTGTAATCTATCAATAGCGTTTTGTGAAATAGTATTTGATCTTTCTAGTTCTTCAAAATTTAAAATATCTATGCCATTAAATAAAGTATTCTTTTCCTCATGTTTGGATTCAACAACTTCTTTAAAGAGTTTTTTCTTTAAAAGTTTAGTAAAAGTAGAACAGACATCAATTGCTACAGCCCATTTCAGCTTGAAATATTCAATGATTTTTAAATAATTGTTATGTAAAGTTAAAATGTAAATTGAAGGGGCAATTTTACCATATCTTCGTACTTTGATTTGTTGGCACACTCCCAAGTCTTGTAACCAATTAAACACGTAGTTAATAATTGGTTTTGAAATCCCTGACTTTTTGCTGATATGATCTTGCTTTACTTGGGAATAACCTTCTTGTACTAGGTACGATAAAACTGTTTCTACAGCTTCATATTTACGTTTTGTGAGGTAATCCTTCGTAGTAACACCCTCATATTCTAGGACAATATTATCAATGTAAGTAATAACTTTCTTAATTGATTGATTAATAGCCCCGGTTTTCTTTGATAGGTGATTGATGTGGGGACTTAATTCGGCTTTCGCTCGACTGAGCAAAAAATTGTGCAATAACACAGAAAAAACCTCCTAATTTTCCCACCACAAATAAACAGGAAAACAGAGGTTTTATATTCACATTGTATGCAACTTATGGTATAATTTTAACATCAAGTATGACATTAAAGAAAAACACATACATTTATAATGTGAATTTAAAACCCTATCCAGAGGAGTTTTTAATTAGTTCGAAGTTTGCCGACCTAGACTAATTAAAAACCGTGCGGTGGGGTTTTATTTTTTTATATAAACTTAATAATAGTATCATTAATTGAACCGTTTTTAATATAGGTAATTAATAATGTCTTTGTAAACTATTTTACACATAGTTTTTTGAAATATCAACTAAGAATAAGTTAGAAGTTGAATAAGAAAACGCGTTATTTTTATTGAAAATTCTGAAATTTATATAGAAATATAGAAAAATGTATATTGGAACGAAAGTTTCACTAATTTCTGGTAGAATGTATTTACAGAATATTCTATACGCATGTATTTTCCCATACATTAGCATTTCAAGAGGATGTGAGAATATACCATGATTCTAGAAAAAATCCATAAAGATCTAAATGATAAAGGTATTACTAATAGACAGCTTGCAGCAATGTTTGATACCAGTCATTCTAAAATAAATGAGTCATTTACCAGGAAAAGGGAGTTTGATTTTTATATTTACACTGAAATATTGAATATGTTATACCCACATGATTATAATTTTAGGAAAACGGAAGTACTGAAATATTGTGAAAAAGCAAAGCGTAAAGTGAATTTGAGAGTTGCTGTTGAATATTTAGATATGTGTGGAGAATTAGATGTATTACAGTATTTAATTGATAAGGAAAAAGAATCTAACAATATACTGAATCGTAAATTTGCAAATGCTTATGAATTACTTCATTTAAGAAATGATGGAAAAATAAATCCGCAAACTTTTTTAAAAACAGTAAAAAAGAAAATGGAACAAAGAAAGAGTACAGATGATATTAGCAAAATCCCAATGGATTTTTCACTAATCTACGCTTTTTTTGATTATCGAAATTATAATTTGGTAAGTGAATATACAAATGATTTATTATCACAAATTAAAAATTTGAAAAATCCATTTTTACGTTCTTCTTATGAATTACGAACTATGGAATTGCTTGCTACAAGTTATCATAGGAATAACGAGCTGGAAAAGGCAAGAGAATTATGTAATGAAATGATTGCTAGACAAGGGAGAGTAGCTTTAATACCAAAAGCAACAGCATGCTGTATCATGGGTGAGACATATATACTAAGCGATTATGAATTATCTAAGTACTACTTGGATAAAGGGTTGCAACTTATGATATCCCCAAATAACAAAAAGATGTTCAAGAAGAAACAAATGATACAAACAACTCTAGATTTTCTTAACATACATCTTGAAAAGAATCTAGATAATATAGAACCAAAAAATCCGGCAGAACTTGCATATTTGTATGTCAAAAGAGGTCTGAATCAACAAGCAGATAATCTTATTGAAGAAATCAAAAGGAAAAATGGTTTCTTGACACCGTTACAAGTTTTCATTCAGGCTCTTGCAAGAGATGATATGAATTTAATGAGAGAAGCATTATTGGCATTTGAGAGAAATAACGACTTGTTCTATGCAGAACTTCCTAAAAATGTACTAAAATTGAAGTAGGAGTGGTACAAGTGAAAAATTGGACAAAGAAAACTTATTTGCTAATTACAATAACAGCATTAGCAATGCTCCCCATGCAAGGGAGTATTGCTAAAATCATTCAATATATGATGGTAGATCCTGGTGGCGGTGCTGGGTGATAGGCTTGTTAAAAGATGACACTACAAAACATTGTAGTGTCATTTGTTGTTTAAGGGGTGGAACATTTGTTGGTAATTTTTAATGTTTCGTTCCACTAATGCGTAAAAATAGGAATTTATAAAAGAAAATCCATTTTACAGGAGAGTGCCTATTTGATGAAAAAGAAAAATATATGTAAACGAGTTGATTACGATTTCTTGGTATCGGTGTTGTCACAAACAAGTAATTATGTTGAACTACATAGTAAATTACAAACTTATATACAGCAAAATAAAAATTCAAAATCTAGTCTAAGAAAGAGAGCAAATTAAAAGGCAAAGGATTTATTTCTTTGTTTTTTTTACTTTATACCCAAGGAACTCTATGTACTCTAATAATCCTTTTTCTATTTCTTGACGTTCATCTTCGGAGACTGAATTAAGGTCTTCATATAATTCTTTTGCTAATCTACTTATTTCATTTTTATTAGAATCACCGTCATTTCCAACTAAATAGTCAACTGATACACCAAAAAAGCGTGAGATTTTTACTAGCATTTCATAATTTGGCTCAGCTCCTGAATTTTCCCAATTGGAAATTGTTGTTTGAGCAATCCCTAATGCTTTTCCAAGAGCGGTAGCGCTCATATTTTTTTTGTTTCTTAATTCTCTTAATCTTTTTCCAAACATGGTTTTTAGCTCCTTATAACTATATTTGTGTTAAAACTTTAAGAAGTTAACATATTAAGTGTTGACTTTCGGCTTAAAGACTAATAAACTGTAAAAAAAGGGGGGAGATATTTGACAGTTCTAAGAGAAATTCGTGAGTCAAAGGGTTATACAATTAAAGAAGTTTCAAAGGGTTCCAAAATTCCTACAAGTACTTTATACGATGTAGAATCAGGGAGAAAAGGTTTAATTTTTAGCAGGGCAAAAAACATTGCGGATTTTTTTGAAGAACCAATTGAGAACATTTTTTTTGCAACTTACTATCGAGCAAAGTTGGAATAAACCATTTTCACAAAAAATAATTATACATTTATATTGTAAATGAACCATGTAAAAAAGGTACAATTTTATTGTTATTTTTTAAGTTTTTAAATCAGAAAATTCAGATTAAATTGTTCTTTGAAAACTGCATATCATTTGAGGGAGCTGTTAGTATGTTGAAACGATCGTATCAAACGTTACTCATTGTCATGAGTATGCTTCTAATTGTCTTAAATTTTGTATTTCCACTTACGAAAGCGAGTGCTGAAGTCATTAATCGTGAGAAATACGAAATAAATTGGAGTTTTAGTCCCATGTACGGGAAAGACCTACGGACAGAATTATTGAAGAATGCGAATGGGCAAATTGCGTATTGTTTAACTTATGGGAAATTAAGTCCCAACGGTAATGATCTTCCAGAGATGGGGCGCACAGATGATGTTGTGTATCGGGTTCTTCTAAATGGATATCCGCAAAAGAGTCCACAAGAATTAGGAGTTTCTAACTGGAATGAAGCGCATTACGCTACACAGCTTAGTATTTGGGCAGCGTTGGGTCAAATTGACATTAACGAAGTTCAGCATCGTAATGGGAATGTTGCGAAAGCTGTAAAAGCTATTATTGATAGTGCGAATGCAAGCCAGGAAACACAAGATATGTACATGAATGTAACGCCAAAAGACAATCAAGAAGCAAAGTTAAACGGTGAGTACTTTGAAACGACAGTGTATCAAATTGAAAGTAATGCTAAGAACGGTGTGTTTACAGTTCAACTAGCTAATGCACCGAATGGAACGAAAGTTGTTTCCACAAAAGGTGAAGCGAAACAACAATTCAATTTAGGAGAACAATTCCGTATTTTGATACCGAAATCCTCTCAAACAGGTAACTTTTCCTTAAAAGTAACATCTAATCTTTCTAATTTGCAGGCAGTCGCTTATCAAGGAACTGATAAAGTCCAAGATGCAACAGTCCTTTTAGAAAAAAGTGAGGAAAAAGTGAGTGCCGATCTACAAGTAAACTGGAAATCCCTTGGTGGATTGAAAGTTATAAAAGTAGGAGAGCAAAAAGGATTGCTACAAGGTGCAGTATTCGAAGTCATGAACAGTGCAAATGAAAAAGTAGGCACAATGACTACAAATGAGCAAGGTTCAGCAAGCCTTTCTGGTTTAGAAATCGGAACTTATACTCTTAAAGAGATGAAATCACCTACTGGCTATGTACTAAATGGGCAGACACAACAGATTGAAGTGAAAACAGGCGAGGTTGCAACAATTACAGTGCAAAATACTAAGGTAAAAGGAAACATCGAGATTAAGAAATTAAGTGACAGCGGAAAAACACTTCCAAAAGTAGAGTTCACAGTGTATACAGCAGAGGGAAAAGAAATCACAAAAACAACTACAAATGAACAAGGGATTGCACAAGTGAAAGATCTTCCATATGGTAAGTATTATTTTGTTGAGACAAAAGGGGTAGAAGGATATCTTCTTAATCAAACAAAATATCCATTCGAGATCAAAGAACAAGGAAAAACACTGACATTTACGGTTGAAAATAAAGAAGTAAAAGGAAACGTGCAACTTCTAAAAGTAGATGGAGAGAATCCAGATAAAAAATTAGAAGGTGCGGTGTTCATTCTTCAAGATAGTAAAGGTAAGAAAATTAGTGAACACAAAAGTGATAAAAACGGTTTGATTGAAGTAAAAGACTTACCATTTGGAGCATACTCATTTGTTGAGAAGCAAGCACCAACTGGCTATGTTTTAACGAAAGAATCTATTCCTTTTAGTATATCGGAACAAGGAAAGACAATCATGCTAACAGCGAAAAATAAGCAAATCACAGGAGAGTTGGAGATTAGCAAGGTAGATATTGCGGATGGCAACAATAAGCTTCCAAATGCTGAATTTACCATCTTTAACGAAAAAGGTGAAGAAGTTGTAAAAGGAAAAACGGATCAAAACGGCATAGCGAAATTTAAGCTTCCATATGGAAAGTACACATATAAAGAAACATTCGCACCAGAAGGATATTTACTAAATGAAGAAATATTCTCTTTTGAAATTAAAGAGGATGGTCAAATCATTAAGCATACGGTGAAGGATCAGAAGAAACCGACGCCACCTACACCAGAGAAACCACAACCACAGGTGCCGGAACAACCACAAAAACCAGAAACACCACAACCACAGGTGCCGGAACAACCAAAAGTAACCGAAAAACCTGTCATTCCACAACTAGAGCAACCACAACAGATTATTATGAAACCACAACTAGAACAAACACCAAAGAAAATCGAAACTTATCTTTCGACAACAGGCGGTAAAGCCGAAAATACATACATAAAATGGATTGGTCTTGTATGTGTCGCACTTGGCTTAATTGGAGCTGTATTTGCAGTAAGAAATCGAAAAAAAGCTCAATCGTGAAAGGACTAATAGTATATGACAAAATACCAATCTCATTTTAGTAAAACAGATGAAAATCCGCTTGGTTTTGCTATTGGATTTCGTAATGCATGTATACTCGTAATTCCCATTTGGACAGTTGTTTTTTGGATAGGGAGCAAGATATAAGAAACCGAGAGGGAGATGAAATGAGATGTCAGAAATCTACGTCGGTAAAACGAAAAAATTAGGGAAACTTGGGGAAGACGTTATGCAGCGCAAAAGTGCTTGGCTTGCTGAAGAACTGATGCAAGCAGTTTCGATCTCTCAAACTGTCATTAAACCATTAAAGCAACATGATTATTGGATAGAATCCGCTACAAAATTATTGGCAGGAAGTATTTTGTATCTGGATCAACGACATAAAAACCTATATTACCTAGATGTGAAACAAGTAATTGAGTTCACGGAAAAAATATATGAGAGTGAAGCAAACTTGGTAGAAGTAGTGGGTTCGCTTGAAATTGAGCATCCAGCTTATCATATCTTCCATGAGCTAGGTCTTTATTCAAAAGAAATAAGGGATGCGATAACTATCACTTTGTTATACATTCTTGAAAAACATCAACGTGAAAAGCAAGGGGAACAAAAAGAGTATTTTTGGTTTCAGTAGTAGTTATAAGAGGGAAATGAAATAGGAAGGAGTGCAATACATGTTAGGCGTAGCTAAGAAGTATACAAAAGTGATTAGAGCGTTGAAAGAGGTGAATGAAAGGGAAAAGGTTGCAGGTGTGATAGAAGCTCGATTTGGGGCTTATAAATCGGTCATAGAAGGTGTAAAAGAAACAAACGATGATTTTATTTTCATTTTTGATCCGAAAGGTATCTTTTTTGAAGACACATACAAAGAGAAACAAGAGCAAGGGTATCACATACTGAAGCATGATCTATTTGTTGGTTATGAAACACTTCAAATTGATAGGTATCAAAAAGTAGTTGTTTATATTCGTGTAGAAACAGAACAAAGCACTTATGAAGAAAGAGGGGAAGCGTTATCGAACTTTCTTCAACATCTAACAGAATGCAAGAATATAAGACCAATTCACCTGGTATTTCATCAATATGATTTGTACCCGATCCCTCATATGGAGCAGTTTTTAAAAGAATGCGCAACATACCACATTCATCATTCAATCGTAGTTGAATCTCAATCCGTATTACAGCAGATATATGGAAAAGAGGCAGCACAACGCATTATCACTTCGTACAACACAACAATCCTAGCATGATATCAAGCACTCGTTCACTATTTCATCCTATCTAGATGGCTAGAAAACTAGACAAGGGAGAAGCGTTTTTCTCCCTTCTTTATCAAAAATAGGGGGTGTTCATATGAGAAAAGAACAAAGGCTCACATTCTATGATATTGCCGCATCACAAGCTCATAGTGTCAAAACTTTTGATGGAAAAACATACGAACTGAAAGGCACCATCGCAATTGAAAATAACACAGGAAGCATTGAAAATGTAGCTCAAATTTATTATCAAGTGCGTTCTGTCAGAGACGAACATCAAAACTTGATCGCAAAAAGGAAACATAAACAAGCGGAACTAGTAGCCGTAAAACAAAAGTGTAAATAAAAAAAGCGATTTTGAAGTGTGCTGAGAACATAGCACAAAGTAAGTTGCTCTTTGACAATTTAGATATATATTGCGTATATCTTCCTTTCAGTAATGATGTAGAAGGATGATATACGGTAAATATATATGCGTGCCTCCCTTCAAAAGGTCACTAGAGGGGGTAGGTATACGATTATCGTTGGATGAGTAAGATCGTAAAACTCATCTGTGACCACTGGGAAATACATTGTATCAAAGATCTGTTTGTGTCAGTAATCGTGAGGAATATCCCATGTTGACATTCTGAAGAAGCGACGAACATCACAAACAGTAGATACATAAGGTCCTACGTTCACGCCAAAAACGTAGTGCGGTATTGGGCATATAGAAGCTAGGTCGGGATTAGTTTCTATACGCATGCCAATACAGGGTTCGTCATTCCAGCCATAAATGATATTTCCATTTTCTATCCCATTTTCCTATAAATGCTATAAAATAAAGACAGATGTTGAAGTATAAATGTGTCTCATCACACTTCAAAATCGCTTAAAAAAATATGGCATAGGGAGGAACATGTTATGAGTCGTAAAGGGTGGATCATTTCCGCTGTTGTTGGACTGTTAATTGCAATTGGTATTGGTTCAACATTTGTCTTTAGCTCTGGAAAAGGGGAAGTAATGGAACTTAGTCCTTTAGAAATGAAGAAGTTCATGAGTGAGGATGGCACAGGTTTTGTTATGCTAACGTCTAACATGAGGCATAGTGAAGATTGGATCTTCCTTGTAAAAAAATTAGCTGAAAAAGAAAAGATTGAAGTAAAGGGTTTAGATGAAAATCGTGACGATATTCCAAGTACAAGTAACCCTCATGATTGGGGATTATCTCAAAGAAGGGATACTCTTGCATATTATGAAAAAGGTAAGGTGAAAAAAGAGATTAAATTCACAATTGATAAACCTTCAGAACTTGAAAAAGAAGTTAGCTATTTTATTCAAAATTGTAAAGAGCAATATCAGAAGTAATCACATAATCATTGAAAGACCAACTATGAAATGTCAAGCGTGAAATACAATATAAATGAAGAGTGTTTACCCTAAAAAAGGGTAACTTAAATAAACATTGAGAAGTCTCAAAAAATAAA
>NZ_NADT01000092.1:0-1994 GCF_003264205.1 Bacillus sp. SRB_8 | reverse complement strand
TTCACGTTGTTTGTTTCGTTCAGTTTTCAAAGAACTTGTTTGCCGCTCATTTGCGACTCCCTTATGTTAACATTTTCATATTTCAATGTCAACCAAGTTTTTTATTTCTTTTGTCGCTTTCTGCGTTGTTGCTATCGGCGACTTGTTCTATATTACACCCATGTATGTTAATCGTCAATAGTTTTAAATAAGTTTTTTATAAAAATATGAATTAACTATACCAACAAGCCGTTAGCACAATAATAATACACTTGAATGTAACTCCCCAAAATAAACTAAATACGAATAACCTATAAAAGTCACTGTAGGTTATTCGTATTTAGATGTCATTAATATACATATGACATTTAAAATTTATCCCCTCATTACAGCACACCATAATAGAAAGAAAGAATTAAATATTATTCCTTTGAAGGTATCGAGCAGCTACCATCTGCACAATAATCATCTGTTGTACTATTTATTGAAAAATCTTGAAGTTCAGACTTAGGGTTCTCTTCTTCCCACACCTGCTGAAGTGCACCAACAAAGGTTTCAAGTGGTTGTGCACCTGAAATAGCATACTTTTGATTAACAATAAAATAAGGTACCCCTGTAATTTTATATTGTTGGGCAATTGATTCATCAATCCTAACCTCATTGGCATAAGCATTTTTATTATGAATAACATTTAAAGCCTCTTCCCTATCTAGACCGGAAGCTTCAGCAATATTAGCTAGTGTTTCCACATCACTTAAGTTTCTCGATTCAGTGAAATATGCAAAAAGTAGATTTTCTGTAATCTCCTTTTCCTTCCCTTGATCCTTTGCGAATTTCGCCAAACGATGTGCATCAAAAGTATTTGTTGGCTTCATCTCTTCAAAATTGAAACTCAAACCCATACTAGCTGCATGATTGCCTAGTTGTATATTATTACGATCAGCTTCTTCAACACTAATTCCATACTTCGATGCAAGCACTTCATTAATACTCGTTCCAGAGTAGATCGGAGCATTTTGATCTAATTCAAAACTTTTAAACTCAACTTCAACATCTTTCTTATGTGGAAATTGCTCTAAAGCCATTTCTAATCTACGCTTCCCAATATAGCAAAACGGGCATACAAAATCAGACCAAACTTCAATTTTCATATGAACACCTCATTAACATTTATTTTTCAATCATTGTAGCACTGACGTTACGGAATTCAAAAATTTATGCCTCAAGAAGTTACGACTACTAATCAAAGAAGATTTCATACCCATATATACACTTCAATTGTAAATGAGCCCCTTGTTCAACATGCCTATATCTCACTACATATTTAGCCATAATATAGCTGTTCTCATAATAATTGAAAGCACCTGTATCATTTTCATAGATTATGTACTACTTCCCTATACTTAATAACAAAAAACATCCCTCAAAACGCTACTATTATAAGAATAAAAAATTAAACAAGCCCGTCTATATAGACGGGCTTGTTTAATAGATTGAGAAAACTGCAAACTCAAAGGAAGCAATTACACAAATCTATATTATTGAAATTATGAACGGAGTTATTTTCAAAAGTATATTAATGAAGAAGATTTAGATGTCCAATCATGAAAAAGAAGTATTTACCGGCAGAAACACCTCTAATGTTTATTAGTTAAGGGATACTGTATACAGGATTTTAAGGGGGAATAGCTATATAATTCATAAACCATTAAATCATTTAGAGTATAGAAGCTTCAATTATGCGCCAAGTTTTTTAGAAGTTAATTATAAAAGAAGAGAGGTTCCCCTCTTATATTGAAAATATGACCAATAATGATCCTATTACGAAATACATATAGTTTAATGAGCGCTTAATAAAAATAGCGAAAATACTTCGCCTTTATCATGATTCCGTAAATAATTTTCCATCTGGTATGATTTAGCAATATTTCCACCCTTGTTTCTAACGAAACAAATATACAAAAAAACACAAGTCAAAAGACTTGTGTTTTAGCTTGCTTGGCGACGTCCTACTC
>NZ_NADT01000091.1:0-6599 GCF_003264205.1 Bacillus sp. SRB_8 | reverse complement strand
GGATTGAAAAATTAATAAGAAATCTAAACAAAGGAGGGATTCTAATGAATTACACTTCGCCGACTATTAAGCAGGTAAGTTCTAAAGGTTCAGCAGGTTGTGCATGTGGCTTATTAATTGGAAATGGAAATGGTTAATACTTAATGAAATGTATACTAAATGAGATGAAGAAATAGGGTTACATTATTTGGATGTAAATAATGTATCCTATTTCTAGTCGTTAATAAATTAGTTAACGTAAATAGGGGAAAAGGGTTGAAATATAACTGTAATTATTTTATAAAGCTTGGGGGAATATATGTGGCAGAATTAATGAAAAAAAAATTGTTAGTAAAAAAGAAAGGTAACATAGCTGTTTATTCAAGAAAAGATGATTACATAGTTCATAATTTCATTCTAAATAGTTGGATCGTATTAAATTCTAAAGAATATGAAGTTGCAGCTGAATTTTTATTTAATCAAGTTTCTAATAACGTAATTTCTGAAAAGTTTGATATATCGATGGTGAATAAAATAATTAATTTAATTAAACTTTATAAAATTGATTCTGATACAAATAACGAGGAGCATATTAGTAGTTTTACTAATAATGCTAAAAAACATATTCCTTCAATCGTCTATTTTGTTACAACTTATACATGTAATTTAAGTTGCGTATATTGTTATGCAGAAAGTGGACCTAATAGAACTATGAAGGAAGATTTAACCACTGATGAGGCTAAAAAGGTTATTAGAGAAATAAAAGATTTAGGTACAAAAACTGTAGTGTTTACAGGGGGAGAAGCCTTTTTAAGGAAAGATATATTTACTTTGATTGAATATTCAAATGAAGTGGGTTTGGAAGTTAAAATAATTACAAACGGTTCCTTTATAAGTAATATAGATATCGCTAAGAAACTGTCTTCTCTTACAGAATTAATCACTATCAGTCTTGATTCCCTACAAGAAAATCAGCATGATAAAAATAGAGGGAGGGGCTCATGGAAAAAAGCAACAAAGGCTATTAAATTATTAATGGAAGCCGGTGGGAAATTAAAAATAAATCAAACGATCACAACAAATAATTTAGACTCGATTGATGATATGCTTGAGTTTACGTATAAGAATGATATGAGAATTGTTGTAGTTCCGGCTTCATCATTAGGTAGAGGGAAACAGAATGAATATGAATTAGATTATGCTCAAAGATTAGATTTTGAAAACACAATTCTAAAAAATAGTCACAAGCAAGGGCAAATTGCAAAGCAATTCTCTATTCAACAACATTGTGGTCATGGTTTGGGGGAATTTTCTGTAGATAGTAGAGGAAACGTCTATCCATGTAAATTAATGCATGATAACTCTTTTTATGCAGGAAACATAAAAGAAGAGTCTCTCTCTGAAATATATTACAAATCAAAGTCTTTTCAAGAATCGAGGGAACGTCATGTCGATAATATACCGATATGTAAAGGCTGCTCTTTTAAGTATCTTTGTGGTGGAGGATGTAGAGCCATCCAATGGAGTGAAACAACAAAAGTAGATGGTACAAATACATATGAATGTGAATTCATTAAAACTGCGTTTATCGAACAAATGTGGAGATACTTTAAATCGAATAAGGAGGTTACAGCATAATGAAAAAAAAGATATATATTCTAAAAAAAGATATATTTTTCGATAAAAATCCAGAAGGAATATTTATACTAAGCCCTAAAGGAGAAACGTTAATTTTAGATGATGAGGTTGCTATGGTTATTTGGAAAGAATTTAATGAAAATTCGCATTTAACCAATGAAAATCTAGTGGGAAAATTATTAATAGATTTTAACCTAGACGTAACATTTAAAGAAAGAGTCGAAAATGACGTAACTCGTTTTTTTGCCGAACTATTAAATCATGGATTAATAGAGGAAAGAGAATATGAATTACATGAATCAATTCATTAAGAAGGCTTTGGATTTAAATAAAAGCGTAAATATTACTATTGATGGGCTGTGTATGAGTCCTCTATTAAAAGACGGTGAAGGTGTCCAAGTGAAAAAGCATATTGTAAGGGTGATATTATTCTATATGAAGATGGAAGAGGGAAATTAATTTGTCATAGAATAAACTATACTGATGAGAATATAGTTATTACTTCTGGAGATAATAATTTATTATTTGATCCTCCTATAAAATATACAGACATTTTAGGTAAAGTAACTGTTAAACCTAATTATTATCAGATTCCTAATTCGATTATATCCCTGGACTATAAAAACTACCTTTCATCGGAAATCGATAAGATACACTTTAAAATAGCCTTATTAGAGAAGGAAACAAAAGTGAGTTCAAATAATGAATTTAGATTTTTTGGTTCCTTACCTTCAAAAAAACAAATGCTCATTTTAATTAGAGGACTTAATTTAACTGACCTTTCAAAGAGCCCAAACCTACATTTGGATGGTCATGTATTAATATGAGGAGGCTGTCCAAAATTCGGGGAATCGAATTTTGGACAGCCTTTTCTTAGATTTAAACAAGTAGTAATAAATGAAGAGAAATATTTTACGTGAATTGAGGAGTACAAAAAAAGTTTTTTTTATGTATATGATTTCTAATGTTAAAATTATTTTTTGGGCTCTTATAAGGACAGTGAAGTAGTTTGGCTACTCCAAAATTCTAAGTTTTGTTGATATCACAATTCATCCTTAACTTCTACTATAAAGACATACTAATATTAGTATGTCTTTATAGTAACTATTCGATTTCTAATCATAGACTTAATTAAAGTGCGGCACTTTTGTTTTGTCCTTGTTGTGCTTCAAGGTTAACTGTACGAATATCTTTGTCAATTAACGGGAATAAAGCCCAGACAATCACCCAAGAACCGGATAATATGTAAACAACCCCTATACCTAAATGATCACTTAGAT
Organism: Bacillus sp. SRB_8; assembly: GCF_003264205.1. Taxonomy (NCBI): domain Bacteria; kingdom Bacillati; phylum Bacillota; class Bacilli; order Caryophanales; family Bacillaceae; genus Bacillus; species Bacillus sp. SRB_8. The sequence continues at coordinate 3,702 of NZ_NADT01000091.1, read as the reverse complement.
ACCCACCAAGGATTGATATTAAAGGGACTATGATGGCGGATATTGCTATAGCTAGAGACATAATTCTACCTCTAAATTTATCTTCAACACAAATTATCATAAATGAATTAAAAGTAATTCGTAGTATAGTCCCTGAAGAGAGGACTAACATATTTAACATAATACCCAAAACTGTACTATGCGTTACGCCCATTAATACTGTTGCAGTTCCGTTTATAAACAAACTTGCTGTAAGTAAGGAAGAGGATCTGAATTTATCTGTTAATTTACCAATAATTAAACCAACGAGAATTGAACTAAGTACACCAAACATATTAAAAAAACCAAAAGTGGCTGACGAACCCTGATAATGTTTACTTACTAAAACAACCAATAGAGAGGAATTTAGCATAGCTATATTTAATACACATGACAAGATAATCAATTTAAGTAATGGACGATTATCTTTCAATAGTTTAAAACCATCTAATAGTTCATTGAAAAATCGGTTCTTATTTACCTTTTTTTTCTCTTCTTTTTTTTCTTTAAATTGCTCATTTTTTATTAAAAATAGTAACATAATTGCTGCAAGAAAATACAAACCCGAATGTATAAACATGACACCAGCAAATGATACAATAGCCAACAGACCTCCACCTAAACTGTTTCCTATCAATGCAGCCGTATTACTGGATGAAGATATATAACCATTAACTTTTACAACATTTTCTTCACCCACAAACAATGGGATAAGTCTATTCTTTGACGTTCCCTCTAACATCATACAACAGGTGTGAATTATTATAGCTAAATAGATGTAGATTACAATAAAAGAGTTAAAAAAGAAATAAATAGGAGTAAAGAGGATGCCTACTATTCCTAATAAACAAAATGACAATTGCATTGAATTTAGGGGATTAAATCTATCAGAAAAAACCCCGATAAGTGGGGATAAAAAAATTTGAACAGTAAAGCTAATCGCTGTAACTAGTGATGCAGAGAGTGCCGAACCTGTTTGATGATAAACATACCAAAAAAGTACAACCTGAAAGATACTATCGGCTAGGTTTGTTAAAAATTGATTTGTAGTAATAACTGCTATATTTCTGTTGATATTGTATCACTCCTTCATAGATTATGGATATCGAAAGGTTAACTTTGTGAATTATTCAGGATGTATCGAACTCGTTTTTTCTTAATATTCAGATTAATTTAATTATATTTCACTTTGATCCTTTTGTAAAGTTCTAAAGACTATATTTAGGTTTTATGTTTAATGCAGTTTTGAAAGAAAGGTGTACCTTTTGATTCTCTTTTACAAGACGTATCAAGGAATCTTTTTATCTATAGATTTATGAAAATAAAAAATGCTCGTAAAGGTATACCTTTATAAACACTAGTTTATTTTCCCTATAACGTACAATATTCTTTTTTGATATGTTGAGGCCTATAAACATCCCTCGTGAAATATCATGGGGGATGTTTTATTTTTTTCATTTAAGTACGGCCTATGTTTTAGGACCCCTGATCGGTGTTTTCGTTAGTGGTATTATCAGTTTTCTATTTTAATGAGACATGGGATTATTATGAATAATGTTTAGACAAAAGGTAAAACTAACTTATATTATTTTTAAGTTGGTGACCATAATATGAATTCTGATCCGTATCGTAGAAGTCTTACTCTGATAGAATTAGCAACTTTGGTGATTTGTAATATTTGTGGGATTGGTTTACTTTCGCTACCTAATGCTATTGCAAGCACGACTTTATTTTCAGATGGATGGGTTATATTGTTAGGTTCAGGTCTTGTAGTTGTTATTTTGGGATGGATTTCTACAAAATTGACTACTTATTTTCCACAAGTGTCCTTTTATGAATATACAAGTACATTAGTTTCAAAACCTGTGGCATTTCTTTTTTCGCTAATGGCTATATGTATTTACCTTAGTATCGCTGCTTATGAGATAAGAAGTATCTCTGTAATAGTGAACATGTTTCTATTGGAAAATACAGACGTTAAAATCATTGCTTTTGGGTTTTTATTAGTAATTGCATATGGTTTGTGTGGATCGAGAATGGCTTTAATACAATTATGTATTTTTGGTTTATATATTGTTATAGGAGCGCTTGTTTTAACATTCGTATTAAATATAAATAATATTGATCTCCATCATCTATTTCCAATTTTAGAAACTCCCCCAAAGGGTTATATCTACGGTTTCAAAAATGCAGGTTTTGCTTTCTTAGGATTTGAGGCTGTATTATATTATAATTCCATAGTTAGTAATCCTAAAAAAGCGCCAGTATATGTAGTGAGTGGATTGCTATTAGTAGTAATTCTATACACAATTACCTATTTGTTTTGTATATGTGTGTTTTCTCAAGGTGTTGTTAGTGAGTTGGTATATCCGGTTTTAGAATTGGGGAAAGAAGTAAGAGTAGGGGGTTTTTTAGACAGATTTGATTCGTTTTTTTTTATGACGTGGATTATTACTATTTTCTCAACTACTATAATATATTTAGATATGGTAGTGATTTTGTTAACTTCAATATCTAAAAAGAGAAAAAAAACAACATGTATCTTTATGTTGCTACCCATTGTATACATGCTTTCTATATTTCCAAATGGTCAAAAAGAAATAAATCGATTTGGAAATCTGGCAACAACGGTTAACTTTTTTTATATTCTAATTATCCCATCTATATTATTGTTAATTACCGTAATAAAGAGAAAAAAGGGTTCTGGTGCAAAGATAAAATGAAAACCAGTAAAACGCATATATTCCTAACAGAATTGTATTTTATGCTACAAGTTCAAACAATTGATGGATGAATTCTTTCTGTTTTATTTAGATTCAAGAAATTTGGATCAATCTTTGTTTCAACAAGAATAAATATATAATGTTTCACATTATATAAGAATAAAAGAAGAGGATAGATACAAACGGAATAATTCTGTATGTTCAATCCTTTTTTGTACCATAAATAACCTCATTTACCACAACATTTGTACTGGCTTTTCTCAAATGGTGGAAAAAGCTATCTTCATTACGACAATCCTTATAATAGGAGTTACCATACATGCCCATCAACTTAAGAAATCAAAATTACCCCAAAACGAAAAAATGAGCTTTTTTGTTACAAGTTAGCACAAAATTTCGTTCTGGGGGGTACTATAAAATTTTAGCTTGATAGCGATGTGGTGGTACCCTAATAAGAAAAACAAAAAGAACTTGTAGGAATCCCTACAAGTTCTTTTTAGTTTAAGGTGAATATACGGGACAAAAAAACTATCTTACAGGTTCATCATAGAAACTACAGGGGTAATACTTTGATAAGTTTATTATATAACAAATATTAACATCTACAGATTTTATTTTTGAAAATTATGTGAATTTAGAAAACCGAATGGTTTATTATTTTCTTTTCCTAAAAAATCCATTTAGTTATTTTGTGTAAATAACTTTAAAATAATATCTACATCATAATAAATTAGTAAAATTATAAGTATAGGTAAATAGAGAAGAATATAGGATTCTTATAGAAAGACCTATATTTATATTTAAGATTAATTAACTCTAAGAAAATGAATTTCATGTTATTAAGAACTATAATTCTTGGATATACGTAAAGAACTGACGTACAAAAGAAGACCCCTTACTGTTGCTTTGAAATAAAGTTTGATTAAAATGCATGGGTTGATTTTTTTGAGCTATTTATTTT
>NZ_NADT01000090.1:0-474 GCF_003264205.1 Bacillus sp. SRB_8 | reverse complement strand
ATTTTTTTGAGCTATTTATTTTTGTTATTAAGTTTGACAAGCAAATAGTGAAGATTAGCTCCCTGTTCAGTATTATTTACATTTACTACATAAAATTTCGTTTGCTATCTTAGCTAATACTTTATCTAATTGTCCAACAGGCATATTTTTGTCTTCGGATAATACTAAAGAAACTGCAAATCGTTCACCACGTTCAATTGTTTTACCACATTGTGAACATACTAAATTTACATCTTTAAAATGATTTATTAGTGTATCTAACATATTATTTATTCCTCCTGCTTAATTGTTTAATATAAAAATATATAAAAATATATAAATATCGTTATTTTCATTATACAAAATTAAAAAGAAAAGATGGAGTAAAATTCCAATTCACACCATCTTTAACAACAACTTTTTTCAAAACGTCGCGACTTTATTATAAACATCGCATCTTTTTTCAAAACATCGTGACTTTATTTCAAACCAACA
>NZ_NADT01000089.1:0-1138 GCF_003264205.1 Bacillus sp. SRB_8 | reverse complement strand
CCGAGAAGCCAGTTTGATGAAAAACTGGTTGCAGCCAGTAAAGAACTAGAGGATACGATTCAAAAAGTACAGCAATTTGAAAGCAAAAAAGCAGAAAGCAATGCGGAAAAAATTCTCGATAAACTAAACAACCAAGTTCAAATGGCAAGGGAAATGGGCAGTTTATCTTATACTGATCCGCAACTGCAAGCTTTCTTTGCGCAAGATGCGTTGGCAAAAGACATTCATGAAACGGATGCACAAATAACGAAGGCGGAAAAAGAAGCGCAACTGCAAGCTGAAGGAGAAATGAAGAAAAAGCAAGAGGAGTGGGCGAACCATCATCCAGCGGAGGCGTGGCTTCAAGGCGTTTTTGCTAGTATCGGTAAGAAATGGGATGGATTAGAAAAAGGAACAAGATGGTTAGGAAAGAACATTCCTGCCCTGAAAGAACAATCTGATAAAGTCTTGATGTTAGAAGGTTTGATAGGCGCGGCTGGTTCCACAATTAGTGGGGCTGCGACAGGTGTAATAAAATCAGTTTACCTAGTCCTAGAGCTTGGTGAGTTGGGTATTAACAAGATACGTGGCGTAGAAACAGAACAATGGAAACTGGACGATCTCGATGCGACTTGGGAAGGTACGAAGAAACTGGCCGAATATGGGATTGTAGGCTATATCACAACTAAGGCTCCTCATCTTAGTAAATTCTTAAATAATCCCGAACTAACGGACAAAATTCCCGTACTGGATAACCTCGCTAGAACCTATAGAAAAGACGAAAAAGAAATGTATAACGCAGTGAAAGATTATGTAGAAAAAGCCATGACCGACCCTTATGCTTTTGGTGGCATGATATTTGATATTGGTAGTTTTTGTGTCGGCGTCGGTGAAGTAGCGGCCGTAGTGAATGGAGGGAAAATCGAAGAGGGTGCAAATCTCTTTCAAGCAGCAGGGAAAAGCGATAAAATAGTTGGTAAGTCGGAAGAAGTAGCAGCATTAACGAATAAGTTGCCGGGTATGAAGAATGCCTTGGAGAAAATTAGAAATATGGAGATCCGGGATTTATCCCCTGAAACTTCGGCAGCTGGCGTTGGGAGTGTAGAGGAAAGAAAAACACTTGGCACGTTATTTTCTGTTGCTAAGAGTGAAACTAAGG
>NZ_NADT01000009.1:0-1872 GCF_003264205.1 Bacillus sp. SRB_8 | reverse complement strand
CTTCTTGGCTAAAATGATAAAAATTCTCTTTCTCTACAATTAGTTAGTTTGAGAATTTAGCTCATTTTTTCTATCCCTCGTGAATTTCTTTAATACTTTTTCCTTCTAAAAATGCATGTCCCGTTTTAATTTTTTCTACTGTTTCAAATCCATACTTTTCATACACTTTTTCTACTGTTTCGTTAATTGGGATCACCCAAAGATTATCTAGTCCTCTATTCATTACTTCACTTTGAATAAAGTGGATAAGTTCACCTATTAACCCTTTACCTCTAAAATTTTCAATTGTAGCTACACTTTCCATCCGGGCCTGTTTTTCATGTTCAAAAATACAAGCGATGGAACATGCTACTCCATTGTATCTAAGTAGATAGTGAGTGAATGCTGGATGTTGGAATTCATCTTGAAAAGCTTTTTTTCTAACTTCGCCTCCTAACTCTTTTATACTACATTCAATATCTAAAGCTTCTTCAAAATTTAATTCAGATACCTTTTCAATAGTAATTTTTTCATTTTTATCTTTTTTAGTTAATTTCTTATTCCATAATTGGACTGGACTTATTAATTCTTCAAATCCAAAATTCTTTATTTGTAATTCAGAAATCAGTTTTTCTTGCATATCTAAGTTGTATATATATAATCTAGGTACTATATTTTTAGTCTTATAGAAATGGACTACTTCATCTACTATCATTTGTGGATTTAAACTTACTACACTTACATGTGCATGATTTGTATCATAATAATATGGGTTACTTTCATTACAAAATATAGAACCCCATGATTTCTCTATTCGGCTAGTAAAGGTTTCAAGATATGCAAAATCCAGCTCAAGAACATTTTTTAAACTAGTCATACGATATTCCCTCTTCTCTATTTATTTCTTCAATATCTTCTGTACTTTATTATACATTTAAATATTTTAATTTTCAGTTTTTTGTCAAAATATATCTCATACCCTTCAAAAAATATTTTCAAGAAAAATGAAAGTAAACTTTTGAATATTAGTTTACTTTCATTGATAGAAGTAGAACCACATACCCATCAACCCAATATTTTGGAGTACCTCCAAAAAAAATTAACCTCAGATACAACAAAAGAGCCTTACCTCTGTAGGCAAGACTCCACTAGTGTAGTTATATAGTATTTACATAGCAAGTAAGAAACATAAAACATATAATACCAAGTAGCAGAACCCTAACATTCCGCCTATAGCTAGTACCTGTTTAACCCAGCTCTTGAATTTCAGATTACTGTCAATAATCGCTTGCACTCTTTCCATATCCGTTTCCTCCTATTAAGGAGAACCCTTAAAGACTCTCACCTCGATATGATAACATTAAAGAATAAATAATAGAGGTCTAATTTTTGTCTGAATATATAAATATGCAATATTGCATATAAGAATGTATTGATAAAAATGTAAGCGCTTACTATAATGAAAGCATAAAGATAAATCACATCTTAGCATCAACAAAAGAGGAGGAAATAATATGACAATCGCAATGGCAGTTTTATCATTCTTAGGTGGAGTACTTCCATTAGTAACAGAACTTTTAAAAGCAGTAATGTAAATTCATTATTCCACAATTATTTATAAAAATTATCATACCTTAATACGAAAAAAGAGGAGGAAATAATATGGCAATCGCAATGGCAGTTTTAAAATTTGTAGGTGGAATCATTCCATTTGTACAAGAACTTTTAAAAGCAGTAATGTAAGTTCATTATTCCGCAATTATTTATAAAAATTATCATACAAATGATCTGTATATCAAAAGTGAATTGATGTGCAGATCATTTGTGTGAGCGAAGTCCCTTTAGCATTATGAAGGGACTTTTTTGTTATTACCGAAAGTAAACTTTTAGATA
>NZ_NADT01000088.1:0-496 GCF_003264205.1 Bacillus sp. SRB_8 | reverse complement strand
CTTATGTAGGAATGATTGATAAAGTGCCAGCTCGTGTAATTGTTCATCGATTAACAAAACAACAGCAACAAAAACGATTACAAGATCAAGCTGTAAGAGAAAAAAAGAAAGGAATGAAGTATTCTCCTCGTAGTAAACGACTCAGTGGTATCAATGTATATATGACAAACATCCCTACAGATATTGTCCCGATGGGACAGGTACATGACTGGTATTCTTTGCGTTGGCAAATCGAAATTTTATTTAAAACGTGGAAGTCATTCTTTCAAATTCATCATTGTAAAAAGATAAAACCAGAACGATTGGAGTGCCATTTATATGGTCAATTGATTGCCATTCTACTCTGTTCTTCTATCATGTTTCAAATGCGCCAATTGCTCCTCATGAAGAAAAAACGAGAGCTTAGTGAGTATAAAGCCATATATATGATTAAAGACTATTTTCTTCTTCTATTCCAAACTATACAAAAAAACACCCAAGAGCTATCAAAGGTGTT
>NZ_NADT01000087.1:0-22013 GCF_003264205.1 Bacillus sp. SRB_8 | reverse complement strand
ACTACGTGAAAAGACCGCGTTTTGTATAAAAATATACCTTAAGTTGATGGATGTGTGGTGCTACCCCTATATAGTCACTCTACACCTGCCCTTTAGTTTAAGTGCAATCCTTCACAAATATTAAATTTTGCTTGGGATTCTTATTCCATTAAATGGTCCAATACAAAAGAAAGAGCACAATTCTTATTAGAGAATTGTGCCCAATTGTTGAAAATCAATTAATTCATTTTTTTTAAACTTCCCCCTATTAAATTTCAATAAGTATAGGTACAATCATTGGTTTTTTCTTAGTATGTGTATATACATATTGTCGTATTGATTTTTTTATTTGTTTTTTCATTACATTCCATGAGTTTCTATTTGCTTCTTGTAGCTCGTTAACAGTTTTTATAGTAAGTCGATTAACGTCTCTTCGGAGTTCCGAGAAATCTCTATCCACAAATCCACGAGAAATGGTATCGGGGTCAGAAATCAACGTTCCTTCCGCTTTGCTCATAGTTAAAATAATCATGAGCATCCCATCCTCTGAAAGTTGTTTGCGGTCTCGTAACACAATTTCCCCAATATTATCGACATCCCCCCCGTCTATGTAGGTATTCCCCACCTGTATTTTCCGGGTCTGACGGGCAATGGTATGTTCAATATCGACGACATCCCCATTATTGATGATAAACGTGTTTCCTTGCTCTACTCCAACGGATTCCCCTAACAAACGGTGATGGTGCAGCATTCTAAATTCACCGTGAATGGGAATAAAATATTTTGGTTTCATTAATGTAAGCATTAGTTTTAAATCTTCTTGATAACCATGGCCAGAAACATGCATTCCGGATGTACTTCCTGATCCATAAATCACTTTGGCTCCAAGGGCAAATAAGTTGTCTACGATACTCGTGATATTTCGTTCATTCCCGGGTATTGGACCTGCTGCAAAGATAACCGTATCTTCAGGTAAAATGTCGACACCGCGAAAGTTTCCTGTGGACAGGCGAGCAAGAGCAGCCAATGGTTCTCCTTGACTCCCCGTGCATAAAATGGCCACCCTTTCAGGAGCCATTTCATTGATTTCATGTGGGTCAATTAACATTCCATCTGGAACTGTTAAATAACCACGTTCCATAGCAACCGCTATGACATTAACCATACTTCGTCCAAGCAACGCAATTTTTCGATTTGTTTTTTGTGCTGCATTCACGACTTGTTGAACGCGACTAATATTTGAAGCAAAGGTAGAAAGAATAACTTTGCGTTCGGCTTTCATGAAAGTTGCTTCCACATGTTCACCTACTATTTGTTCCGATGGGGTCAAACCAGGACGCTCTGAATTGGTACTCTCAGATAATAGAAGCAAGACCCCTTCTTTACCGATTGCAGCCATTTTATGAATATCCGAATCCTCATTATTCGCAGGGGTTAAATCGAACTTGAAGTCCCCTGTATGTACAATATTACCCTCTGGTGTGTGAAAGACTATTCCCAAGCAATCAGGAATACTATGGGTCACTTTGAAAAAACTTACCCTTATTTCTCCAATTGTCAAGTTTGAGTTTGAGTTGATTTCAATAAGTTCACTTTCTCTTAGGAGTTTATGTTCTTTTAATTTGATTTCAATTAATCCTAGTGTGAAGCGTGTGGCATAAACGGGTACATTCAATTTTTTTAAGAAGAACGGGATCCCCCCGATATGATCTTCATGTCCATGTGTGACAATTAAAGCCCTGACTTTATCTTTATTTTCTACTAAATAAGCTATATCAGGGATAATCAAATCAATTCCTAATAAACTTTCATCTGGAAACTTATTGCCACAGTCGATAATCACGATATTGTTTGAATATTCAATTGCATACATATTTTTTCCGATTTCATTCAAGCCGCCTAAGGCGAAGATAGATAATGCATTCTCTATTGTACTCAAATTTATAACCTCCCATTTTAAATATAATCTTAGTATGCCCTTTAGGTTTCCCTTTATCAGTAGGTTGAATGCTCGAGATTCCTAGAAAAAAGGGAACTTTAGACTTGTTTTTACCTAAATATACTGACTACAACATTGATGTCTTCGTTTCACCCATTGTTATCGAGGTCTTTCCTCCCATGGAGACAGCTGCTATTGAAATCACTCATGGTTTTTGATTCTTAATAAAGATGCAATTCTTTTTTAAGAAATGCGCCCGATAATGGAAGATCGTTTTGCAGAAGTCATGCGGCACTTACATTGTAGAATAGCCCTCTAAAACAGAAGAAGCTCTCCTCATACTAATTGCATAGCTTAGGGTGAGAACAAATTCTTCTAAATCATATCTACGTGCATTGGAAAAACTGTTGTCTTCACCTTTAACACTGAATCCACATCTCATCAGAACCTTAAGGAATACTTCAAATTATTAGCTTGATGGACATGGGACGACACCCTAATATGCTTGGATTAAAATCATTGCAAACAGCTAAAAAGGTGATTGTAAGAATAGAAGTTATGCATATAATCAAAAAAGGACAAACTCTCCAAGATGAAAAGTTTGTCCAAAACCATGATCTCTTTGGTTCAACAATATAAAATTCAGTTCTGCTAGGAATCTTTCGTTCTTTTTTCATATCTCACTATTTTTGCATCAGAACTAACAATAGTGAATTAGAATAATGACTTAATACTTGCTAGGACGGTAAGGATACCTATAATAATGACAAATACATTGCTCATTTTCCCTCTATATTTAGCTAGTACAGGCACTTTACGAATTGCATACATTGGTAATAAACATAAGATAGCAGCAACTAACGGTCCGCTAAGGGCATCAATGATTCCAAGAATACTTGGATTTGCATAAGCAACATACCAGCATGTTAATACGACAAAAGTAAGGATCATTGTCTTAACTGTTTTTTCTCCTATATCTTTCCCGCGTGTTTTACCGGACTTAATAATCATGTCACGCATTACTTCATATGCTCCTATATAATGGCCAAGGAAAGACTTTGTAATAGCCACAAAAGCAATGATAGGAGCTGCAATCGTGATTACAGGCGAATTAAGCTCATTAGCAAGATATGATAGGATTGACAAATTCTGTTCTTTTGCCATCATAAGATCATTTGGAGTCAAACTCAAGGTACTGCTCCAAACAAAGAACATAACAACAGCGAATGTCATGATATAACAAACTTTTTGTATTTGAGCACATTTGGCATCAGTAGCTTCTATTCCATACGTAGCTCTCTGTTTCATAACAAATGACGAAATCATAGGAGAATGATTAAACGAGAATACTATGATTGGTAGTATCATCCATATCGTTCCCAAATATCCTGTTCCTGTTGAAGCAGTAGAAACACTTGAAAAACTAAGCATTGACGTATTCCACTGTGGAATCAAAGATATTGAGATAAAAAGTAGAGAAGCTATGAAAGGATATACAAGCATGCTCATTATCTTTACAGTGATATCTTGACCAAAATTTAGTATAGCGATAAGAACGAGTACTAATACAAGCGATAAAATGGCCCTTGGAGGCTCCTGCATGTGCAATTGATGCACGATAAAACTACTTGCAGTATTTGTAAGTGCAACAGAATACATTAGCACGATTGTATAAATTGAGACGAAATATACTATGTTAAAAATGATACTTGCCTTATTTCCAAAATACTCTCTTATTGTACCTGTAATCCCCTCTTCAGCAGAATTGGAAGCATATATCATTTTAGCAAGCGCCCTATGTGAGTAATACATAACTGGATATGCAAGTAATGTAATTAGTAGTAATGATAATAACCCCCCTGAACCTGCATTAATCGGTAAAAAGAGTACTCCTGCTCCAATGGCTGTTCCAAAAAGGCTCAATGCCCAGGTAGTATCCTGTTTATGCCACTTTGTAGGATCTGGATATTTCTCATTTTTTACTGCAGTATTTTCAGCCTGAAATTCTATTTTTTTTGCAGTATTCCCATTCATATAATAATTCCTCCTTGTGTCCTATTCTTCCGTCTCTTTTTAAGGCTTAGGAATATAGACCGTTCTTGAAAAATGAATTGCTTACAAAGTGCGCCACATCGTGTGTCCTTCTTTAAGTTGATCAAAATCGAAAAATTCGCTAGTCATCAACCTGATGGGTTTGTTAGCTCTTACAAAACACTTTAATTATATAGTAGTATATTTTAGTGATAATGGCTCTCAATATACAGACGTCCTTAGGAGAACAATAGAGAATAGGATTGTTAACTATTTCACAATATTTCCGATAACTGTTTATTAATTTGATTGTTTCTCCCCAAAGATTTTATTTTTAATGGCAATCCCTGTAGGTGTGGCCGCAATTCCGCCTAAACCTGTCTCTCTTAATTCGCGAGGCATCTGTCTTCCAACTCTATACATCGCTTCAATAACTTCGTCTGCATTGATGATATTGTTTACGCCGGCTAATGCGATGTCTGCTGCTGCCAAAGCATTTGCCGTTCCAATGGCGTTTCTCTTTACACAAGGAATTTCTACCAAACCAGCGACCGGATCACAAACTAGACCGAGTAAATTTTGTAATGCGGTTGAGAAAGCTTCAGAAGATTGCTGTGGCGTTCCTCCGGCGGCTTCTACCGCTGCTGCAGCCGCCATTGCTGAGGCACTGCCTACTTCAGCTTGACATCCTCCGTACGCTCCTGAAATACAAGCGTTATTTGCGACTATCGTTCCAAGTAACGCTGAAGTGAATAGAAAATGGATCATATCTTCATGAGTTAACTGCAACGTATCTTTAATACTATATAGGACTCCCGGGATCGTCCCACTCGCACCTGCTGTTGGGGTTGCACAAATAGCCCCTAATGCAGCATTTACTTCATTAACACCGATAGCACTTTGAATCCCTAACACCATCAAATCTCCAGAAAGAGTTTTCCTATTTTCTCGATAGTATTTAATTTTAACAGCATCACCTCCGGTTAAACCGGTCGGAGAAAATACCCCATCGCCCTCGATACTTTTATTTATGGCATTTTCCATAGTCGCTAAATTTCTTTCCATTTTACTCCAAGCTTCTTCATAAGAAGTTTTAGTTTGTTCGATTTCCTGTTCGATTGCTAATTCATAAATTGGCTTTTGGCTTTTATTAGCTGCATCCACAATTTCTTTTATGGTCATATACATATTTTTTCACCCCTTAAAGTAACTAAAGAATAATGACATTAGCTATATTGCTTAAATTTCCCAATTCCTTCTGAACATAAACAGGCAATAGCGAATCCAAAGCGAATGCATATAAATATTTTCTGTTTTCTTCTAAACTATGAAAGTTGTTAATTTCCACATCATATTGTTTAAAGATCCTGCGTAAGACAAATTCAAAGTCAGCTCTTTCGGAAATCGCAATAATAACTGGCAATGGCCCCTGCAGATCTAAGCTAAATCCGTCAATTTCAACATGTTTGACTTCAATTAATCCACCGCCGACCGAAATACCCATCGTTCTAATACTTCGGCTTTCATCCTCTACATATACATCTGCCGTATTTGGATGACCAGCAGGACTATCACCCGCTTTTTCAATAAAGGTAATGTCAATTCCTTTAGATTCTGCTATTTTAATAGCATCTGGCACTTTGCTGTCATCGGCAGCAAATCCTAATATCCCAGCAATAATTGCAAAATCAGTTCCGTGTCCTTTATGGGTTTCAGCAAATGATTCATAATACCTTACCACGACTTTTTTTGGAAGACCTTGAAATAATTTATTGGCAACTGTCCCAATAGCCAAAGCACCTGCAGTATGTGAACTTGAAGGACCTATCATTACCGGCCCAATCACATCAAAACAACTTTTGTATTTAACAACCTTTTTTTCTTTAATAGATGCTACATTCATGTTCATATAAGCACCCCCATAATTTATTATTTTTAATTGCAGTTGAATCTAAGTTATTAGAATGACCAATTCAAAATAAAACCGAGTTGATAACGCTTTCATTTTTCGTGTTAATAAATTTCCCTTCTGACCACACACCTTTCTTAGAGTAATCGTATCAGTATGTCCAATTTTAGAAGGTTACTTGCAAGGTCTTTAGAATTTTTGCACCAGAACTAGGTTTGATATTTTCTCTAGAGGTAATAGATTATCTCTCGACGCCCTCATTATAACTTGTATATTTATGAGTTTAATATTTTTTTATTTTTAGAAAGATTGAATAAACAGAATCTTGAATGGATAATAAATTACACTTGGCATGTAGCAATTGTGTCCATTGTTTGAAGCTGTATTAGTTAGTAGAAAAGCAAAAATAACACAGAGTTCCTTTCATTAACACATTGATTATATTGGAAAATCATTATAAAGATACTTATACTTTCCTTTGTTGAAACATCTTATTTTAGACGTGAAAGCTGTTGCAATAAATGATTAATGTAGATGGAAAGGAATAAATTAATGAAATATAAAATCTTTTTCGGATATTCATGATGCATTTTGCATCTATATACATTTTCAGAAAAAAGGAACTTCTTTTCGGGGTAGAACCACATCGCTATCAAGCTAAGATTCTGAAGACCCCCAAAAACGAAATTTTATCTCGCTACAGTTAGTTACTTATAAGAATTTAGATTTTTTTCGTTTGAGATAACAATAAATTTCTTAACTTGATGGTGATGAAGCGAGACTTCGTTTAGAAAAAGCATCCTATTTGGATGCTTTTTCTAAATGAATATATTACTATCTAACTGCTGCTATTGATCTTCTCAAAAAAATCCAGTAACTTCATCATAAAAAATGCTCCTAGATTTATCTAGGAGCATTTTTTATGAAACAGTATTTTTTATTTGCTTATGAACCACTTTATTATAGCAACCATGTTTTACTACTTGCCTAACATCATCTACTTCTATTCCCATTATCTCTGAAGTATCTACAACAATTGTATTCTGTAGAACACTCACTACATATCCCATTAATTGCAAATTAGAATTTTTACGATATGAAAATTGAACGTAATTCCCAATGGTTACCTTTATTTTATACTCCATTTGGTACCCTCTGAATCATCTTTTTCACTTAACTTAGTGTACCATCTCCAATTGCTGCGTAATTTTTCTGTCTAACTTTTCGGATTCAGTTCATTATATTTTCTACTTTGTCTTTATACACAACATATTCTTTACCATCCACTACTGCTACCACCGCAAATTCATCTTTTGGATTAAATGAAAGCCAGTCAGCCCACATGTTTGTATTTGGTCCTCCACCCCACATATTATGAACAGTGTTTTTAGTTAAATTTATAACTTTATAAGACGCATTTGGTGCATTTGTTCCAGTCTTTATTTCAAATGTGTATGCGTTATGAATTTTTTTATAAAAATAGAAAACGTTTGATGGACGAAGCTGATTCATAAAATCCTGTTCTTTTTTCTCTGCAATTTTTATCCCTTCTTGTAATGTGACAACATCTGTTCGTAATGTTTTCCAACTGTCTTTCGCTGCATTCAAGTTAGGGGCTAAGAATTTATATCTATTTTGATCGGCTTTTTGATTAGTTTTATCAATATGTCCCAGTACGCCCGAATATTGAGAGTCTAAATCATCCCATTGCGTGGACATATAAGTAAGAGCAGTAATAGCATTATCAATCGCACTATGCATATCACTAATATTATGAAACGCAACTCCTACTACACGATTTAATGTTATCTTATAATCTACATTCTGACGTAATTTTGCTAATTCCGGCTCTAGCCAGCCTAACTTACCTCTTGCATCACCTATCATTATCCCACCAGCAATCAATGTGGGAAGAAAGGGGATCTTTACCATGTCTAATCCCTTAGATTCTATGTCTTTCTGATAGTTTACTTGCCCTAAAAGGTCCTCTAGACGCTTTTGATCATCCTCTACCGCAGCTCCTTGGTTTTTTAAAATAGACTGCAAGGTCTCTTTATGGCTCCCAAATACTCTAACATCTTCTCCAATAGCACTTTTAAATTTAGTTAATTCTTCTATTAATACTTTTGCAGACTTTTGATTTTGTTGAATTTCCTCCCGTAAATCCGTAATCCCTTTTTTTAAAGTATCTCCATTCCCAGTATTGATCGCCTCTACTAATGTTTCATAATGATTTTCAAATTTTGTATCGTATTCAATAATACCTGTCAATGTATCTAAAAGTTGTTTTCTTACTTTCGTATTCCATGAAACTGCATGTGCTCTTGCATTCTTTTGATCTTGTACAATTTTACTAGGTAAATCTGCATATCCATTAATAGTAATTCCTTCAAAACTCACATCTGGATTATTAATTAATAAATAAGAATATTCATTCATAGTTTTTACAAATAACCCAGCATCTTGCACAATTTTTTTCATCTGTTCTTCATTTGCTGAAAGAGACATATCTCCATTGTTAGTTTGTTCAATTTCACTTGCAAAAGCTGCTACTGGTGTAACTGAATAAGTTGTTGTCATAGTTAAAAATGTCGATACAGCGAGTATTTTATAAGGGATTTGTTTCATCATTTTATACTTCTCCTATATAGGTTTTGATTTCTAATTCTATTCCTCTTTAAAAGCGACGTCTTTCAATTTTTTTGAAAATCAGCAATACAGCACGGTTATCTTGGTATCTGGGTAAAAATTTTATAAAAACGAAAGGAGAAGTCATTAATGAGACTCCGCCTTTCTGGGGTATAAGGATTTATTAATTGTTGCATTACTATTTAACAACGTAATCATAGATTCTCTATCTTTTAGGTGACTTTGCAACAGAATTAATATTTCCCTATTTTTGTGGAGTAACAGTTTCCACTTTTAATTCCTTTATCCCTTCTTTTAATGTAACAGCATCTGTTCGTAATGTTTTCCAACTGTCTTTCGCTGCATTTAAATTAGGTTTTAAGAATTTAAACTTATTTTGATCCGCTTTTTGAGCCGCATTCTCAATATGCCCCAGAACGCCCGAATATTGAGAATCTAAGTCATGCCATTGCGTGGACATATAAGTAAGAGCGTTAATAGCATCATCAAGTGCCTTGTGCATTTCATTAATATTACTATAAGCAACTCCAACTACGCGATTTAATGTTACTTTATAATCCACGGTCTGACGTAATTCTGCTAATAAAGGCTCTAACTTACCTAAATTATCTCTTGCTACTCCCACTATAATACCGCCAATTATCGGTAGACCCAAAATAGCACCCTTCATTACATTAAACCCATCAGATTCTAATTGTTTATAATAGTTTACTGATCCTAATACTTCTTCTAGACGCTTTTGATCGGCTTCAACATCTGCACCTTGGTTTTTTAAAATCGACTGCAAGAGATCTTTATTGCTTCCAAATGCTCTAACATCTTGTCCAATAGAGTCTCTTAATTTAGTTAATTCTTCTATTAGTTGTTGTGCAACCTTTTGATTTTGTTGAATTTCACCTCGTAAATCTGTAATCCCTTCTTTTAAAGTTTCTCCATCCCCTGTATTAATCGCCTCTACCATTGTTTCATAATAATTGTCAAATGTTGTATCATATTCAACAATACCAGTCAATGTATCTAAAAGCTGTTTTTTTACTTTTGTATCCCAAGTAACAGCATGTGCTCTTGCATTCTTTTGATCTTGTACGATTCTACCAGGTAAATCTACATATCCATTAATATTAATTCCTTCAAAATTCACATCTGGATTCTTAATTAACATATAAGAATAGGCATTCATAGATTTTGCAAATAATCCTGCCTTTTGCAAAGTTTCTTTCATCCTCGCTTCATTTGCAGAAAGAGCCGTATCTCCATTGTTCGTTTGTTCAATTTCACTTGCAAAAGTTGCTACTGGTGAAACTACATTAGCGGTTGTAATAGTTAATAACGTCGATACAGCGAGTAATTTGTAAGGGATTTTTTTTAGCATTTCATTTTCCTCCAATATAGGTTTTAATTTTCAGTTCTATTCCTGTTTAAAAGCAATGTCTTTTGAAATGAATTCTGCATCTTTATGAATATCATTCCAACTTTCTTTAGCAGCTTTTAAATCATCCGGTATTAAAGAGAATTTGTGGTCTTGCATAGAATCGATATTATCCAGTAAATCTGTATAATTTGCGCCCATTGTATTCCATTGCTTTTGAATATTTGTTAGAGACAATATCGCTTGATCTACAGTCTGATATAGATATGCCAATGTGTCTTTCGCGTTAGTAAGCGAAATAACTGCTTGATTAGCACTATCTGCTTTCATACTCAATTCTCCGATTTTGTTAGAAATTTCGTTATAGGAGTCCATATGCTTAGATGCCGTGACACCAGCCGCAGTTCCTAGACCGATACCAGCTGCTCCAAGAGCCGAAAGTCCACCAACAACAGCCGGTGTTGCTGTACCACCAGTTACAACAATTACAACTGCTCCTCCAATAGCTGCAATAACTAAAATAGCTGCTCCCAATCCACCACCAATTGACCATGCTAATACATCATCAAAATGTTTTTTCTGAGTAGAACGAAGTTGCTCAATTTCAGCTTGAAGTTGCGGAATCGTTGCCTGTTGACCTGCTAATATTGCAGTTAATCCACCTTTCCCATCTGGACCACCAACATTATTTTTAAAATCTGTAGAATTTTGATATAGTTTCCCTTTGAAGTCTTGTAGCATCTTAATTACATCTGTAACCTCTTTTGAATTTGTATTAATTGTAGTAATTAAATCACTTATGCCCTCTTTTAGACCTGCCTTATCTTTCTTTTGTACAGTATCTACTAAAGTGTCGTAATAATTTTGAAATTGTTCATCGTAATTTACAATATTACGAGCTGTTTTTTGAATCTGTGGCTTCGCTTTATCTAACCAATAATTCGCATTGATTCGTGACAGTTCTTGATTAAGGTGAATATTTTTGAGCAACTCCCCTCCTTCTGATCCTAAATCGATATTAGATAAATTTACATTCGGTTGCTTAATCATTGTTTTTGCGTACAAATCCATTACAAGAATATGAGACCCTGTTTCAGCCAATGCTTTCTTCAGTCCCTCGGGACCTAAAGCATAATTGCCTACTTTTTGTTCTTGAGCGGTCGTTTCTTGTGCAAATGCATGAATAGTGTTACCAGTAGTAGCAGTTATAACCGTTGCCAGAGTGGCTAAAGTTAGCACTTTGAATGGGAATTTTTTCATAACTATTCTCCTTCTTTCGCTAGATTCTTATAATCTTTATAGTTTTTTCAAAAACGTAATATCAAAATTTATATACCTGTTCTTCAAGGTAACTTATTACATTTTTTAATTGTCTTAATGTATCTTTTTGAGACTGCTCGTTTGTTGCATCAACATTAGTAGATAATTTTGTAATGTTATTTTTTATTAGATCCAAATCTTCTTTATAACGCTTTAGTAGGTCAAGTTCTACATCTACTTGATTTGCACACGTATGCACATCATTTTGTGTAAGAAGAAGCATTGATTTTTGTAAATCTGCTATTGATAGTTTCGTTGTTAAATCATATATTTTTTGATTTTGTTTCTCTAAATCATCTAAATATGCTCGCTGTTCTGCTGTTAGTTTATTTACTTCAGCGAAGACACCAAGTGTTTTCTTAATCTTTTCAGTATCAATGGCTTTCATCAGGTCATATTCTTGCGTTTTTGTGGCTGCAGCTGCAGCTATTTCACCTTGTTTGCTTCGCTCAATTGCTTCACGAGCTGCTTTTTTGGCTGATTCAATTTCTAGAGCAGTTTTACCTTGCTCTTTCGCTTCTTGCGCTGCTTTTTTCTCTGCTTCTAGAATAGAGTTGTTAATTTCTTTTCCTTTGTTATACGCTGCCATCCCTGCTTGAGCAGCCGGTTCAATAATTTCTTTTGAAAGACTATAAACTTCTTTGAATATAGCAAATCCCTGCTCATTTAAAGCTCCTGGTATTAATGCAATTTGTTGTAAATCATTTTGAATTGCTTTCTTGGTATTTAATAATTCATTTTTTAACTGATCTATTTTCCCTGTTCCATCTGTACTTAGTATGCCTTGTGCTGTTGCCACATCAGTATCGAAATCTTTCAATTTTTTATCAAGCTGTAATTTAAGTTCTGTTAATTCATTAATTTGTCGTTGCGCATTTTCTTGATTCGTCATAGCCATTTCTTGAAGAACTTCAAGTCTATCCAAAAACCCTTCACTATCTTCTTTATTGTCTACATACGATTTTAATGTCGGGTAATAGCTATTAAATTTCGTTACAAATCCTTTACTTTTTGAATTTAATAGAATTAACTGTGGATAGAGTTCTGATGACCATTCCTTCATATCTTGTTTGATTAGGAATTGATTGGTATTTAAAGCTGGGACTTCCTCTAGCTGTACATTAGGACTCATTAAAGATTGATCAATATACGTTTGGATTAATTTAGATTGCGCACCTAATTTTCGTAATGATGAAGAAATATCCATGCTTTCCTGTTGAGTTTCTGCTTGAACGATTGGTGTTGCGAGAGTATTGATAGGAATAGTTGCTCCAGTTACAATGGATGTTATTAAAAATCCTGTCATTATTTTATTTTTCATTCCGTACACTCCTTTACCATTGTTTTTTATAACTCGATTCATATAACTTGTACGCCCTAGCGCTAGGCTCTCTCCTTGCACACGCATGAGGAAGGGGAAGTCTTTCGGATAGGGTGTTATCGTTATTATTTACTTCTAATAAGATCTAAAGATTTTACTTCCCTCTCATTTAGATACTCTATTTTTCAAATAGGAAACGATAAAAATTCATCAGCTATATTTGAATTAGCTGCCCAATGAGTAGTAAAATATTATTTCTCCCCTAGAGCTGCTAACTTACAGAACCGTGAAGATAGATAAACTATTGCTTCTAGAGTTAATCCTGTCATGACCTTTTTTTAATATCAATTTCATAATATGGTTTTTAGTTTTGTCAGCAATAGCCTTACAAGACTACAAAAGATGAAATTATACTGTACATTGCTTATACTTTTATTGCGGAATAAATTCACTTTTGTTATGCAGTAACTTAAAACACTTTTATTACAAACTTGATCCTTTTGAGACTCTAGACCTCCTGATAAATTAACTGATTATTAAGAAAATTAAACTTAACATGATGTTACTTGCAACTTCACTATACTCCTATTAGCGTAATCTTCTCCTTTCTGTCTGGTCATACCAGTTATGTTGTTCATTAAAACATTAAATTTTCGATGCGTAAATAGCAAAATTTTGTCGATTGTGCCCGAAAAATTAACTGTTAAGTAAAAAATCGAGCCGAAAATATTATACCAATATAATTAATTGCGGATTTCATCTCTGTAATTGTAATGATTACAAATTAAAGTGTATACGGTTAATAAATAACTATTTTAGCTTAACCGAGCATTTTTAATTTTTAAAAAATACTTATAGAATAATTTAATAGGTTTTTTTATACTTTTTTACCTTTATTTAGTTATGTATAATTGCATATAATATAGATATATCAAGTGATATATGTTACATTGTTAAGTTTTATGTAATAGTCTCTAATATCACCTTTAATAAACACTTAACATTCCAACCACTTTAATACTTAACATGAAGATATTAATCTATAAACTTATCCATCGTTATAACTATAGGTTTTAAAATATAAAAAAGCCGCAAAGCTTTCTCGAAAAAACCTTTGCAGCCTTCTGTTTTTTTATTTCCTTAGAAAAATAATGGTTAGTGTACTCTTTAAAATTAACAAATTGGTATAAATCTTTTCATTGTCCTTTAGCTTGGCTATATGTTTCATGGACTCTTCAAGATCTATTTGTTTGAGTTGTCGATAGACACATTTGTCCAATTCAGAACCATACTAATAAATCAAGCAAATAATCGTTATATGAAAAATAGATTAGCCCCGTTTCTCCATTATTTTTACCAACTCACGAAAATTGAAGCTATTCCATTAACAAAATACTATCAGGCTGATAACATTATCTATTTGAATACATATTCTTTTTCTAGATGAATCACAAACCCTTTCTAGAGTAAAAGAAACAGTATGCTAAAGTTTTAGAGTTACTTGCGCATATATTAAAGTTTTTGCACGAGAAACTAATACTAAGCTTATATTACGGTATATTTTTCACGATACTGTCTAGGGGTCATGTTAGTTGATTTTTTGAAAACCCTTGTAAAATAACTTTGGTCGTTAAAATTAAGCCAAGCACAAATATCTGATAATGGATATGTAGTGAGTGTTAATAATTTTTTTGCTTCTTCAACTCGTTCCCTTTGAATAAATTCACTTAAAGGAATCCCCACTTCTTTTTTAAATAATTTAGATAAATAAGTAGGGGTAATATCCAAATGATTAGCGAGTTCATTGAGAGATATTCCATCGTAAACATTTTTACTAATATGATTCATACATGTAGTAACCGCATTTGAAAATTTTTGCGCATTGAATTCTTTCACCCGATCTGCAAAAGTACGTAAAGCATCTCCTGACAATCGCCTTACAGAGTCCACGTTATCTAGTTGCTCCATGGTTTGGATATACAAAATACTAAGAGCAAAAGCAATGTCTGGTGGGAGGTTACCTTCTATCGCATATCGAGTAGCTAAAGTAATAGCAATAATTCCATGATTTTTTTGGTTTCTGAGTGGATCCGCTGTTAAAATTAATTCAACATCTTCTTGCGAAACTGCATACATATATTGCAACAACTTCTTTTTATTTCCTTCTTTGATTGCTGAAAAATAATTATGTACTAATGCCATGTTGTGAGTTTTAGGTTTATTTTGTTGACGTTTTAAAATATATAGATCAGGTTTCACAATTTTATAGGGAACTTCCTCTAGCACTTTATTTTTTTCTAAAACGATATCTACATCTAATTTTTCATTGAATATCATGTAATGTAATAAAACTCCCATATCAATTAAAGTAGTTTTTTTAATCTCAGGTAGGCACTGATAATAGGCTAGTCTTTCTTGAATATTATTATTTGAGTTAAATTCTTTCCGAAGTTTAAAAGTTATATCATCTGGGCCCTTTGGATGTATAGTGGGACCGATTATAATAGTCCCTTTTATATAATCATGATTTGCTATATGAATTAGGACGAAATTTTCAAGATAACTGTTACATCTGAAAAGGGGCAAATTATTGGGATCATTTTCTTGATAAATGTCACTAAGATGTTCTTCTTTAGAAGAATAAAAAGGACTACAAACATCATCAGAAGTAGAATGACATAAGATTTTTTTGTCTGTAGATAAAATGTGAACAGGTACATTAAAGGCTTTATGTGCGAGATCACACAAGTGTTGTATATCGATGGAATTATTCATTACCTTCTCCTTTTAATTAGATTAAATGATAAATTTTTACATTGTTCCTTTATAGATTCATAAATTATTTTCCGTCAGGTATAACTTACGACAAAATATTACTATAAAATATCAAAATAGTACAATTCACGACAAAATATTACTATATTTTTTTATGAAAATCATATATTATTTATTTGTAACTAGCATCTAAATATCGAAGTAGATAGGAAAAGGGTGAAAGACACTTTATCTGAGTGTAAAGAAATAGATCTTTTTCTTGTAATTTTCTAAACGACAGAGAAATGAGCGGAGGTCGTTTTTTGATTCTACAAGATCCTATCATAGAATCCAAAAAAAAACAGTGAAGAACCTTCAAAATAAAAATACAGAAATAGGGGATGAACTGGAGTATACGATTCGAACAAGAAATACGCTTCTTGCTAGTCATGTGAAAAATCTAACCATTGTGGATACATTGCCAGAAGGATTTGAATATGTCCCAGGTACATTACAAGTAGATGGCCAAACAGTGACAGATACAGTCGACACAGACAAGGGTGAATTTGAAGCAAGAAAAGCAATTGGCAAATTTGGAGATGTGACAAATACAGAGTGGTAGTCTATGCGAGGGCCAAGCTGGAAAAGAGATTCAAAATACAGCGAAAGTCATAGGAGACACTGTACCATCACAAGTACCAACAGTCAAAATTCCAATTCAATCACTTGGACAGATTTAGATTGAGAAAGTGGATGCTGCTTCAAATGTAAAACTGAAAAAATGCTGTGTTCCAAATTTTAGACAAAGATGGTAAAAAGGTTGAGGAATTAACAATAGATGGATATGGTAAGGCTACCTCTGAACCACTATGCTTGGGAAAGTACACATTGGAAGAAATTCAAGCACCAAATGGATATATGTTATTTAGAGATCCATTTGAGGTAGAGGTTCCATCATCAGCATAAAAAATAAAAGTAGAAAACACTAAAAATGAATGGAATATTCCCAATACGGGCGGTATAGTGACAACTATTTTTTATCTAATTGGAACTATATTAATGGTCGTAACATTAGTTTTATTTTTCCGCAAAAGAGGAAGAAATAAATAGATTTCAAAATTAATAGAAATAGCAAGTGAGACAAGATATATGAAATAGATCTTTAGTATGTTGATAATCTTTGTATTAACAGTCTCTATGCTACCTAGCTTTATTATCGCATAACATAATATATTATTAATCTTCTGAGTACAAGGATTGTTAATTAACAAAAAACAGCACCTCTAATTAAGAGGTGCTGCAATATAAAGCCAAAGTAAAAGTAGACAATAGACACTTAGTTCACAGTAAAATGACCTCAAAACAGTAGTTACTGCAATACCTGAACTTGTTCACTCTATAACAAAAGAAGTGTCAATTAGGGATTATTACCTTAAATCCATTATTGTATTAGGCATTCTTTGTATGATACTTTTTATTGATAAATATCTATGGCTACTTGAATTTTTTACTTCATTTTTAATTGATAATCAGATTACCTATAGAAAGTGTATTACATGAAATTGGTTAAGTATTATACACTTAAAATTACGAACGAAAACAAAAGTACGTTTAACCACCTTTTTACCCCTCTTATAGGACTCTATTTCGATCGATACATATAGTATTACCCTGATCGATAAAAAAGCTTACAAAGGAATCTGAGAGAACGATTTTTGGATTCATAATCATTTTTTGAACTTCATGTAAATAAAAGGGAAAAATAATCTGTGTTTATATACTTTTTTATTATCTCTTTAACTTAGTGTAATCTATATTGCCCCGTTAATTGTTCCTCAGCCATTCGAACTAAGCGTTTTGTAATTTCTCCACCTACAGAATTATTTTCACGTGCTGATATCTAAGCCAAGTGTCCCCCCTAATTCACTAGTCATCTCTAAACTTATCTACTCAAATACATTTAATTACAGGAGAAATTAAAATATCATTACAGTATTCGATCATCCCCTATTTTATTTTTCGTGCGAATAAAGCCTTATTTAATTATGTAAAAAACATATAATTAAATAAGGCTTTTAATGTTGTGAATTCACACTAAAAGATCTGCAAATGAGGTACCCACATTATTTTTCCGTTTCATGTGCTTTTCTAAATAAATCTTTGTCGTTTGAATGTTTTCATGCCCCAGCGTTTGCATTAAATGATACAAATCAGCATTTCCTTGTTCAACTGCCATGATTGCAAAAGCATGACGAAATGTATGTGCTGTTACAGGATTTTCACGATACTGTAGAAACTCTAAGTTTGTCTTTTTAATCATATCTGTTACCTGGTTCGATAACGTTTTTGAATTATAAAAGTATCCTCTTTGGTTTACAAATAAAGGACTTTCATCTCCTTGATCCAATACTGTTTTGAATCCTCTTCTTCGTCTCATTTCACAAATGCACTGATATAAATGTTCTGAAATGAAAAGTTCACGTACTTTATCCCCTTTTCCAGTGACTTTTAACCAGTACTTTCCGTCATAATGTAAATCTTTCACTCTCGTGGTGCACAATTCTTGAATTCTTGCACCGGTACTTGCTAAGGCCAGTAAAATTGTATAGTTTACTAAATGTCCTCTTTCTTTATAAAACCCTAAGATTTTCATAACCTCATCATAAGATAAGTCTCGATTTGGCCGATCTTGTTCATTTACATTAGCGCGCTGCAGTTCTTCATGAAGAGGTTTTTGTATAAAAGCAAATACGTGAAGGTGTTTTAAGAAAGAACGAATTAATACTGTTTTCTTGGCAAGTGTTGCAACTGCATATGTGTCCCCATTCCTACCGTTCTCTACTTGTTTCAACCAGGAGTTATATTTACGAATATGCCAAGGTTGTAAGGTTTTTAATAAAGAGGCATTTTGCTGTACCTCTTCCCCATTTAATTTAAACTCTTCTGCATGCTGCACCATGCACTGACAAAATGACAAGATTTCAGACACATAACTCTTTTTCGTATCCTCTTTTCTATTCTTCTTCTCATCCATATCTTTTTGTAAATGTACGAAATGATAAATGACTTCCATGTCACTTAAATATGTATATTTACTCTTTCCCTCTTTTTCTGCAACCTCCATCTTCTCTTCCACTTTATCTACATAACGATTGTTATGCAGGAATGGAACGATATCTCTTATATTCTCTACATATGTATCTATATATTCACTTTGATTATTTATATTAGGTAAGTTTTCTCTTCCACTTTCATTATCCATATTTCAAATTCACCTCTCCTATTGAAGATTATGAATATAATTCTCTTTATTATCTCTACTTATCATTTTATTTCACTTCTATCAATTATACAAATGATAATTCATATTCTTTCTGTAAGAACACTATATTCTTCTTCATTTACCTATAACTATATTTTTTTATAATTTATTAGTAAATAGATATTATTTAAAAGTCAATAAAATAATTCTCATTAGACAGATACAAATAAAACACAATTAAAAATCTATTAATATATAAAATGTTTTATAGAGATTTATAAAACACAAAAATGTATATATGGTTTAATAAAACCTATTTCTTATTTTAAATATTAATCAGATTCTGATATGATATATACATATCTAAAATATTAGCAATCAATGGTTATGGAGGTGTCTTTTCATGACACAAGATTTATTGTTTATTACAAAACCTACTGTAACGACAAAAGAGGCAGCCGACTTATTAGGAGTAACGGTACAAACAATTTTAAAGAAAGAAAAAGATGGATTAATAGAATGTGTATATAAAGATAACTGGAAGCAATTCGGTAGTAAGATTTTCTATTTAGAGGATATTGAACGTTTAAAAAATGTCGAAGAGGTTGAGGGCTATAGCACAAAAGAAGCTGCTGAAATTCTTAATGTAGCACCATCTACAGTCTTTACATATATCAAATCTGGAAAATTACCTGCTTCAAAGATTGAAAAACGCGGAAAAGAAGTATATGTCATTGATAAAGGCGACCTTGAAACTTTTCAACTTACTTATGAAAAAACTACATCAAAAGAGCGAAAAACATTCATTACTAAGATTCAAGATGAAGATATATATTTATATCAATTATTAACACATCAACATACCGGAAGAACAGCTAGGGTAATAAAGATCAATGGAGCAGATGGCAAGATTCTTACAGAGGACGAAGAAATTATCCTTCTATCCACTTATAAGGAGCATGATTATTCCTTTGAACCTTTCCATAAACAAGCGGTAATTACGAAACGAGGGTATTTATCTTTTTCATTTAAAAAACCTCAACTATTTAATTCCATCACTTATAATCTAATAAACTTATTTTATAAAGAGCTAGGTGTCACAAATATGCGATTGAGTATTTCATCAGATACTATCAAATTAGAAATTAAACCTTTCGTATTACAAGTAGATCCATTGCAATTTCAAGAAGAAATTAAATACTTACATTCTCATATGAAATCCGGCACAATACTTCCACATGTAGAAGGGATTTACTTTAAAAGTAATGTAGAGCCATTAACTTTTCATGCAAATCATGAATTTAAACAAAAAGTAGTTCAAATGGCAGCGGATGCTGGTATAGGACAGGAAGAATTCTTATTACAAGCTGTAAAATCTTATATAAAAAATTTAGAACAGCAATAAATTTTTTTAATTAGAAGAAGCGTAGAAATCAAGTCTATTTCTACGCTTTTTAAATTTATTAATTTTAACTTAATTCTCTTTTTATTTTACACTATTACTTATTTCTATTTGCATGTGGTTTAACCTATTGTAAAAACAGTTTCTGAAATTTATTTTAACAAGTAAAACTACTTCTATAGATTTCCTGTAGTTTTGAATAAGTTTTATTCCAAACTACATACAGCAATAAATTCAATTAAATAAAAAAACAGGGTTTCCCTATATAAATTGTAATTAGATAATATATGTAATGGTGACTGTATTATTTGTTACAGGAAGCAAGTGCTCTTTTATTTACGATAAAATGGAATTATTATTATTTATTTCTCAATATTTAATATATTGAATTAAATTCTCTTTATTGGTATTATAATGGTGACAGTTTGTTTCTAATGCTTTAGTTTAAGGACCTGTTTTAATACATCAGGTCCTTCTTAATTTTCTCACTAATAAGATAATTTTTTTAACTTCTTATTTTTTAACTAGATAGCATATTTTATTGTATAAAGACTTTCCACCCATAGAAATCTACCTTTTTTAAGAGTATGCTTATATGCTTGTTCTTCCCACTTGCTATGAAATAATGGTTTTGTTTCATTTTTTATACACCTAAATTTCCATAAACATCCCCATTTATTTCAAACTCATTCAAGTCTTTAATAAGATACAGCTTTAATAAGCTAGCAAATCCCTCAGTCTTAAATACCAAACATGGATATAACCAATCATAGTACCTTCAATTATTTATGTATTTTCACTTTCTACTTGAATACTACCCGAATCAGCTCTTTATAGATCCAATTTAATTTTTTCATAGGTTTGCATACCAAATGAACTCTACCTGGTTTCAATTTTTAAAATTATGCTATACGATTGTGAAACATAGAAAAATTTCACACAGCACCTAAGATATCAAGGCTATCTCTTTCTCATTTCTTTAGAATTTCCGTCTGTTTTTCTATAAGAAATTAAACAGCTGTGTTAATAGCCTTATTAATTCTTTAGTTTCTTTTATCAGAGATACACTTGATTAAGATACACACTAGCTAAATGTTTTTATACTTGAAAATGGATATTGGAGAATTTGAAATAACTGGGGTTTTATAAACTTTTTTAAAAGTAATAAATGATTATAATAATCATTTTGACTAGTAATCTAAATTATAAATAAAAAGAGNNTCTCTTTTTATTTATAATTTAGGGTTTTCATATCCACCGATATGAATAGAAGTAAATTAATGGATGAATAATTTACTAATAGAATTATAACATAATAAGCAAAAGCTTTTATATGCAATATTACATATAAAAATTCAATTTTCAAACACCCGCATTTTATAAAATATTTAAATTAAATATCTTAAATACGAATTATTGGTATTTGGGATATTATAAACTAACATAACAATTCACTTAGTTGCTTTTTGATAATTAAACAGATAATAAAAAAGCAACTCGGATTGGGGTTCGAGTTGCTTTTTTAAATAATGCTTATATATGTATTATAACATTTCGCGTAATAAATCCAATACTAATAGAACTAATCTTCATATTTCTCAATATTTTCAGTTTTATATTACTGCTCTTTAGCGTTGGGAAAACTATTGTATTTACCAAAAATCCATTAAAATTTCTTCAATAATATGCCTCTTAATGAATGATAGAATGTTATACTATTTCATAAGTATAATTGCTTTTACAATTTGTTGAAAATATATACTCAATAACTTTTGATCATCCGATGCTCTTTTCATAATATAAATTCCTCCTTTAAAAGTTTTTATCACACAATATTTTATATCTATATCTGAATACATTTATAATACTAAACCCTAATTCAACTTTCCATTTCATCTGTAATGGAAAAAGATTATATTTTTTCTATTTGAAACTAATTTAAAAGGATTTTTTATCAAATGAAAAATACCGTTATTCAAACTAAATCCGCTCACATGATTGGAACGGAAAATAGCGTTAAGGAAACAACTACAAATTATTTACAAGCAATATTAGAATTGAACTACCCCCACTTTCAC
>NZ_NADT01000086.1:0-14782 GCF_003264205.1 Bacillus sp. SRB_8 | reverse complement strand
TCGTTTAGTTTTCAAAGTTCAATGCCGCGTTTCAGCGACTTTTATAATTTAACATTTTGACTTGAATCTGTCAACAACTTTTTTCTTTCGTTCCTGACGACGCTTATTAATTTATCATATTACTAATCGATAAGTCAACGCTTTTTTAAAAAATGCCAAAATAAATTTATCTTGGCATTATATATAGCTTAATAATCACTAATGCAGCAACACCTGGCACCCCTAATAAACTTGATACTGTAGCTGTCCCCATGTTAATTGGAATATGAAAATCGAAATATGTCCCTGCAACATTCACAATAAATAGTAACGCTATACCTAAAGTGACATGAAAGAGTGCTTTCCCTATAAAACGTATTGGTTTAGCAGAAACACCAAAAACAAGAAAAATAAAAACCAAAGCAAGAATGCCAACAATAATAATTGTAGAATTCATTTTTTCCTCCTTATGAATGACCTATACATATCCATTTGTATGGGACAAGACAAGAAAAAAGAACATCTATAACATAACTCCTACCACTTCATCTTTATAACCTTTAATCAGTAATATTTCTTCTAAGCACTAGCAATTAGATACAACTAATTCCATCCCCACTTTTTCTTTCTCCTCTTTATATCCCAAAAATAAAGTAGCCCTGTTACTCACAAATAAATCGATAAAAAGCAAAAGGTCCCGCTTTAAAAAGCAGGACCTTTTACCATTGTTCCATTTTCACAGGACGACGTTTTGCTTCTTTTAACAAGAAAAAATATTTCGCCTCTGCTATTTTTAAAGAACAAAGTACATCTTGAGACGGCTCAACACTTTGTTCAACCAGTCTCTTCTGACGTAGCCATTCATTCTTTACCTTTTCTAATAATACAATTAACTTATCGTCATACTCTTTACGCAACTTACCCTTTTTTTGAAAGAACATTTTCCCTTCTCCTCTTATATCTCTCTACGGCCTTCTAAAGCTTTCGATAGTGTTACTTCATCTGCATATTCTAAATCTCCACCAACTGGCAGACCATGTGCAATACGAGTTACTTTAATCCCTGTTGGCTTTAAGAGGCGGGATATGTACATCGCTGTAGCTTCCCCTTCAATATTAGGGTTTGTTGCTAATATCACTTCTTGTACTGTTTCATCTTGTAGTCTCTTTAATAACTGCGGGATATTAATATCCTCAGGTCCAATTCCCTCCATTGGAGAAATGGCACCGCGCAAAACATGATATACACCTTGATATTCTTTCATTTTTTCCATCGCAATTACATCTTTCGGCTCTTGTACTACACAAACAACCGATTGATCCCTATGCGAATCGTCACAAATATAACAAGGATCGCGGTCAGTGATATGTCCGCATACAGAACAATACGCTAAATCTCGCTTTGCATTCACAAGTGCTTTCGCAAAACCTAGTACATCATCCTCTTTCATATCTAACACGAAGAATGCCAATCGAACCGCTGTTTTCGGTCCGATTCCTGGCAACTTCATAAAACTATCGATTAATTTTGATATCGGTTCTGGATAATGCATATATCAATATCCTCCTAGAACATTCCACCTGGTAAGTTCATGCCTTTTGTAAATTTGCCCATTGTAGAGTTTGAAAGTTCATCAACCTTTTTAAGTGCATCATTCGTTGCAGCTAATACTAAGTCTTGTAACATTTCGATATCTTCTGGATCTACAACTTCTTCTTTAATTTTCACTTCAAGAACTTGCTTATGACCATTTGCAATAACAGTAACCATTCCGCCGCCAGCTGTACCTTCAACTGTTTTTTCGCCAAGCTCTTCTTGCGCCTTCGCCATGTCTTTTTGCATCTTTTGCATTTGTTTCATCATATTATTCATATTTCCCATTCCGCCACGCATCATAATTAATTCCTCCTCATTATTAT
This sequence comes from Bacillus sp. SRB_8, assembly GCF_003264205.1. Classification (NCBI taxonomy): domain Bacteria; kingdom Bacillati; phylum Bacillota; class Bacilli; order Caryophanales; family Bacillaceae; genus Bacillus; species Bacillus sp. SRB_8. The sequence continues at coordinate 12,884 of NZ_NADT01000086.1, read as the reverse complement.
TACTCTTTTATTTCAATAAGTTCTTGCCCTACTAATTTTACAGCCTCTTCTATAAGAGGATCTTCTTTTTGTTCTGGGCTTTCTTCAGAATCCCCGCCTTCGCGTTGTAAAAAGTCTTCACGAATTTTACCCCATTCACTTTTTGGGATAGCAATCATATTTAACCTTTTACTTAACAATTCAAAAAGGGTTTGTTCCAATGTATCCATCGCTTCTCGATTTTCACTAGCCATTTTGCAATGAATCTCATATTGAAATGCTAACACATAGGTATCATCCGAAGCCGCAACTGGTTCACTATTTTCTAATAAAACAGCAAATGCTACTTTGTTATGTGACTTGAGCCTTCCTAATAATTCGCCCCATACAGCTTTTAACTGTTCTAAATCTTGACGCTTCGCTTGCTTTAACACTTCATTCACACGTCCAACAGGAATTTTCATACTTCCTGTTCGTACCGGTTTTGGTGTTGCCCGCGTCTCTCTTACTTCCTGCTGCACACCAGCTGGCACGCCATTCTTTTTAACTTGCTCTAACTCTTTCTCCAACTGCTGCATCCTGTTCATAATCGCTTGTAAACGATCTGCGCCGTTTGCTTGCATCATAAACTGCTGACACAGTTGCACCATAACAACTTCCAAGAATATTCTTGGATGGTTTGTCCACTTCATCTCCTGTTGTCCCTTACTAAGGGTATGAATAATTTCATAGATTACTTCCGGTTGCATTTCTTCACTTAACGTACGGAATTGATCATCTACAATTACCCGTTCCAACATATGTTCTAATTGTGGTGAAGTTTGATATAAAAGCATATCACGATAGTAGTAAATGAAATCCTCCATAAAGCGAACTGGATCTTTCCCTTTACTCATCATCTCATCTATAATACGTAACGCTCTTGATACATCATTTTCACGTATACATTCTACCAGGTCACCCAAATATCGCTGAGATACAGATCCTGTTACAGCTAAAACATCTTCACTCGTCACCGTCTCATCACTATAAGAAATAGCTTGATCAATAAGACTGAGCGCATCACGCATACCACCTTCGGCGGCACGCGCTACGATTTGTAACGCTTGATCTTCTACTTGCGTACCTTCATTTGTCACGACCGTCGATAATCTCTCAACGATATCATTTACTGATATCTTTCGAAACTCAAAACGCTGACAACGCGAAATAATTGTAGCTGGAATTTTATGCGGTTCTGTTGTCGCCAGAATAAAAATAACATGTCCTGGCGGCTCTTCTAAAGTTTTCAAAAGCGCATTAAAGGCACCCATAGAAAGCATGTGAACTTCATCAATAATGTATACTTTATATCCTACAGCACTTGGAGCATATTTTACTTTATCTCTTATATCTCGTATTTCATCTACACCGTTATTTGAAGCCGCATCAATTTCTAATACATCTGAAATAGACCCTTGTGTAATTCCTAAACAAGAAGGACATTCATTACAAGGTTCAGCTACCGGGGCGTGTTCACAGTTAATTGCCTTTGCAAATACTTTTGCAATTGTCGTTTTCCCTGTTCCCCTGGGACCCGAAAACAAATAAGCATGTGAAGCTTTCTCTTGAAGAAGGGCATTTTGCAACGTTTTTGTCACGTGCTTTTGACCGACTACATCTTCGAATTTTTGCGGTCTCCATGTTCGGTATAACGCTTGGTATGACACGAAAATACGGCCTCCCTCAAAGGTTATTATCTTATTTATTATAACCCATTCTGTTTATAGATTCCAAAAGTTATTTTCCATACAAAAAACTCACCTTTATATAAAGGTGAGTTTTGTATACATATATAACTGCCGTGCACCTTCTGTCGATTACGTACCATAAGCGTTACTCAAGCAGTTAGCTCGGTTCAGGCACTCCTGCGGCACACGAGAAAACCCGCTTATTGCTGCTTCCTTCCGGACCTGACAAGGTTCACGGGGTCCCGTTGCGCAGGACCCAAACGTCAACACCACTTACTTAAGGCAGACCTTACAGCAACATAACCTCGAGAAGGGATTCAGCCTCGCTAGAGCGGATTGCGAGTATAGGGCACCGCTACCTCCCCGCTTAGCACGGCAAAGTTAAAACCAATATTCGGTTGCCTTGGATAAGGCATTATCAGTATAACTTGTTTTTTTACAAAATGCAAATACGTTAGTTACCATTACTTTTCTCTAGTTTTTTCACTTCTTTTCTTTTCTTACGAAGCTCCCTAAAAAAAATCGTTAACAACGTACCACATTCCTCTTCAAGTACACCAGCCACTACTTCACACTGATGATTAAAACGCTCATCAGTTAAAAGATTCATCAACGTACCTGCACATCCACCTTTCGGATCGCTCGCACCATATACAACCCGTTTTATACGCGATAAAACAATTCCCCCTGCACACATTGGGCAAGGTTCTAATGTTACATATAACGTTGCATCTTCTAAACGCCATGTCCCTAATTTTTTGCAAGCTTCATCAATAGCTAAGAGTTCGGCGTGAGCTATTGATCTCTGTTCAGTTTCTCTTAAGTTATGTGCGACACTAATCACTTCACCATCTAGCACAATTACAGCACCAATTGGTACCTCTTGTATCGCCTCCGCCTTCTTCGCTTCCTCTATTGCTAACTGCATAAAATATATATCTCGCTCCATAATATAGTCCTTTCACCAAAAATAAAATACACTTTTTCATTTCTTGCAGGTGGGATAACTTTTACAAATTCAATCCAACCTAAAGAAGAAAGAGAGGGAATTACATATGAAAAATACTGCCTTACTCATTATCGATATGATTAATGATTTTCAATTCTCCCACGGACCCATCCTGGCACAGAAATGTGAAATTATAAAGAACCCCATTTTACAATTAAAGGACACCATGAAATCATTGGGCTATCCAATAATTTATGTCAATGATCACTATCAACTTTGGAGATCTGATATTGATCAACTTATCACCCATTGTACAAATGAGTATAGTAAAAATATTATCGAGGCCATTGCTCCGCATACTGACGATTACATTTTTATTAAACCACATTACTCTGCTTTTTATGAAACACCTTTGAATTCTTTATTAGGTTATTTAAAAATCGAAAATCTCATTTTAACAGGAATTGCCGGGAACATATGCATCCTTTTTACAGCTAATGATGCCCATATGAGAAATTATACACTTTATGTACCACGGGATTGCATCGCTTCTAATAACGAGCAAGATAATGAACATGCTTTAAAAATAATGGAAGCCACATTAAAGGCAAATATTGTACCGTCATCCCAAATAAAATTTAATTAATACATATCTATTTTCTAACTTTTTATATCAAATTAGTCCGCTCGCTCCCCTCTTGTGCTACAATAATTCTGTTTTGTGTTTTTAGTAGTCACGGTAAATCACTGATTGAAAGGAGGAAACAGCGTGACCGGAGTACCATTTATCACGGTTGAAGGACCAATTGGTGTTGGAAAAACTTCACTTGCGAAGGAACTTTCAACTCACATGCAACTCCACTTACTAAAAGAGATTGTTGATGAAAATCCTTTTTTAGGAAAATTCTACGAAGACATCGACGAATGGAGTTTTCAAACAGAGATGTTCTTTCTTTGTAATAGATACAAACAACTAGAGGATATTAACATAAAGTATTTGAATCAAAGAAAGCCTGTAGTAGCAGATTATCATATATTTAAAAATTTAATTTTTGCATCCCGTACATTAAAAGATTCTCAATATGACAAGTACATGCAAATTTATCGCATTCTTACGCAAGATATGCCTGTGCCAAATGTCATCGTTTATTTAACAGCGAGCCTAGAAACATTACAAAAACGAATTGCCATGCGCGGAAGAGAATTCGAAAAAAATATGGATCCAAATTACTTGCTACAGCTTACAAAAGATTACGAAACAGCAATGGATGCTTTCAAAAAGGACCATCCAGATATTCCAGTATTGAAATTTAATGGAGACGATATGGATTTTGTAAGAAATCCTGATGATTTAAATGTCATCTTATCAGCTCTTCAAAATACTCTCTTGAAGGAGTCGAAATAACAATGAATTTAAGGCAAAAATATGATATACCAAATGATGCAGTTATCACTATTGCTGGGACAGTAGGTGTCGGTAAATCAACTATGACAACTGCATTGGCTAATGCTTTAGGTTATCGTACATCTTTTGAAAAAGTAGATTCCAACCCATATTTGGACAAGTTCTATGCCGATTTCACACGCTGGAGCTTTCACTTACAAGTGTACTTTTTAGCAGAACGATTTAAAGAACAAAAAAGAATTTTCGAATATGGTGGCGGTTTTGTTCAAGACCGTTCTATCTATGAGGACACTGGTATTTTCGCAAAAATGCATTACGAAAAGGGTACAATGACTGAAACTGATTATGAAACATACAAAGGTTTATTTGATGCTATGGTCATGACTCCTTACTTCCCTCATCCAGACTTATTAATTTACCTAGAAGGTTCTTTTGATGATATTGTCGATCGTATTCAAGAACGAGGACGTCCCATGGAGCAGCAAACACCAATTGAATATTGGAAAGAGATGCATGGACGTTACGATAACTGGATTAATAACTTTAATTCATGCCCTGTTTTACGATTAAACATTAATGAATACGATATTTTAAAAGATGGCGATTCAATCGAACCAATCATTAAAAAAATTGGACATTTTTTAAAACAAACACGTAAACTTGTAAAATAAAAAACCCGTGCATATGCACGGGTTTTCCTATGAAATTACTTTTTCTTTTTTGTCGGAGCAATAATTTCACTCTCTGGCTTTCCAGCATTAATACGCTGACGAACAGTACTCGTACTAATATCATATGTTTCAGCAATCTCTTTAACAGTCAATTCTTTCCCATTAATTACTGCTGTTAGTAATTTCCCTGTACGTTTTGGAGTTACTTCTTTTTGCACAGCTGGTTTTTCAGCTTCTTTTGGTACCTCTACTTTTTTTGCAACCTGTTTTACATCACAAGTGCAACCACAAAGTTTACGGAATGTATCATCACTTATAATGCGCGACACATTTGCACCACTGTTTAAAATTCTATTGTTCTTACAGACAGGACATTGTACATAATATAAAGTTTTTCCATCTAAAGGAAACGTTTGTATAATAAGATCCATGTTAACTCCTTTCATATCTATGAAGATAATCATCGGAATATGAGTGTGTAATAAGGACACTATATCCTTACATCATACTTTATGATTGGTTTTAAAATAAAAACTCGTTACGTGTTGGTAACGAGTTCTCCAATCTCCACTTATATGCGCTGTTGTCAATTATATCTGGAGGAGGTAGAGGGATTCGAACCCCCGCGCGACTCTCGCCGCCTGTCGGTTTTCAAGACCGATCCCTTCAGCCAGACTTGGGTATACCTCCATATTGACATCAAATATAATATCAAAAGAAAAACAGTTAGTCAACCCTACTATAATAAATTATGAGGAAAGGAAAATTTTACTTCCCCTCTCCTTTATGACACTGCTGACAACGTCCATAATTACCAATCACTCATACCGATGAATGTTTTAACTTATTTAATAACTGTTTTTCCTCCCATATAAGGGCGAAGAACTTCTGGAATTATAATTGTACCATCTTCTTGTTGGTAGTTCTCTAAAATAGCTGCCACTGTACGTCCAATTGCAAGACCAGATCCATTTAGTGTATGAACATGTTCCGGTTTGCCATTTGGCTCACGACGGAAACGGATATTCGCGCGTCTCGCTTGGAATGCCTCAAAATTACTACAAGAAGAAATTTCACGATATGTACCATAGCTTGGAATCCATACTTCAATATCGTATTTCTTCGCTGCTGTAAATCCTAAATCTCCTGTACACATGCTCATAACGCGATATGGCAACTCTAATAATTGTAACACGCGCTCTGCATCATTTGTTAATTTTTCTAACTCTTCGTAAGAATCTTCTGGTTTCACGAACTTCACAAGTTCAACTTTATTAAATTGGTGTTGGCGAATTAAACCACGTGTATCACGACCAGCTGAACCTGCTTCAGAACGGAAGCATGAGCTAAACGCAGCATATCGTATCGGCAATTGCTCTTTACTCACAATCTCATCACGATGCATATTCGTTACAGGTACTTCAGCTGTTGGGATTAGGAAATAATCTTCACTTTCAATACGGAATGCATCTTCTTCAAACTTCGGAAGTTGTCCTGTTCCTGTCATACTTGCACGGTTTACCATATAAGGAGGCAATACTTCCTCATATCCATGCTCATCAGTATGAAGGTCAAGCATAAAGCTAATCAAAGCACGTTCTAATCTTGCACCAGCACCTTTGTAAAATACAAATCGGCTTCCTGTTACTTTCCCAGCACGTTCAAAATCTAAAATCCCTAAATCAGTAGCAAGGTCCCAATGTGGTTTTGGCTCATAAGTAAATTCTTTCACTTCTCCCCAAGTACGTGCTACTACGTTATCATCCTCTGTTTCGCCTATTGGGGCAGATTCATGAGGGATATTTGGGATAGATAGCATTAATCTTTCTAAATCTTCTTCAACTGTACGAAGCTCATTATCAAGATCTTTTACTTTTTCCCCAACTTCACGCATTTCTATAATTAGAGCTTCCGCATCTTTCTTTTCACGCTTTAATACTGAAATTTGTTGAGATACTTCGTTACGTTTACTTTTTAGTTCTTCTGTTTGAACAAGTAGCTCTCTTCTTCTCGTATCAAGTTCTTCAAAGCGACCAAAATCCGTTAAATCTTCGCCTCTATGCTGTAATTTTGCTTTTACTTCTTCAAAATTCGTACGTAAAAATTTAATATCAAGCATTATATACTCCTCCTTTTATTTTATAAAACACAAAAAACTCCCGTCCCTATACAAAGGGACGGGAGTTAACCCGCGTTGCCACCCTAGTTGAAAGCATTACCGCTTTCCTCTCAAGTAGAAATAACGGCTCTTCACCGGGAATGTTTACTAATCAAAAGATATTCCACATTCCATTCCAGGATGGATTCACAAACTGTTTCTATCGATTTCCACCAACCATCGACTCTCTATAAGAAACAACATTTGTTACTACTTCCTATCAACACGCTTATTTTATAAAATTGTTATCATCAATTTACTATAATCTTATACAAGTTGCAAGTTACTTATACAACTTTTTTCATTTTCGCTTCTTTTACCATTTCTACAAAGTATGCTGTTACACGATGATCATCCGTTAATTCCGGATGGAAAGAAGCAGCTAAAAACGGCCCTTGCCTTACCGCTACCATTCGCTCGCCATGCATAGAAAGTACTTCAACATCATCAGCTACATTTACAACATACGGAGCACGGATAAATACACCAACAAAGTCTTCTCCCACACCTTTAATTGAAAGTGCAGCTTCAAAACTATCTTTTTGGCGTCCGAACGCATTGCGCTCAACCGTAATATCCATAGCACCAATATGTGCTTCTTCATAGCCAATAAGTGTTTTCGCAAGAAGAATCATTCCTGCACATGTACCAAACATTGGTTTACCAGACTTCGCAAATGTACGAAGAGGCTCCATGAAAGCATACTTATCAATAAGACGGCGCATTGTTGTACTTTCACCGCCTGGTAAAATAAGACCATCAATCTCTTCAAGTTGCTCTATACGCTTTACAACAACAGCTTCTGCACCACTTGCCTCAACTGATTTTACATGCTCACGAACTGCACCTTGAAGACCTAGTACACCGATTTTCACCATTTTAAAGATCTCCTTTAATTACCATCCACGCTCTTGCATGCGTTGTTCTGGTAATAACGTTGAAATTTCGATACCTTTCATTGCATTACCTAATCCTTTAGAAAGGCTTGCAATTAGTTCGTAATCTTCATAATGAGTCGTTGCTTCAACGATTGCACGTGCAAATTTCTCTGGGTTCTCTGATTTGAAGATACCAGATCCAACAAATACACCATCAGCACCAAGTTGCATCATTAACGCTGCATCTGCTGGCGTTGCTACACCACCTGCTGCAAAGTTTACAACTGGCAGGCGACCAAGGCGTTTAATTTCAAGTAGTACTTCATAAGGAGCACCAGTATTTTTTGCATATGTCATTACCTCATCTTCACGTAGACTTGCAACTTGACGGATTTCTGCATTGACTTGGCGCATATGACGCACTGCCTCTACAATGTTTCCTGTTCCAGGTTCACCTTTTGTACGAAGCATAGCTGCACCTTCTGCAATACGACGTGCAGCTTCTCCGATATCGCGGCAACCACATACAAACGGAACTGTGTAATCACGTTTATTTAAATGGTATACTTCATCAGCAGGAGTCAATACTTCACTCTCATCGATATAGTCTACCCCTAATGATTCTAATACACGTGCTTCTACAAGGTGACCGATACGACATTTTGCCATAACCGGAATTGATACAGCACCCATAACTTCTTCAACAATTGTTGGATCTGCCATACGAGAAACGCCACCTGCTGCACGAATATCTGCAGGTACACGCTCTAATGCCATAACAGCAACTGCGCCTGCCTCTTCTGCAATCCTTGCTTGCTCAGCGTTAACTACGTCCATAATAACGCCGCCTTTTTGCATTTCTGCCATTCCACGTTTTACACGTTCTGTCCCTGTTACATTTGTCATGTACAAAAACCCCCCTAGGTGAATTGCTTTCCCCGTTAAAGAAGAAAATTAAGAATACTCTTACATTCTACCACTAACTATCTGATGCTTGTCCACTACTTTTTCATAAAGTCGGTATGAAAAATAGGAATAAGAAAAAGCTCCTACAATGAGGAGCTTTTAAAACCAACCTTTTACTGTATCAACAGCACCATTCCACATACCACTAAAGAAAGAACCAATTCCGCGCATAGAACGTGTAAACCAGCCTGCCTCTTCTACTTCAGATTTTGTTACAAGGTCTACTTGTAATGATTTTCCTGATAAAAATCCAGGATCATTACTATCTTTAGACGTTACAACCATTTGGCCAAGTGCAACTCCCTTTTTCAGAGGTGCTTCTTGTCCCTTATTGCCTTCTTTAAATTCTGTTTTATAAATGTCTTTACTTCCCTTTGGCACCGGAAGTGAAACAGCTTGCTTCGTTTGAACTGCTACATCTTTATCTTTCGCATTTTCAACTCTTACTGTCTCTTTTCCTTTAACCGAAGAACCTTTTTCATACATTTTCTTCATTTCAAAGTTAGCAAAGCCATAATCATATAATTTCTTTGTCTCATCAAATCTTGCTGTATGAGATTTTGTTTTAATAACTACAGAAATGAAACGCATACCATTTCTTTCAATCGTACCAGTAAAACAATCTCCTGCTTCTGGAGTTGATCCTGTTTTCAGGCCATCTACGCCTTCATATTCCTTAATTAACCCTTTTAACATCCAGTTCCAGTTAGGCATTTCGATCCGATCCGTAGTACCTTCACGGAATACTTTTTTTGAAATTTTTGCTATGTCTAATGTTTTAGGGAAATCTTGAATAAGACGTTGTGCTAAAATTGCTACATCTCTCGCAGACATTTTATTTTCTTCATCTGGAGTTGTCCCTTCAGGATGGTGTCCTTTTAAATCTTTGTTCGTTAAACCCGTAGAATTTACAAACTTATAATTTCTTAATCCAAACTCTTTCGATTTATCATTCATCATTTTTACAAAGTCTACTTCTTTTCCAGCAACTGCTTCAGCTAACGCTATTGTTGCACCATTAGCAGAATAAATCGCCATTGCTTCGTATAGCTCTTTTACTGTATAAGACTCACCGTTTCGTAGAGGCACATTCGATAATGAACGATCTTGCGAAATGTTATACGCATATTCGGAAACCTTAACTTTTTGATCCCATTTTAGTTTCCCTTTCGCAACAGCCTCGTTCACTAGGTATTCACTCATCATTTTTGTCATACTAGCAATTGATAATAACTCATCTGCATTTTTTTGATATAAAATCTTTCCAGAATTCGCTTCTACTAAAATTGCCGCACCTGCTTCAATGTTTAAAGCGGCTCCTGTTTCTGCTGATGCATTGCTATATGGTACAAGCATGCCACAAGCTATTGTAAGCACTGTTACCAACGCAATGAATCTTTTGCAAAACATACCTTTCACTTTTGCTACCCCCAATATCTATGTACTCACATAACCGTTATTCTAACATAATCAAAAAAAAATAGACAGAGATATCAAATCTCCGTCTATTTACATATAAGACATTATAATGAGTAGTTTGGAGCCTCTTTTGTAATCTGTACGTGATGAGGGTGGCTTTCACGTAAACCGGCACCCGACATACGAATGAACTGCGCATTCTCACGTAAGAATTCTAAATCCTGTGCTCCGCAGTATCCCATACCTGCACGTAATCCACCAACTAATTGATGAACTGTATCTGCTAAAGGTCCTTTATATGGTACTCGTCCTTCAATACCTTCTGGAACAAGTTTTTTGTTTCCTTCTTGGAAGTAGCGATCTTTACTTCCTTTTTCCATTGCTCCAACAGAACCCATACCACGATATACTTTAAATTGACGACCCTGGTAAATTTCAGTTTCTCCAGGGCTTTCAGCTACACCAGCGAACATACTACCTAGCATAACAACGTGTGCTCCTGCTGCTAAAGCTTTAACCATATCACCAGAGTACTTAACACCGCCATCTGCAATAACTGGAATGCCGTATTTACGGGCTTCAGTTGCACAATCATAAACTGCTGTTAATTGTGGTACACCAACTCCAGCTACAACACGCGTTGTACAAATAGATCCTGGTCCAATACCAACTTTAACTACATTTGCACCAGCTTCAATTAATGCTTTTGTTGCTTCAGCTGTAGCAACATTTCCAGCAATAATATTTAGTTCTGGATATTTTGCGCGAACTTCTTTTACTTTTTCAATAACACCTTGAGAATGCCCATGAGCTGTATCAAGTACAATTGCATCTACACTCGCTTTTACTAATGCGTCGATACGAAGCATTGCATCAGCCGTTACACCAACTGCTGCTCCAACCAATAAGCGTCCTTGCTTATCCTTTGCAGAGTTTGGAAATTCAATTACTTTTTCAATATCTTTTATTGTAATAAGCCCTTGTAATACACCGCTATTATCAACAAGAGGAAGCTTTTCAATTTTATACTTTTGTAGGATCTTTTCAGCTTCTCCTAGTGTAGTACCAACTGGGGCTGTAATTAACTGTTCTTTTGTCATTACGTCAGAAATTTTGATTGAGTAGTCTTGGATGAAGCGCATATCACGGTTTGTAATAATACCAACTAATTTTCGCTCATCTAAATTATTTACAACTGGTACACCTGAGATGCGGTATTTTCCCATAAGATGTTCCGCATCATATACTTGATGTTCTGGAGTTAAAAAGAATGGATCTGAAATAACGCCGCTTTCAGAGCGCTTTACTTTGTCAACTTGCTCTGCCTGATGCTCAATAGACATATTCTTATGAATGATTCCTAAACCGCCTTGACGAGCCATTGCAATAGCCATATCGGCTTCTGTTACTGTATCCATTCCTGCACTAATTAACGGGATGTTTAACTGTAAGCTTTCAGATAAAACTGTTTTAACACTTACTTCTCTTGGTAATATATCTGATTTTGCTGGTACAAGTAATACATCATCAAAAGTCAAACCTTCTTTAACAAATTTAGATTCCCACATAATTGTTCCCCCCATGATACCAGAAATTATTATTAGTAGCTTATCAATTGGTTAAAATACTGTCAAGAAAGTATAAATATGTTAGAATTTTTAGACAATAAAAGGAGCGTAATATATGCATCATACACCTTGTGCTTGGCAGCAGTTAAGTTTCTTCTTTTCATCTCAAAACGTACAACATTATCTTGCCCGTTGTTATGAAAAATCCTCGATTCAGGATGCCGAAAAAAAAAGTTTTGAAAATTGTTATCCATTTATTTATTACTTAGAACACGGTAAAAATTATTATGAATTATATAAAACAGCGCCATTTTCCATTCAGCCAATGCTGTTATTTTATGGGATGGGGCAACTTTTTAAAGCCTGTTTATTAACTATTAATCCAAACTATCCAGAATCAACAACCGTTTTAGCACATGGAGTGACAACCCGTAAACGAAAAAAACAAGGATATCAATTTTTAGAAGATGAAGTGAAAATACAGAAAAATGGCCTATTTACTCACGCGGCAGAACAACTGTTTCACATGAAACACTTAGAAACAGAAAAGTTTAATATGTTAGAGCTAATGGGAAAAATCCCTGAATTACAACATTTATTTCGCTATAGTCAAAAAGGAACAACATTATATAAAATTGATTCAACAAATAAAAATGAACTCTCTTTTTCAGTCAACATACTAGATCGACTACATATGACCAAAGAGAGATTTTCTCGTTACATCGAAACAGCTTGTAAGCATTTATCAATACAACACGCACCTGAGAAAAACAATGAATTAAATGTGTTTTTTTCAGCACCTATTCAATCATGGAATCCTATGTATAGCACACCTTTATACTACGAGTATCTTACTGACACTTATTATTTACCACTTACGACTGACCCTAGAAACTCTAAGCCAGTGTTGCCTGAGCTTCTTGTTCATTATTTATTGCTCTATAATTTAAGTATGATTTCTAGGTATGAAACAGATTGGTGGTATGACTTACTTGGAAGCTATGGATCTGAAGATTATCCGTTTATTTATCAATTTCTCAATATTTCTGCTCAAAAAATCCCTTACTATATTTCAGCATTTTTACTAACGGAATCCAACCTATTTCATGGGAAATAAAAAAACACGAGTCAAATGACTCGTGTTTTTATCTTGCTTGGCGA
>NZ_NADT01000085.1:0-3052 GCF_003264205.1 Bacillus sp. SRB_8 | reverse complement strand
ATTTTATTTTTGCACCAGAACCATTTTATTGTATTTGTTTAAAGCAGTCATTCTGCAAACTACAGGAATCTTGTTGATTATCGCTCTTATATGTTTAGGATTTTATTACCTTGGACATTTGTTATTTAGGATAATGGCTTTTATTATTGTGGTAAGTAGTGTTATATGTGCCATATGTGTATTAGGATATCTTTTATAGCATTAAAATGTAAGAAGGAATGAGAATTATGGAAAAATACCCAATAGAATTTACAATTATATCTCCAAATGGAGAAGTATATGAACCCGATATTGTATACATTACAGCAAATACACCCGATGCTGCTATACAGCAAGTGGAAAATGAGATAAAGAATAGAATGGGTAAGTATTATACATATAAAGTGAAAATTAGTATGCAAAATGAGGAAGAACAACTTGCCTTATTTTAAAAAAGTTCTTTTTTGTAAAAAGAACTTTTTTCATGTAACACTAGTATCTTTTCTTTCTACTGTTCTTTTTAATGTATTCATAAATCTTATCCATGACAAATGTTTCATGATCTTTCCAAATAACTTCAGCTTCTTCTAATGTAACTACTTTGACTAATTCCTCAATTGCTGAACTTTCAACTAAAAATGTAGCTACAGCTCCGGTAGATGTTGAATATTTACTGATAACTGAATCTATAATGTTATCAATCTCTAGTACATTATTATTATGAGATTTATTTTCAATTTGACTACTTGTGTTTGTTATTTCATTTTCGGACAGTTCTTTTAATCGGCTATTTAGAATAAATTCTACATAACCGATTGGGGAATCAATATCTGTACGAAAACGGATATCTTCAATTATCTCCAATACAATTTCTTTATGCTCTTCCCATTTCTTAAATACTTTAGGAAATACTTTTTCTTTACACCGTTCTTCAAATCTCTTGATTTTTTGTTCAAATGTATTTGGCTGTTGAAATTTATCTAATTTCTTTTCAAAATGAATTAAATCGGGATCTTTCTTTTTCTGGCTACGAATAATAAATCTAATTTTTTGTACTTTCCTACCTAATTTAATTTCTTCAAATTCAAAAGAAATATCTGTTTTTTGATTTAATTCTTTTTGAGAAGGTTTTAACACACGTTGCTTAAAATTTGCATAGTTAGGGTATACATCCATCGCATCTAAGTAATACCTTAAATTTTCAAGACTGATTGTACGTTCTTTTAAGTCCTCATATTGCTTAAGTAGTTCATAAATACGTATAGCATATGTACTTTTCAATTTAACAACATTAGCCAATCTATAGCTTGTAAACTTGCTACTCAATTCTATTAAAAACGGCTTTAATAAAGGATCGAAACGCATATCAATTGTCCCTTTATTCCTATTGTAAATTGCGGAAGAAAGCCAAGATACTTGTATCAGTTCTTCTCCTGCTCGAATTTCAATTACTTTAGATAATAATTCTTTTGTTATTTTACTTAACTCCGTATATTTGATAGATCCACTCAAACCAAGTAGATCATGAAATTGTTTAATTGGGAATGTGTATGTTTTAAAATCCCGATCATTCGGTTCAATATTACTAGCTAAACAAAGTAACATCTTTTGTTCAACTAAATTTAAGCGAGAATTTGCTTCAATCAAAGTATTTGATTTAGAAACAATATTATTCTCTTTAATCTGTAAATCTTGATTTATAGACATATTTATATACGTCCTTTCCATACGTCCTCTATTGATACACTAACTATAACAAATATATCACTTTTGTTATAGTTGCTTTTTTTTATAACCAAATTTGTTATTTTTAGAGATTAATTTTGGAAGTTTTATGGCCAAATTTTGTGATAAATGATATTCATAGTCCATAAAATAATTATGTGAATTAAAGATTAACAAGAGTTTTTGATATAAAAACTAATACCTTTAAAATTCGTTATAGATAAACAACCAAATTTGTTATCTTTCTAACCATTTTTGTTATAGTTAAACAACCAATTTAATTATCCTTCTAACCATTTTTGTTATAGTAAGACAACCAAATTTGTTATCTTTCTGACCATTTTTGTTATAGTTAGAACCAAATTTGTTATCTTTCTAACCATTTTTGTTATAGTAAGACAACCAAATTTGTTATCTTTCTAACCATTTTTGTTATAGTTAGAACCAAATTTGTTATCTTTCTAACCATTTTTGTTATAGTTATGTGCCAGAATCCCTTATATATCAACGCATTTCATGTTCCTAAAACATATAAACAATTAAACATATAAACAATTATTATGTAAAACAATCAAACATAGAATATTATGTTGTATATATTTATTAATAAATTTTAAAATCCTATTTGTAATAAAAATAGATCTAATGAACAAAAAAGACAAGAGTGCAACACCCTTGTCTTTTTTTATTATAGTCATAAAGAAATGGCTACAATAAATTGAAACATATTTCGTTGCTTAATATATAAAAAAAGGGAGTTATAGCCATTAGATGTCCTAGCAAATTGTCACAATAAGCTATTTTCATTTCGTAATCTGGATTTTCAACGTTTAAAAAGGGTTCTTTTTCCATGAAAGAACCTTTTTTATTTGTCTTTTTTTAGGTACAAATTCAAAAAGCTGTATTGCAAACATACGTATTTAAGGAAGCTGGAATTCTATATGGATGGTGAGAAAAAATGGACCATTATCAAATGTTGTATACTACCCCTTATTTATATTCTTCAAGCACTCTGAAAGAAATGTACAAAAGCACCAAAAAGGAAATTAACATTTGCGCCATACAAGAGCACATGCTACGTCACGAAGTATACCTGGACCAACAATACCGAGGTTACTATTATTTAAGTCAAAAAATTGAAGGCGAGCTATATGGCGATGAACAGGCATTGTCATGGAATGAGCTACTGGATGATTATCAACTTTATAGAGATCGTAAGGGGAATTTATCTATCAAACTGAAAGGATGAGATAAACATGACAATCATTGGAGAACTAGAGATTGTATATGGCGTGACCGGAGCTTCAGTTTTAGGAATAAAATTGCTGAAGAAGAAAGGTCTTTATCT
>NZ_NADT01000084.1:0-397 GCF_003264205.1 Bacillus sp. SRB_8 | reverse complement strand
GTGAGCCATGAAGGATTCGAACCTTCGACCCTCTGATTAAAAGTCAGATGCTCTACCAACTGAGCTAATGGCTCTTAATGGCTGGGCTAGCTGGATTCGAACCAGCGCATGACGGAGTCAAAGTCCGTTGCCTTACCGCTTGGCTATAGCCCATCGAAATAGTTATCTTCTTTTCAAAGACAAATGTTATTTTACCATAATGTCCAATAAAAAACAACTGCTATATAGCAGAAGTTAAAATGGCGGTCCCGACCGGGGTCGAACCGGCGATCTCCTGCGTGACAGGCAGGCATGTTAACCACTACACCACGGGACCATTTGGTTGCGGGGACAGGATTTGAACCTGCGACCTTCGGGTTATGAGCCCGACGAGCTACCGTACTGCTCCACCCCGCGA
>NZ_NADT01000083.1:0-1546 GCF_003264205.1 Bacillus sp. SRB_8 | reverse complement strand
TAACGTCGCATTATCGATAGCAAATAAAAAAGTGCCCCATTACAATATATGAACTGTACCCCGAATCATGGACACTTAAAAAAAGCCCCATGATTCGGGGTTTTTGTGTATTTTTATCAAAAAACCTCGTTATAATGGAACCAACGATAGAAATGAGGTACGGAGAATGGGTAAAATTATTTTTAACGAAATTCAAATGAAACAGCTAGAAAAAAATAAAAATGTATTAAAAGCGTCGGACCGTTCGATTAGCTATTGTTCAGATTTCAAAGTAAGAGCGGTAAAAGAAAATCAACAAGGAAAAGGTCCTAGCCAAATCTTTTTAGAGAATGGGTTTGACTTAGCTGTGATCGGTGAGAAGAAACCAAAACAATGCTTGAAACGTTGGCGAAGAACCTTTGAACAATTTGGTGAGGAAGGCTTTTATACAGAACGCCGCGGGAAAGGAAGCACGGGACGCCCTTCGGAAAAACCCCTCTCTTCTGATGAAAAATTAAAGAAAGCGGAAGCACGTATTGCGTTTTTAGAAGCGGAATTGACATTCCTAAAAAAGTTAGACGAACTCGAAAGGCAGGCGTTACAGAAGAAGCGTTAACACCACGAGAAACATACACACTGATTGAACAAACCATACGTCGATTCCAATTCCCACGTATGGTGCGTTACCTTTGCACACTGACTGGGGTAAGTCGGAGTGGATACTATGCGTGGCTTCATCAGACAGATAAACAGCTGGAAAAAGAACGCAATGATGAAACAGATTATGAATGGATCCAAGAAATTTTTAATCGAAAAGGGAAAACATGTGGTGGTCGTTCTATCAAAATGGTGTTGGAAAAGACAAAAGGAATTTGTATGAATCTCAAGCGTATTTACCGTATTATGCGTAAATATAACCTTGTGACAAAGATTCGCCGAGCGAATCCTTATAAACACATCGCAAAAGCGACACAAGAACATAAAACATGTCCGAACCTTTTAAAACGCCAATTCAATCAAGAAGAGCCTGAAAAAAGTATGTTAACGGATATTACCTATTTATTTTATGGAAAAGGAAAGAAGGCTTATTTATCATGTGTAAAAGACAGCGCAACACGAGAGATTTTAGCCTATCATGTCTCTTCCTCTTTACGAATGGATATCGTCTATCAAACATTAGATAACTTGAAAGAGAGATTAGGAGAAGTCATTCATCCTGAAGCGCTTCTACATTCAGACCAAGGTATTCATTATACACACCCTGAATTTCAGAAACGTGTAAGAGAAATGGGGATCAGACAATCTATGTCCCGTAGGGGCAATTGTTTAGACAATGCACCAATGGAATCCTTTTTTGGTCATATGAAAGATGAATTAGATTATAAAGATTGTCAAACCTTTGAATCCCTTGAGCTCAACATAAAGGATTATATGGAGGAGTATAATTATAATCGTTATCAGTGGACATTAAAAAAGATGGCTCCGATCGAATATCGGAACCACCTTTTAAGTGCTTGATTTTTCAGGGCTTTTTTATTAAACTGTCCATTTTATAGGGTACAGTTCA
>NZ_NADT01000082.1:15569-15725 GCF_003264205.1 Bacillus sp. SRB_8 | reverse complement strand
GAATATAGTTTGGTGATGATGGCAGAGAGGTCACACCCGTTCCCATACCGAACACGGAAGTTAAGCTCTCTAGCGCCGATGGTAGTTGGGACCTTGTCCCTGTGAGAGTAGGACGTCGCCAGGCTATTTATATCATCGCGGGGTGGAGCAGTACGG
>NZ_NADT01000082.1:0-15485 GCF_003264205.1 Bacillus sp. SRB_8 | reverse complement strand
CCGGTCGGGACCGCCATTTTATATAAAGAAAAGAACGAAACAAGTTGTTTCGTATTTTTTATTTGTTTTAACAAAAAACTAATAAAGACAGTCAAACTATCCTTAGGAAAACTCCTAAGGACTTTTTTATATATTTAAAACCTGTATAATAAAGAGCAGAGAACATTGTGAGTAAAGTAGGTGAAGTCTGTGAGTAAATATGAAATAACAACAAAATCTTCCGAAGAAACCCAGCGATTATCAGAAAAATTAGGGAGACTTGTAAAGGAAAAAGATGTAATTATTTTAGAAGGTGATCTTGGAGCTGGCAAGACGACTTTTACAAAAGGACTAGCAAAAGGTCTTGGAGTGAAAAGAGTCGTAAATAGTCCTACCTTCAATATTATTAAAGAATATAAAGGAAGATTACCGCTATATCATATGGATGTGTATCGTTTAGCGGAAAGTGAAGAAGATTTAGGATTTGATGAGTATTTCTATGGTGAAGGGATTACAGTAGTAGAATGGGCTCATTTAATAGAAGTATATTTACCGAATGAGAAGTTGCAAATTAGTTTATTCCATGCTGGAGATGATACAAGAAAAATTGTACTCGAGCCAATTGGAGATCGCTATATTAGATTATGTGAGGAGCTATTACAAGATGAAAGTACTAGCAATTGATACTTCAAATTACGTAATGGGTGTATCCCTTATTGAGGAAGGGAACGTGATTGGGGAAATCATTACAAATTTAACAAAAAACCATTCTGTACGTCTTATGCCAGCTGTAGAGAAACTGTTAAAAGAATGCGGTGTAAAACCGAAAGAATTGACTAAAATTGTTGTAGCAGCTGGACCGGGATCATATACAGGTGTTCGTATAGGTGTGACAGCGGCAAAAACATTAGCTTGGTCACTTCAAATACCAATTGTAGGTGTATCAAGTTTGGAAGTGGTGGCTGCAAATGGTACTAATTTTAATGGACTAATTTGTCCTTTATTTGATGGCCGACGTGGTCAAATTTACACGGGGTTATATACATATGAAGGAGAGCGTATAACTTCAATAGAAGAAGACCGAATTATTCTTATTGTTGACTGGTTGCAAATGTTAAAAGATAAAGAACAGCCTGTTTTATTTATTGGTAACGATGTTAAATTGCATAAAGAAACAATTGTAGAATATTTAGGTGATCAAGCTGTATTTGCTCCGTTCACTAAGAATAACCCGAGACCAAGTGAATTAGCATGTTTAGGATTACAAAAAGAAGAACAAGACGTGCATACGTTTGTTCCTAGCTATCTTCGTTTAGCTGAAGCTGAAACAAAATGGTTAGAAAGTCAAAAACAATAGGGGCCTACAGAAGATGGATATGATATTTAGAAAGATGGCACTCGATGATATTGCTCAAATTGTAGCTATTGAAGAAGCATCTTTTTCAACCCCTTGGACTGCAGATGCCTTTCACCGTGAATTAGAGGTGAATGAACATGCACATTATGTCGTGCTAGAAAAAGATGGTCTCGTAATTGGATATTGTGGATTGTGGATAATTATTGATGAATCACATGTAACAAATATAGCTATCCTGCCGGAATACAGAGGTCAAAAGCTAGGGGATGCCTTATTGAAAGAAGTCATTTCCGAAGCGAAAGGGTTAGGAGTAAAAACAATGACACTTGAAGTACGCATGTCAAATGAAGTAGCAAAGCAGTTATACAGAAAATACGGATTTCAAAATGGTGGGATTCGTAAACGATACTATGCAGACAATCAGGAAGATGGTCTTGTAATGTGGGTGAATATATAATGGAAAAAAATATAATTATACTTGGTATTGAAACAAGCTGTGATGAAACAGCTGTAGCAGTTGTTAAAAATGGAACGGAAATCATTGCGAATGTCGTTGCATCGCAAATTGAAAGTCATAAGCGTTTTGGCGGAGTAGTACCAGAGATTGCATCCCGTCATCATGTAGAAGAAATCACAGTTGTGTTAGAAGAAGCTTTAAAAGAAGCGAATATCACTTTTGAGGATATTGATGCAATTGCTGTAACAGAAGGCCCAGGTTTAGTCGGAGCACTTTTAATAGGTGTAAATGCAGCGAAAGCTGTGGCTTTTGCTCATGATATCCCTCTAGTTGGTGT
Organism: Bacillus sp. SRB_8; assembly: GCF_003264205.1. NCBI lineage: Bacteria > Bacillati > Bacillota > Bacilli > Caryophanales > Bacillaceae > Bacillus > Bacillus sp. SRB_8. The sequence continues at coordinate 13,355 of NZ_NADT01000082.1, read as the reverse complement.
TCATCATATTGCTGGTCATATTTATGCGAATCGTTTAGTAAAAGAAGTACAATTCCCGTTACTATCGCTTGTTGTATCCGGTGGACATACGGAGCTTGTTTATATGAAAGAACATGGTTCATTTGAAGTGATTGGTGAAACGCGAGATGATGCGGCAGGAGAAGCTTACGATAAAGTAGCTCGTACATTATCAATGCCTTATCCAGGTGGTCCTCATATTGATCGCCTTGCACATGAAGGAAAACCAACAATTGATTTGCCTCGTGCGTGGCTAGAACCTGATTCGTATGATTTCAGCTTTAGTGGATTGAAATCAGCAGTTATCAACACTGTGCATAACGCAAAACAGCGCGGTATAGAAATTGCACCAGAAGATTTAGCAGCAAGTTTCCAAGAAAGTGTAATAGATGTACTTGTAACGAAAGCGTCTCGTGCAGCAGATGCTTACAATGTAAAACAAGTGCTTCTTGCTGGTGGAGTAGCTGCTAATAAAGGGCTTCGTGCACGTTTAGCAGCAGAATTTGCACAAAAAGAAAATATAGAGCTAATTATTCCTCCTCTATCTTTATGCACAGATAATGCAGCGATGATTGCGGCTGCAGGTACAATTGCATACGAACAAGGAAAACGCGCTACATTAGCTTTAAATGCAAATCCAGGATTAGATATTGAAGCATAGTTATACACAAAATTAACCACAGCTTGTGGATAAAACCCAAATTATCTGTTGATAATTTGGTTTTTTTTGTGTACATAAAATGTGTATAACTTTTTATCTAGTTGTGGATAATGTGGAAAAGTTATTTGAAAGTTTATATTATAAAGGTGGATATGTGTATAATCTTGTGGATAACATAGAGGAAGTCTGACCTTTGAAGAAATTCTTTTTTGGGAAATAAAAAACAAAGAGATGTCCAAAAAACATTTTGAAACATCCTCCTCTTATTATATAAGGTGCTACTATTGTCAATCCTTGTCGAATGGTTTGTATAATTTCATTTATTATGGTATTGATTCCAAAACAGAAAATAAAAAGGAGGTCATCTCGTCAAAAAGCCCGACTTATGAGACATCCTCCTCTTTTAAATTCTCTTATATATGCAGTTCTTCCCATTCTGCCATACAAGCTTCAAGCTGTTCTTGCAGTGTTTGCTTTTTAGTTGTAATTTCACTAGCCTTTTCATAATCTGCATATATTTCTGGTAAGCAAAGCTGATCTTCTAACGTAGCAATTTCTTCTTCTAAGCCTACGATATTTTGTTCCAGTTCTTCAATTTTTCGAGTACGTTGACGCTCTAGCTGTTTACGTTCTTTTTCTTCGAGATAATTTAATTTTTCTTGTGCCACCACTTTTTGAACAGGTACTTCATCTTCTTGCTCTAGTTCCGCACGTTCAATCATTTCATTTTTCTTTTCAACGTAATAATCGTAATCACCTAAATATTCTTGTGCACCTTTTGTTGATAACTCAACAACGGTTGTCGTTACGCGATTAATAAAATAGCGGTCATGAGAGACGAATAGAAGAGTACCTGGGTAATCAATTAAAGCATTCTCCAAAATCTCTTTACTATTTAAATCAAGATGGTTTGTTGGCTCATCGAGAATTAATAAATTGGATTTTTGCATCATAAGTTTTGCAAGAGCTAGTCGAGCCTTTTGTCCACCACTAAGAGAAGATACTGGTTTGAGTACATCATCCCCTGTGAATAAAAAGTTGCCTAGTATAGTGCGAATTTCTTTTTCGGGTTGCAGGGGATATTCATCCCATAATTCATTTAAAACTCGCTTCGAAGATGTTAAGTTGGCTTGTTCTTGATCATAATAACCAACAGATACATTTGAGCCGAAAGCAACGTTTCCATGTAATAGCTGTAACTTATTCACAATGGATTTTAATAATGTAGATTTTCCAATTCCGTTTGGCCCAACTAAGGCAACACTGTCACCGCGAGTTAAGCGCATATTTACATGTTCAATAATCGGTTCCTGATAATAGCCAATAGTTGCATCTTTCACTTGTAAAACATCATTTCCACTTTGTTTTTCAATATCGAAGTGGAAGGAAGCTGATTTAGAATCGCCTAATGGTCTAGTTAATACTTCCATTCTGTCTAATTGTTTACGGCGACTTTGAGCGCGTTTTGTCGTAGATGCACGAGCTATATTTTTTTGTACAAAGTCTTCCAGTTTAGAAATTTCATCTTGTTGTTTTTCATAACGCTTCATTTCTTGCTCGTATAGAGCTGATTTTGAGTCTAAATATTTACTGTAGTTACCAACAAATCGTCGGCTTTCCTTATTAGAAATTTCGTATACTTGTGTAACAAGTTTATCTAAGAAATAACGGTCATGGGAAACGATTAAAATCGCGCCAGGATAGCCTTGTAAATATTGTTCAAGCCATGTTAGTGTCTCAATATCCAAATGGTTTGTAGGTTCGTCTAAAATAAGTAAGTCTGGTCTAGTTAATAATAATTTCCCGAGAGCTAATCGAGTCTTTTGTCCACCACTTAATGTGGAAATTTTCGTCTGATGCGTTTCAACTGGGAAGCCAAGACCGCTTAAAATTGAGCGTATATCCGCTTCGTACTGATAGCCGCCTTGATCTTTATAATCTAATTGTAATTGATCATAATCAGCTAATAATTTCTCATATATAGCCGCATTTGAAAAATTTTCTTCTTTTCCCATCTCTTGCTCTAGCCTTCGAAGTTTTGTCTCCATCTGCTGCAAGTGTGTAAAGACGGTTAACATTTCATCCCAAATTGTTAAAGACGTTTCTAATCCGGTATTTTGAGCTAAATACCCCATTGAGACATCTTTCGGTTTTATAATTTCACCACCATCATGAGATAACTCGCCAGCTATTATTTTTAATAATGTAGATTTTCCAGCTCCATTTCGTCCGACTAATGCGATACGATCTTTTGTTTGTACTTCCAATTTTATGTTTGCAAGAATCGTTTCTGCACCGTATAATTTCGAAAGCCCATTCACTTGTAATAATATCAATGTTTTCACCTCAAATAATTTCTTAACTTTGCCATGTTTATATTTCTCAATCATACTAAAAATAGTGTATAGTTTAAAATAAAGAGAGAATACTTCTTCTCTTTATTATACAAGGAAATTCATGAGTACTAAACTTCTGTATTTGATTCAAGTATAAGAATAAAGATAGGAAGAGAGGAGAGGTTATATGGATCAGCAAAAAATTCCACAGGCCACTGCCAAACGATTGCCTCTATACTATCGATTTATCCAAAACTTATCTCTTTCTGGTAAGCAACGTGTTTCATCAGCCGAATTGAGTGAAGCGGTAAAGGTTGATTCCGCAACTATTCGAAGAGATTTTTCATATTTTGGAGCGTTAGGGAAAAAAGGATATGGATATAACGTAAATTATTTATTATCATTTTTCCGTGAAACACTCGACCAAGATGATATAACACGTGTGGCACTTATTGGAGTAGGTAATTTAGGGACCGCTTTCTTACATTATAATTTCACGAAAAACAATAATACAAAAATTGAAATGGCGTTTGATGTTAGTGAAGAGAAAGTTGGAACAGAAATCGGAGGCATTCCTGTATATCATTTGGATGAACTAGAAGAACGTTTATCAACTGATATACAAGTGGCAATATTAACAGTACCCGCTACAGTAGCGCAATCTGTGGCAGATAGATTGGCAGAAACGAACGTGCATGGTATTTTAAATTTCACACCAGCACGCTTAAATGTGTCAGAGAATATAAGGATTCATCACATTGATTTAGCTGTAGAGTTACAAACGCTTGTTTACTTTTTGAAGAATTATCCACAATAAAACGCAGAGGAGATGACCTCTGCGTTTTATTATTGTTTTTTCTTTGTGAATTTAACTAAGATAAGGCGAAGTGCCAAATTAAAATCAATTGTTGCCATAACTGCAAATAGTATTGTCCACATATTCCAAATTGTATCTGTTACGTTCGTAATGGCGAAGCGTGTAAAGATACATCCAAGAAGAAAGTACAATGCAGCCATGAACAATGGTGAGTTTCTCATACTAAAAATCCTCCGATAAAGCCTTGCATTTTTTCAGCTTCTTTAATCATTTCTTGAATTTGCTCTTTGCTCATAAAAATTTGTCCAATAGCGACTAATGTATTCATTGCCACATGGGCTGCTATAGGAACGATAATGCGTTTCGTTTGTACATATAAAAAGGCGAATACGAGCCCCATAGAAGTGTATACCAATAAGTGAGTAAAATCAAAATGAATCGCCGCGAATACTAGTGAACTAATGATAGCAGCAACAAAGAAATTAAATCTCTTATAAAGTGTGCCAAATAAAATTTTTCTAAATACGATTTCCTCTAAGATAGGTCCGATTATAGATACAACAATGAGGAACCAAGGTGTCGTTCTTGCAATTTCCATCAGCTTCATTGTATTTTCCGAACCTTGTTTAATTCCTAGTAGACGCATTTCGATCATACCGGCAATTATTTGGGAAGAGAAAGCTAAGAGAATACCGATTATAATCCAACCAACTGTAGCTGGGATCGTAACACGCATTTTATCTAAATGCCTGTCACGAATATCTATTCTAAGTAACCAAAGCACGATACATAATGCAACAAAGAAGCTAATGATTGCCCAATGTCCCGTTATGATTTGACCTTTTTCCTCCATGGTAAATCCTCTATTATCATAGAGTCCTGTTTTTAGGAGTAGTGGTAAGCCAACAATTCCAGATAACTGCATTAAAATGTATGTAACGATAATCCACCAATATTGTTTCTTCAAATGGTTTAACCATCCTTTCTAACTCTAGTGTATGAGATAAGGTAGGATAACATGTAAATATGCTACCTACGATATAAACTTTCATTTGAATTATATTTTTTTTTGTAAATAAGTATTTGAAAATAAAATAGGAGACAGGAAAAAGTTGTACGTTTAGCGAAAACAACTTAGGGTGTCTTTCATATTGTAACATACAAGAAGTGGGAACAACGATTCATATAGTAAAGGCAGTAGAAGAAGTAATGATATATAGGAAAGTGCATAAAGTAATTTGCGAAAAAATTATGATTTTTTTACTTGCAAAAGAAATTGAGATTATTTATTATTAGAAGTGTGTTAGCACTCGTGTGACTTGAGTGCTAATAAATAAAATTTACATAACAAAATGAGGAGGTTATTGTTCATGCTAAAGCCATTAGGTGATCGCGTTGTAATTGAACTTGTTCAAGCAGAAGAAAAAACAGCAAGTGGTATTGTATTACCAGAAACTGCAAAAGAAAAACCACAAGAGGGTAAAGTTATTGCAGTAGGTACAGGCCGAGTGCTTGAAAATGGTGAGCGTGTTGCTTTAGAGGTAGCAGCAGGTGATCTTATCATCTTCTCAAAATATGCAGGTACTGAAGTGAAATACGAAGGTACAGACTACTTGATTTTACGTGAAAGTGACATTTTAGCAATTATCGGTTAATTATATACATTTTAAAAATCCAAGGGGGTCAATTATTATGGCAAAAGATATTAAATTTAGTGAAGAAGCACGTCGTTCGATGCTTCGCGGTGTCGACACTCTTGCAAACGCAGTAAAAGTAACGCTTGGACCAAAAGGTCGTAACGTTGTACTTGAGAAAAAATTCGGTTCACCACTTATTACAAATGACGGTGTAACAATCGCAAAAGAAATCGAATTAGAAGATGCATTCGAAAACATGGGTGCGAAATTAGTAGCAGAAGTTGCTAGCAAAACAAACGATGTAGCTGGTGACGGAACGACAACTGCAACTGTATTAGCGCAAGCTATGATTCGTGAAGGTCTTAAAAACGTAACAGCTGGTGCAAACCCAATGGGTCTTCGTAAAGGTATCGAAAAAGCTGTTACTGCTGCAATTGAAGAATTAAAAGCGATTTCTAAACCAATCGAAGGTAAATCCTCTATCGCACAAGTAGCTGCTATTTCTTCGGCTGACGAAGAAGTAGGTCAATTAATCGCTGAAGCAATGGAGCGCGTTGGTAACGACGGCGTTATTACTTTAGAAGAATCTAAAGGATTCACAACAGAATTAGACGTAGTAGAAGGTATGCAATTTGATCGTGGATATGCATCTCCTTACATGATTACTGATTCTGACAAAATGGAAGCAGTTCTTGATAACCCATACATTTTAATTACTGACAAAAAGATTTCTAACATCCAAGAAATCTTACCAGTATTAGAGCAAGTGGTACAACAAGGTAAACCACTTCTTATCATTGCTGAAGATGTAGAAGGCGAAGCGTTAGCTACATTAGTAGTGAACAAACTTCGTGGTACATTCAATGTAGTTGCTGTTAAAGCTCCTGGATTTGGTGACCGTCGTAAAGCAATGCTAGAAGATATCGCAATCTTAACTGGTGGCGAAGTAATCACTGAAGAATTAGGACGTGACTTAAAATCTGCTACAGTTGAATCTTTAGGACGCGCTGGTAAAATTGTTGTAACGAAAGAAAACACAACTGTAGTTGAAGGTATTGGAAATTCACAACAAATCGAAGCTCGCATCGGTCAAATCCGCGCGCAATTAGAAGAAACTACTTCTGAATTCGATCGTGAAAAATTACAAGAGCGTCTTGCTAAACTTGCGGGCGGTGTAGCAGTAATTAAAGTAGGTGCAGCAACTGAAACTGAGTTAAAAGAGCGTAAACTTCGCATTGAAGATGCACTTAACTCAACTCGTGCAGCAGTAGAAGAAGGTATCGTTGCAGGTGGTGGTACTTCACTTATGAACGTATACACAAAAGTAGCTTCTATCGTAGCTGAAGGCGACGAAGCAACAGGTATCAACATCGTACTTCGTGCACTAGAAGAGCCAGTTCGTCAAATCGCAATCAACGCAGGTCTAGAAGGATCTGTAGTTGTAGAGCGTCTAAAAGGCGAAAAAGTAGGCGTTGGTTTCAACGCAGCTACTGGCGAATGGGTTAACATGCTTGAGTCTGGTATCGTAGATCCAGCTAAAGTAACTCGTTCTGCACTTCAAAACGCAGCATCTGTTGCAGCTATGTTCTTAACAACTGAAGCTGTAGTTGCTGACAAGCCAGAACCAAATGCACCAGCAATGCCTGACATGGGCGGCATGGGCATGGGCGGTATGGGCGGAATGATGTAATTCCGTTCTCCCGAAAAACATCCACTTCTATATAGAAGTGGATGTTTTTTTATGCTTTTGAGCGCAGGAAAATAATTTCTGTAGAATTTTGTCGCTTTCTCTCTTGACCATACCGATACTTCATTGTTAGAATCTAGGAAGATAATATAAAACAATCCTTCATATATCCTCGATGATATGGTTTGAGAGTCTCTACCGGGTTACCGTAAACAACCTGACTATGAAGGCAGTGCGTCTTATATTTATAAAGAGCGGAAGACTATCTTTCTTTATAAAGCCAGACCCCTGCCTTTTCTTTGTCATGAGACTAGAGGCGGAGGACTGGCTTTTTTTATTATATTAGTAATGCTTTTCGCCAAATTGGTGAAAATATTTATATACGAGAACTAACGTTGGGGTGATTATTTTGAAGAAGCAGCATGATACAATTATCGTTTTAGATTTTGGGAGTCAGTACAATCAGTTAATAGCACGTCGAATTCGTGAGTTCGGTGTATACAGTGAACTTCATCCGCATACAATTACTGCAGAAGAAATTAAAGCAATGAATCCAAAAGGGATTATTTTCTCTGGTGGACCAAATAGTGTATACGGTGAAGGCGCATTACATTGTGATGAAAAAATCTTTGAACTAGGATTACCGATTTTCGGTATTTGTTACGGTATGCAGCTTATGACACAACACTTCGGTGGTAAAGTAGAACGTGCCAACCACCGTGAGTATGGAAAAGCTGTTCTTAAAGTAGAGAACGAATCAAAATTATATGCGAACCTTCCAGAAGAGCAAGTTGTATGGATGAGTCATGGTGACTTAGTAACTGGTTTACCTGAAGGATTCGTAGTAGACGCAACAAGTGAGTCTTGTCCAATTGCTGGTATGAGCAATGAAGCGGAAAACTTATACGGTGTACAATTCCACCCAGAAGTACGTCACTCTGAGCACGGTAACGATTTAATTAAAAACTTCGTATTCGGCGTATGTGATTGTTCTGAAGGATGGAACATGGAGAACTTTATTGAAGTAGAATTAGAGAAGATCCGTGAAACTGTTGGAGACAAAAAAGTATTATGCGCACTTAGTGGCGGTGTAGACTCTTCTGTTGTAGCAGTATTAATTCATAAGGCAATTGGTGACCAATTAACATGTATTTTCGTGGACCACGGTTTACTTCGTAAAGATGAAGCAGAAGGTGTTATGAAAACATTTAGCGAAGGCTTCCATATGAACGTTATTAAAGTGGATGCACAAGAGCGCTTCATGAACAAGTTAAAAGGTGTAGAAGATCCAGAGCAAAAACGTAAAATCATCGGTAATGAATTCATTTACGTATTTGATGATGAAGCTTCTAAATTACAAGGAATGGACTTCCTAGCGCAAGGTACACTTTACACGGATATCGTTGAAAGTGGTACAGCAACTGCACAAACAATTAAATCTCACCATAACGTTGGTGGACTTCCAGAAGACATGCAGTTCAAATTAATTGAGCCTTTAAATACTTTATTTAAAGACGAAGTACGTGTATTAGGATCAGAACTAGGAATTCCTGATGAAATCGTATGGCGTCAACCATTCCCAGGCCCTGGTCTTGGTATTCGTGTATTAGGTGAAATTACAGAAGAGAAATTAGAAATCGTTCGTGAATCTGATGCGATTTTACGTGAAGAAATTATAAAAGCAGGATTAGACCGCGAAGTTTGGCAATACTTCACTGCGCTTCCTGGTATGCGTAGTGTAGGTGTTATGGGTGACGAGCGTACTTATGATTACACAGTAGGTATCCGCGCAGTAACATCTATCGACGGTATGACAGCTGACTGGGCACGTATCCCTTGGGACGTATTAGAGAAAATCTCTGTACGTATCGTAAACGAAGTAAAACACGTTAACCGTATCGTGTATGATATAACGAGTAAGCCACCAGCAACTATTGAGTGGGAATAGTATTGTAATAAAAAAGATCCATCTATCGTTCATGTATAGATGGATTTTTTTGTTTTTACCCTTAATACGAACGAAAATATAAAAGTTTATAAAAATGTTCGTTTTTAAATTGACAAAACCACCTCCTCGAGTTAATATGAGTATGTAATTCAAACGAAAAGTGAATATTATGCCGTCGTATAATATCGGGGATATGGCCCGAAAGTTTCTACCTAGCTACCGTAAATGGCTTGACTACGAGGCGTTTTGATAAAGATGCGGGGAAACTTGTCTTTATTCATAGAACGCTTCCATGTATATGCAATGGAAGCCTTTTTTATTTTTATAGATAAAAGAGGGCTAGGGGAAATACGGCGAGTAATCATATAACGGGGGAAACGTAAGATGAAACGCTATTTTCAGTTTGATGAACTCGGCACAAATTATAAAACAGAGTTCATAGCAGGTTTAACGACATTTCTATCTATGGCTTACGTACTATTTGTCAATCCTGCTACGCTGTCGCTTGGAAATGTTAAAGGATTACCGGCAGGTACAGGAATGGATCCAGGTGCAGTATTCGTTGCTACAGCATTAGCAGCGGCGATTGGTTCGTTAATTATGGGGATATTTGCGAAGTATCCGATTGCTTTAGCGCCAGGTATGGGAATAAACGCGTTCTTTGCTTATACAGCGGTGTTAACGATGGGAATTCCGTGGCAAACGGCAATTGCTGGAACATTAATGTCAGGTATTATCTTTATTATTCTTACTGCTTCAGGTATTCGTGAAAAAATCATTAATGCAATTCCAGTAGAGTTAAAGTTTGCAGTAGCGGCGGGTATTGGATTATTCATTGCCTTCCTTGGATTCCAAAACGCTGGAATTATCGTAAAGAATGATGCTGTTCTTGTTGGGTTGGGGGACTTAACAAAGGGCACAACGTTACTAGCAATCTTCGGAGTTGTTACTACAATCATTTTCATGATTAAAAAAATAAATGGTGCAGTTTTCTACGGTATGATCCTTACGGCGATCTTAGGAGTAGCGACTGGATTAATTGATACACCAAAAGCTGTAGTGGGAGCAATACCGAGTCTAGAACCAACGTTCGGGGTAGCATTAACTCACTTTGGAGACATTTTCACTGTTGAAATGGCGATTGTTATTATAACGTTCTTCTTTATCGATTTCTTTGATACAGCAGGTACGCTTGTAGCGGTTGCGAATCAAGCGGGATTAATGAAGAACAATAAATTACCACGTGCAGGTAAAGCGTTATTTGCAGATGCGATTGCAACTGTAATTGGTGCGATTTTAGGTACATCAACAACAACGTCTTACATTGAATCGTCTGCGGGGGTAGCAGCAGGAGGACGTTCTGGATTTACAGCGGTTGTAACAGCAGGGTTCTTCTTACTGGCACTATTCTTCTCACCACTATTAAGTGTTGTGACACCAGCTGTAACAGCGCCAGCATTAATTATTGTAGGAATCTTGATGGTTTCATCTTTAGGAGAAATTGATTGGAAGAAATTCGAGATTGCAGTGCCAGCGTTCTTTACTATCATTTCAATGCCACTTACGTATAGTATCGCAACAGGAATTGCAATCGGGTTTATCTTCTATCCAATTACAATGGTTGTGAGTGGTCGTCGTAAAGAGATTCATCCAATTATGTATGTTATGGGAGTTTTATTCGTACTATATTTCATCTACGTTCGTAAATAAAAGGGGTTTTTTGAAAGGTCTAGACTTGAGGGGAGTCTAGACCTTTTTTGCGTCTTCAGAAAATCTTAAGGATTTCCGAGCGTTTTTCTTCAGAAGTTTTCTTATAATAGAAGTTAGGGATTAAAAAAGTGATGGGGGAGATAGTATGGCCGGGGAAACAATACTTGTCGTAGATGATGAAAAAGAAATTAGGAACCTTATTACAATTTATTTAAAGAACGAAGGATATAAAGTACTGCAAGCAGGGGACGGAGAAGGAGGGTTACGTATATTAGAAGAAAATGAAGTGCACTTAGTCGTATTAGATATTATGATGCCGAAAGTAGATGGTATTCATATGTGTATGAAAGTAAGGGAAGCGAAGGAAATGCCGATTATTATGCTTTCGGCAAAAACGCAAGATATGGATAAAATTTTAGGATTAACAACAGGTGCAGATGATTATGTAGCAAAACCGTTTAATCCGTTAGAGTTAATCGCAAGAATTAAATCTCAGCTACGTCGTTATATGAAAATGAATGGCTTTGCTATTCAAAATGAGGACGAGTTAGAAATTGGAGAGATGAAAATAAACATCTCCACTCATACAGTCATTGTGGATGGAGAAGAAGTGAAACTGACCCCGAGGGAATTTTCAATTTTAGAATTACTAGTCCGTAATCCGGGGATGGTCTTTAGTGCGGAACAAATTTATGAAAAGGTTTGGAACGAAAGATCTTTCCAGTCGGATAACACGGTAATGGTTCATATTCGGAAAGTGCGTGAAAAGATTGAGGAGAATCCAAGGAAGCCAATATATATAAAAACAGTATGGGGAGTGGGGTATAAGATTGAAAAAGATATTTAATCCATTTACTTATGTTAGGAAAATTCGAGAATTAATTGGAAAGATAGTGAAGAGTGTGAAACGGAGTATACGAATTCAACTTATTACTGCGTTTACTGCTTGTGCGTTGTTAGGGATTTTGTCAGCGAAGGCAGCAGCACCGTTTTTTGAGAATGCGAATCGAGAGGCGACGATCGATTATCGGGTTGGTATGGAACAAATTAATCAACAAGCTCAAAGCGTCGCAAATAGTTCAGTTCATGAAAATAAATTAGAAGCTATATCAACTATGATTGAAATAGAGAATCAAAATTTAGAACAAAACTCTAGAGCTTTAAAAGTATTGGTCACTGACGAGAGCGGTAAAGTTTTATATAAAACGAAGCAGGCGCAAGAAGAGCAAATTGATTTGCATAATACAATTCGTAATGCATCATCGTTTGCGATTAATTATATGAATGGTAGAAAAGAATTTGAAAGTACGAGAAAAGAATTTATAGCTTTTGCACCTATTACAATAGAAGATAAGAATTTATACATGTTTGTTAGTGGGATTCCAGAAGGTGAAGTAATATATGATACGCAAGAAGGACCGTTTCCGTTTTTCATAGGTGTACTTGTATTTATTTTCTCTTTCTTCTATATAACAAAGAGAAAGATGAAGCAAATTGAAGCGATGGCACAAGGTGTAAAGGAAATAGAAAAAGGAAACTTAGCGTACCGTATTGAGAAAAAAGGTGAAGATGAGATTGCGTCATTAACTGAGAATATTAATAATATGGCGGAAGAGCTTATGAATAATATAGAAAAGGAACGTAAATTAGAGAAGCAAAAGAATGAGCTTATTACGAATGTATCACACGATTTACGTACACCACTGACTTCTATAATGGGTTACTTGCGATTACTTCGAGATTCTAAATATGAAAATAAAGAACAACATGATGAGTATACGAGAATTGCTTTTGCAAAGTCGGAGCAGTTAAAGAATTTAATAGAAGATTTATTTGAGTATACGAAGTTAACGAATGAACAAGTTGTATTAGAAAAACAGGAAGTGTGTGTAAATGAGTTACTTGATCAATTAATAGAAGAGTTAGTACCACAAGCGGAAGAGCATGGCCTTATGTTTGTTAAGAAGTTTCCTGAGGAACGTGCATATGCGATGATTGATTCGGAAAAGATGGTTCGTGTATTCGACAACTTACTAATGAATGCAATTAAGTATAGTAAAGATGACGGAGAGATAAAAGTTTCTCTTCAAAGGCAGCGCAGGAACATACAAATTGTTATTGCGAATCATAGTGAAGAGTTTACGAGAGAAGAGTTAGGGAACTTGTTTGAACGGTTTTATAAGAAAGATCAATCTAGAAGTAGAGTAACAGAAGGTTCGGGGCTCGGATTAGCTATTGCGAAAAGTATTGTTGAGTTGCAAGGTGGTAGTATTCGAGCTGAGTATGAGGACGGGATCGTTCAGTTCATCGTTTCATTACCAATTATAGAAAAATAATAAATGAATAGAATGTTATAGGATAAAAAGGCTTATTTTAAAAGAATAAGCCTTTTTATATTTTTTTAGAAAAACATATTGACGATTAGAGTTTAGAGGTGTAATATAAAACAAGTCGCCGATAGCAACAACGCAGAAAGCGACAAACGAAATAAAAAACTTAGTTGACATTAACTAACGAAGATGTTAACATAAGGGAGTCGCA
>NZ_NADT01000081.1:0-22474 GCF_003264205.1 Bacillus sp. SRB_8 | reverse complement strand
TTGTTTTTGGAAGTTCTTGCACTTCTGTTTCAACTAACAATGACACAAAGTATCTGCCAGAAGGGTTCCGTCTAACTGTAGCATTTACAATACGTCCCTTTACTTCGCGACTCTTGGCAAATCGAACAAGACCTAGTTTCGGCAACTTTATCTTTTTTCCTACAATGGAAATGTTTTCATTTGTTTGTTTTGTGGTGTAAGATTGTACGTTGTTTTTCTTAGATTTGAAACGCGGGGCACTAGTTTGTTTTTTGAAAAAGCGTGTATAAGCATCCGCAAGGTTGCGAACAGACGACTGAATCGCAATACTATCCACTTCTTTGAGCCAAACAAACTCTTTCTTCATGGCAGGAAGTTTGGCAGAGCATGTACCATATGTCAAACCTTTCCCTGTCTCTTTGTATGCGTTATCCCATAGAGATAGGAAATGATTGAATACAAAACGAGAACAGCCAATCGTTTTATTAATTAGGGTTGCTTGTGTTTTATTTGGATAGATACGAAATTTATATGCTTTATTAATCATCATTCATTTCACCTCCATTTCGGCATGTGTCTATTATATAACAAACATACATTCGATAGATAGTGAAGTAACAGTTTATGTATGTCGAACAATTAAGATGGCTTTCTGCCATCTCTTGTCCGAAGCCAATTCATCTCCCACCTACTCACTTCGCGTTCCTTGAGGAAGGAGTCTTCTTGGCTAAAATGATAAAGATGGTGTACATATGAGATTAACAAGTGAATGTGTAGAGTCTAACACTTGAGATATTGAACTTGCAATTATGTGAGTTAATAACTGAAAGGAGAACTTATAACATGACATTGACAGATCTCCTTTATCAATGGTTTTAAATAGAAGAAAAATCGTTAATAAATCTAGTTGAATACGAAGGTCTCTTTATTAAACTAAAATGTTCATATCAAACCATATGATATGAAAAGAGCAATGATTTTTGTATGTTTTATACACACTGTACATATACACTTTATATATAGAACTTGCATATAAGTTGTATAGAAATGAAATATGTTAAATATGTTGATATGAAATTGATATAGTAGCCACAAAACCTTTATTTTAAAGGGTTTATATATACGGCTTATATATAAAGTTTATGAATAGAGCGTATGGATGCTTTGTGAAGTGTTTTAACATGAAATGTTTGTAATTTGATATTTTTTATAAAGGATTATTCAAAAGAATGTCAAATTAAATATTAAATTTATAGTTTTATAGAAGGTATTGTTAATTATATGAAACCTGAAATTGATATATATTATATACAGCGTACATGTACGCTGTATATATTCGTGTTTATATATCAACATTTTAACTAACTTTAATACTTGTACGCTTTATATGTAAGTTCTATATATAATCACTTGATATACGTCTTATATTAATGTAATATATTCGTAGGAATAATTAACCAACGTTTTAAGGGGGAGGAAACTTGAACGAGGTATTGAGCGAAAAGTATAAAGTAATTAAATTTCCTGCTGAAGTTGTGAACATGTTTGCAGACATTCTTGAAGAGGACGAAATACTTTATAATGTATTTCATTACATAGGATCTGAGGTAAATAAACAATACCAAGAGACGAAATATATGAGAGGCATCTCAATAAATGAAATAGTAGGTAATGTTGTAATTGATAGGAGAGTTAAGAAATTAAAGGGAAAATCATACTCATTAGAGGTTGAACGAACCAATATATCAAGAAGATCAGCTGAAGTAAGTGTTAGTACATTATCTTCAATGTCATTAATAACTGAAAAAATTATGCACCCTTATAAATTTTTAATCTCAACAATTAGAGGGCAGCAGGTGTTAATTGAACTTGGAAAACGTAAAGAAACGAATAGATAAGAAAAAGGAGAGATAAAATAATGGCGAAGAACTTTCTGAAAAACGAAGTAGCAGTAAAAATGACAATGGTTGGTTTTGGTCAAGCCGGAACTAGAATGGTAGATAAATTTGCTGAATATAAGCATACGGATGGAACATCTGTGTACAACTGTCTTGCTTTAAATAGTAACGATGGTGATTTAGCCGAATTAAAAAATGTGCCTAAAAGTAACCAAGTATCACTAAAATTAGGCGGACTAGGAAAGAATCCAGAACGTGCTGTAAAAGTACTAGAATCAAATGATGAAGCGAAAGAAAAGTTAAAAGAATTCATCACAGAGCGTGTAAGACCAACAGATGAATTGGTACTATTTTTTGCTGGATTAGGCGGTGGAACAGGTACTTCTACAATCATTAAAGCAATTGAAGAATTCTCGGCTTTTCATAATAAACCTATAATCGCTGAAGAACTTAAAAGTATGGCAATGAAAATTTCTAGAGAGGAATTAATAGCAAATCAACAAAAGTATGCAAGAATTGCATTCAATAATGCAATTGAGCGTAAAGATTTTATTAAAATGGGTATTGTTGTGACACTCCCTGTAAGAGCCGATGGGCCTGATGTACTAAGACAAGTAAATAAATTCTCTCAAGAGATTTGGAAGTTAGCAAATGAACCAGCAAAAGGTGTTGCATTCGTTGTTTTCGCGGATAACCAACATTTCTATGATGAATTTAAGGGATTAAACGAAAATGAGAAAAAAGGTATTGCTAATTCACGAGACTATGCTAATCAGCGCATTGGTGAAATCATCCATGAATTAAATACAGCTTCTAATGGCGCAGGAACATCTGTTATTTTAGATTCTCAGGACTTTAAACGTATTTTATTAGAGAAAACTGGCTGTCTAGTTATTAATAAAATTTCTCGAAATATGAATCAAATTGAAAATAGTAAAGAAATAGTAGATATGTTCTCAGAATCGTTGAAAGGAAGCTCTTTCCACCCTCCTATAGAATTAATGAAAAAGAACGATGATGGTGAGTTGGAGGCTTCTAAGGTGCATCATTTTGGAATGCTTGCAATTCTAGACGAACAAAAGAATATCGATGATTCATTTATGGATGATGCAAAAGTAGAAGTTACGAATACATTACCAATCAACGGTACGGTATTTAATGGGTATTTAATTAGTAAAAACGATTTTATGGGCAGTGTGTATACGTTCTATAAAACTGATGCATTACCGTCCCGTTTGTCTAAAGGTTTAGTTGAAGAATTCAATGAATTTAAAGAGAAGCAAAATCAAATTCAGTTTAAAAAATCTCAAATTAGTACAATTGAAATGCAAGATCAAGACGATGATTTCAGTATTAATTTTGGTGATTACATCGATATGGGAACTAGTAATGAGGAACCATCAGCAGATGCTGAGAATGATGAAGAATTAGCTGCATTTATGGATCCAGACAAAATGTTTGGTACATCAAAATAAAAAAAGAGGTCTGGGAATATCCCGGGCCTCTTTTTTATTCTGATGTCATAATAGATTGCATATACTCTATCATATTTTCGTTTAAATAATTCTCTATAAAAAGGTGTTTTTTTGCTAGATCTTCCTCTTTTTTAAACCAACCAACTTTTTTCACACGCTCTTCCTCAGGCTTTTCATTCCAGAGTTTTTCAGCTTGTCTTCTTAACTCTTTACGAGCTCTATGTTCAATTATTATGTTATCAAGTCTCTCTTGTCTTTGACGTTCTTTCATAGCAATTGGATCTTCAGGTTGAGGCAATGCTTTTAATACATTTTCAAATTTCTCTTGGAATTGTATTTCGATGTTTTGTAAATGTGCTTGAACTTTTTGTTCCACCAATTTTTCAATTGTCTCAGCTGCGTCTTGAAAATCAATTTGAGATAATACTTCATTAGAGTGGTTTTCAGGAGATACTGGCCTTAGTTCGAATTGATGCGGCAAAAGTTCGATTATGGCATCTAAAGACCACTTTTCATCCCTTTTCTGTTTTATGAAAAGAGCTATATTTAAATCCAATGAATTATATAGCTTTTCATTTGTATTATTGGTTCTAAGTGTCCCGTGCAATCCCTTCTCTTCTAACGTATTGAACCAATTATAAACAGTATTATGGTGTCTACCTACTAACTTAGAAAACTCTGTTATTCGCCAGGCTTTTTCAAAAGCGTCTTCGTGTAATGAGTTCTCATCATCTACCATGGTTTGTTCTGATTGATTTTCCTGCTTAATCATAATATTACCTCCTTAACAGTATGTAATTGTGCTGATAAATGACATTAACATGAAATATGAGATTGATATGTTAAGTGTTTTTCGACGATATTAATAGGAATCCCTTCCTTATCTAGTATTAACATGAAAGATAACATTAACATGTTACATTCAAAGTGTTAACAGCACATTAACAAAGTGCGGTTTATTCCCGCTAAATGTTAATGTTTTGTTAACTGGGACTTAAAATGCATCAATGTTATATAGGATTAATTAGGTAACTTTGCCCCCTATATCCTTATAAATTGTTGCTATGAGATTGACATTTTTATTCACTTAATATTAATGATAAGTAAATATAACCGATTTGTAAATAAATTATGAGGATATAGCATTGAACTTTCAAAAATAATAGGTATAAATATGATAAAAAGAGTCCATATTATTAATAATTGTAGTATGAGCCTGTTTTATTCATAACACTTGAGAGTATAGAACGGATATCTGTTTGACTAATAGAGGCAGTGTCTCTTTTTAACTGATCCCAAGACTAGTAAAGCAATTTTCGATAATAACTATTATAGGTCTCTATATGAACGTTAAATTCTAATTAGATGACTGTATAGGATAGTTAATTTATTGGTTGTTAGTCGTTTGAAACACTATAAAGTACTATTCGCTTTGTTGATTAGCTTCAATGATTATTTTGTAAGTGTAAATCACAAAGAAAAAGCTGTTACTAATAGGATCTATGCGTCCTTTATTAATTGTAAATAATATTCAATCGTTGTGAACCTGGTATATTAATAGCGCTACTAATAAGGATCTACATCAATCAACGTTTTGTTAATGTCTTGTCATCGATAGAATTAAGTATGGTTGATATAAGATTAACAAGTGTGTTGTTCTAAGTATTAACATGTTAATGTTTCTTGATATGTCAATCACATTTCTAGTACGTATGCGGACCTGTTTCTGTAGAATGTCAATCTTATGTCAATACTCGTAGAGATAATTTCTTTAATTAAAACATTGTTCCTTCAATTACATACCCAAGAGTGGATTTAAAACTTCTAAAGCTTATATTACAAAGTGATTTTTCTCAAATTAAGATAGTATTCTATTGATATGAATTCACTATAATGGACAGTAATTTGCTTGATAGTCTGCATTTTTTAATAATTTTCAGCGCGGAATTTCTAGCGATTTATAAAGCGTGGTTCTTAACTAGTGTGGATTTTCGCATTTTAATTCTCATCCTAATAAAGTTGTAGTTTTATAGATCTGTTGTTAATGTCTTGTCTTTATTAAAACCAATGATAGTTAACATAACATTGATATTTTTTATTCTCTGAGGATTAACATGTTAATGTCTGTTGATATGTCAATCCCATTCTCGGTATGTATTTAGATCCTACTTCGCGAAATGTTAATGTCATATCGATACTCCATGAGAAGAATTTCTTTATATGAAGTACTAAATCTTCAATTATGCATCTAATGGTAAATCGGGAATCTCTAAGTTGCATGTTACAAAGTAATTCTGATATTACTTTATTAAATACAATCAGATACACTGGATGTAATTTTACTTTACAGTCTATATGTTCTATTAATCTTCCGCTCGAAATTCTCTTATCAATATATAAAGAATGTTTCTTTATATATTGATAAGGAATCATTCTTTATATATTGAGGGTTTTTAAATGCTTTGGATTTTTGTATTTCAATTCTCATTCTAGTAAACCTATGATTTATCGATGTATTGTTAGTAATAGTAAGGGGAGTTGACATGAGGTTAACATTTTAATTCTTCCTAATGTCAACATGTTAATGTTTGTTGATATGTTAATCTCATTTCTTGTCTGTATTTCAATTCGATTTTGCAATATGTTAATCTCGTGTTAATATCCTTTAGGGGGAATTTCTTTGTATGAAGTACTAATTCTTCAATATTTATACCGATTGTACAGCTTTTAGAGTAATAGTATCAGTATGTCCAAGATTTAAAGATTACTTACATGTATTTTGAAGTTTTTGTACCTGAACCGTTTATACTATTTGTAGGATTTTCCGCTTTTTTGTCGAATATACTTAATGCAAGGAGGGACATTACATGATTATTAAAGACTATTTCATCAATCTTTCTATTTTTTCTTTACTTGTTAGCGCAGCAATATTTATTCAAGTGTTTACGATTCATTCCAGGCGATATTTTGAAAAATTCTATGGGGGAATCATCGCAGTTACTTTGATGTTCTTTTCGTTTCCGTACATGGGATTTTCCTACGATCTCCGGGCTGTTCCTCTTATTCTTTCTTTTATTTACTTTGGTCGCATTGCTGGTTGGATTACATTAATTAGTATTATTATAATGCGCATCTTTTACATTGGTGGGTATTGGGAACCACCTGTGATGGCTTATTTCGGTATGGGTATTCTATTTACTATTTTTAAAACTTATTTCAAAAGCCTTCATCCATTTAAAAGTGCACCTCTATACTTTTCTGTTTTTGTGGGTATGAAGTGGTTAGTAGGTGTATTCTTTATTACTACAGTGCTATACACTCCAGGCTTAGTATTTATAGCTTTAGGACTTTTAATCGGTGTTTTTCTTATGGAAGCTTACCAAAGATTATATTACTTAACACAGGACTTATCTAAAATGAATCAAAAATTAAAAAAATCGAAGCAAGAACTCAAAGATACCGTACATGAGCTTCAAGGAGGTATCTTTAAATTCAAAAAAATGGATAAACATTTTATACACACTTTGTGTGATGGACAGTTTTATTATCAAAACGGAATTTATTCTGAACGGGTGGTAGGAAAAAGCTTACGTACTATTGATGCTTCTATTATTCCTCCCCATTTAGTTCCACAATTAATGAAGTATTATCTTCAGGCGTGGGAAGGGAAAGAAATTATTTTTGAATTACCCTGGCCGAATGATAAAACTATTATTCTTATTGCGCTTAGACCGATTAAACGAAATGGACAAGTTATGGAAGTTGTTGGTTCTACAGTCGATATAACCGAAAGGAAAAAGGTAGAATCCGAATTAAGGGCAACTAAAGAATTACTGGAATCATTTATAAAACATAATGTAGATGCGATTACCATATCTGATCGGGAGGGACATATTTTACAAGCTAATAAAGCTTATGAAAAGATATTTGGTTGGTCATCACACGAAATCATAGGTAAAAGATTACCTTGTGTGCCTGATTTCTTAATGGATGAATCACTTGGAAATATCCAGAAAATTCTAACAGGAGAATCCGTAGTTACGAGATTAGAAACAGTTAGACAACGTAACGATGGAAGCCTTCTTGATGTCAGTCTGACAGTTTCACCTATTCTAGATGTAAGGGGAAATGTGATAGCTTTATCTGCAATATGTAGGGACATTTCCGAAAGAAAACAAGCAGAAAGAGAACGGCAACGATTACATCAACAATTAAGAGATAGTGAAATGAAATATCGTGCACTAATTGAACAAGCAACTGATGCAGTATATGTTGTAGAGTTGAATGAGGATCAATTTCCAAGTCGATTTATTGAGGTAAATCCTGTTGGGTGTAACAGATTTGGATATAGTAGAGAAGAGCTTCTCTCGATGCCATTCCCCAATAATGTACCACAAGATTCTCCAATTATCATACAGTTGTTAGAAAAAATTAGAGAGGGACAGACTTCTTTCACTTTGCAAGATGAACATATTTTTCCAACCGGAAAAACAATAACAACCGAGTTTAGTGTCCGTATTTTTAACTTGAATGGCAAAAAAGTTTTCTTAAGTATCTCTCGTGATATCACTGAACGGTTAAAAACAGAAGAATTATTACGAAAATCTGAAAAACTCGCTGTCGTAGGACAATTAGCCACTGCAATAGCTCATGAAATTAATAATCCATTAACCGCAATGAAAGGGTTTATGCAATTACTAAAATCAACAGAAAATGAGAATAATCAGGGGTATATAAATATAGTATCATCAGAGATTGAGCGTATAGAAAGTATTACGAATGAATTTATGGCGGTAGCCAAACCACAGGTGGTAAAGATACAACCTAATGATATTAGTGTGCTAACTGATCAAGTTTTATTGATACTGCAACCTCAAGCAATGATGAATAATATACAAATTAGAACAGATTATACACCTGGTATTCCATTGATTCCATGTGAAGGAAATCAATTAAAACAAGTATTTGTTAATATTTTAAAAAATGCAATTGAATCCATGCCAATGGGAGGAGAAATTCTGATTCAAATTGATAAACTTGATAATGATCAAATAAGCATTCGTTTTATCGATCAAGGGTGTGGGATCCCAAAAGAACGTATACCATATCTAGGAGAACCTTTTTACAGTATTAAGGAAGAGGGGATTGGCTTAGGATTAATGATTTGTTATAAAATTATCGAAACACATCAAGGAAAGGTATTTATTGAGAGTGAAGTAAATAAAGGAACAACAGTTGAAGTTACTCTCCCTATTTGTACAATTCAAAAGTAATACCTTTCTTTACAGATTTTCCGAACGGGAAAGCCCATCCCCTTTAGGGGTGGGAGTGTCAATAACTGCTCTTTTTTAGTTTCCTGAATAGCTCCTACTATACTGTACATGGTTTTGATACAAAAATTCTAAGACTCTTGCAAGTAATCTCCTGAACTTGGATTAGATATTGCAGAATTATTGATTGAAATGCACAAGGAAGAACGTGTTGTGAGGGATCGCGCAGACGGCAAGCAGGGAAGTCAATTTTGGATTACGCTTCCCATCGTATCAGAAAAAAATAGGACGGCTGAAAGACTTTTGTAACATTTATGTTATAAAAGTGAAAGACCTTCTTGCTAACATACTACTAAACAGTATGTTACAGGAGGTTTTTTACTTTATGAAAAGAAAATATGTCTGGTTTATAGGTGGTTTGATAATTGTAATGGGGATTTTATGGTCATTGTTCCGACCAGAGAAATTATTTATTGATAAGCACGTGAATGAAGCATTGCCACAAACAGAGGTACAATCAATTGAAGCAAAGCAACAAAGTGATCGAGTAATAAGTGAAGGACAGTTTCAAAACGGTGTCCATGAAACAACTGGAACGGCAAAAATTCATCAATTAGCAGATGGAAAACGTGTTTTAAGACTTTCTAATTTTGCAACATCTAATGGGCCGGATGTGCGAGTTGTATTAGTTCCTACGAATCGTTTGAAAAATAATGAAGACGTGAAAAACTATCCGTATATTGAATTGGGAAAATTAAAGGGAAATAAAGGAGACCAAAACTACGAAATTCCTGAAGGGGTAGATGTAAGTGTATATGGTTTAGTTTCTATTTGGTGTAAGAGATTTAATGAAAACTTTGGTGCTGTTTATTTTAAAAAATAAATATGAACATAAAAGTGAGTTTGTGTAACACAAGTATAATTCTATAGAGAAAGAAGGTAATTAATATAGATTAGAAGATTTTTCATACCAATTCCATTATGCGGAATTGGTATTTTTATTGCTCAATATTTCCAGTTTGTTACCTTACAACTGTGTTTATGGAATTTCTTTTCTAAACGGACCTCCAGAACTGTTTATAAACAGTTCTGGAGGTCCGTTTCAAATTAACTTTCTTATCATAATATGAACTTATTCATCAATATACACTGGGGAGTTGAAGAATATGGTTTTTTTAATTAAATCATATACGACGGCCGAATGATCACTATTCACAAGGTACATTGAAAGATAGGACTGAAAAGCGGAATTTTTTGCTATCAAATTGGTATCAGTGAATTACCTATATGCGGTGCCATTCTGACATTGGCACTTATCCAAAAATAGGGAGATTTAGGGCCTTCACTATTTTGGCTTCCATGGGGAATAGCATTTGGGCTAACGACTATCGCTTACTATCAAAGAAGGCGAGGACAGTGTAAATATTGTAGAAGGTTTTAGCATTATTACTTTTTAATAAAAGGAGTTGTTCATTCACGATGTCAAATAATGAGAAAAAAAGCGAAACCGGAATTCATACTTTTAGATGGTTATCATTATGGCCCAAATGGATTGGGTATACGGCGGTTGTTTGGTCGTTGATGTATTTGATATTAGGTCAGTATTGGGCCTTGGGAGGAAAGGGTTTTCCATTTGGAATCGGAGATCCACAATCTGAATACTCAATGCTAGCTGGTCTGAGGCCTGAAACCGGTGCACCTATAATGGTTGGATTTGGATTAATGGGAGTCATTGTAGCTGTCATGATGATTCGTGGCTGGGGCAAGGGACTTTTACGAATAGTATTACTTATGTTTGTGTATATGTTAGTAGCAATTCTATTATTTGCAGTTATTGACTACCGTGTCTTGGCGTCAGCAGCATATGGATTTATCTTTTTGATTGGAGCACCATTTGATTTTCCGCATGGAGTGAATTTTTTTGAGCAGATGATGTACTGGACGATTGTAAATCAATATATTAGTATGCTAGGAGCATTTCTATGGAGTGCGACTGCTTTAGTATATCAACGCCAAACACGAGATGCTTGTCCGTATTGTGGCCGAAATAGTAATCCCTCTAAATGGACATCACAATCCTCAGCAGCATCTTGGGGGAAATGGTGCACTTACATTGCCATTATAATTCCTATCTGTTATTCCATAACAAGATGGTGTTGGACGATGGGCATTCCACTGGGAACTACCAAAGAATTACTTGAATCTTTTGAACGTGATTCACCTGGAATTTGGTTAATGGGTGCGTCCTTGGCTACCGTAGCTCTCGGAGGAACAATTCTTACGTTAGGGCTTATTCAGCCCTGGGGAGAAATTTATCCGCGCTGGTTTCCATTTATTGCTGGTAGGCGTGTACCTCTTTCATTAGCGATTATTCCTGCTTCACTGGTTTCCATTATGGTTACTTCAGCCGGTTTGATGTACATCCGGGGGTTTATTAATAAAGGGGGTCTAGATCATAGGGGATGGGCATTGGAAGGTCCAGAGTTATTATGGCCAATTTGGGGAGTGGCTCTGTTTGGTGCTACGATTGCTTACTATTATCGGAGGCGTGGTACGTGTAAATATTGCAAACAGGTTATAAAGTGAAACTTTAATCAGTGCGGGAGCATACTGTCCTCGAACAGCAGGTTAAATACTGAGTTACAGGAAAACAAAAATCTTTTATTACCTAATTTTGAAGATAAAAAGAAAAAGCACAAACCGGATGGATAGTAATATTAAAAAATAAACAAAAAGAGAAGAACCCACCAATGTTCTTCTCTCTTTTTATGTGTAATTAGGGTTTCCATAACTGCAGATATGGATGGTGTAAATTAATGGATGAATAATTTACTCTTAAAATTATAACAGAACAAATAAACGATTAAACTTTATTTCAAATCCACACGTATATCGTGCAGTAGATTCAGAGGCTAATACAATTGATTTTTATCTAAGTAAATCAGGAGATAAACAAGCAGCCAAGCGCTTTTTTATATGTTTCTAACTAACATTTTTGCACCAGATCCCACAATAGTATAGTATTTTACAAAGTTTACCCGTACTCTTCAAATTTTTAAAAACTTTGCAACAGAACCTAAAAACTTATCCGTAGATAGGTAGGTTTCTTGTTTATATTTATCTTATCTTTGAGGATATTTTTCCAGAGTAGCCCCTCATAATCAGAATCGTTTCCGTACGCCCTATTGATTTACTTCTTTTGCTACAAGGGCAGCATATGCTTCTGCACCGGCTTTCGTTAAATGTATGCCATCCGGTTCAAAGTATGCCGTATTTCCGGCACTTGCTGAATGCCAATCGACTAACACCACATTTTTGTAAGTTGATGCTGCTTCTTTTAACTTCTACGTTGTTATTGAAAGTATTAATGAAGATGATGACTTTGTTTTTGAAGATAGAAAAGTTAAGCACCCATAATGAATGATTTGTTCTTTATTATATATAAATTACAGAATGAATAATAATCTGTTAAAATTAAACAAAAAAGTATATGAGAAATTGCAGGTGAGAAACTTTGGATTTAATTCGAAAATTAACTCGTATTTATGGCTTAGGGATTTGTTGTGGGTTGTGGAGTAAAGCTGAAGTAATTCAATGGTGTGATAAATTGATTGAAGCAAGTGACAGTCCGCCATATGAAATAATTGAGATATCCTTAATGTCTAACGCAAAGATAGATGATATTAAAGGGAAGTTATTTGAGTTTAGTAGCACAGTTGATGAAGAATACACTGTTAAATTAACTCTTTCCGTCATCCATAAAAAACTAAAAAAACAAGAACTGACGATTGAAGAATCAATTAAATGTACCACCAGACTTTTAGTTAACAGGGGGTTGTATTGGGAAGCTAAATATTTTGATTTATATAGTCTGGATGATAGCTATGACTTAGCTAAAGATGGTGTTCATTTTGATTTAAGCGAGGTTATTAATACATATATTGAAACGTTAGGCGTTTACAGTAAGTATTTTAGGGGATTTGAAAAGCTGTATTTTAAAGTAATGAAAAATGAGTGGGTTAGATAACAAGAATTGAAGAAACATTATTTAGTAACAAGAAGGCTTGTCCGTAATCATATTAATAATGCAATGCAAAAGCTAGGGTTAAAGGACGTTCACAAGCAGTTGTTGAACTTCTTCGTATGGGAGAACTTGAGTTATAATAGATAAAGCCGACTTTTGTATAAAAGGTCGGTTATTTTTCTGTTTATATTTTGAAGTGAACCTTTAAAGCGGGAAAAGGTTCTTGAACTTAAAAAAGCAGTTATCTCAGATTTTGAGATAGAAGATATGAAGAAAGGGGAAAATCCATTATTGCGTGGTTTTGTAAAAACTTATCGGATGGTACTTATTTAGAATTGGATAAGCCATCGGGTACAGTGAAGAAAATCTATAATGATTGTAATACAATGCTTGAGGAAGCATTAAAAATAACCCTCCTTTAATATGGTGAGATATTCAAGATAGATATCTTTGAAATTCATGAATAAGAAGGTGCAAATATGAAGTTGTATTTTAAAGATATTGAGATAGGTGAAATTAAAGATGTTTTTGTAGATATGCCATGGATGTATGGAACAATCCGTTTATATGAGAATAGCAAAACGTTTCAAAAATATTTTCGCGAGATGGTAAACGAAGATAGTGCGTTTAACTTTGAAAGTATTGACCCTGAATTTCTGGATGACGAAAATTGGTCTGTTTTTGATGAGAGTGAGAAACAGTATTTGGGAATTGATATTCCTGCTATTCATATGGAAGATACAACAATTGCATATCGTTGGAGATAAGAACTATGATCTTTTGCTAGTGGTTAAAGGACATTCACAAGCAGTAGTTGAGCTTCTTCGTATGGGAGAACTCGAACTATAAGAAAGAAGCCGACTTTTATACGAAGAGTAGGCTGTTTTTCTGTTAATCTTTTGAAGAAGCTGTATTTTCCAAAGAAACTTTAAAATAATAGTATAAAATGCTTGATAAATTGAAAGGGAAATATGAAAGGGTTGATTTTTAATGCATATACTAAAAAAATTAAATGAGATTTTTGTATTAGAAACCCAGGAGCCGCCAGCAACTAAAGAAGCCATTCAAGAATTAAAAAACTTTTCCTCAATAGATGTACCTTTTGATTATTTAGAGGTAATTCAACATAGTACTAATGCAGAATTTAATGTGAATAATGAAATATATATACGCATTTGGGGTCCAGCTGACTGTATAGAGATAAATGAAGCACATAATATTCAAAAGTATATACCAAATTCATTGGCAATTGGTGATGATGAAGGTGGAAAATCATTATTATATGCAGATGGGAATGAAGGATTTGGACTGTATATAGTGGATTTTGGAGATTTAGATATTGAAGAAGCAATTAAAATATCCCATTCATTAAAAACGATGTTAGTAGACGGCATGGGAGTAGAAGAATTATTGTCATAGTCTATCTAAATGTTTGTTCAAGTGGTGGAATATAACTTCTGCTAGCAGACCTGATCAGCATCAAGTTGGTATTCACAGATCAGGAAGTCCAGTTATAGAAATTTTCCCAGGCAGATAGATTTTTTAAATGGAATACAATAATGCAACGACTCTTAAGTGACGACATTGAAATTTATTTTGTAGGAAGTTCTAGACTTGTGAAACAGTGGGAAAAGCTGTTTGTTGGATGTTATTATTACCAGCATATGAAGAAGAGCATCTAACTCAAAATAGAATAAAAAAACCTGTACGGGGAGGCACAGGTGTCAAATAAGGGATATTTCGTTATGTAATTCATATTTTATCAGAGCTTCATTGAGAATGATAGTAAAATAGGTTGAATATTCAGTTAATTTTGTTGAGAAATAAAAAACGTACCATTGGGAGACAGAACGTTTTAGAGAAGCAAATAAAAAAATCATCTACATTAATTCTACCATACTGGTTCTCTCTATAAAAGGAACCCTAAGACTAGTGGTATGACAATATATTGGATTATTTAATGATTGCTGTTTTTTTGCTAGGCAAACGGGCCATATTCTGGAGTTAAAAGTAGATAGTTCAACTTGGAATTGTAAGTTAACTAATTACTACTGCATTATCAAATAAGGTTATAAGGATAAAAAATTTAAGTTTAATAGGAGAGGAATTTAACGAATTCCCCGAAAAAATTCTCCTTTCTCAAGCGTGTGAAGGGCGTAGCCCAACGGTAGGTGGGAGATGAATTTCGGTTTGGCGTAGCCAAAAAGTGCGTAACTGTGCTTTTTATTTTCTCTATGATACAATCAGTCTTATAAGATAAAAAGGTTGGTATATAAATGAAATTAGACAGCAATAATCATTCAGTGTTCTTGTTGTATTATCATCTTGTATTGGTCGTGAAATACAGAAGAAATGTGTTTGATGATGATATGTCAGATTATGCAAAAGACATGTTTATCAGGTTATCCGAGAATTACAACATAACACTGGTAGAGTGGAATCATGATGTAGACCATGTTCATATTTTGTTCAAGGCACATCCGAATACAGAAATGACAAAATTCATCAATGCTTATAAGAGTGCAAGTTCTCGACTAATCAAGAGAGACTTTCCACAAGTGAAAAAGAAACTTTGGAAAGAGATGTTTTGGTCAAGAAGTTTTTGCTTACTAACTACTGGTGGTTCTCCAATAGATGTAGTAAAGAAATATATTGAAAATCAAGGTGAAAAGTGAGGTGAAATGATATGACAAAGCATAATAAAGCATATAAATTCCGTTTGTATCCAACAGAAGAACAAGCATATCTTATGCGTAAAACCTTCGGTTGTGTACGTTTCGTGTATAACAGAATGTTAGCTGAACGGAAAGAAGCGTACGAAAAATACAAAGATGATAAGGAACAACTAAAGAAACAAAAGCTTCCAACACCTGCGAAATATAAAGCAGAATTTGAGTGGTTAAAAGAAGTTGATTCATTAGCTTTGGCAAATGCTCAACTAAACTTGCAAACTGCCTATAAGAATTTCTTTAGTGGTCAAAATGACTTTCCAACATACAAAAGTAAAAAAGACAGAAAGTCTTATACAACGAATGTAGTAAACGGAAATATTATGTTGCTAAATGGTCATATCAAATTACCAAAACTGAAAATGGTACGTATCAAACAGCATAGAGAGATACCACAAGATTATATGATCAAGTCATGTACGATTTCTATGACACCTACTGGTAAATACTATGTGTCCATCTTGACTGAATACGAAAAAGAGATTGTACAAAAAGAAGTAGAAACAGTTGTTGGATTAGACTTTGCGATGGATGGATTATATGTTAGTTCTGAGGGTGAGAAAGCCAATTATCCTAAGTTCTATCGTAAAATGTTAGACCGATTAGCAAAGGCACAACGAGTATTAGCAAGACGAAATAAAGGTTCTGAGCGTTGGAATAAACAACGTATTCGTGTAGCTAAGTTACATGAGAAAGTAGCTAACCAACGTAAGAATTACCTTCATCATGAGTCTAAAGAGTTGGCTACTAATTTTGATGTTGTAGCTATTGAAGACCTAAACATGAAAGGAATGTCGCAAGCACTTCATTTTGGAAAAAGTGTCGCTGACAATAGTTGGGGAATGTTCACTTCTTTTTTAGCTTATAAACTATACGAACAAGGAAAACAATTTATGAAAATAGACAAATGGTTTCCTTCCACAAAAACATGTAGCAGTTGTGGAAATGTAAAAAATATGTCATTGTCTGAACGAGTATATTCTTGCATATGCGGTGTAAATCTCGATAGAGATTATAACGCAGCTATCAATATCAAAAATGAAGCAATACGCCTATTAGCGTTAGCATAAATAGCAATAAAATAACCTTTGGAACAAGGGAGTTAGCTCGGCTGTCTTAGGACGAATTCGTTAGCTATCAAAAGTAACGACTAACCGAGAAGCCCCCACTTCAAACAGTCCGTTAGGACGTTAAGTGGCGGGTGGTTCACTCGCAACTTTACTCCTAGGATTTCTTATTAATAGTTTCCTTGAAGAGATTTTTTATAGGGTTTGGTTGCAAACACGTTTGGAATTATTACTAGGTACCTGGCCGGCGATTCTTCTTACCTCGCTCTTATGGGCGAGCTGGCATATTGCAATACATGGCTCTGGTCATTGGGGGACTGATACGGCCACGGTCATTACGAACCTTGGTATCGTAGGTCTATTCCTTGGATATTTGTGGGCGCGTTATCGCAAAGTGTGGGTAATTATTATTGTACATGGATTCATTAATGCACATCCACAGCAACTACTTGAGATCTTGTTTAATTAAACGGCGCTATTGGTGAGTGGAACTTTGATTTTAATATTTAAAACTTATATATACATGTTACAATGAAGTCCTCCAATTTATTTTATTCTCCTATTTAGAATTTATGGTTTAGTAATCCAATAAAACAAAAGCGGTTGTAGCAAATAGATAAATGAATGAATGAACTGAAGCGGTTAGAGTGGTTAAAAGGCTGTTAAGTATAATTATCCAAAGAATAAATGCACTTAGTTAAGTTTTAGAGAGTTTATTATGGTAAGGATTTCATCTAATTTAAAATTATAATTATCTCCCTTTTTTATCCTGTATATGAAATAAAGTTTATTGAGCTGACTAGCAGGGTAATAAAATACTTTTAGAGAAATATGGTTTATTAAAGTATTACTAAAAAGGAAGGATGATTCTACATGATAGGAACTGATAGTAAAAAACAGGAAATTTTAAAAGCTTACCAGTTCAGACATGCTTGCAAGGTATTTGACACCAAAAAAAAGATTTCGGATGAAGATTTTCACTTTATTTTGGAGACAGGTAGATTGTCTCCAAGTTCAGTTGGTTT
The DNA here is from genome assembly GCF_003264205.1 of Bacillus sp. SRB_8. Lineage (NCBI taxonomy): Bacteria > Bacillati > Bacillota > Bacilli > Caryophanales > Bacillaceae > Bacillus > Bacillus sp. SRB_8. The sequence goes on along the minus strand of NZ_NADT01000081.1, from coordinate 5,007 downwards.
GGAGCCGTGGAAGTTTGTCGTAATCCAGGATGAAGCGCTTCGTGAAAAATTAAAATCTGTATCTGGCGGTGCCCAGGGACAACTTCCTACTGCCAGCCATTTTGTAATTATATTGGCAAGAAGCAAAGAAGGCTTAAGGCATGATTCCGCTCACGTGATCAAAATGATGAAAGACATTCATCATATGCCTGAAGAAGTTGTGCAAAATCTTTCTGGTTTTTACAAATCCTTCGTTGAAACAGAGCTGGAAGATAATGACCGCCTCGTTTTTGAATGGGCAAGTAAACAAACATATATAGCATTAGGAAACATGATGACAGCTGCGGCTCAGATTGGTATTGATTCCTGTCCGATAGAAGGTTTTGATAAAAAACAGGTGAACGCTATTTTGCAAAACGAGGGTATCATTGACGGCAACGATTTCGGTGTAGCCTGTATGGTCGCTTTCGGATATAGGAAAGAGGATCCCAAACGTCCAAAAACAAGACAAAATCTCGATGAAATTGTTGCGTGGCGATAAAACTGTAGATGATGTTTCTCAGCATTAAGGGCGCGATTGTAGAGCAACACAAGCAGAAAATGATTTAACTTTTTATAAAAAAAATTCACTAGCAACACACAACCCAAACATTTTGAACAAACTTTTTTCAAAATGTTTGGGTTTCTTCTGTTGGAAAATCACTTGTTGTAACATGCTTTGTTCAAACTTTATATTATATAATCTTTAATTTTATATATGAAATTAAAGGTAATATAAAATGATGAAAGCAAGTAAATACTTCTAAATCTATCTTGCAAAAGGATATATCTACGCATACATATGCCATAGGTACGTCCTTTTTTCGTTGTTTATAAGTCCCTGAAAAAAGAGAGGGGAAAGATATATTGCGTACGAGTGAAAATGAAACTCCTAAGAGTATCATTGGTGAAATTTTATATTATGTTAATGCGCTTTTTTTAAATACTTTACTTTTAGCTTGATGGTTGTATAGGAATAGAATTTTTAAACTGTATTGTAAATCAGCAGTTGAAACTGGTAACTATCTACTGTTAGGACGTTTAAAGGTGGTCGAGGCATGTGCCAAATAATTTGTACATTGTCAAATTATTTATACACATTCGAATTATTTGTGTATATTTTATTCTACAGTATGGATGAAAAACGGTTCTTTATTCACTTAAATAACATTGGCATAGTTTTTGCTTGTATAAATTTAAGGAAGGAGGATTGAATGTAAGAAATCTGTATTAGTAATAGTAAAAAACAAGCTACTATTGCATCATTGATCTTACTTGTATTTATAGCGAAACTGTAAATACATACAAATAAGAATGTTCCGCTTTTAAAATTCTGAATTTTCTTTTAATTATTAGGGGGTAACAGTATGGTTAAATATTCAAGAATTTCTAAACTGATTGTTGGTGTTGGACTCGTGACAATATCATGTAGTGGTTTACAAATTCAAGCAGAGACAAAAGAAAAAAATGTGAAGAACGTATTACAAATGGAGCCGGTAGGATTAAGGAAATCCGTTGATGAGTTAGCGCACCCTTCGAACGTACAAGAAAATGGATCATTTACTAAACGTTTAAAGTTAGCAGATTTATCGCAGCGTCCACCGATGCCAAATGAGAATGCTAAACAGCTTGTTGAAGAAAAGAAATATTCAATGGCTGAATTAAATCAATTAAGCAACAAGCAATTGACCGATCTTCTGGTTACGATTCAATGGTATCAAATTCCGGAGTTATTTCAGTTTAATAATGATAGTCTCAAATTCTATCAAGATGATAGCCGTATGCAGGCAATTATTGCTAAGCTAGCAGAACAAGGACAAGCCTATACGAAAGATGACTCAAAAGGAATTGAGACATTAGTAGAAGTTTTACGCTCAGGTTTTTATTTAGGTTTTTATCATCAAGAATTAAGTAAACTAAGTGAACGTGTCTATCATGATAAATGTTTGCCAGCTTTAAAAACAATTGCGAAGAACCCGAATTTTAAACTTGGTACAACAGAACAAAATACAGTAATTTCGTCTTATGGGATGTTAATTGGAGGGGCGTCAGCTGATGTAGAAGTTATTCAATATGCAGGTGAAATCTTTAAACAATATAACGATAATCTTTCTACGTTTATTGAAGATCGAACTAAAGGCGATGCTGTATATAATTTGATGAAAGAAGTTGATTATGAAGTTCAATCGTATATGAATGCTACAGGAAAAGAACCAAAAGATATGCTGTGGTATGGAAAAATTGATGGCTTTATTAATGAGATAAATCGTTTTGCACTAATAGGTACAGTAACAGACAAAAACGGATGGCTAATTAATAATGGTATTTACTATGCTAGTCGTTTTGGCAAGTTTTATAGTACACCAACAAAAGGACAGCAAGTTGTTACAGAAGCAATGGGGATATATCCATATTTAGGGCAACAATATTTTGTTGCAGCAGAACAAATTGCTACTAATTACGGCGGGATAGATGCAAATGGAAAAACGGTAAATTTAGATCAAATTCGAGAAGATGGTAAGAAACATTATTTGCCAAAAACATATACATTTGATGATGGGGCTATTGTCTTTAAAGCGGGAGATAAAGTTAGCGAAGAAAAAATTAAACGTTTATATTGGGCAGCAAAAGAAGTACGATCTCAATATTATCGTACAGTTGGTAGTGATAAACCACTTGAAAGTGGACATGCTGATGATGTGTTAACAATGGTTATTTATAATAGTCCGGATGAATATCAATTTAACCGTCAACTATACGGCTATGAAACAAATAATGGTGGAATTTATATTGAAGGAACAGGAACCTTCTTTACATATGAACGTACACCACAGCAGAGTATTTATAGTTTGGAAGAATTGTTTCGTCACGAATTTACACACTATTTACAGGGCAGATACGAAGTTCCGGGATTATGGGGTCAAGGAGAAATGTATCAAAATGAACGCTTAACATGGTTTGAAGAAGGAAATGCGGAGTTTTTTGCAGGCTCAACGCGATTAGACAGCGTAGTACCGCGAAAAAGTATCATTGGTGGATTGTCTAATGATCCTTCGAAACGTTACACAGCAGCGCAAACATTAAATGCAAAATACGGAACGTGGGATTTTTATAATTACTCGTTTGCATTGCAATCGTATATGTATAATAACCGTCCTGATATGTTCGATAAAGTGCATGATTTAATTCGTACAAATAATGTTCCAGGTTACGATGCGTACCGTTCTACATTAAGTAAAGATAATAAATTAAATGAAGAATATCAAACTTACATGCAAATGCTGATAGATAATCGTGATAAGTATACAATTCCGCAAGTATCAGATGATTATGTAGCACAGCACAATCCAAAACCGCTTTCAGATGTTGCGTCAGATATCACCAATGAAGCGAAGTTAAAAAATGTGAAGGTAACAAAGAATAAATCACAATTCTTTAATACCTTCACACTACAAGGAACATATACAGGAAGTGCGGCAAAAGGGGAGAATGAGGATTGGAAAGTGATGAACCAAGCAACAAATGATATGCTGAAGCATCTTGCAGAAAAAGAGTGGAGCGGATACAAAACATTAACTGCTTATTTTGTAAATTACCGTGTCAATGCCGCTGGACAATTTGAATATGATGTTGTGTTTAGCGGAGTGAATACAGAAGAAGGTACTGCTGTAGAAAAAGAACCGAATAATTCATTTGATGCAGCGAATCCATTATCTTTGAACGCGTTATTAAGAGGAAACTTAAGTGATCAAGATCAAGTTGACAGATTTGTTATCGATGTAAAGGACCCAAAAGATTTACAAATTACCGTTACGAACGAACAAAACCTTGGACTGAACTGGGTGTTATATTCTGAATCAGATCTAAATAATTATGTAACTTATGCAACAAAACGCGATGGAAACAAATTGCTTGGAAATTATAATGCGAAGCCAGGGAAATATTACTTAAGTGTATATAAATATGGCGGTGGAACAGGGAATTATACTGTAGAAGTAAAATAATTATAAGTAGTCGTTTTTAGACAAATAGATGCCCCTAGGCATCTATTTGTCTTTTTTTAATGAAATGATGATGTATATACAAAAGATAAACTCCAATACCTTCTCTTAAAAAATCAAGGATTTTATACTAGGGTTTATTTCATATGCAAATTTTTAAATAGTTCATATCAAATCTTTAGTAAACAGAAAAAAATCTAGTTGAATGGATTCTTACTTAATCTTAGCTTGATGGCTATGGGGTTCCAGCACAGCACTATCAAGCTAAGAAATGTAAATACCCCCAAAACGAGAAAATTTACATTTTTTTGTTTTGGAGTAGTTTTTCGAAAAAACAACAGCAAAAATCTCTCGATATTGGAGCATCCCAAAAATAATCGGTTTTGGGATACTAATTTACAGCAATTCATAAATGATTCAAAAGGTCTATGTATTTTTGAAGTACTGCAAAATATTATCTCGAACTTTTTGACACATTGTTTTTCATAGAAATTACACCACATTAAAAGGTGTACCTTTTGAAGTGTCTTACTCTTTGTTTAGAACTATACAAATCAGTTTATTACTGATTAACACACTTTTGTGAATTAAAAAAATTTAAATGCAGAATAGTTTTTTGAGTAAATATTAAGAAAATGTGAACAATTTAAATAAATAGAAAATATAAACTATTTTATATATTGAAAAAATATGGAAATGTGATGCCATAAAGTCATATAAGGTAACATTTGGATTTAATTCCTAATCGTTCCTTAAGCTTATTGATATAGGAGGTGATTGTCAAAATGAATTACACTTCGCCAACTATTAAACCAGTAAGTTCTAAAGGTTCAGCAGATTGTGCATGTGGCCTATTAATTGGAAATGGAAGTAGCTAATAACGGATTGAAAAATTAATAAGAAATCTAAACAAAGGAGGGATTCTAATGAATTACACTTCGCCGACTATTAAGCAGGTAAGTTCTAAAGGTTCAGCAGGTTGTACTTG
>NZ_NADT01000080.1:0-6810 GCF_003264205.1 Bacillus sp. SRB_8 | reverse complement strand
AGAGACAAGCGGAAGGGATTGCGATAGCTAAATCTCAAGGAAAACATTTAGGCCGTCCTCAAGTGAACCTTTCGACCTTAAGCAAACAACAAATAAATATAATAGAAGAAACTCATTCAAAATGGAAGAGTGGCGAAATTACTGCTGTTATGTTTATGGAAATGTTAGAACTCAAGAAAAATACGTTTTATAAAATAATGAAAGAATATGAAGAGAACAAATTACAAACTAACTAAATGAAGAATAAGAGCCGGATGTTTCTTAGAGTAGAAAATCCGGCTCATTTTATGTCAAGATTTGCTTAGCGTATATTTTCGTTAAAATGTGGGCGGGCCCCCTAATAGGAGTACCACCAGCATTTCAAAAAAAAAACACGCTAAGACAAAAAATATAATAAGCTGTCCATATGGACAGCTTATTTACATAATTATCGTTATTGGAAGTTAAAAATTCTTAGTTTCTTGCTTAATTAAAGCACTACATTAATCTAGAAATTCAAGTGATTCCAATTTTTCAATTATCATTGACTTATATTTGATAGCTTCATACTGTGAATTATCAATTTTTGTCTTTTTTATATTTAACATATCAAATATTTCTCTTTCAATATCTCTTCTTGCTTCTAAAACTTTAATTGTTCCGTCTAAACCGTGATAGCCTTTCATTTTCCCATACCCTTGATTTGTATAATACTCAATAAATCCAGCAGACCATTCTTTTGCTCTTTCATTAAATACCTTTCTGAATGAGAATTCCAAATCATCTTGTTCTATATAAAACAATACTGGATTTAATTTCTCTATGATTTTCGCTAATGCATTAATATAACTTATAACTTTCTCTTTTTTTTCACCATATTTAACCATTCCGATTGTTAATGGATTTTGTATGAAGCAACATTCAAAAATATAGGTTTTATTTTCGTTGTTGGCTATTTCAACAAAATCCCTCCATTTTTCAGTTATTAATTCAATATTTCTTTCTAGCGGTAATTCATAAATATCATTTTTGAAAATGATATTTAATAAACTTTCAGGAAAATTAGAGCTGTATTCATTTTTAATTTTTTTATATGGCAATAAATAATTGTTTCCTCGCTTCGTGACTCTATCACTAATTACTTCCCTAAAATCACCACTATTCACTAACAAACTTTCGAATTCACTTTTATCAAAACAAGATACCCCATCATAATCAGCAGGGTGGTCTGGATTCCCTTCAAGAAATAACTCAACGTCAATATTTTTTTCAATTAGAATATCGTAAAGCAAGTTTGCAGTGGTGGATTTCCCAAAGCCAGGAAGCCCTTCTACTATGATTAATTTTGTATTCAAAAAAATCTACACCTTTCTAAGACAAAATAAAAGATTTTAAATTAAAAATAAATTTTCCACTGAACTCACCCTCGCCTCTTTTCTAAATTTTACCATCTAAATAATACGATAGTAAAGAAGTTTTTCTTGTATACCATATACATACTCGGTTAACATAACGTCTCATTATGGGATACGGAAACGATTCAGGGAATGAGGGGCCACTCTGGAAGTTTATTCCTCTAATTGTTTCCGTACCCAGCCAACCTAAAAAGTAAAACTGAGTTCATGTTTTTTTATAATTAGTAAAATAGACAGTTAAATATTCATATAAAAAACCCGTTGTATCAATACATACACATGATACAACGGGTTTTTAGGGGTTTAACATTTTCTTAGTTTTGTAAAACTCATTTTATTGTCTTCATTTGTAATACTTTCTAAAAATCCTAAAATTAAAACAAAACTGAAACCAGTCTTGTTCGTTTAGCTGATAGAGCAATACCCTATATAATAAGAGTAATTAGCCTCAAGAAATGTTAATTGCGTTTTTATAGAAGTTTTCAGCTTCATCACGAATTGCTTTCCAATCTTCAAAGGCCAATTCAAGTTCTAAAGCAGCAATAAACTCCTCTAAATTTTCGATATCATCAATATTATCTGCTAGTTCTTTTAGATCATAAGATATAGCGCTCCATATTCTATGGACTTTTCGAATAACAGGTAACACGAACTCTTTATTCCGAATCAAACTCATGACTGGAGCTACTAAATAGACAACCGTGTTTTGTGCGACAACGAAATCATTTGAATTTTGCAGTGGTAACTGTGACATCAGATATGACCAAGTTTGTTCTGCTTCTTCGTATTTTTGAATCTCTGAATAAAATTCGGAAAGGGATGTTGCCAAAGACTGAGACTGTTGATAATATGTTTGTGCGTGATTAGATAGATCTTTACATATATTTATGAATTTAGATTTTGTATTGGGGGATAATTTACCAGTTAATGCTTCCGATATTACTTGATTAAGATCATTATAATATTTAATAGAGATTAAATCCGCAAAGGCTACAATATTTTGAGCAATGATAAGTATATCTTTATGTCCTCCATTGTCCCAGAACCTACATTTTTCTCTAACGTTTAACTTAGTTGCAATTGCCTCTTCAACTAATCTACTAAAAGTAGAAGTTGTTATGAGTCTATCCCAATTACTTTTGACTTTCCCATCGAGTACGAGATACATTCTTTCCTTGACTTGATCGATACTAGTTGGTGCTGAAATCCATCTGTTCAAATATTGAGCGAATGAACGCCATTCATCTATTGTTAGGAGAAAAGGGGAATGTTTCCCGCCTAATTCACGTGGAGAAAAGGCTAAATTGTTCATGTTAACACCCCTCTAAATTATTTTAAGTTGTAATTGCTTATTCCATTTTAAAAAGATTCCATTAAATCATTTAAGACAGGATTTTTTTCTTGTAATTAGCAACAAGAGATCCTGCTAGTTCCATTCGGATTTTTGTAATCTTAGAAAGATCTGGCCCATCCTGTACTTTAATTGTCCAAGTTGTAAAAGGATTTGGAATAAAGTAATCATAAGCAAATTCCTCTGCTATCGTGCCATCAGTAATAATCGTTGAACCTATATAGCTAAAACCTCGATTAAAGGGCTCTGTATTAAATTGAAACTTTTTATTTTTATAATCATCATAATAATGTCCCGAATTCGTGATCCGTATTTGTACTTTAGAAGTAGCATCAACTCCATCTAACCAAATTCGCATTAATTTAAGTCGAACACGGTACTCGTTTTCAAAAAACGAATCATTTAGGTTGATTTCCCAAGAAGCTTCTCTTGTCTCCTTCAGGGTTTTCAAAGCATTAGAATCTGTAATCTCTATTGTTCGATTTTGAAATGGTTGAGGTGGTGGACTAAACTGTTTTAAGGCCTCCATACAGTCCTTTTGTAATGTAGCAACATCCACTTTTAATTCTGATACATCTTTTAAAATATTAGGATTTACATCTGAATCGCGAAGAGCCCAATACTTATAAGCATGTTTATAATTTGCTAAAGCTACAAATAGAATTTGCTTCATATCTAAATAGCGTTGATATAATTTTTGTTCCATTTCTTCGTTTTCAGATTCTTGCCCTTCAAGATTCTTAATATACTCTTTCAATCTCGCAAGATCTGCTTGATGAATATGTTTTTCTAGCAACAGACGAAATAGCTCTTGACTACAGCGAATGATAATAACTTGATTCGAAGCAAGTGTTTGACCATAAACAGCTAGAATATCTAATGATAGTAGATACTCTCTAGCCCCCTCAACTTCTTTCTTAATAGCATCTTCTAACGCAGCGGCTATTTTCAACTGAAATATTTTCCACGTTGCCTCTCCAGTCAGATCCTCTTTAGGAAGTTCCCACTCATTTTCTTGAATTTTTTTTAAGAGTTCTTCTGAGAAATCCATATCCGTGGATGCTTTTGATATCTCTGCAGCTAGTGCATATATTTTATTAATTAATTCAACTAATTCATTAAGTTTCTCCATACATTCTTTTAATGATTGCGCTAATGCAGCTAGCTGACCTCCAGCTTCTATTACTTCTTTTAAACTGTTAATTATATCGATAATTTCTCCAGGTGCTGCAGTCCCTCCTGTAGCAATTATCGAGCCTATAGATTCTGCAAAATTGAGAACGGCGCTCACCATTTTAAAAGCCATTTTCATTTGTTGTTCATAATGATACTTTTTAAGCCCATACTCGAAATCAATTTTAGCTATTGTTACAACATGTTGCTGTTTTTCGAATTGATACAAAGATGATTCAACAGCATTTTGAGCACTTCTCAGATTATCTTTTGCTTGATTAATTAGTGTTTCTTTAAATAACAATGTATCCTGTTCATGCTGGAGCATAAGAGTAGCTGCTGCTTTTCGATCTGCAATTGCTAGGTTTTTATCTAAGTAACGGTGATATTGTTCCTCAAAATGTTGTGCTGCCGCCAAGAAAGCATTAATTTCATCCCTATAAAGATCTTTATCCAGAAGTGGAACAAACGTATTCTCACCATAGTTAGCAGTTAAAATGGTAAGTAATGCAGTGCTTTGTATACACAATGAACTTAAATCTTTATATTGAGCTGTAAAAGCTTTCAACCAGTTTAACTGATCAGCTGCAATATCCGGTTGAGATTCATAAAATAGACAAGCTACTTGGAAAACAGACATAAATAGTTTTGGGAATTGAGGTGTAGGAACTACATACGAAATTTCTTCTTTGGTGAATGTACCATCTTTATCGGACAAACGTACGCCTTTATTTCTCAGTTCTATTGGATATGGCGATGGGGAACTTTGATTGTAGATAGGAATAGCATGTAACGTTCCAGAAAGCTCAAGTCCATAAATCGTCAATTGTGCGAGCTTACTTCCATCTTTGTAATCTAGTCGAATCTCTGCTTTTCCATCTGATTCAATTTCCACACGTCTTGTTCGGATAACTAGTTGCATATCTTTTAAAGTACAGTTAAATTTATCAGGAATTCGAACAACATCTGCAAAAATCGAAATCATATTTGGCATTAGTTGATTTTCCTCAATAAACTTATATACTTCACCTAAATCAACAAATAAACTGCGAATTTCATATTTTGTTTTCGTAGTACTTGAGTAAAAAGTTCCTGGGATATGCTGATTATTCAACAATTCTTCATATAGTTTTTTATAATCCACTTTATGGGCTAACATGTATTTCCCCCATCTACATAAAATTAGGGACAAAAGAAGTTAAATATTACACAAGCGAGAATTCAATCTCTGTTTCTTTAGCTCCTTTTATCCCTATATTAACGGTTAAGTTATTTGTTGTAACTGCTCAATTCTTAAACTTACGTAATAAAAACAACTGATTTATTTGAGATAACACATAGGTTTATTCTATTTGTTCGGTTCTATTAATTACTTTTAGTGTACTTATGCAATATATTGATCAACTATATATTCTACATCTGCATTAACTCGGAAATCATCCGCTTGTTTACCTACTGCTTCCCATTGTAAAATTGCCAATTCAATTCCTAAATCAGCAAATTCCGGATCATTTTGAATATCTTCCATTACAATTTCCGATAGTACTGATAGATCTTCGTGAAGAGAATTCCAAATCCCCTTGATTTTCTCAATTACAGGAAGCGCATCCTCAATTTGTTTTTGGGTTTTGTCGGTTCCCACATCTGCCTTATCGAGTAAAGCCATCAAATAAACATTTCGCTGTATGATTTCCCCATTTGCTTTGATTTTTTCCCTTGTGGCTTCAATTCTAGCTTGTAACGCTTTTCCTTTCGTACTATCGAGAATTGCCTTTAACGCAAAACCAAAAACAGGGCCAAGTAGTAAAGACAGCCAAGATTGAGATTCATAATCTTTGAACTCTTCCATGTATTTCTCTAGATCTTTCCGCAAGCTTTCTACTTCAGCTCTAAGGCGTTTTACCTCTTCGCTATGATCGCCATACAATTTATCATATTTATTTTTTACCGTTGTTAAGTTAGTATAATCAGATTTAGTATCTTTAGCGAATTGTCCAACGGCATCCGCTAATGTTTTAGCGTGGTCCCCAAATTCTTTCGCTTCATTCGCTAACCTGGCACAAATTTTCTTGAACTGTTCTAACGCCACCGTATCCCCATCTAAAATATCTGGTAAATAACCAATTAAGGGTTGATAGTAGACCTTTGCTCTTCTTGAATAATTGACAATTTGATTCGCAACAGTAAGAACTTCTCTGTAGGTATTATCGTTCCAGTTTCCACAATGACCTTTAATACTTGTATGAACAGTATATAACTCTTTAAAATCTGGAAGTGTTGCTGAGCTACCCATTAATAAAGCAAGGCGCATCTCTCGATCATTTACAGGTAAATATGCACCATCACCTGTGTATTTTTGAACTTTAATCCAGTCTTCTTTTTTTAGTAAAAATGGAGATTCTTCCTTACCACCAAGGTCCCTTGCTGAAATATCTCTTTTTACCATAACAATACACCCTTTCTATTTTATAAAATGAAATTATATTATTGTTCGCACTCCTTCTATAGCAAAAAATACGTCCAATATTTCGAACTTCAAACTGTACATAGTAAAGTAGAATACAATTTCAACAATCAATTCATCTCTCCCTTAATTTGGTTATTTTGATACCCATTCAGTATAATTTACAAACTCCTAATCTAGAATTGAGAAATATATTTTTTAGTGTAATTTCTAGCGTGTTCCCTGAATTTTTAAGTTGCCATATATTCCGTATTAGAGAACACTATATTCAGAATATAAATTATATTAGAAGTCCGTTCTAAAATTCAAAAGTTTACTTTCGAATTTATAATAAAAAGCAAAAAGAACTTGTAGGGGTAGCACCACACATCCATCAACTTAAGGTATATTTTTATACAAAACGCGGTCTTTTCACGTAGTATTTTATT
>NZ_NADT01000079.1:0-418 GCF_003264205.1 Bacillus sp. SRB_8 | reverse complement strand
AAAGAATGACTAATAGATGTCTAATTTTTGTCTAAATGTATAACATTGCCCTATATGCAATATTACATATAAAAATATATTGATATAATTATAAGTGCTTACTATAATAAAGGCATAAAGATAAATAACATCTTAGCAACAACAAAAGAGGAGGAAATACTATGGCAATCGCAATGGCAGTTTTAAAATTTGTAGGTGGAATCATTCCATTTGTACAAGAACTTTTAAAAGCAGTAATGTAAGTTCATTATCCCGCAATTATTTATAAAAATTATCATTTGTGTGAGCAAAGTCCCTTTAGCATTATGAAGGGACTTTTTTAAATTTCTACATACTTGAGGTTCCGTCACAACAACATCAAGTTAAAGCACTTTTAAAACATTAAAAAGTGCTTTTTATTTATTATAAATATGAAAGT
>NZ_NADT01000008.1:0-371878 GCF_003264205.1 Bacillus sp. SRB_8 | reverse complement strand
TACCTAAAGGGGATAATACCAGGATAATACCATAGGCAGTCTCTTTTTATTTATAAAACAAATTATAAAGGTTTCTCTTTATTTCGGGCATATGATATCATTTAATTTTATATGAAAAAGTATTTGAGTAATTTTGATCATAACAATTTTAAACGATAAAGGATGATAATAGATTGAGTAATCATAGTAAAACACCTGCATGTATATATACGTATGCATTTCGTGAGGAGGAGCGTGCTTTATGTTACTTGGAAATGCGCTCGTTCTTTGGAATGGAGTCTCACGTTAATATTTTGAAAAGTGATGTCAAAATTGATCCGAGTAGAAGTGCGTTTATGAAAGAGCGCGTTGAGGTTATGTATGAAGGAGACGACTTAGAAAGTATTTTAAAACAAGTAGAACAAATTGATTTGGCGGGGGCGTCATTTAAAGTTATCTTCGTTAAAATCAATGATCTTGGGAAAGAAAATAAAATTGAATATGGGGAAAGACGTCTCATTGAACGCGACCTCGGTATGCATATTGAAGGAGAAGCGGATGTTCGTAATCCAGAGCGTGTATTCGGGATTGTTCCTCTTGGAGGACGCTGGTACTTCGGACACTATGTAGAAAGTGAGCCAGTTTGGTATCATCACATAAAAAAACCGCATAGTTATTCGACATCTCTTAGCACGCGTGTTGCGAGATCAGTTGCAAATATCGCTGTACCAAATCCAGAGGGAGTACGAGCTATTGATCCGTGCTGCGGCATTGGAACAGTAGTAGTAGAAGCACTTTCTATGGGAATTAACATTGTTGGTAGAGATATAAATCCACTTGTGGTTCTTGGAACGAGGAAAAACATCGCACATTTTGGGTTTGAAGGAACAGTAACAAAAGGTCCAATCGAGGAAATTACTGAGAACTACGACGTTGCAATTATCGATATGCCGTACGACTTATTTACGCATGCAACACCAGAAGACCAGTTCTCAATTCTTTCAAGTGCGCGCCGCATTGCAAAAAAAGTAGTCGTTGTCACGATGGAAACAATGGACGACATGATTCATGAAGCGGGATTTGAAATTACAGACCGCTGTATCACAAGAAAAGGATCATTTTCTAGACAAATTCTTGTTTGTGAATAGGACAGGTCACCCGTTTATTAAATTAATAAATTACAGGATAGTTAGTCCATTATGAGGCTGATTATCCTTTTTTATTTAACAACAAATACAAAAACTCCATTTTGAATAAAGATTGATCAAAATGGAGTTACCCTTTTTAGCTAAGTATGAGATTTTTATAAAAAAGTTTGATTATTTTACTGAGCCTTAATGAATAACGTTTCAAGAATACCAATAAAAAGCATAATCAGTCATAACTGAAGAATCATCCAACTGATGTAACATAGCTGAAATATTCCCTCTATGATAGGTTCCATGATTCACAACGTGTAAGACCATTTCAGATATACTTGTTTCTCTTAATCCTGCCCATGGATTATCCAACATTATTCTCTTTTCCATATCTTCCTGTCTGTTCAAAAAGGTTTTAAACCGGGATGTTAAAGTGTGAAATTCCGTTTCTAAGTCTTCAATGGGCAGTTTCTCAATCTTTTCTTGAATTTGAAATGAAGATTGCATTGCTTCATTCATACTCTGACCCTCAAGGGTATGAAGCCATCCATATTCCACCAAATAGAGATGAGATAAAACCTTTGAAACAGAAGAAAAGACACTTTTCATTTCCTTTTGATATTTCTCAGGAGAAAGTGTCTTAAGATGATCAATAATCCGTTGATTTGCCCATACATGATAGTTATATAGATTTTCTACATGATTTGCCATACAATCGCCTCCTTATCATCACGTTTTTTAATGTTCTTTATCAGAATGAATTATTCCTTTAAATATCATTACTTATTTGATGAGATCTTCAACTAAGTGACCCAATTGTTGAACAAAGGTCAAAGCAATCTTCAACTAACCTGCCCCGTTAGTTGAAGTACATTTCTTCACAATGTTTATCGTTAGATTAACATAAATATCCAACAAGAAAACATCAAACCTCTAAGAAATCTATAGAGGTTTGATGTTTTTAATCAATCTTTTTTACAGAGCTACACTTGTGACAAAAAAGCTTATTTTTTCATTTTGTGGTGATTCTGAATTCTTAAGTTGATGGGCATGCCTGTGTGGGTGACCTTTTTTTGGTTTGTATCAATGTGTGATTAGTTGGTAGTTTAGATGGGAGGTTTGACGGGATTTGTTGAATAGACGATATATCTCGAGAGTTGTTTTGTTAGTAAATTACTCTTCTTTCGTTGTCTCTTGTTGTGCGATTAATAAATTGCGTAATACGTGTGCGCGGTAACTTTCTAGTTTTCGTCCCTCATGATAGCGAACACCTAATTTTTTTAGCTCAGCTACGTACCAGCCTTTCGTTCCGTAATACATGAGACCACTTCCTTTTTTCTTTTGAACAGTATATGTGCCGGGGCGAGAGAATTTTCTTTTTTTATTCATGAAATTCGCGGAATTAAACATTGAATATTCAGTTTATTTTTATTATGATTAACTTATTATCGGATGACAGTGATTAGCCCCGCTGTAAGCCCAGATTTATGTTTGAAAATGAAGAGAGTAAACTTCTTTCCACTTGAGCTTCTTTAGCAGAAGTACGAGCTATAAGGATAAGGGTAGTAAATTTCAATGCAAATGTGTACATTGTTTTTCTGGCTCTTAACATAGTAATGGAGGATGAAATATGCGTAAAGGGACTTTTTTTATGGCAGGACATTCGAGACTTCCGAAAGGTATGGCTGTTCGCAGTATGTATGAAACATTAACAATTACAATTGAGGCAGATCATAAATATCATGTCATTATTGAAGCGTCATGTACGCTTGCGACAGAGCATGGTAGAGACTTCGTCGCTCAAATGTTGAGAGGACATAGTTTGCAAGATGGTATTGAGGAAATCGTTCAAGATATTACGGACCATTATCAAGGAAAAGCGCAAAATGCTATCGTCAGTGCGGTAAAAGATTTACATCGCCAATACGTAAGTTATTTAAATGATGAACAGCCTAGAGGAGAGTACGAGGAAACAACACCATAAAAACTGTC
Source organism: Bacillus sp. SRB_8 (assembly GCF_003264205.1). Lineage (NCBI taxonomy): Bacteria > Bacillati > Bacillota > Bacilli > Caryophanales > Bacillaceae > Bacillus > Bacillus sp. SRB_8. The sequence continues at coordinate 368,768 of NZ_NADT01000008.1, read as the reverse complement.
TAGTTTATAACCATAAACAAGAGCCAGTTGTATTTCCGTTAACGGGATACGACTGGCTTTTTATATTGAGGAGGCAAGGAATATGAAAAAATTAAGTGAAGTTCAAGCTGTGAAACAAGAGAAGAAAAAAAGAGGATGTGCGGAAAGTAAGGGGATTTGTGAAATGTGTAAAGTATGTAGAGAAAAAAACGAATTGACAGTTAGAAAATTTTGAATTATTATTTAATTAACAAGATCCATACGAGAAATTAGCCTTCTCTATATTCGATCTTGCTTTCCTGTTTTACAAATATTTTCATACAAACTGTCTATTATTATTGTACTTTAAGAGATTAAAGAACACTCGTAATTATGAGCCAGTTGTACGTTTCTACGATTTTATGTCGTGGATGCGTATGACTGGCTTTTTCGATGTTAGGGCAGTAAGACCGAATCTCAGCATAAGAAGATAAGGATAACTGTCTGTAAAAAACGTCAATAAGTTCTTCATATTTAAATTAGGGAGGAATTGAAATGTCGATTATTACAGAACAAAGTACGAAGATGAAATTTGCAAAGAAATATGAGGGGTATGAAATTGTTCCTCATCCAGAGCATAAACGTTTATATCATATTACGCTAAAACAGCAATTGCTTAAGCAGTTTTTTGAAGAGGTAAAAGAGCATTCAGAGCAGTCACTGCAATACATTCCCTATTCTCGATTTAATCTTGCGGATGGAATGAGAAAGATTTTTGGGCAATCATTTATGGATAACATTCGCGGCATTGTTCATGACCGTGAAACGGGCGGATTTACAATTGGGGTGCAAGGTGAAACGGCAGATCCAGCAGACTACGTGAAATTTGCAACAGCATTAACACATTTAATCGGGGAGCCAAACTTTGATGCAATGACAGGAACGTACTATGCTAGATTTAATGTGAAAGATACGGATAGTAGTGATTCTTACCTTCGTCAAGCGTACCGATTGTTTACACTGCATACGGACGGTACATTCGTTGATGAGCCGACAGATTGGCTTCTTATGATGAAAATTGAAGAGCAAAATGCAGTAGGAGGGGAATCCCGTTTACTACATTTAGACGATTGGGAAGACCTTCATAAATTTAGAAATCATTCGCTCGCATCTGTTAAAGTTACGTATAAAGCACCACCAAGTAAAAATGCGCAAGAAATCGTCTATCGTGAAACATTTTTTGATGTGAATAACGCACCATGTATTTGCTTTATTGATCAGTTCGCTTATCCAGATAATATTGAACAAGCAAACTATTTGAAAGACTTATCATATTCTGTTGAAAACTCACCAGCAACACATGCATTGAAATTACCAATTGGTGACTTAGTTCTTTTAAATAACTTATTTTGGATGCACGGAAGAGCTGCATTTGAAAAAAATAAAGATTTATATAGAGAACTAATGCGTCAACGTGGTTGTTTTTCTAAATAAGTTTGTACGGCGGGTCTTAAAAAAGGCCTGCCTTTCATCATATTAAGGGGGAAGTAGGATGTATGACTTTATAATTATTGGCGGAGGAATTGTTGGGCTTTCAACAGGAATGGCTTTAACGAAAAAATTCCCTCGTGCGAAAATCGCGATCATTGAAAAAGAAAAGGAACTTGCACATCATCAAACTGGACATAATAGCGGAGTAATTCACTCTGGAATTTATTATAAACCAGGGAGTTATAAAGCGAAGTTTGCTAAAGAAGGAAACGCAGCTATGGTTCAATTTTGTAAAGAAAATGACATCGCTTATGACATGTGCGGAAAAGTAATTGTCGCTACAGAAAAGGACGAACTTCCTCTTTTACATAACTTATATGAGAGAGGCTTACAAAACGATTTACATATTGAAAAAATAGATAAGGAAGAATTAGCTGAAATTGAACCGCATGTAAAAGGACTTGGGGCAATCCGTGTTCCTTCTTGCGGAATTGCTGATTATAAAGGCGTAAGTTATGCATTTGCCCGTTTGATCCAAGAAAGCGGGGGAGAAGTACATTTAGGAACAGTCGCAGAGCGGATTACTGAGAAGAAAGACGCTGTAACAATTGAGACAAATCAAGGTGTATTTAAAACGAAATTTCTCATTAATTGCGCCGGCTTACATAGTGATCGTATTGCGAAAAAGACAGGTATATTAACGGATATGAAAATTGTTCCGTTTCGTGGTGAATATTATGAACTTGTCCCAGAAAAACGCTATCTTGTAAAACATTTAATCTACCCAGTTCCAAACCCTGAATTTCCGTTTTTAGGTGTTCATTTCACAAGAATGATAAACGGAGACGTACATGCAGGACCAAATGCAGTATTAAGCTTCAAACGCGAAGGCTATACGAAAACGGACTTTGATATTAAAGACTTCATGGAAACAATGACATACACAGGCTTTTGGAAAATGGCGATGCCAAATATGAAAGAAGGCATAAAAGAAATGGTACGCTCATTTAGTAAACAATCATTCCTAAAAAGCTTGCAGCGCCTAATACCAGAACTTACAGAGAAAGATATCGTGCCAACCCATGCAGGAGTAAGGGCACAAGCCATTTTATCAAACGGAAATATGGTTGATGACTTCTGCATTATCCCTGGTGTAAATTCTCTGCATATTTGCAACGCACCATCCCCGGCCGCAACGGCTAGTATAAAGATTGGTGAGGAAATTGTAAGGCAAGTGCCGGATGTGGTGGCGGTTAGGGTTTGATGGGTAATGGGTCCTCCGAGTGATTTGAGTCATAAATCCGCCTCACTTTGAACGATAATATTACCGTAAATCATGAATTTGAAGAACCCCTTCTTATAAAGTAAAACTTTAATCAGTGATGGTTTTTCTTCAGCATTAGGGCTACGAAATTGAAAAATATTTAAAGAAAATACGATATCACTTCTATTTCTAGTTTATTAAAGTAGGCTTTATAGTAAGGATTTCTAAAAATATAAAGGAGGGATATGCTTTGTTTCCAGGTACTTTATATGAAACACATGTTAAAACAAAAAATTTAGAAGTGGCAAAAGAGTTTTATACTAAACTGGGATTATTTCATGCTCGCACTATTGAAGAACGCCGTGTAGCTTTCTTTTGGTTTGATAAAGAAAATAAGAAGGAACAAATGCTGGGCATTTGGGAAGTATCGGAAGAAGCATTCCATACAAGTCACTTCGCATTCAAGGTTAACTATGAAGAAATCATTCATGCAAGAGAATGGCTTCTTAATAAAGGAATAAACCCAAGGGCTGCTTTCGGTCTTGAACCTTCCGAGCCTATGGTTCAAACTTGGACACCTAGTGCAAATCTTTATTTTTACGATCCTGACGGCAATTCTTTAGAATTTCTATGTTTACTTCCTGAAAAGAAAAAAGTAAAACAAGATGTCATGTATTTGAGTGAGTGGGAAAGCTTGGGGAGTGAAGAATAAATTCGATTTTAAACTCGAATTTCGCAAAGCTATTTTAAAGGGAACCATAACCTTATCTAAGTGGCAAAGTTATGGTTTAAATCACCCCCTGAGTTTTCGGGGGATCTTTTTGTTTTGGGGCTAATAATCACCTACTGTATAAAAAAATAGACAGTAGTATGTATTTTTCAAAAAATGTATACAGATTTATCCCGCATTAACTGCCCGTAAAAGCCCGATTGGTGTGGGCTAATAATCAGTGGGGGATGAAGACCCTCCGACTGATTAAAGTTTCACTTTATACTCTATGCGTTGGCATGATACTTGCAATGAAAATAGTATTAACATATAGGGGAGAGATAGAAATGAAGGTTAGTAAAATATACACAACAATTGATGCTCACGTAGCTGGGGAACCACTTCGAATCATTACGGGCGGGGTAGCAGAAATAAAAGGAGAAACGCAATTAGAAAGACGCGCATACTGCATGGAACATTTGGATCATCTTCGTGAGGTTCTTATGTATGAACCGAGAGGACATCACGGAATGTACGGTTGTATCATTACTCCGCCCGCAAGTCCTCATGCTGATTTTGGCGTATTATTTATGCACAATGAAGGCTGGAGTACGATGTGTGGTCACGGAATTATCGCTGTTATTACAGTTGGAATTGAAACAGGTATGTTTGAAGTGACAGGGGAAAAACAAAAATTCATTATTGATAGCCCTGCTGGGGAAGTTATTGCGTACGCAACATTTAACGGGAGCGAAGTAGAGTCAGTATCATTTGAAAACGTTCCTTCGTTCGTATACAAGAAAGACGTTCCTATCAAAATAGATGACTATGAATTTCAAGTAGATATCGCGTTTGGCGGAGCATTCTACGCTGTAGTGGATAGTAAAGAGTTTGGTTTGAAAGTCGATTTTAAAGATTTAGCTGCAATTCAAACGTGGGGCGGTAAAATTAAACACTACATTGAAAGTCAAATGGAAGTAAAACATCCACTTGAAGAAGATTTAAAAGGAATATACGGAGTTATTTTCTCAGATGAACCGAAAGGAAAAGACGCTACTTTACGAAATGTAACGATCTTTGCTGATGGGCAAGTAGACCGTTCCCCTTGCGGTACAGGAACATCCGCAAGAATCGCAACTCTTTTTGAAAAAGATGCCTTACAAAAAAGAGAGATGTTCATCCACGAATGCATTACTGACGGCCAATTTGAGGGAGAAGTATTGTCGGTAACAGCGGTAGATACATATGAAGCTGTCGTTCCGAAAGTAACGGGGAATGCATTTATTACAGGATTTCATCAGTTCGTTGTAGATCCGAGGGATGATTTGAATCGGGGATTTTTGTTAGGATAATAGGAGGAGGTGGAAAGATATGCTAGTCATAAGCGCGAACGAACAACGAAACTTAGTAAATATGAAGGAAGTCATTGAATACGCGGCGCTTGCTTTAAAAGAATTTTCAGCAGAAAGAACGCTCACACCAATTCGTGGCTCATTACCATTTGCGAACGAGCAAAATACCGCATTAATTATGCCTTCAGTAGCGGAAGGACTCGAAGCGCTCGGTTTAAAAGTAGTAACGGTAGCTCCGCATAATAAAAAGATAGGAAAGAAAACGATAAACGGGATCGTTATGCTATCAGACTTTCAAACGGGAGAACCGCTCTCACTTTTAGAAGGATCGTACTTAACGATGATTCGAACAGGCGCCTTATCAGGAGTAGCGACAAAATATTTAGCTCGTCATAACGCAAAAAACTTATGCATTATCGGTACCGGTGAACAAGCGAAAGGAATTGCAGAAGCTGTACTCGCGGTTAGGGATATCGAAAAAGTAATTTTATACAACCGAACGGAAGAAAAAGCCTATACATTCGCGCAATATATACAAGAGAAATTTAACAAACCAGCGTACGTTTACACAAATCCAAATGAAGCAATAAGTGAAGCAGACATCATCGTCACAACAACAAATGCATCCACACCAGTCTTCTCAGAAAAACTACAAAAAGGCGTCCACATAAACGCCGTCGGTTCATTTAGACCGAGCATGCAAGAACTACCATCCCACGCCATCGCTAACGCAACGAAAGTGGTAGTCGAATCAAAAGAAGCAGCACTCGAAGAAACGGGTGACCTTCAAGTTCCTATAAAAGAAGGATTATTTGAAGCGAGCGACATCCACGCCGAACTTGGTCAGATTATAAGCGGAGAAAAAGCTGGTAGAGAGAATGATGAAGAGATTACTATTTTCAAATCAGTAGGTTTAGCAGTAGTAGATATAATTGTTGCGAAGTATTTGTATGAAAAAGCGGTGGAGAATGGAATGGGTACTATGATTCAGTTGTGAGGCTGCCTTTTGGTGGTCTTTTTGTTTATAATGCGCGTATGCATCTCAATTGTAATGTGTAGTGTTTGCAAAGAAATTATGTGATGTATCATATATTCTGTTAAAATTAAACAAAAATGCATATAAGAAATTGCAGGTGAGAAACCTTGGATTTAGTTCGAAAATTAACTCGTATTTATGGCTTAGGGCTTTGTTGTGGGTTGTGGAGTAAAGCTGAAGTAATTCAATGGTGTGATAAATTGATTGAAGCAAGTGACAGTCCGCCATATGAAATAATTGAGATATCCTTAATGTCTAAAGCAAAGATAGATGATATTGAAGGGAAGTTATTTGAGTTTAGTAGCACAGTTGATGAAGAATACACTGTTAAGTTAACTCTTTCCGTCATTCATGAAAAACTAAAAAAACATGAACTGACGATTGAAGAATCAATTAAATGCACCACTAGACTTTTAGTCAACAGGGGGGTGCATTGGGAGGCGGAATACTTTGAATTGTATAGTCTAGACGATAGCTATGACTTAGCTAAAGATGGTGTTCATTTTGATTTAAGTCAAGTTGTTCATACATATATTGAAATGTTAAGTATTTATAGTAAGTATTTTAGTGGGTTTGAAAAACTGTATTTTAAAGTAATGGGAAATGAATGGAGATTTTAATGTATATCAGTATTTGATTAGCTTTGTTTGTCCCTTATTTTCCAATTGGAGAATAAGGGACAAAGTTTTATGAAGGAGTAAATTTAGATATCAAGTATGCAGGTTTTTTTACCATTCCCGCCATTCTTCTGTTATATCTTCTTCGGATTCTAAGCCAGCTATTCGTGCTGCTGTATCGATAAATTCATAGAGATCTTCTCTTTCCATTGTTTCGATAAAATGGTCATGTTCGATATTTAGTTCATTTAGTTTAATAACTACCTCTTTAACAACTTGCATTACTTCGACTTCGGTTGGAGTCTCGCCTAATTGCTCTAGATGGTTAATGTAAGTGTCAAGAACCTTATTTGTTGCACTTATATTTTCTTCAGTGAAAAATTCCCCATCTTCATCATGCTCAACCCATGGGGTTGTGGGTTTGTTTTTTTTCAATTCATCAAATGTCATGATAACCTCCTAAAAATGTTTTTTTATCTTTAATCTCATTCTACATTTTCAATTATATATAACAACCATTTCAGAGAAACTTTCTGTAGGCTGCTAGTTTTTCAACTCATTTTAAGAGGCTACCGTTTCGTGGTCTTTTTATTTTACCCCCCGCATAAATATAGTTTATCGCAAGAATTCGTTAATAGATTTCAAACTGTCTATCTTTGCGAAAAAGTTTGACAATACATACGGGTAGTGGTAATTTAAAACCTATAAGAAAACTCGGTATTAATTCCGAGTTTTCTTATAGGTGTAAATAGTCGAGAGGGGTCGAAATATGAAGAAGAAGTTGTTTGCATTACCATTTGTCCTACTATTACTTATTGCATTAGCGGCTTGCTCAGGGGAGAAAGATTCTTCGAAGCAAGCAGGAACTAGTAAATCAGGGACTCCGAAAGATGGAGGAACGTTAACAGTTGGTGTTAGTGATAATCCAGATACGATGAACCCGCTTTATGCGAATGATCGTGTGTCGTTAACGATACAGCAAGCTTTATATGCACCGCTGTATCATATGGAAGACGGTAAGAAAAAGTTTGTTCTTGCTGAGAGCTTTACGCCTTCAGAGGATCAATTAACATGGACTTTAAAACTAAAAGATAATTTGAAATGGCATGATGGTAAGAAAATTACATCAGACGATATTGTATTTACATTCCAATCTATTTTAGATGAGAAGCAAAATAGTTCAAGCCGTGAAAACTTTATTTTTAAAGGAAAGCCGCTTGAGGTGAAAAAAGTGGATGAGCTAACGACTCAATTCGTTTTACCACAAGTAAGTGCATCTTTCGAAGGGGTTATGAGCGATTTCTTCCCAATTCCGAAACATGTATTTGAAGGTGAAGCAGATTTAGTGAAGAGTAAGAAAAACTTACAACCTGTAGGATCAGGTCCATTTAAGTTTAAAGAGTATAAATCAGATGAGTACGTTGCATTAGATCGTTTCGATGATTATGTCGGTGGTAAAGCTAAATTAGACTCTATCGTATATCGTGTTGTAAAAGACCGTAATACGGCAAATGTTTCACTACAAAATGGTCAAATCAACATGAAGATGATTGAGCCGCAAGACTTTAAGAAATTAGATAGCATTGGGAACTTCTCAATGGTGACATTCCCTGAAGGTAGATTATTCTACTTATCTTATAACCAAAATACAGATCTTATGAAGAAAAAAGAAGTGCGCCAAGCAATTGCGCATGCGTTAGATAAGAAAGAAATGATTAACTCAGCATTCGTTTCTAGTCAATTCGCAGAACCAGCAAATTCAATCTTAACGCCAGACGCTATGTATTATGCAAAAGACATTAAAGATTATAAGTATGATAAAAAAGAAGCGAAAGATTTATTAGCGAAAGCTGGCGTGAAAGATAAAGAAAAAGTACGCGTTATGTATGTAACGAATAATAAAATTATGGAAAGCTTAGCGCTTTATACACAACAAAAATTACAAGAAGTTGGCTTAGAAGTTGAACTGAATGCATTAGATGCTAGTGCGGCAAGTGAGAAGAGCTTAGATAAAGAAAATAAAGAATATGACATTACATTCGGTGGTTACATAATGGGACCAGAGCCAGATTCATATAAGAGCTTATTCTTAAGTAATGCTGAATACAATTACGCACGTTATAAAAACGCTGATTTCGATAAATTATGGGAAGAAGCTGCAGTTGAAACAGATAAAACGAAACGCGCAGAACTATACCATAAAATTCAAGAGACAGCTAGAGAAGACTTACCTTATCTACCAATCGCATATCCGAAAGCAGTTATTGCAGTAGATAAAAAGTTTGATGGATTAAAAGAAGCAAAAGCAATTCCTGTCACAATGTTTGAAGATCTATCGAAAATCTATGAAGTGAAATAAGAAACAGTAAAGAAGCTGGTGGAAATCAGCTTCTTTATCCCGCTTTAATGGGCAGTAAGACTCCCACCTCAAAACTTGGCGAATGCGAGGAAGTTAGGCGGGAGTAGGGCTGATTAAAGTTTCACTTTATCTTGAGGGGGGAAGTTTGTGTATAAAGTAATTGCAAAGAGGCTTTTAAATGCAATTCCGCTTTTATTTGTTATTTCTATTATTTCTTTTCTATTAATAAAACTAGCGCCGGGCGATCCCGTTCGAAACTTTGTAACGCCGAATATGAGTCCAATAGATGTCGAGCGTATTCGCAAAAGTTTAGGACTAGATCAGCCGATTTACGTGCAATATTTTTTATGGTTAAAAAATATTTTAACAGGGAATTTTGGGTACTCACTTCAAAACCATCGTCCTGTTTTAGAACTTATTACAGAAAGATTACCCGCAACAATCGGGTTAATGGGATCATCTTTACTCGTCTCATTTGTAATCGCAATCCCGCTTGGATTATTTACAGGTGTGAAAAAGAACTCGTTCTTTGACCGCATTGTGAACTTCATCTCCTATGTGGGAATCTCAATGCCAGTTTTTTGGTTCGCGTTACTATTAATCTACTTATTCTCTTTAAAGTTGAACATGCTTCCGAGTATGGGTATGCGCACAGTCGGTCAAGATTCCTTCTGGGATATTGTCCAGCACGGTATTTTACCTTGCATGGTGCTAGCGTTCCAAAACATCTCTGTCTATATGAGATATATTCGCTCAAGTACAATTCAGCAATTAGAAGAAGATTACGTACAAATTCAATATGCGTACGGTGCTTCACAGAAAACAGTTTTATTTAATCACGTACTTCGAAACGTATTAATACCGATCATTACAATTTTCGGATTATCTATTCCGAGTTTAGTAGGCGGAGCTTTTATTACGGAAACAGTATTCTCATGGCCGGGACTTGGTTCACTCGGGGTAAATGCTATTTTTAGATTTGATTATCCAATTATTATGGCAATCACATTATTATCATCGTTCATGTTAATTCTCGGTAATTTAATTGCTGATATTTTATATGGCGTTGTAGATCCGCGCATTCGAATGAGGGGGTGATTTGGAATGAACAATAGGAGATTTCAAACGATAAAAAATAGTTTTACAAAAAATAAGTTTGTAGTAATGGGAGTTATTATACTGGGTGTTTTAACAATCGCGTCTCTTTTCGCATTCGTATCACCGTACGATCCTAGTAAAATGTCGATTCCAGATCGTTTACAAGAACCGAGTATGAGTCATCCGTTCGGCACAGATGATTACGGAAGGGATTACTTAACGAGAGCGTTATATGGCGGACGAGTTTCCCTTGCGGTTGGTTTTCTAGCGATGGTCGTTTCCATTACAATCGGGACCGCAGTAGGAACAATTAGCGGATATTTTGGCGGAAAGTTAGACAACTTCTTAATGCGAATTGTTGAAGTTCTTATGTCGATTCCATCGTTCTTTTTAATGCTGTTATTAAATGCGTATTTAAAACCAGGAATTACAACGCTTGTTCTTATTATCGGATTATTAACGTGGATGGATACCGCGCGTATCGTAAGGGCAGAAACGTTATCTGTAAAAGAGCGTGAGTACGTTTTATATGCAAAAGTATCCGGACAAAAATCATTGATGATTATTGTAAGACACATCATTCCAAACATTTTATCAACCATTATAATCGCAGCGACATTAACAATTGCGACATCGATTTTAATGGAATCATCACTTAGCTTCTTAGGATTAGGTATTAGAGAACCAGATTCTTCTTGGGGCAGCATGCTAAATAATGCGCAAGGATACATAGGTGAAGCTTGGTATTTAACACTCTTCCCAGGGTTCCTTATTTTATTAACAGTACTAAGTTTTAACGTAATCGGTGAAGCGTTGAAAAAAGCTTTCGCGCCAAAAGGGGCTCATCATGAGAACTAATGCTTTAAGTGAGGGGGAGTGAAAAGCGTGTCTGAAAAACTATTAGAAGTGAAAAACTTAAAGACTTCTTTTTTCATAGAAGACGGCGAAGTAGAAGCGGTTCGCGGCGTTTCATTTAGCTTGAAAAAGGGTGAAGTCGTTGGGATTGTTGGCGAATCGGGAAGCGGAAAGAGCGTTATGGCGAAATCCGTTATGGCCCTCGTTGCGCCTCCGGGGAAAGTGAAAGAAGGAGAGATTCTTTTTCAAAATGAAAACGTGCTTTCTAAATCGGAGAAAGAATTGCGTTCTATTAGAGGAAATCAAATTTCACTCATATCCCAAGATCCAATGTCGGCGCTAAATCCAGTTGTGAAAATTGGGAAGCAAATGACAGAAGTAATTATACGTCATCAAAAAGTGAAAAAGAAAGAAGCAGAGCACATCGCGGTCAACTTGTTAAAACAAGTCGGTCTCTCTTCACCGGAAGAAAGGGTAAAACAATATCCGCATGAACTAAGCGGCGGTATGAAGCAGCGGGTTATGATCGCGATGGCAATGTCTTGTAATCCAGACCTTCTCATTGCGGATGAACCGACGACAGCGCTTGATGTAACGATACAAGCACAAATACTAGACTTAATGAAAAACTTAAAAAACGAAACGAATATGTCGTTACTTCTTATTACGCATGATCTTGGAATTGTTGCGCAAAACTGTACACGCGTCATCGTTATGTACGGCGGACTTATTATGGAAGAAGGACATGTACTTGATATTTTCCAATCGCCGAACCATCCGTATACGAAAGGGCTATTAAACTCGCTGCCGAAAATATCGAATGGGGTAAAAGAGAGACTAGCGCCAATTCAAGGTGTAACACCAAACTTACTACATCCGCCAAAAGGTTGCCCATTCGCAGAGCGTTGCCCACATAAAATGGACATTTGTGAAAAAGAACGTCCACCATATTTTGAAATCGGAAACGGAAGACGCTCTATGTGCTGGTTAAACGATAGGGCGGTAGGTGATTCCCATGCATGAAGAAAACTTAATTGAAGTTCGGAACTTAAAAAAGTATTTTCCTATTAAAAAAGGACTATTCGGCAGAAAAACAGAGCAATTAAGGGCAGTCGATGACCTAAGCTTCACAATTAAAAAGGGTGAAACATTCGGATTAGTAGGAGAATCAGGCTGCGGAAAATCAACGACAGGAAGAAGTATCATTCGCTTACACGACGTCACTTCAGGTAACATCCTATTCGACGGAAAAGATATCGCAGATCTAAAAGAAAGTGAACTAAAAGATTATCGAAAAAGAATGCAAATCATTTTCCAAGACCCATACGCATCATTAAACCCGACAATGAACGTATTCCAAATTATTAGCGAACCGATGAACATTCATGGCTCTTACACGGCGGAAGAAAGAAAAGAAATCATTCTAGACCTGCTCAAAAAAGTAGGACTAAAAGAAGAACATCTATATCGCTATCCGCACGAATTTAGCGGAGGACAAAGACAGCGCATCAGCATCGCGCGTGCACTATCTGTAAAACCAGACTTCATCCTATGTGACGAACCAATCTCAGCACTTGATGTCTCAGTCCAAGCACAAGTCGTAAACATGCTGCAAGACATCCAAGAAGAAACAGGCGTCACATACTTATTCATCGCACATGACCTATCCATGGTAAGACACATATCAGATAGAATCGGAGTCATGTACTTAGGAAACATAGTAGAAATTGCCGACAGCGAAGACCTATACACAAAACCGGCACATCCATACACACAAGCACTACTCTCATCCATGCCAGAACCAGATCCAACAAACACAGGCAAAGAACGGATCATCCTAGAGGGAGAAGTACCAAGCCCACTCAACTCACCATCCGGCTGCAAATTCAGAACAAGGTGCAAATTTGCGACTGAAAAATGCGCACAGGAAGTACCGAAGATGGTGGAGATTGCGAAGGGGCATGAGGTGGCTTGTCATTTGTTTTAGGGGGGAAAGCATCGGGGGGACCTGGTGCTTTTTTCTTTTGTGTGGGGGTGTGGGATTAGGATTAGTTGTAGACTAATGGTCAGCGACTGTCTATATTTGCATCTCCTATCATATAATTCCCCTTATTTTTTAACTATGATTTTAATGACGAACTTCTTTTTGTTGGGAAAGCACGTAAAGTAAGACAACGTATTAAAAAACATTTTGAAGATAATGTATCACCAATTAAAAATCATCGTGATGAAGTGTATTGTATTGATGTATGTATTGTAGAAGATCCGATGGAAAGAGAAATTTACGAAACATATATGATTAACGAATTTCAAGCGAAGTATAATGTGGATAAAGTATTTTATAAATAACATCAACGTAAAACATGATCTTGGTACTACATCAAGATCATGTTTTTTATATGCAATAAAAACGATTTATTATTCTTAATTATTCGACAAAATACAACAATTTAAGATGGTATTTTTTGCTATGATAAGTAAGGAATTTACATATCGTGTTATTGGGGGATAAAAAGAGATGTTGAAAAAATTTACTACATGTATTTTAGGTGGCGCTTTAGTATTCAATTTATCTGGTTGCGGCAATACATCCGACAAAACTTCTTCAGAATCTAAAGAAACCAATTCTAAACAAGAAGAAAAAAAAGTGCAAACAACTGATGAGGCGAAAACGAAAGAGAATACAAAGCAGAAAAATACAGAAAAAACAAAAGAGAAATCAAAAATAAAAGAAAAAGAGTATGCTGTAAACAAGGATTTTCATACACCTAAATTTGATGTAACTGTAAAAAGAGTTGTAGAAAGAGATAAGGTTGGTAAAGAAAGTATAGGATTCCAAAAACCTGAAGATGGACATGTCTTTATTGTTGTAGAAGCAGAAGGGAAAAACATCACAAACGAACCGATGAAATTAGCCGTTTTACCATCAGTGGATTTAGTGGATGAAAATGATAATGCTTACCAAAGTGATGTGTGGGCAGCTAGTAGTTATGGGGTTGAAAAAGGCGAGACCTCTACTATTACTAAGGAATTAAAACCAGGGGATGTAAAGAGAGAAAATAAAGTTTACGTGATTAATAAAGAAAAATTTGATACAGGAAAATGGTATGTACTTGTTAACCATGAGTATAAGGAACAAATTAAATAGTGTTTATTTATTAAGAGGAGATGGCTCCTCTTTTTTTTGTTACAAGTTAACACAGAATTTCGTTCTGAGGACACTATTAAATTTTTAAGTTGATGGAGATCATTATGAAAGAGTTAAACGCAGAAAAGTACTTGCACCAGATGTAGAGTATACATCACCATCAGGTCATACTTATAAAACTGATAGTGAGAGGCGAATTACCAGTGTAGAAGGAGAATTAAAAATAGGGGATGCTAAAAGAAATCCTTATGCACAACGAAAAGCTGGGCAAAATGGACCAAATGGAAGAAATGATAGATTAAAAGATGATGATGGGGGCATTTAATCGCAAGTATGTTTGAGGGATCAGGTGATATTGATAATTTGGTGGCAATGAATTCACAAATAAATCGTTCTGGTGGTAAATGGTATAGTCTTGAACAAAAGTGGTCGCAAGCTTTAGCGGATGGAAAAACGGTAAAAGTAAAAATAGAGCCTATATATTCGGATGATAGTATAAGACCTTCTCAATTTAAAATAGCTTATGAGATTAATGGAGAAATTAAAAAAATTAGGATGAAAAATCAATGTGGAGGATAAGTATGGAAACTAAAAAAATGGAAATAATTTATCAAGAAATAGGTACAAAAATAGATGAAATTATACCTGGGGAATGGAACGAAATTTATCTATATGCTGAATTATCAGAAGATTCAACAGAAGCGTATTTCTTCTTTACTTCCCCTAAAAAAGATGGATTTGTTTATTCGAATAATATCCCAAAAGTATATGGTGTAGATGAGGGAATTTATGATGACTTATTATTCGAACTATACGACGCATTAGAGAAATTACGTGAAGAATTTAAGAAAAACGAACAAGAATTATGGACAAACTTAACATTAATTCTACATGATTCAGGAAAATTCAAAATAGAATATGATTATACAGATGTGCTATCGCCTGAACATAATCCTACAGAAAGGGAGATAATATGGAAATACAAATATCTTGGTATTACTCCCGATAATGAAAATGACAAGATTCGTTTAGCGAATTATCTTAAAAATATAGAAGGTAAATAAAAATATTTATAATTGTGTGTTATGTTATACTCTATGAATTATCATTCATAGAGTATTTTTTTATAAAATTTAATGGTTAAAAATGCATAATTCTCATACTTAATTATGAGAGGGAGTAGATAGGAACAAAATATAATCTCGTTTGGAGCAATGACGTTTAAGAGCCCACTTCATATCTTCGATTTATTTTTTGCTACGGATGGATTGGACATCAATGAGATGTTGTTTTTTGTTCACGGATTTTTAACATCTTTATTTACAGTGTTTTGAATGTGAACTAATAATAAAAAGTTTGCTTTCAAATTAGAAAAGGTTAGTCCCTCACTTCACTCCAGCTAAAAACCTCACACCCAAAAACAAAGGGGAACTCAATTGTTCAAACTCATATAAAGTTTCAATCTTGTCTAAGCATCCATTAAGATATACAATTGACCATCTATTTTTCTTTACATAATCTCCAGATACAGTCCATATCAACTATAGATTCTTGTCTTATGCTAAATGTAATCAAAAAGCAAGTAGATAAAGATAATGACTAAAACATTAACTCTAGATACTTTTTTGATGAATATTACAAATAAACAGGAGGTAATGAAAAATGATTAAAACATTATTAGCAGGAGCACTTTTAAGCACAGGATTGGTAGCGGGAGGTGCAGTAGGTGCAGATGATGCGAAAATGGACAATTTAAAGTCAAATGAAAATAGTTCAAATCAAGTAATTACACAGAGTGCAGATGGAACAACGTCTTTCTCACAAAACTTTGATTTACCTAAAGATGCAGTGCCAGCAACTCCTAAAGGAGAAGCAAAAACTGTTGAAAGAACAGAAGGTACAGGTTCTCAAGAAGGAAAAATGGTACCAACAAAACAAGGAAATTAAATAATATATAGTTATAACGAAGAGCATCCAAAAGTGGTGCTCTTTTTATATTATAGGAATCAACTGGTTTTACTCAATATAGAACTGTAGCGGGAATTCAAGCTAGAATATGGGTTACTGTCTCTTCAAATCATGGTGTTGGAAGCACTAGTTTTGGTGGTAACGTTACAACATAAACATTTTATTAGAGATTTTTTAAATTTACATACACTCTAGATAAACTACATATCAACTTCAGATACTTGTTTTATGATACAAGTAATCAAACAAAAGGAGGGCAATACAAAATGATTACAACAGTATTAACAGGGCACTTTTTTAAGTACAGGAAATTATTAATAGGTGGAGAAAATGTTGAAGATGTACAGACAGATCAACATATTCCATATGAACAAAATGAATTGCAGCAAACTCTAGAAAAGTACGATTCGAAGAAGTTTGAGTTATAAAAAGAAAATAGATAAATATAGTGAAAATAGATAAATTAACAAGAGAAGAGTACTTTGTGTATATAACAGGTGATTTTCATTTGGATATAGGGCTTGAATCAAACTTTTATACTAAAATATATAAGGCAAAAAGGAGGGAGTACATTGAACAAAATTATTTATGGAATATTTATTTTAATGTATACTTTGTATTCATTTTTTGTAAGTGATGGAAGTGAAGTAAGGTTTATTATGTTGTTAACTATAGTACTTATCTTTTCTGTGGTTTTAGAAAAAGGAAATGCAAACAAAACGACTGATTAAGGGACGTTTTGTTTGCATTTTTTTATTGGCTATTACAGTCCAGATGTTTTAGGGGTAGCACCAAATCGCCATCACCTTAAGAAAATAGAACCACCCCAGAACGTAAAAATGAGCTTTTTATTACAAGTTAGCACCACATTTCGTTTTTGGGACACTATTAAATTTTTAGTTAATGAAAACACCTGCCTAAAATAGAAAACTTTTAACCTATTATCCTTTATTCCGTAGCTTTTAAGGTATTTAACACGACTTTGGTTGCGTCTGCAATAAGTTTATCATCGTATTTAGCATCCTCTTTATCATGATTAGAAAGTATAGCAAGAACAATCGGCTTTTTATTTGGTGGCCAAATAATTGCGATATCATTTCTTGTTCCGTAAGATCCCGCGCCTGTTTTATCAGCTACTTCCCATCCTTTTGGTACGCCCGCACGAATCAATTTATCTCCAGTTGTATTTCTCTTCATCCAATCTACTAATAGTTCACGTTTTTCTATTGGAAGTGCAGTTCCTAATGTAAATGATTGAAGTGTCTTAGCTATCGCTTCTGGTGTACTGGTATCATGTGTTTCTCCTGGATGCACTTCATTTAATTCAGGTTCAAATCGTTCTGAAGTAGTAACAGTATCTCCCATTTCTCTCAAGATTTTTTCAAATTCAGAGGGCCCTCCTAAATGTTTAAGAATCAAATTATGTGCTGTGCTGTCACTATATCGAACAGAAGCATCTGCAAGTTCTTTTAACGTCATTCCTGTATCAACATGCTTTTCAGTAATTGGATTATAATTAGAAAGATCTTCATGAGTATACGTAATCCTTTGATCAAGAGCTTCTAATGAGTTCTTGCGTAAAAGAGCGCCCACAGCTAATGATTTAGATGTAGATGCAAATGCAAAACGATCATCTGAATGATAAGCAACAGTTTGATTCGTACCTGTGTCCAGTGCATAAATACCAAGCTTAGCATCATATTCTTTTTCAAGTTTAGCGAAAGATTGATTACCTGTATTTTCTTGTTTAATTTGATTAGCTTGATTAGTTTGTTTAGGTGGTTCAGATTGAGTGTTACTATTGGAACAGCCTATAAGTGATACACATGAAAGTAATACTACAGGCACAATCTTTTTGTAATGTAAAATGTTAAAGAACTTGTTTAAAACGAACATAAATTTTCAACCTCTTTCAAGAATATATGGATTTTGTCTAGGTATTCTAAATACCAATGCAATTAAAGATGGCATAGGGTAACAATACTACTGCAGCTAAAATTTCACAGGTTAAAGGACATCCAAAACGTTTATATGATTGATAAATCACGGTTTGGGGTGTTTCTTTTTTGTTGCTACTTGTAATGGTTCACCTGTGAAAGTATTAAACTTGTAATACTTAACCGTAGTATTACAATACATATTTTTTACTTTTGGGAATAATAAGTCCTTTCTTTTTTTTTGTAATACATAAAAATAGATGTCAAACGGGATATGTTGTATCCAATCTGGACAACTAATATTAGAAATACACTTATTAGACACTCTAAGTAATAAATTTGTTCCACTTTAAGATGAGGAAGAATTTGGAGTTTGTAAAATAACAATGGAACTACGTGTTTTTTCGTCATACAAAAACCTCTACATATAAGTAGAGGTTTTTAAATTGTATATTAATGAATTATGCTTTTTTAGATAAAGAAAATCGAGTTCAGGTAAACGAAGAACATAGAAGAAACGTTGTTTGATAAACTTAAAGATACTGTTGAAAATAACGTAGAAGCGATGGATCAGTTGTACGAAAAATTTATTCGCCAGATAGAAAATACTCCTATTATCGGGCAATATCATAACTACAAAAAAGGGGAAAATGAAGCGGTGTTAGATGAACCTAAAGGAATATTAAACACAATTTTACATCCAATAGATAGTGTTGAGGGTGCTGTGTATGCTCTTTCTCACATCGACGAAACATTTGCTGCTATGGAATGAAAGATTTGGATTAAATGCACCTATTATTACATTCGGAAATAATATCTCTAACGCTGAAAGGATATTTGATCTAGGGATTCTTTTCTATATTTTAGAAACAATTAAAGCGAGAAGAAGTAGAATATTTAATGATTAGAAATGAGATTTCTTTAATGCATTTGGAAAACTTATAGAAAGGATTTAAAAGAATGGGACAATTTCAAAGTAATTTACAAAAAGCAACGCAAATTGCTACGAAAATGGGATCAGCCTCTGATAGGATTCAAAGTGCAACAAGTCGTTCTATAACAAAGGCGACGCGTACAACATTATCTGTTAACTTCAAAGCACAAGAAGCGAATCAGCAAGTTTTAGACTTGACGAAACAATTTTCCGCTGCCTTTCAACAAGCGGTTGATAATATTCATTCGGTATCTAATGAATTTGAGAGAATGGATAACGAACTTCAAAATATTTTTCGCTAATGTGACAACCTACGTAAAGTAAAATAGTAGGAGGAAAAAGATGAGTCAAGATATTGAAAAACAAATTAATCAAGTAAATCAAAAGTTAAGAAGTGTATTTGAAGAACAAGACCGAAATCAATCCGCGATTCACATTCAGGAGCAAGCGGAAGCGGATTTTTATGAATGGAGAGGTCGAAGCCATCGTTTGTTTGATCGAATTTTAGGAACTTGGCATGGTGATAGAGAAATGTCTCAGTTTCTTATGAATACATATCAAGATGCACAACATGTTGAAAGAAAAGTCACATTTGAATTGGAAAACAAAAAAGAAACGTTGCTTAAAGAAAGACGAGACCTTAGTGATTTAGAAAACGACCTTTCCTATCAACAACAAAAATTAGCAAGGGAGGTCAATGCATGAGTTTAAATATGTATTTCGGAGAAGTACAAAGCCAAACTCAAAGCATGAATGCTGTATGTACGGCTACCATTCAAGGTATGGAACAAGCCATTCAGTCGATTGACGCTTTTGCAGTTGATACTGTGTTACAAGGGCAAACGTATAGCAGTGCAAAATCATTTTTTGTACAAACTTTTCGTCCTCTAGCGCAAGGAATTATTTACTTATGTGAAGAACTAATCCGTCAGAATAATGCCTTTCCAAGTCAATTTCAATCACAGGTAGCTTCAACTGATGTTATTGAACAAGAAGTGTTAGAACAAATTCGAGAAATTGACCGAATGAAAACAAGTATGGAAGCTGTCAATCAAGCTATGCCAATGCCGGGTATGGATGCCATGGTAAATCTTTTTATTGTTATGAGGCAAAAACTACAAGAAAAGCTAGATCATTTGTATCAATTCAATCAGACCTCTAGTAATAATTATAGTACAGCAATTCAATTAGCAACTAGCATTGCTATTGGTCTTGCTGAAGTTCAAAGTGGAAAAGGATTTAGTCCTGTAAGTGGTACATTTAGTACACAAGGGATAAATATGGAGTGGACGTCGTCTATTCATAAGATTACAGAAGATAAAGCTCGTAAAGTTGATAATTTGATTAAAGAAGGAACAAAGCATGAAAGGTTGAATAAGGATTCTGAAAAAGTGGATAATAATTATTTTTCTACTAAGTTGAATAGTATGAGTAATACAAAAGTTGATTCAAATGATCATTTTAAATTTAAAGAATCTGGTGCAGTAGTTGGGGATCCAGATAAAAAAAGTAGTGCTTTCGCTCAAGTTTTAAAGTATGAAACTGATATACAATTACCCAAAAATATAAATACCTTTTTTGGTGATTTAACATCTTTTGATAAAATTGGTGGAGAGGCAAAGATTGCTGGTACTTTTAATGATATTGGTGTAGATCATGATTATGGGAAATTACATATTAAACTGGGAGATGCTGAAGCTGGTATCTTCGCTAAAGATGGTTACCGTGGTTTTAGTGCAAAGGCTGATTTAGCTAAGGTTGAGGGAGAAGTTAAAATACCGTTACCTTTTATTGATGATTGGAAACTAGTTGTTGGCGGAGATGTAGCTTATGGTAGTATAGGTGGAGAGGCAAAAGTTGGATTAAAAAATGAATTAAGTGTTGGTCTTGGACCTGTTGGTTTAGGAATAAAATTTGGAGTAGAAAAGTAGAAAAGAGTTAGAATGTTATATTTATGAGGGGGAAGTTTTTTTGTTTTCATTGCAAGTGTTTAAAAAGATTTTAATTATTTTTGTTTTTATTGCTGTTCCTTCTAGTTTATTAGCCGTTTGGCTTGGAGCAGATGCTACTTTTAAAGAGAAAATGATATTATCTCTAATTTTTGGCATAGTGATGCCGCTAGCTTTTTTATTTTTTATAAAATCACATCTTTATTTTTAAAGTAGTAATTAGTTTATTTAGGAGGAGTTTTGTATGGAAAATATAAATATACCAAAATTACCAATAGGAAGCGAATTATTACCAATTGGTTCTGTAGTTCTTGTAGAAGAAATTAATCAACTCCTTATGATTTATGGTAGAAAGCAACAACAAGATGATAATAAATTATGGGATTATGTTTCTTGTCCATATCCTCATGGTAATTTATCAAAAGAATATAATGTATTTTTTAATCATAATCAAATTGCTCATTTATTATTTAAGGGTTTTGAAACAGAGGGTGAATTAGAATTAAGAAGTAAATTATCTGAGTTTTAGTGGAAATGGAGAAAATATAATATGATTTTAGGAATTTCATATTTTGATATTTTTTGTATCATAATTATTGCTTTGTTTTTTTTCACTTTCTGGAGATTGAATGCTCGGTATAATAAGAAACATAATGTTCCTAAGGTTTTTCAATGGTTTCCTAGAAGATGGGGGAAAAGAAAAATTTCAGAGCATTTATCTCAACTAAATAAAAAGTTAGAAGCTGAAGGGAAAGGTATTTGGGTTACAATCTATGCTATAGATTTGTACATCGTAACTATCCCTTGTACAGTAAAAAAATATAAATCTTAATATATATGTTTGTAGAAGAGACCTTTTAATTTAAAATAAAAGGTCTTTCTTTATAAATTTCCACTATTTTTTATGACAGTTGAAATAGTAATTTTAAGTAAATTAAATTTGAAATGTATCAAGAATATTATCTTTTTCTTCTTTATTGATTCCAATATATTTGAGTGTAATCTTTGGTGTGCTGTGGTTTAATATCTCTTGCAACATAGCAACATCTTTAGTTTGTTTATAGAACCAATAGCCGAAGGTTTTGCGCATAGTGTGAGTCCCAATAGATTCGATACCAGCAAAATCTTTGGCTTTTTGAAATTTTTGATAAGCCTAGATCTTATTAATGGGTTGATCTTCTTTTCGAGAAGGGAATAATATTTCACAGAAGGTGTAAAATGGGATGTTGATTTAGATGGTGATGGTGATAGTATTAAGGATATGGTGAAAACGGGTGCGAAAAAAGCTTGGTCAACAGTAGCGGGGTGGTTTAATTAACATGAAAAAAAATACAGATTTTAATAAGAAAGCTTTTGAATATTATATGGCTCTTTACGCTGTAAATGATATAAGATCGACTATAATTACTCTTGTGATTGGGATAACAGATATATTTGTGCTTTTGCCTGCTTTTGCGAATCCTGTTCAACCGATATATATGTACATAATAGTTCCACCAGTTGCTTTTTTAAATTTATGGGCAATATGGATTGTTATAAATCCTAGGAAGCGGCAATTACAATACACTCTATTTCGTGGGGTATTTGGCATCGTATGTTCAGTAGGATTATTAGTTATAACCCAAAAGTTTGCATATGGAATGTTAGGATTACAAACTTCAATCTATTTTATTTTTTCAGTGGGTTTGTATATTTTTGCTTTGAATTATTATTATAAAAATCATATAAAAAAACTTCAGGAACCAATCAAAAAATCAAAGTCATCGAAAAAAAACTCTGGTTTCGGAGTAGTGGCTTTTATAGGGTTGGGTCAACTCGTTGCTAATATCAGTCTTGGTTTTGCAACACAAAAGATGGTAGCAATTGTATTAATGTGTGTATACTCAATGCTTTCGTTTATTTTGTTTCATTTCATTATGGAACTCCATAGGTATTATTATTTAAGGAAGCATATAGAAGATGGGGGTAGAACACATGAAACCTTTTAAAGAGTCTGTATTGAATATTAAGTATATAATCGCGGTTCTCCTATAGTCAGTAAAGACTATGGAAAAGAAAAGGGAGAAGCAACATCATGAATATAGAATTACATTTAGATAAAGGAAAGATGGGGAATTACGCAATTATCTAAAGAAAAGTTTTTACCAAATGGTTCTATTGTTCTATTAAAAGAATGTGGGATTACGTGTCTTGTCCATATCCTCACGGAAATTTGTCTAAAGAATACAATGTATTTTTTAATCATAATCAAATTGCTAGTTTATTTTTTAAAGGTTTTGAAACAGTTGAAGAGTTAGAGTTAAGAAATAAACTTGCAAAATTTTAGTGAAAAGGTAGATTAATTATATGTTTTCAGGATCTCAATGGTTTCCTAAAAAATGGGGGAAAAGAAAAGTTTCAGAACAGTTTCATCAATCAAAGTTTGCTGATGAAGGTAAAGGTATTTTGATTACTATTTATGCTATAGATTTGTATTTTATATCTATTCCTTTAAAGGTAAAAAAATATAATTAGTTTTAATCATAAATATATTCTTTATTTGAAGATTGGGGTAGTACCCCTAAAATGTGAATTTACAATATTAATTTGTTTCTAGTCTTAAAAATGAATAACTTTAACATCGATAAGGATTTTGAGATAAGTCATACGAGATACTTGTAAGCCTTAGTTGAAGTGTAAAATTAATTAAATATCTATCAATAGAATAAATCATATGGATAGATATTTAATATTGTAAATCTGCAAGTTCTTGATGTTATTTCAGTTTTTTATTAATTTCAATATATTTTAGGTTCATGAGTACTTACTGGGGATATTATTAGAAATCTGTATTGAATTAAATACAAAATGTATCTAGTATATTGTCTTTTTCTTCCTTGTTGATGCCAATATATTTCAGTGTAATTGGTGGGGGGCTATGATTGAGTATTTCTTACAACATAGCGACATCTTTTGTTTGTTTATAGAACCAATAGCCGAAGGTTTTGCGCATGGTGTGAGTCCTAATAGATTCGATACCGGCAAAATCTCCGGCTTTTTGAAATTTTTGATAAGCCTAGATCTTATTAATGGGTTGATCTTCTTTTCGAGAAGGGAATAATATTTCACAAAAGGTGTAAAATGGGATGTTGATTTAGATGGTGAAGGTGAGGATGATAGTATTAAAGATATGGTGAAAACGGGCGCGAAAAAAGCATGGTCAACAGTAGCGGGGTGGTTTAATTAACATGAAAAAAAGTATAGATTTTAATAAGAAAGCTCTTGAATATTATATGGCTCTTTACGCTGTAAATGAAATAAGAGTCCACGTAAAGAAGATGTTTTGAAAAAAGATATGATAGGTATAAAAATTGAAGGAACAGTAGCAGAAGAATCTATTAAAGTTGATACTTCTTCGAAATTTGGAGAGGATCTTACTTTAACTAGTAAACAGGGAACAGCTTCTTATGCTTATGGATTTGAAGGATATACTTTTAAAAGTGAAATGTTGATAGCATTGCAAACATATGAAGCGGAAATTACTAAAATTAAGATACCTGATTATATTCCTGTATTAGGTGATTATGATGTAAGTGTCAAAGGTGAGATTATAATAGGCGGGTATGGTTATAGATTCCGCGCAGGTGAAGAATCAGGGTTTTCCGCAACTTCACCTAACGGTTATGGTGGGGGAGTTTCATTTAAGTTTGAGAAGGAAGCGAGATAATAGAATGCGAAAATTTTCAAAAATAGTTATATGTGTTGGTGCGTTAATAATGATTATACTGGGCATGATTGTACATGATACATGGAAGGATAGGATTTATTTTTCTTTAGCTGTACTTTTTGTTACCGTACTTTCTTTACTATGGAATATAGTTGCTCATAATATTATGGATAAATTTAGAAAAAAGGAGAATAAATAGCTATGAAACTTTTACCGATTGGAACAGTAGCGGGGTGGTTTAATTAACATGAAAAAAAGTATAGATTTTAATAAGAAAGCTTTTGCACATTATATGGCCCTTTATCCTGTAAATGAAATAAGAGTCCACGTAATTGGCCTTGTCCTTTTGGGGGCAGACGTGTTTGTTCTTTTGCCTGCGTTCGCGAATCCTTTTCGATTACTCTATGTATATATAGTAACTCCGCCAGTTATTTTTTTAAATTTGTGGGCGATATGGATTGCTATCAATCCTCGGAAACGACAATTACAATACACTCTATTTCGAGGAGTATATGGCACCATATGTTCAGTCGGATTATTGGTTATAACTCAAAAATATGCCTATGAAGTGTTACAATTACAAACTCCCATCTATTTTATTCTTTCATTTGGTTTGTATGGTTTTGCTTTGTATCATTTTTATAAAAATCATATTGAAAAACTTCAGGAACCAAGAAAAAAATCAAAATCATCGAAAGGAACTGGTGGTGTAAAAGTAGCAGCTATTGCAGCGGGATTGGGGCAGTTAATTGCTAATATAATTCTTAGCATTGCAACACAACAGATGGGGGCAATTGTATTTATGTCTGCATGCACAGTGATTTCGTTTGCTTTGTTTTATATGATTATAGAACTCCATAAGTACTATTATTTACGGAAGCATATAGAAGATGGAGGGAAAATACGTATAGGCTTTTAAAGAGAATTTGTTGCATTTCAAGTATATAAGCGCATTCTTCTTATGGAAGCCATTCACGAGGCTTATAGCAATAAAAGATGTATAAGTGGAAGATTATATTCTGGTAAAACATCTGAAGGAATGGAAATTAGGTTTGTTCTTATTAATGATAAGATTATAACTGTTTATCCAATGTATTAAAGAATGTGAGGTACTCAAAAATGAAAGTAACTACTCAGCCCATAGTTAAAAATGCAAGACAATATAGAGGTAATTGCTAAGAAGCACTCCCCCTAAGTTTCAGATGAAATTAAATGATTGAATATTTATATTTAAATAACCGACTATTTATGCTTTAATATTTCTATGTACATAACTGGGATGATTAGGAAATTATATTTAATATGTTTTAAGAAAGGGGAATGTTTTTTATATGGAAACTCCAGAAAATCAATTTAAACGTGCACTTAATCCTTGGTTCTCCATTTGGACAAAACCACGTGATACAATGAAAGAAATTTTTATATCCAAACCCAAGAATGTGTTTTTACTCATTTTATTAGGCTCATTCGTACAGACTTTAGATCGAGCAGCTGCTAAAAATGTGGCGGATTCAATAAGTAGTCCATTTTCAATAATCTCAATAGTTATATTCGGTACCTTCGTTGTTTTCTTAACTTATTATTTTTTGCTACCAGCGTTATTTAATTGGGTGGCAAAAAAACTTGGTGGACAAGGTACCTTTGAAAAAACACGTTACTCAGTTGCCTATTCTTATATCCCTTACGTTTATTCTCTTATATTAGTTTGGGTGCCTTCATTTTTCTTGTTTGGGATAGAAAACTTTACGAGTGAGACACCGAAAATGGATAGTAGCATAACTTTAACGATTTTGTTTCTTATTTTTGCCATAATTGATGTAGTTATTGGAATTTGGACAATCATTATTTCCTTAAAATGTTTAGGAGAAGCACACCAATTTTCAGCATGGAAAGCATTATTAACAATAATAGTGTCCTTTATGATTATCATTCTTCCTTTGGTAATAATAGTATTTCTTATAGTAGGGGTTACAACCCTTTAATAATTTATTTGCTTCTTATAAACTTAGAAATTTAATTGAGATTTGGGGACAAACACAAAAAATGTATAAAAATAATAACTAAAAAATTAACTTTTATAAAAACATTTAAACTAAAATGCTTCTTAAGCGTGGGTCCAATAGCTCACGCTTTTTATTTTGGGTGACTATAACATTTATTTTTAAAATTTATAATCATACTATTTGTTACGAACAAATTTTCAAAGAATCTATTGGTGCTACAGCTAATTGAAGGCGTATTAACAATTTGAGAGTAGTTATTGATAAGAATGGAAATGTAATAACTGTGGTTCTTGTTGAAGGAATTAATCAACCTCTTATGGTTTACGGTAGAAAACAGGGACAAGTGAATGAAAATAAAATGTGGGATTACGTGTCTTATCCATATCCTCAAGGAAAATTGTCTAAAGAATACAATGTATTTTTTAATCATAATCAAATTGCTAGTTTATTTTTTAAAGGTTTTGAAACAGTTGAAGAGTTAGAGTTAAGAAATAAACTAGCAAAATTTTAATGAAAAGGTAGATTAATTATATGTTTTCAGGATTTCAATGGTTTCCTAAAAAATGGGGAAAAAGAAAAGTTTCAGAACAGTTTCATCAATCAAAGTTTGCTGATGAAGGTAAAGGTATTTTGATTACTATTTATGCTATAGATTTGTATTTTATATCTATTCCTTTAAAGGTAAAAAAATATAATTAGTTTTAATCATATATATATTCTTTATTTGAAGATGAGGGTAGTACTCCTAAAATTTTAATTTACAATATTAATTTGTTTCTAGTCTTAAAAATGAATAACTTTAACATTGATAAGGATTTTGAGATAAGTCATACGAGATACTTGTAAGCCTTAGCTGAAGTGTAAAATTAATTAAATATCTATCAATGGATATAATTTTTTATTATAGTTATTTTTATAAGTTTAATGGTGAAAATTTTATTGGGAATAGAAGGGGGAATGATGGTGAAAATTTTTAAAAATATAATTTTATTTGTTTTGTGTTTAGTAATTCTTAGTGGTTGTTTTACAAGAGAGGGAACTATTGTTGGTGGTAAAGTTTATGGTTCTTCAGATAGTGTATCAGGTAGTATATCTGGAGATTATAGAAAATTTACTGGATCTGCAACTCAAGATAGGAAAGTTAAAAAAGGGGAGAATTGGATTTTTTCTTTTGATGATAAAACTAAACAAGGAAATATAATTGCTTATGTTGTGGATTCAAATGATAATACAATATTAGAGTTTAATAGTGGCGAAGGCGAAAAAAATATTAAAGTGCCTAAGGATGATACATATAAGGTTAAAATTAAAACGGAAGAACATGGTGGGGAATTTCGAATATCATGGAAAAAAGAAAAATAGTTTTTTTAGTCTTTAATTAAATAGTTTTGAATCTGTATTCTGGTGAAATATATAGTAATCATGTTTTTTAAGTAGAAAATCGAGTCAGAATCAGCTCCAATTTAATTCAAAGAATTATTAAGTAATGTTTTTAAATCTGATTGTATATCAAATTTTTCTTTATGTTGATCATATATGATTAGATATAGAAATTATCTAGTATATTATCTTTTTCTTCTTTATTGATTCCAATATATTTAAGCGTAATTTGTGGTGTACTGTGGTTTAATATTTCCTGCAACATAGCCACGTCTTTTGTTTGTTTATAGAACCAATAGCCGAAGGTTTTGCGCATGGTGTGTGTACCAATGGATTCTGCACCGGAAAAATCTCCGGCTTTTTGCAGTTGTCGATAAGCCTGGATTTTACTAATGGGCTGATCTCCTTTTCGGGAAGGGAATAACCAGGTATTTTCTAGGGTTTGGGCATAAGAGTATACTTCATTAAAAATAGAGGTAAGATTAATCATGCGTTCTTTCTTCATTTTTCCCTCTTTGATCTTGAATTCTTTTCTTTTTTCTCTTTTTTCGTTTTATTATGGTTTGTGTTTCGATTTGTAGTAGATCACTTTATTGAGAAAAGTTTAATACCTGATGTTCCTATGAAATTAGGTACACAATATCCTGATTTTAAGAAAGCTGGTTTAATTATTAAATCGGATGAGTTACCAGAGGAAATGTGGTTGGCAAGTGAAAAACAACAATTTAAATGGTTAGATGCCAGGTAAAATGGAATTAGTACCATTTGGAATACATAATAGCATATTTCATAAAGGTGGGCGGAGTGAAGGACATTGGTCTTATAGATCTAAAGGTAGGTAAAGAAATGGAGGAATTAAAATGAAGATTAAAAATGGTAGTGAACTTCAATCACCAAATGATGAATTAATTGAATCATTTGAGGAATATTGTGAGATAAAATTACCAAATGATTTTATAGATTTTTTGAAAAAATATAATGGCTCTATTCCAATTACTAATGTTTTTTCACATGAAAAAAATGAACTTTTAATTGAACGTTTCTTATGTTTGTTGGAGGACCCAGAAGAAGATGATGATGATGATGAAAATGGTTGGTATGATATAGAGGTTGTATTATCTGATATCGATACTCGTTTAACGGATGATGAAGATTTAACAGGGATAAATGTTATTCCGTTTGCTGTTTTATTCGCAGGTGATTTTCTTTGTTTAGATTTTAGAGAAAAAGAAATACCATCTGTTGTGGTATGGTATCATGAAGAATCAGAAGAGTTGAATCCGGTAACTAGTGAAGTTGCAGATAATTTTAGTGAGTTTTTAAGTATGTTAAAAGAATAATGTAAGAAAAGTAATTAAATTTTATTTATGGGTTTGAATTTGTATTAAAGTTTTTTGTTTTTAATATTTTAATTAAAAAAGAAGACTAATATTTGCTTTTTAGTCTTCTTTTATTTGCTTTTTAATAGGTTGATATATATTTTTTAAAAGAAATTAAAGGAGAAATGTATCAAGGATATTATCCTTTTCTTCTTTATTGATACCAATGTATTTAAGTGTAATTTGTGGTGTATTATGATTAAGGATTTCTTGCAACATCGCCATATCTTTTGTTTATAGAACCAATATCCGAAGGCTTTTAAATTATATATGAATGAATTATGCTTTTTTAGATAAAGAAAATCGAGTTCAGGTAAACGAAGAACATAGAATACGTAATTTTAACTAGATTTATTATTAGCTAGTTTATCTCCACCACCAAGCTCCGCCTCAATCTGCGAAGTTTTCGATGACTCATCCATACGCCAATACGTAATAAAGCTTATCGCGATACATCCAGCTACGTAGAAGTAAAATAGTGATTCCATTCCAATACTCTTTAGCCATAATGCGATGAACTCGGCTGTTCCGCCAAATATCGCAACGGTTAGTGCATACGGTAAACCTACAACAAGTGCGCGAATTTCAGTTGGGAAGAGTTCGGCTTTTACAATTGCGTTAATGGAAGTGTAACCAGTAACGATAATGAGGCCGACCATCATGAGTAAAAATGCTACGATTGGTTCTGTCGTTTTTTCCATAAAGAAGAAGATCGGTGCTGTTAGTAACGTTCCGAGAATACCGAAAGCCATTAATAGTGGGCGGCGTCCGATTTTATCGGATAATAGCCCTGCAATTGGTTGAAGTACAACGAATATAAGTAGTGCGGCAAAGTTAATCCAGCTTACAACTTCTTTCGGAAGACCGACTGTATTTACCATGAACTTTTGTAAGTATGTTGTGTACGTATAGAATGCGACAGTGCCTCCTAGTGTTAGGCCGACTACTGTTAATACTGCTTTCGGGTGTTTCATAAGAGCGCGAACGGTTCCTGCGCTTTCGCGGTTTTTCGATTCCATGTTTGAGAACTGCTCTGATTCATCCATTGTACGTCGAAGCCATAATACAGCTACTGCTCCCATCGCACCAATAATGAATGGAATACGCCATCCCCAAGCTTTCATATCTGGTTCGCTTAGTAATTGCTGAAGAACAATTTGAACACCTAACGCAACCATCTGTCCAGCAACGAGCGTTACATATTGAAAACTTGAATAAAAACCACGGCGTCCACTACTAGCCATCTCAGATAAATATGTTGCGGAAGTTCCATACTCTCCGCCAAGTGATAACCCTTGAAGTAAACGAGCAAGAACTAAAATAATTGGCGCCATAATACCGATGCTTTCGTAACTAGGTGTACAGGCGATAATTAAAGAACCACCGGCCATAACCGTAATGGAAAGCGTTAATGCTGCCCGGCGTCCGTGCCGATCTGCATAGCGTCCCATTAGCAAACTTCCAATAGGGCGCATTAAAAATCCAACTGCGAAAATAGCGGCTGTGTTCAGTAACTGACTTGTTGGATCTCCTTTAGGAAAGAACTCTGCTGAGAAGTAAACAGCGAAAGCAGAGTAAACGTACCAATCGTACCATTCAATTAAATTGCCGACGGAACCTTTGAAGATATTGCTGGCGACTCGGCTTGATTTTGCTTGAGCCATATTAATTCCTCCTCTTACTTATAAATAAAATGATAATTATGAAAGCGTGTTCAATGTAGTTGAATTGTACTGTCTTCGGAATAAAATCTCAATATTATGACATTTTTATTCTTTTTGTACTTTATGTACATGGAGAGTTTTAACATATTATCCGAAAGAAGTCTCCTTCCTCCAGCGTGTGAAAAACGATAGTCTAGCGGTAGGTGGGAGATGAATTTCGGTTTGGCGTAGCCAAACATTTGGTTTTCCTATTTATTTCGCCCCTGATATAATCAGTCTTATAAGAGGTAAAGTTTGGTATAACAATGAAAGTAGATAATAATCAGATTGTGTAATCACCGTCATAGCTTATGGGAAATGAAGCGAAAAGTGAGGTGAATGGATGTGCCAAAGCAGAATAAGGCGTACAAGTTTCGTTTGTATCCTACAGAAGAACAAGCACATCTCATACGTAAAACATTCGGATGTGTACGCTTTGTGTATAATAAAATGCTGACTGAGCGGAAAGAAATATACGAAGCATACAAAGAGAACAAGGAAGAACTGAAGAAACAAAAATTCCCTACTCCTGCGAAATACAAAGTGGAGTATGAATGGTTGAAAGAAGTCGATTCCTTAGCATTGGCCAACGCGCAATTAAATTTGCAAACTGCGTATAAGAATTTTTTTAGTGGACAAAGTGAGTTTCCTACATTCAAAAGTAAAAAGAGTAGAAAATCCTACACAACGAATCGAGTTAACGGAAATATTATGTTATTTCATGGTTATATCAAATTACCGAAATTGAAAATGGTGAGACTGAAGCAACATAGAGAAATACCGCCAAACCATATCATCAAATCGTGTACGATTTCGATGACACCAACTGGTAAGTATTACGTGTCTATTTTGACCGAATATGAAAAAGAAATCACTCCAAAAGAAGTAGAACGTGTAGTTGGATTAGACTTCGCAATGGCTGAATTGTATGTGAGTAGCGAAGATGAGAAAGCCAATTATCCTCGCTTTTATCGTCAGATATTAGACAAATTAGCAAAAGCGCAACGAGTATTAGCAAGACGTGTGAAAGATTCGGAGCGCTGGAATAAACAACGCATTCGTGTCGCGAAGTTGCATGAAAAAGTCGCCAATCAACGTAAAAATTTCCTTCATCACAAGTCTAAAGAATTAGCTACGAGTTTTGACGCTGTAGCAATTGAAGACTTACATATGAAAGGAATGTCACGAGCACTACGCTTTGGTAAAAGTGTAGCGGACAACGGTTGGCGGATGTTCACGACATTTTTAGCATATAAGCTACAAGAACAAGGAAAACAGCTTGTAAAAATAGATAAATGGTTTCCTTCTACAAAGATGTGTAGTCGTTGTGGAAATAAAAAAGAACTGCGATTATGTGAACGCATGTATGCGTGTTCGTGTGGACTCACAATCAGTCGTGACTATAACGCAGCTATCAATATCAAAAAGGAAGCCATGCGGTTATTAGCATTGATATAAATCATGAGAAATAACCTTTGGAACAAGGGAGTTAGCTCGGCTGTCCTAGGACAAATTCGTTAGCTATCAAAAGTAGCGATGAACCGAGAAGCCCCCACTTTGGGGTAAGCTCGTAAGAGATACTAAGTGGTGGGTAGTTCACTAAAAGGTATTGAATCTAACATACTGAGCAGAACAAAAGAAATCATACTCTTCTCATTAGCGGTATTATTAGCCGGCATTGTTGGTGGCATTCTTTTAGCAGGTAGCATTCGTAAAGATACACTCAGTTTATAGCCGAATGAAATCGCAGCGCTATACCGGGAACAAATAGAAGAAATGGGAGAACAAATGGGTGCCTCCAGAACAACCGCAAGAAGATATTTAGAATACTTAGTAGCGACAAACGAATGCACAGTAGAATACACATATGGCATTATCGGACGACCAGAACGAAAATATCGCATAGGACGAGGACTATGAAAAAACGATTATTACTATGTATATGGATCATGATAGGAGTAATAGCTGGTTGTTCTGTAGAAAAAACGCACACAAATAAAGTGAACATAGAAGAAGTAGAAATCGTTGCGCCAAACGTTCAAGGGGCAGGATGGGACTTAACAGCACGAGCGATGCAAAAAACGCTGACAGAAGAAAAAATCTTCACAAAACCAATCACTGTCACAAATAAAGTAGGTGGCAGCGGTGACGTCGGATGGAAATATACGAAACAAAAAGGCGGTCACGTACTGGCGATTAACTCAAGCTTACTCATAACGAACAACCTACTAGGCCACAGTAAACTAACATATAAAGACTTCACCCCGCTCGCAACATTAGCATCGGACTGGGAAATCGTTGTCGTCTCAAAAGACTCAAACATAGACAACGCAAACGAACTAATGGAACAACTAAAACAAGACAAGAAAAACTTCAAAATCGGCGTTGCCCCCGGCCTAGGAAACGACGATCACCTATCCTTCGTACAAGTAAG
Organism: Bacillus sp. SRB_8; assembly: GCF_003264205.1. NCBI lineage: Bacteria > Bacillati > Bacillota > Bacilli > Caryophanales > Bacillaceae > Bacillus > Bacillus sp. SRB_8. Next base: position 335,488 of record NZ_NADT01000008.1, on the reverse strand, counting down.
TAAAGCATTTGGCATAAACCCTGCCGAACTACAATTCTTCGTCTACGAAAACAAAGAAAAAATCATAAACGCCCTAATGAACAAACAAATTAACGCCGCAACAATGACCCTATCCGAAGCCGAAAAACAATACAAAGCCGGCAAAATAAAAATATTAGCCGTATCCGCACCAAAACGACTAGACCGACTACCAGAAATCCCAACATGGAAAGAACAAGGAATCGACGTCATCTTCCAGCACTGGAAAGGTATTATGGGGCCGAAAGATATGACTGAGGAAGAGGTTGCTTATTGGGATAGTATTATTAAGAGAATGGTTGAGAGTGATAGTTGGAAGGGGATTTTGAGGGAGCGGGGTTGGGAGAGTTTTTATAAGGATAGTGGGGAGAGTAGGATATTTCTTGAGGAGAGTAGTCAGGAGTATGGGGAGCTAGTGGGGAATAATAGAAATTATTAAATCATACGGTATGGCGTATGATTTTTCTTTTACACATAGTTTGGTAAAATAGTAGTAATTGTAATTTATTGTAACGGTGGGGATGAAAATGTTAGAGCAACTCATAATTGAATTGGCTAAATCAACGAAGCAGGTTGAAGATATAAAAGGTAATAAACCTTATTTGGTTATAAACAAGGATGATGAAGGATTATACGTTGAAACTAAACTTTCACTTGAGCAATATGAAAAGGGCGAGACAGCAATATCTTATTTTAAAGTGAGTTTTGAAATTCTTAAGAATGCTTGGGAAAAACTTATTGATGTTCGTAAGGTAAAGCATGAGGATTTTGGGCAAGTGGGAGAATGTAATGCTTTCTTGGTAGCTTTTTTTCTCAGTTTCCATTTGTGAATGTGACTGGATCGCGAGCTATTACATTTAAAGAATTCCAAACTGATAATCTACCGAGTGAAAAATATGATAAAGTTATGCTCTTTTTAGAAGAGGTAATGAATGATACATATAATCCGATTAAGTTACGTGAACAAACGGATGAAAATTTATATAGTAGGAAGTCTCGTGCGCGTCAAGATTTAAGGTTACTGGGCTTTTTGAATGAATCCCATGAAATGAATAAGCTTCTATTAAATGAATATGTTCAATCGGAAGATAAAAATGTCTACATTGTCCAGTTAGTTTTAAAGCAGGAATATTTCCGTTATGCTTTATTTGTTCTTGGAGTGTTAGAGAACTATTCAAAGGATGAAAAGAAAGAAGCTTTAGTAGATTTAGGAATGGCGATTGTCCGAAATTCATTAGGGGATAATTTGATGGTTGAATCAGTAGCGAAGCGGCGTACGAATAACTTACTAGATTGGCTTGAACAAGTAGGGTTAGTTAATAGTGAATGGATTCCATCTGAACAATAAATAAAAAAGGATGGAGAAAAGGGCGGTAGTATGAACAGTAATTTACGTGAAAAGTTTTTAATGGTTATGAATGAGTATTTACAGGCAAGGACAGAAAGATTTGCGGGCCATAAAATGGGATCGGTTGTTAGGAATGAGATGACAACGGAAATAACGAGGTTACCATTTATTGATCATAATCAGTATGTTGTCACAGGATCAATTGGACAAGGAAACTGGGCTGCTGTTCCATGGCTTGCAATTATGAATAAAGATATTACGACATCTACGCAGCGAGGATATTATATCGTTTATTTATTTAGTGAAGATATGGAGCGATTATATTTAACGTTGGCACAAGGTGTGACGGAAACGTCTAAAGAAGAGATGCAAAAGATTAAAGAAGATATCCGCGAGCAAATACATATGTCCCAAAAGGTGAAGAAAGATGATGAAATCTTCCTAGGGACAAGTCTGAAAGCGAAAGGATATGCGAATTCAACAGCGGCTTATATTGCGTACGATGCTAATAAAATGCCAAGCGAGAAAGAGTTAGTAGAAGACCTAGAAGAAATGCTTCGCTATTATGAGGGGTTCATAGCTTATAAAGAGGAAGGAACGAAATATGAAATGATTTATGAGAGGAAAGAAGTGTATTTAGATCAACAATCAATTATCGATCACGTGTCTTCTTATATTCAAAGTAAAGGTTTCTTTTATGAAAAAAAGGATCTTATTAATTTCTTCCTGTCATTAAAGACGAAGCCGTTTGTGATTTTATCAGGCATTTCGGGTACAGGGAAAACGAAAATTGTTCAGTGGTTTGCAGAGAGTTTAGGAGCAACGGAAGAGAATGGACAATTTACGCTTATTCCGGTTCGACCTGATTGGAGTGATAGCTCTGATTTACTTGGTTATGTGAACCTTCAAGGGGAGTTTCAAGAAAGACCGTTAATTAAAGTTCTTGAAAATGCAGATGCAAATCCAAATAGGCCGTATTTTGTAGTGTTGGACGAGATGAACTTAGCTCGAGTGGAATACTACTTTAGTGACTTTTTAAGTGTAATTGAAAGTCGTAAGTGGAAAGATGGAAAAATTGTTACGTCACCAGTACTTCCAGAATCAATTACGAATAAGCGCATTATAATTCCGTCAAATGTATATATTATCGGGACGGTAAATATGGATGAAACGACACATCCGTTAAGTAAAAAAGTATTAGATCGTGCGAATACAATTGAATTTAATACCGTTAACTTAGATTATTTTAATTTCTTAATGGATATAGAAGAGAAAGAGGCTGAAATTGTTTCTAATCGTTCTTTAGCAACCGAGTATCTTCATTTAAAAGAATGTTTTAAAGAAAACGAAGATCTTGTGAGAAACATATCAAATATTCTAATAGAAATAAATAAAACCCTTGAATCAGTTGGAGCCCAAGTTGGATATCGTATACGAGATGAAATTTGCTTCTATATGGCATACAACGAAAAAGGAAAGTTATTGTCATTCGATGAAGCACTTGATTATCAAATATATCAAAAGATTTTACCGCGTCTTGCAGGTAGTGATGGAAGAACAGAAGAGGGATTAAAGCAGTTGTATGTATTATGTGCAAATGAAGAATATGATAGCGGCAATAATGATGCTTCATATGCTAAGTATCCTCGATCAGCTAACAAGCTCTCTCATATGTTAAGGAGGTTCGAGTATGATGGTTTCACCTCTTTCTGGATCTAATAATGAGATAGAGCTAGTTAAGATTGAAACAGAGGAGCTATCATTGACGATTAAAGGAAATCCTTATCATGAGAAATATGAGAGTTTAAAAGAATATCACACTATGAACGCAGATGAGATGATGTATTTTCATGTAGAGGGGAAGGCAGAATCTGTTTCTGTATTTGATGCGAGATTGCAGAGGCTAGACGAATGGAACGAACACCCGCCAATCTTTTTTGAGAATAGAAGTTATCAGCTTGTTGTTGTTCCGAAAAATAATAGGCAGTTTTCTTTTTATCATGAACATCCGGGTTTTCGAAAACAAGTTAGTTCTATTCAAATGGGGTCACTTCATGTGTTAATGGGGAATCTTTCATTTCCGAATGAAGTAGGAAATACAACGTTTGAAATTAAAGATGATAAAGATACTTTATTAACTGTTACATTTGAAGTTTTCCCGGCAAAGCTTGATTATAAGGATGATTACAGAGCTTTATTAGATGAGGTAAATGATGAAATTTATAATTTAGCGTTTCATTTACTAAAGAGAACTTACTTAGGAGCATCTACAATTTACGCTACAAATCCATCGAAGAGTGAGTTTTATCGTATTTTAAATGATTCCTTTGGGCGATTTATGAAGTCGATCTCTCACATTAAAAGACAACCGCATCATACGCTTATGACTAGGCATCAAGTTGTACGGGGAGAAAAAATTCGTAAATTGGATTCTGTCGGAATGAACTATTTGCGAAAGCGACCACACTTGTTGCAAGGAGAAAACAGTATACCGACTAAAGGGATTACAGCTTATAAGGAAGTGTCTTATGATACGCTGGAAAATCGATTTGTTAAATGGATGATTCAAAGAGTGGTACATAAAATAGATGATCTACTTAAGGCGCTAGAGTCAAAGTCTAGATATACTCGTGGTGTAACTGATGAAGATTTGTTAGAACGTGTAAAAAATATGAAGTATCGAATGAAAAACGAGTTGAACGATCCATTTTGGAGAGGAATCGGAAATTTGGATCGCTCAGTCTTTTCACTCGTTATCCAGATGGCGGCAGGCTATAGAGAGGCGTATCAAATCTTCTTAATGCTATCGCGAGGTTTAACATTACGAGGACAAATTTTCAAAATGTCGGTAAAAGATGTTGCTAGATTATACGAATACTGGACGTATTTAAAGCTTGGACAAATTCTATCAAAGAAATATATACCGCTCCATCAAGAGGTTATCCAAGTTAAACAAGATGGTTTATATGTAACGCTAGATGAAAGTAAAACTGCGAAAAGAACGTTCAAACATCCAGAAACAGACGAGGTAATCGAACTTTACTTCCAGAAAAGAAACGGTGGACTGCCAACAGTTACACAAAAACCAGATACGATGCTCGCTATTGAGAAAAAGGGAAAGAGCTATCAATACCAATACATTTTTGATGCGAAATATCGAATTGATTTTGCTGAAAGCTCTCATTATAAAAGGAAGTATGGCACCCCTGGTCCAATGGAAGAAGACATTAATACAATGCACCGCTACAGAGATGCATTAGTAGTAGAACAAGAAGGACCATTTGAACGAACAGCTTACGGAGCATACGTATTATTCCCGTGGAACCAAGAGGAAGAGTATGAGAACCATCCATTTTATAAAAGTATCGAAAAAGTAAATATCGGTGGCTTCCCGTTCTTACCAAACGCAACAAGACTAGTCGAACAATTTTTAGATCACCTTATTGAAAAGAGCCCAGAAGAAATTATAAGAGAAGGCATCCTTCCAAGAGGAACAAAAGAAGAATGGCACTCCTCACTAGAAGAAAAAGTATTAGTGGGCAGCGTGAAAACCGAAAACGACTATGAAATGTATAGAAAGAATGGCTTATATCAGTTACCAGTCACACAACTAAAACCAGGATGGCAAGAAGCGAAGTATATAGCATTATATGCACCGAAAAAATGGCACGGAGAAAAAGGTGGCATTCAATACGTAGCAAAAATAAAGCATATTCAAGTGCAACAAAACGATGACTATGTACATTTCGAACTAGAGCCATGGAAAAAACTAGACCACCTCATCCGCCCAGTAGGATATGGCATTCAAACATACACAATAACAACTATGTCGTTATTAAAAGAAGTACAAGAACTCCCAGAACTTTTCATGAAATCAAAGGAAGAACGAACTCTGTGGAAAACGCTGCGTCGTTTTACGAAGCAAGTTAAGGTTGAGCTGGATCATCTTAATTTAGATGAGGCATCTTCTGTTAAGAACTATTATGTGCAGGATGTTCAGATTTGGGTTGATTATGAGAATGGGGCTGTTATGGTGGGGAGAGATGGGTGTGTTAAAGAAGTTCCTATGGAGTTGGTTGTTGGGAGAGGTTCGGTGTTGTTTAGAGAAGTTTTAGAAGTGTTAAATGTTGGAGAATAGCAGTAATTTAGTTTCCGTAAGTATGGAACTATGTACATTAATAAATAAATATAATAAAAAGTGCAATTATAATTAGATATTCAGATATATTGTTTTTTTCTTGAAGGCGTAAATCTTTGTTTCAAATGTTTCGCTTGGACTTTTTACATGTTCTTTTGTTAGTTCATTGTCAACCTTGAATAGCTTTTTCTCAGGGTAGTTTCTGGGTACTACTTGTGAATGTGTGGATTTAGGGAATCTTAGTTGAAAGGGATTTTATGAATGGCATGATTTTCTTTAGATACAGATTTAGCTGCTATATTTTCTGCTATTGAAAGTTCAGCAAATGGTTATCCTTCTGAATTGGATATTAAAGGATTATTCGCAGATTTTGACACGACAAGCAATAGATTAGGAAATACTGTAAAGGATAAAAACAGTCGTTTAGCTGCTGTCATTAAAGGCGTTGAAGGGCTTAATTTTGGTGATTTTGAAGATAGTCAAATTGACCTTTTTGGTGATGCCTATGAGTTTTTAATCTCTAATTATGCTGCCAATGCTGGTAAATCTGGAGGAGAATTTTTTACACCGCAGAGTGTGTCTAAGCTTATTGCTCAATTAGCAATCCACAAGCAAACAACCATTAATAAGATTTATGACCCTGCAGCCGGTTCAGGTTCATTGCTATTACAAGCAAAAAAACAGTTTGATGATCATATTATCGAAGATGGTTTTTATGGACAGGAGATTAACCATACAACTTATAACCTTGCTCGTATGAATATGTTTTTACACAATATAAACTACGATAAGTTTAATATTGCTTTAGGAAATACGCTATTAGACCCTCACTTTGGTGATGAAAAACCTTTTGATGCTATCGTATCTAATCCACCTTATTCCGTAAATTGGATTGGCAGTGCTGATCCAACACTTATTAATGATGAAAGATTTGCTCCTGCAGGCGTATTAGCCCCAAAATCTAAAGCCGATTTCGCCTTTGTGCTTCATACGCTTAGTTATCTTTCAAGCAAAGGTCGTGCTGCTATCGTTTGCTTCCCTGGTATTTTTTACCGTGGTGGTGCAGAGCAGAAAATTAGAAAGTATCTGATTGATAATAACTTTGTTGAAACGGTTATTTCATTAGCACCTAACCTTTTTTATGGAACTTCAATAGCGGTTAATATCTTGGTTCTCGCTAAGCATAAAACCGATAATAAAACTCAATTTATTGATGCAAGTGGAGTAGATTTCTATAAAAAAGAAACCAATAATAACATACTTACAGATGAACATATTGAGCAAATCATGAAAATGTTTGACAGCAAAGAAGATGTTGACTATGTTGCAAAATCCGTTGATTATGATGTAATCGTTCAAAATAATTATAACCTATCTGTGAGCTCCTATGTGGAAGTAAAAGACACAAGGGAAATCATTGATATAAATGAGCTGAATGCAGAGATAAAAACGACTGTAGCAAAGATAGACCAACTTCGTGGTGAAATTAATGACATTATTGAGGTGCTTGAATCATGATTAAGCCGAATTATATGGAGAAACTCCTTGAGGGGGTTGAGGTTGAGTGGAAGACTTTAGAAACTGTAATTAAGTCATTAAAAACGGGTTTAAATCCTCGTAAAAAGTTTCAATTAAATACACCTGATTCAGAAGGATTTTATGTGACAGTCCGTGAAATACAGAATGGGAAAATTGTATTTCTTGACAAGACAGATAGGGTAGATACTAAAGCTTTAGAATTAATAAATAACCGTTCTAATTTAGAAAGTGGCGATGTTTTATTTTCAGGAACTGGAACTGTTGGACGTACTGCCGTTATAGAAACTAAACCTATAAATTGGAACATTAAAGAAGGGGTTTATGTGATAAAACCTATTCAAGAAATTATTAGTTCAAAATATCTTTCTTATTTACTTAATTCTCAGGATATTGTAAGCGATTATAGTAGAAAAATTGTTGGTTCACCTGTTGTGAGCTTACCAATGGGCGAGTTAAAGAAACTCAAGATCCCTATCCCACCCCTTAAGGTACAAGAAGAAATCGTTCGTATGTTGGACATCTTTACAGAGCTTACAGCAAAGCTTACAGCAGAGCTTACAGCAGAGCTTACAGCAGAGCTTACAGCTCGTAAAAAACAATATACCTATTATCGTGATAAGTTGTTCACTTTTGACGAGGGAGAAGTTGAATGGAAGACATTGGGGGATGTGGGCGAATTTACACGAGGTAAGAGGTTTGTAAAAAACGACATGCTTTCAGAGGGTTTCCCATGTATTCATTATGGTGAAATGTATACGCATTATAATATCTGGGCAGAAAAGACAAAATCGTTTGTTAGTTATGATTTAGCTTCAAAGCTAAGAGTTGCAGATCATGGTGATGTGGTAATTGTTGCCGCTGGAGAAACAATTGAAGATATTGGGAAAGGTACTGCTTGGCTTGGCAATACGGGAGTTGTTATTCATGATGCTTGTTTTTCATACAGAAGTTCTTTGAATCCTAAGTATGTTTCATACTTTTTACGCACCAAGCACTTTCATGACCAAATTAGGAAACATATATCTTCGGGGAAAATCTCAGCGATTAATACCAATGGTTTGGGTAAAGCAAAAATCCCCATCCCACCCCTTGAAGAACAAGCCCGCATCGTTTCTATCCTCGATAAATTCGATGCATTGACATCATCAATTTCCGAAGTTTTACCTCGTGAAATAGAGTTGCGTCAAAAACAATACAATTATTACCGTAATATGCTTCTTAGCTTTCCAAAAGAGGAGGTAGAAGCGTAATATGGGTGTTTCATTAACTGATATTGCACAAACGTTGAAAGATGCCAAACATAAAACTAAAGCTAAAGATGCGAGAGAGTCTGATGTAACAGTTCAGTTGATTTATGCTTTTAATGGAACTGGTAAAACTAGGCTTTCCCGGGAATTCAAATCGTTAATGCCACCGAAATCAGATGAGGATACGGAGTTAGAAGTATCGGGAGTTGTTGGTAGAAAATACCTTTATTATAATGCTTTTACGGAAGATTTATTTTATTGGGATAATGACTTAGAAAATGATGTTGAACCAAAACTTAAAATCCATCCTAATTCTTTTACAAAATGGATTTTTGAAGAGCAGGGACAAGACGGAAATATTATTTCTAATTTTCAACGTTATACCGATAAAAAATTGACACCGCATTTTAATGCAGAATATTTTATTAAAAATAAAGATGGGAGAAATATAACAGTAGAAGCTTTTACAGAAATAACCTTTTCATATGAGCGTGGAAATGATGAACGTTCCAATAACATTAAAATTTCAAAAGGAGAAGAAAGTAACTTTGTATGGTCTGTATTTTATTCTCTACTTGAACAAGTTATTGATGTCTTAAATGTAGCTGAACCAAGTGAGAGAGAAACAGACCAATTTGACCAGCTGGAATATGTATTTATAGATGACCCTGTAAGTACATTAGATGATAACCACTTGATTGAGTTAGCAGTAAATTTAGCACAATTAATAAAATCCAGTGAATCAAAGCTTAAATTTATCATAACCACTCATAATCCTTTATTTTATAATGTGTTGCATAATGAGTTTAAGAAGGGTACATTTAAAAAATATTTTTTCAAAAAAAACGAAGATGAAGAATATGAATTAATTTCCCAAAGTAATGATTCTCCTTTTTCCTATCATCTTTTCTTAAAAACTGAAATTGAAAAAGCCATTGAAACAGGTCAGTTAAAAAAGTATCATTTTAATTTTTTAAGAAACATTTTGGAGAGAACATCCACCTTTTTAGGTTATGACAACTGGGGAGAACTTCTACCTAAAGATACAAATGGGAATATTAATCCTTACGAGACAAGAATTATAAATATATCAAGTCATTCAAAACATTCAGGAGATGAGACGGTTGAATTGACAGACGATGATAAACGTATATTAGGTTATTTAATGAGTAAAATTAATGAAATGTATCGGTTTAAATAAGCTGAAAGAAATGAAATTTTATATAGGGGGGAAAATTAATGAGCGATTTCAAACCCATCACGGAATCAAACAACTTTATAATTTTGGATAAATATTCCAATATAGACCAACAAGGATCTGGCTATCAAACAGAAGCCGATTTAGAACGAGAACTCATCCAAGATTTAGTAAATCAAGGTTATGAACATCTACCAAGTTTAACCACTCCTAAAAAAATGCTTGCTAATGTCCGAGTGCAACTGCAAAACCTTAATAATGTACAATTTTCAGAAGCTGAATGGATTAGATTTTGTGAGCAGTTTTTAGATAAAGCCAGTGATAACCACATTGATAAAACCCGTAGAATTCATAACGATTATATTTATGACTTTGTTTTTGATGATGGGCATATTCAAAACATTTACCTAGTAGACAAAAAGAATATTGCTAACAATAAAGTGCAGGTAATTTCCCAATTTGAACAAAAAGGAACGCAAACCAATAGATATGATGTTACCATTTTAGTCAATGGCTTACCTTTAGTACAAGTAGAGCTTAAAAAGCGTGGAATTGCTATTCGTGAAGCCTTTAATCAGGTTCATCGATATAGTAAAGAGAGCTTTAATTCAGAAAACTCTCTGTTTAAATATTTACAGATTTTTGTGATTTCTAATGGGACAGATAGCCGTTATTTTGCTAATACGACTAAACGTGATAAAAACAGTTTTGATTTTACTATGAATTGGGCAAAATCGGATAATACCCTGATAAAAGATCTAAAAGATTTCACGGCTACATTTTTTCAGAAAAATACTTTATTGAATGTACTACTGAAATACTCCGTTTTTGATGTGGGCGATAACCTGCTGATTATGCGTCCTTATCAAATTGCTGCCACGGAAAGGGTTTTATGGAAAATTAAAAGTTCATACCTAGCCAAAAATTGGAGAACTACTGAAAGTGGTGGATATATTTGGCATACAACGGGTTCGGGGAAAACGCTCACGAGTTTTAAAGCAGCTCGTTTAGCTACTGAACTGGATTTTATAGATAAAGTATTTTTTGTTGTAGATAGGAAAGACCTAGATTTTCAGACGATGAAAGAGTATCAGCGTTTTTCCCCTGATAGTGTTAATGGTTCAGAAAGTACCGCAGGATTAAAGCGTAACATTGAAAAAGATGATAATAAAATTATTGTGACGACGATTCAAAAACTCAATAACTTAATTAAAAGCGAAACAGAGTTACCTATATATAATAAGCAAGTGGTATTTATTTTTGATGAAGCCCACCGTTCACAATTTGGTGAAGCTCAAAAGAATATCAATAAAAAGTTTAAGAAGTTCTATCAATTTGGATTTACAGGTACGCCTATTTTCCAAGAAAATGCGTTAGGTTCTGAAACGACTGCTTCTGTCTTTGGTCGAGAGTTACACTCTTATGTAATTACGGATGCCATTAGAGATGAAAAAGTTTTAAAGTTCAAAGTAGATTATAACGATGTACGTCCCAAGTTTCAAAACGATTGAAAAAGAACAGGACGAGAAAAAGCTATCGGCAGCAGAAAATAAAGAAGCATTACTACATCCTGAACGGATTAAAGAAATATCTCAATATATTCTGAATAATTTTAGAATAAAAACCCACCGGTTAAATGCGAATGGAAAAGGATTTAATGCCATGTTTGCTGTGAGTAGTGTTGACGCAGCCAAACTCTACTATGAATCATTAAATAACTTACAACAGGGAAGCAGTAAACCCCTTAAGATTGCGACAATCTTCTCCTTTGCTGCTAATGAAGAGCAAACTGCTATAGGTGAAATTCTTGATGAAACTTTTGAACCTTCAGCAATGGATAGTAGTGCAAAAGAGTTTTTAAGTTTAGCCATTAAAGACTATAATGACATGTTTAAAACCAATTATGGCGTAGAAAGTAAGGAATTTCAAAATTATTATCGTGACCTTGCTAAACGAGTAAAAGACAAAGAGATTGATTTGTTGATTGTTGTAGGAATGTTTTTAACTGGTTTTGATGCACCTACATTAAATACTTTATTTGTTGATAAAAATCTTAGGTATCATGGTTTAATGCAAGCTTTTTCGAGAACAAATCGTATTTATGATTCCACCAAAACCTTTGGAAATATTGTTACTTTTAGAGATTTAGAACAAGCAACCATAGACGCCATTACTCTTTTTGGAGATAAAAACACTAAAAATGTGGTGCTGGAGAAAAGCTACAAGGAGTATATGGAAGGATTCACTGATGTGGCAACTGGTGAAGCCCGTCGTGGATACGTAGATGTAGTAAAAGAATTAAAGGAACGTTTTCCTAATGTTGATGATATTGTTACTGAAAAGGAAAAAAAAGAGTTTGCGAAACTCTTTGGTGAATATTTGCGTATTGAAAATATCTTGCAGAACTATGATGAATTTTCAGGTTTAAAAGCTTTGCAAGCAATAGATATTACTGATCCTAAAGCTTTAGAAGATTTTAAATCTACTCACTATGTTACTGATGAAGATATTGCTGTTATGCAAGAGATTCAGGTGTTAGAAGAAAGAGCTATTCAAGATTATCGTTCTTCATATAATGATATTCGTGATTGGCTCCGCAGTGAAAGAAATGGAAAAGAAAAGGAAAATGTTTCTATTGATTGGGATGATGTTGTCTTTGAAGTAGATCTTTTAAAATCCCAAGAGATTAATTTAGATTACATTCTTGAACTTATTTTTGAACAAAACAAGAAAGTAAAAGATAAAGCAACATTGGTTGAAGAGGTTCGTCGTTTAATTCGATCTAGCGTAGGAAACCGTGCAAAAGAAAGCTTAGTAGTTGATTTTATCAACCAAGCTGATTTAGACAATATTCAAGATAAAGCAAGTATTATTGATGCCTTCTTCTCATTTGCTCAAACTGAGCAAAAACGCGAAGCAGAAGAGTTGATTAATACTGAAAAACTTAATGAAGAGGCTGCAAAAAGATATATTTTTAATTCATTAAAAAGAGAATACGCTAGTGAAAACGGAACGGAACTTAATGAAATTCTTCCTAAAATGAGTCCTCTTAATCCTCAATATTTAACAAAAAAGCAGGGCGTTTTTCAGAAAATTTCTGCCTTCGTAGAGAAGTTTAAGGGAGTAGGTGGAAAAATTTAATAACTTTAAAATAGAAAGGGTAGGGTGGAAATAAATCGAACTACTTTTGAAATACATTTTTATAAAATGTAGTCAAAAATATAATCAATTGTCCCCGCAAACTTTGATTTAACAGTATTCTGAGACGGTAGGTTCGACTCCCACCGTTTCGCATCTACACATAACAAATCAATGTGGGGTTGTTTGGATTATCCTACTCCAATATAAAAAGTGGACTTAGGAAATTAGCGGAAACAAAAGTTATAAATTAGATAATAAATACTTATTTTCTTTATGATTTTACAATATCTTTATACTATTATTTCCATCTTGATAATGTATTATTGCATTTATCCTGTTTGCTGAAGTAAATTTATTTATAAAAAACCACACCTCCAATTGTTGAATACAGTCTAACAATTGGAGGTGTAGTTCACTAACTGCTTTTCCATTATAATAGAAAAAAAACAAACGGAGGAAAACCCACATGCCAACCTATAACAAACTAATCCGAAACAAAATCCCACAAATAATAAAAAACAACGGAAAAACACCCACAACAAGAATTCTATCCGAAGACGAATACATAAAAGAAATCTGCAAGAAAACACAAGAAGAACTAACGGAATACATCGAAGCAAAAACAAAACCCAATAAACTCGAAGAACTATCCGACCTACTAGAACTAATAAACGCTCTAGCCGAACACGAAGGCACAACATTAGAAGAAATCAATAACATCCGTAAAAAGAAAGCAGAAGAACGAGGCGGCTTTTCAAATCGAGTCTTCCTAATCAAAGTAACCGACACCAAGCCCCTCCCAAGCCCCTCCCAAGTAAAAAATCACTAAGAAAAAACACAACAAAACAAAAACAACAACAAACACCGTAGTAGTAGTCAAAAAAAATTTGAAATAACACGCCAAAAACCCGCTCCTCCTTCCTATATATAGTACAAAGAGAAATTTTTATTTTTGAATGAGGACGGGAGGAATTGGGATGGCGGTGTATCGTAATGTGCAGGTGAATTTTTGGCAGGATGATTTTGTTTTGGATTTGACGCCGGAGGAGCGGTATTTTTATGTGTATTTGTTAACTTGTTCGAAGACGACGCAGTGCGGGATTTTTCCGTTTCCAAAGCGGTTAGCTGAGATGGAGACTGGTTATAATCGGGAGACTGTTGATAAGTTGGTGCAGCGCTTTATTGATTATGGAAAGATTCTGTATGATGCGGAGACGAGGGAGTTATTTATTTTAAATTGGCTTCGTTATAATCCTGTGACGAATACGAATGTGGAGAAGTGTGTGCTTCGTGAGCTGAAGGGTGTGAAGAATAAGGAGTTTGTACATATGTTTCTTCAGAAGTGCGTAGAGGAGGAGCTGAATGTTCCGATGCTTTTAGCACATTTCGGTATGCCGAGTGATTTGGCTGTTGATGATGTAGAGCCAGTTTGCGAGGAGACAGAGGAAGAAGAGGTTGCACGGGAAGAAACGGGAAGCCGTGTGTTTTCTTTTTACGAGCAACATTTCGGTAGTTTGTCTCCGTTTGCGGTAGAGGAATTGAGTGCGTGGATGGTTGATTTGTCAGAGGAGCTCGTGCTGAAGGCTCTTCAAATTGCGTTTGAGAATAATAAGCGAACGGTTGCTTATGTGAAGGGGATTTTGAGGGGGTGGCACGGGAAAGGATTTACGAAAGTGTCTGAGGTTGAGGCGGATACGGCTCAGTTTAGGAAGAAGGAGTCGTCTGTTAGTACTGCGGAGACGGAGAATTTTTTAGCGAAGTGTGAGGAGTGGGAGAAGAATGTGCCATCTGAGGAAGAGTTGCAGCGCTTTTTAGCTGAGCGCGGGTGGCGTCCATGAGTATTCAAAATGTGGAGGCGGAAAAGACGGTGTTAGGTTCTCTTTTAATTGATGGAGAGCTTATTAAGGAGTGCCGTTTGACGGAGCATTATTTTTCTATGCCAGTGCATAAGTCTATATTTCGGTTAATGCGAAAAATTGAAGATGAAGGGCAACCCATTGATCTTGTGACGCTCGTTTCTCGGATGAATCCTAATTTTTTGGAGAATATCGGGGGAATGGAGTATTTTATAGCATTAATAGAGGGTGTGCCTACGACTAGCAACTTTTCTTATTATGAGGGGCTTGTTCGAGGTGCATGGAAAATGTATCAGGCTGGCGTTCTCGGGCACAAGATGGGAGAGCGTCTTATTGCGGAGAAGAATGAGAAAATTATTGGTGAGACGATTACGGAACTTTGTGAGTTAGAGGAAAAGGACCATGTATGTGAGTTTGATTTGAAGGATGCTTTAGTTGGGCTATATGAGGAGCTTCATCAAGATACGAAAGAGAATACTGGTATTGAGACTGGTTATACATCGCTAAATAAGATGACGTGCGGATTGCAGGAAGGTGATTTTGTCGTTCTTGGAGCGCGTCCTTCTATGGGAAAAACGGCATTTTCGTTAAATATCGCACTGCATGCGGCGAAGTCTGGAGCGGCGGTTGGGTTGTTTTCATTAGAGATGAGTAGTAAGCAATTGCTAAAAAGGCTGGCGTCTTGCGCGGGCGAAGTGTCAGGAGGTAGGCTGAAAAATCCGAAGCATCGTTTTACGATAGAAGACTGGGAAAAGGTGAGTAAGGCGTTTGCGGAGATTGGTGAGTTACCGCTTGAGATTTATGATAAGGCCGGTGTTACAATGCAAGATATTTGGATGCAGACTCGTAAGTTAAAGAGGAAGCACGGTGATAAAAAGCTGTTAGTTATTGTAGATTATTTGCAGCTTATTACGGGCGATCCGAAGCATAAGGGCAATCGATTTCAAGAGATAAGTGAAATTTCACGTAAGCTTAAGTTGTTAGCGCGTGATTTAAATGTTTGTATAGTAGCATTATCGCAATTGTCTCGTTCTGTAGAGTCACGTCAAGATAAGCGTCCGCTTTTATCTGATTTAAGAGAGACGGGGCAAATTGAGCAAGATGCGGATGTCATTATGCTTATGTATCGTGAGGATTATTACGATAAGGAAACGATACAGAAAGAGATGACGGAGATCCATGTGGCGAAGCATCGGAATGGGCCTGTGGGTAGTTTTAAGCTGAGATTTTTGAAGGAGTTTGGGCGGTTTGTGGAGATGGTAAATTAGTAGGAGGAAAAAGGTGTGATTAAAAGAGATACTATAATTTTTTTTACAAAGATTAGTATAAAGAAAGACGTAAATAATGTTGAGAGATAATCAAAAAGTTCTTAAATATATAAATTTATTAAAGGAGTATCCCTAGCTTTATGCTTTATTTGGATAGAGGTAAATAAAGCATAAGTTTTCTATTTAATTAACTTATGCTTTATTTTTTGATTCTTTGAATATGCTTCTTATTTTTCCATAAAGAAGGATTTTCTCTCTGTAGTAATCCATTGCTCCAAATCATCTTGGCTACGTTGTACAAGTCGATTCACTAAAACATCATGCCATACATAATCCTCTAATAGGTATATATGAACGGGATCATCTGTATAAAAAGCAATATTACGCTCCTCAAGTGATGGTCCATAAATCATCTCTTTAGAATCTATAGATAAAATAAACCAATGTTCTGTAGACAGAGTTTCTGTATAAGGTGTTATACGATGGGCTTCTAGATTTTTAATGGGATTTTCAACATGCAGGGTAATACCTTGTACTGTAACTTTATCAGCTACCTCAGATAGTTCCTCTTTTAACGCTTCATACATCTCATCCCACATTGAAATGACAATACGTTTTTGGGCTTTTTTTATTAATGCCTGACAGTAGCTAATTATTGTTTTATTGTCTTTTAAAGTAATCACTCGATTATCTGTTTTTTCCTCGAAAGTTTCTAGTTTTTTTAATGAATCACTGATTCCTTCATAAGTAGACTGCCATTCTGATTGTGCCTTTTGTAAAAAGATTTCAACGGGTAGAGGTGAATAGCGAGTGGTGTCATTTATTTCTTCTTTCATGACAATTCCTTTTTCTACAAGGTTACCCAAAATCTCATAAATTCGCGCTCTTGGGATACCCGAATCCTTACTCACTTGGTAGGCTGTGACAGGCCCCTGTTTAACAAGAGATACATAAGATTTAGCTTCATATTCATTAAAACCAATTTTTTTAAGCTGTTGCACTATGTAGTCCACTTTTTTCGTCCTCCGATGTTTGCTTTTATATTTTAACGTTACAATAACTGTTTACATTTAGCAAATTATTAGTTACTATTCGAATAGTGACTAAAGGGGAGGTTAATAATATGGATTTTTATTTAGACCCATCCGTATTAATTATTTTGATTGCTTTTGGATTTTTAGCTGCATTTATTGATTCAGTTGTAGGTGGTGGAGGACTCATTGCTTTACCAGCTTTATTATTTACAGGACTGAACCCAGCAAGTGCAGTAGCTACGAATAAACTAGCGTCGACAATGGGGTGTGCAACTAGTAATATTGTGTTTTATCGTTCTGGTAATCTTGATTTGAAATCGGCGTTTAAATTATTTCCGCTCACTTTCATAGGTTCCATAATAGGGGCATGGACCGTTCATTTAATGAACCCAGAAGTACTGAAGCCATTGATGCTGATCATGCTTGGTGCGGTTGCTATTTATACGATTTTCAAAAAGGATTGGGGTAGTGTTTCCACTCATAAGAAATTGTCCAGTCAACACTTCATTATTTTTACTTTTTTTATTTTTATTATTGGTTTTTATGATGGGTTTCTAGGCCCTGGTACAGGTTCGTTTTTAATGTTTTCTCTTTTATTTATTGGGTATGATTTTTTAAAAGCAGCAGGTAATGCGAAGCTTCTTAATTTAGGAAGTAATGTTGGTGCATTGTTGATGTTTATGTATGTAGGGCAAGTAAACTATGTGTATGGTTTTATAATGGGGATTGCTCAAATTGCTGGAGGGATTGTTGGATCCAAATTTGCTATAAAAAAAGGAAGTGGGTATGTTCGTGCTCTTTTCATTACAGTAACTTGTTTATTGTTAGCGAAAAATCTGTATGACTATATTCAGTAAGTGATTTTGAACATCTTTTCTTCAAAGAACGTAGAAAAGGTCAAATATGAAGACTACATAAAGTATAAGAAGATACCAGGGGGGAATTCTTTTTAACAATTTTAGATGCTACCTTATTCGAAGATAGCATCTAAAAAAGTCTCATTTAAAAGAAAATCTAAGTGAAGAGAATGATATAAACTCATATTTTTCTGGGGTATGTTTATTGATCATAGTAAAATGTTTACTCTATATTCTTCTTATAATTAGGCCGCAACAACCCCTTAAAATCCACCTCAGCAATCAACACACTTACTAAGATAAGCGTCGCGCCTAAGTATCCTTTTCCCGTGAGTGTTTCACCTGTGAAAACGAAAGCGAAGCCTGCGGAAAAGACAGGTTCTAATGAAAAAACAAGGCCTGTAGGTGTAGTGTATTGCTGTGCAAAATATGCTTGGCCATGAGTCCGTAGTGCTAGAAATTTTCAGCGTATTTTTTGCGGAAGCAACTTCTGGATAAGGACAACAAAAAAAACACTCTGCGCCGTAGGAAGCAAAAGGGTGGGTTTCGTAAAAAATCATAACGTATAATAACCACCACCCTATACGGTAGCAGTTAAGGAAGAGATGTTAGCGCATCTCTTCTTTTTATTATATGCCATTTCATTCGATGTCACACTTATATAGTATTCTACCGAAAATATATCATATTCCTATTTTGTGGTCAATTTGATTACATGAGCGAAAATTGTAATACTATTCCTTTTCAAACTGAAAAATATCCCGATTAATAAGTTGGTGGAAATACCTATCCATTTCAGCTGCAGAAACTGTTCTTCCGTTTTGAAACCACCACGCGCTTAATGATGTGATTACTCCTGAATAAAATTCAATGATTAAATCATTTGGCATCGTATGATTTTTGCACAGCTGATTTAACGCTTCTGTTTCTTGTTTTCTTGTTTCGTGACTTAAATAATGTATACGGCTAATAAATTGCTCATCAGACATTTGTGCCTCTAATATTTTACCGATTTCTTCATGATGTAGGAATTGTTCCATCACTTGAAATGGCTTACTTAATCGATCTGAAATCGGTATTTCAGTAATCATCTCGCCATATCGTTTAAACCCAAATGCTAATAAAGCATCTTTATCTTCAAAATGTTTATAAAAGGTTGTTCGGTGTACCATCGCGCGATCGCATATTTGGTTAATCGTGATGGAACTATATTTTTGTTTTGATTGCGTCATTAATTCAAATAAGGAATCCCAAAGTAATTTATGTGTACGTCTAATACGTAAATCAAGCTGTTTTTCATTATCGTTCATCTACAATTCTCCTTTTTTGTAGATTAAATATACAATGGCTGAAAATTGATTCTCCCTTTTTAATCTACATATGTATATTATATTACATGTGTTCCGGTGTATTTAAAGCTTTTCAAGTAAGAAACAGGAGGAGAATTTGCAAATGAATATAACAACTAAGAGCCCTGCAAGTGGCAAAGTTGATACTTCTAATATGAAACATACCCCGATTTTAATTGCATTACTTTTAGGGGCAATGGTTGCATTATTAAACGAAACATTACTTGGTAATGCGTTAACTGTATTAATGAAAGAATTTGACGTAACAGCTTCAACTATTCAATGGCTTTCTACAGCTTACATGTTGGTGGTTGGGGTTTTAGTCCCGATTACAGCGTTACTTCAGCAATGGCTCACAACGAGACAAATGTTTTTGATCGCTATGGTAACGTTTTTAGTCGGTACATTAATTGCGGGATTTGCACCGACATTTTCCGTTTTATTAGTCGGCCGTATCGTCCAAGCAGTAGCGACGGGGTTAATTTCACCGTTATTAATGAATACGATTTTAATTATTTGTCCACCTGAAAAGCGCGGTGCCACGATGGGATTAATCGCACTTGTGATGATGTCAGCTCCAGCAATTGGTCCTACATTATCTGGAGTAATCGTTGATTCATTAAATTGGCGCTGGTTATTCTACATTGTTATTCCTATCGTGATCATTTCAATTGTAATTGGAATGAAATACATTAAAAATGTTACAGCGTTAACAAGACCGAAAGTAGATTATCCATCTATCCTTTTATCGACATTAGGATTTGGCGGGCTTGTGTATAGCTTTAGTGCATCAGGTGATTTAGGGTGGCCCGATCCGAAAGTGTATGGCGCCTTAATTGTTGGGCTTATATCACAATGTATTTTTGTAGTGCGACAATTAAAAATCGAGAATCCAATTTTAGAATTACGTGCATTTAAAGTTCCGATGTTTACAATATCAGTTGGATTAATCGTCATTGTTATGATGTCGTTATTTTCAACGATGACTTTATTACCGATGTTCCTGCAAACAGTGTTACTCGTTACAGCCTTTAAATCAGGAATAATAATGCTTCCGGGAAGTATTATTAGCGCCATAATGGGACCAATCGCAGGTAAACTATTTGATAAATTTAGTCCGAAAGTTGTTATTGTTCCCGGCATTGTGTTAGTTGGGATTGCAATGTTCTTATTTAAAGGCATTACTCCTGATACATCAATGGTACAAATTATTGTCATGCATAGCGTATTAATGGTCGGACTCATGTTTGTAATGACAGCACAAACATATGGTTTAAATCAATTAACACCAGATCTATATCCGCACGGAACAGCGCTGTTTAATACGTTACAGCAAGTAGCTGGCGCAATTGGTACGGCTATCTTTATTTCGAAAATGTCTTCAGGAACAACTAAGTATATGGAAAGCTCCGCAAATCCAATGGATCCAGTAGAGAAGTTAAACGGTTTAACATCCGGCTTCCAAGGTGCATTTACACTAGGGTTAATCTTTATCATTATTGCTTTTATCGTATCGTTGTTCTTAAAAGAAGAGAAAAAAGGAGTAGAAGCAGCGGGGGTTTTACAGAACGAAAATTAAGGTTAATATAAAAAAGACATCTTTATGATTAAAGATGTCTTCTTACATTTCTTTCGTAATATCATACTGCAACAACTGCCGTTGATCATAAAACTTCTCAAAAACGATGCCCATTACGTAGAAGAACAACAGACCGAAGCAAATGTGAACGAGCGTAAAGGTAGCTCCGAATGAAGAAAATTCATACACCATAATTGGTAATTTCGCAGTTGTCCAAACACCTAAGAAAAATACGATGTACCTAATGCTGGCGCCTTTTTTTAATAGTAGTGCTGCAATCGGAAAGGCAACATAGAGGGGACCAGCTGCAATTCCGCCTAATAATAGAGAGAATAATATTCCATATATGCCGGACTTTTCTCCCATATATTTCATTAGCGTTTCTTTCTTCACCCACTGATCAAGTAACCCTACAAATATTAGGACAGGGGGGAGTAGAAACAACATATCTAAAATGCTATTCCCTGTTAATTGTAATGCGCTCCATCCTAAAGATTGGTTTATAAAAGTTAGTATGATAAGTCCAATCAGCAAAATGAAAAAGAAGCGATATCTTTTTAGTTCATTCATACCATCACCACCCAAATGATATATGAGAATAGGAGTGACATGAGTAATGCAGATGCATTACGTGCGTAAGCAAAGCTTCGTCCGAATATCTTTTGTTCCATCGGCAAGGTTGTAATTCCTACTGACATTAGTGTAGACATGAGTGCCGCAACTTGAGGAAGACCTGCGCCGTGCTGTACTAACGTATTACCAAGAGGAAACACGACAAAGCTTGGGATAAGTGCCACAGATCCGAGTAGTGCTGAATAAATAATACCTAAAAATCCAGACTGTTCTCCAATGATGGAAGAGATGAAGGACGGCGTTAAGATAGAAAGTGATAGTCCAACGAAAAGCATAATGGAGAGCATGGCAGGGAGGAGGTTTCGAAATATTTTCCATGATTTTAATAGGGAAAATTTCGTTTTATTCCGATCTTTCATAAAAGAAATCCCCGTAAGAATAATGGCCAAAGTGTAAAGGATAGCGCCATTAATCATGATTAGATTCCTTTAAGTCTTTATATTTGTCTAAGAAAAATGATAAGTTTTTCATTTTTTCCTCAATATCCATTTGAAAATCCGCTAATTGTTCTTTTCCGGCTGTAGTAATTTTGTACATCTTTCTCGGCTTATCTGGAACTGATGTACTTACATAAGATTCAATAGCACCTTCATTTTCTAATTTCTTCAGCGTGCGGTAAAGGATGGCACTATCGATTGGATTGACCGGAAGTTCTTCTTCACATTTCTGAAGTAGCTGTCCGCCATAGTTATCACCTTCTGCTAAAAATAACAAAAGAAATGCACCTGTATGTCTTCCTGTATGCTTCATGAATATACCTCCTAGAATGTATACTGTTAATGACAGTATACTGTTGTTAACAGTATATGGTGCATGAAGTGCTATGTCAATTTAAAAATGTTACTGAGGGGAAATGGCAATTCATGTTTTAATCTTGTTAAATAACAAAATAAAAGCCTACTGTTTTCTTGTGACAGTGGCTTTCATAGTTGGTAAACTACTATATTACGCTTAGGGAATCTCGCCTTTTGATAGTAACACATATATGTTAGCCCTATATTGAGAAATAAAAAAAAGACACTCTCAAGAGTGCCTCTTATTAGCAGCCGAATCCGCCGCCCCAACAGCTAGCTCCAACGATGATTAATAAGATAAAGAGCACAACAAGTAAGGCGAATCCACCGCCAAAACCACAGCCTCCACCACAACTACCACCATAGCCCATATTAACTCCTCCTTCCATAAAGTCCATATATTAATGGATTTATATCACTTTATGTTTTTACGGATAAACTTGAGCAGGTCCTTTTGAAAAAATAAAAGTACTCGGTATTTTAAAAGAGTTGACGAACTTATTTTTGTCACGAGTATTCCGCTTATTACATATGGTATTTTATTCTGTGCATTGGGGGAAAGGAGATCGTTATGGCTAATTCTGAGATGATATTACGTTTACTTACGGATTTAAAGATTGAGCAGCAAGCTTTAAAAGAACAGCTGGAGAAAATGCAAACAGCTTTGAGTATTCTTGAAGAAAAACCAACTATTCCTGAAGAGAAATCAACTACTCTTCAAGAGAAACCAGTTGTTACAAAGCAACGTGGACATTCTGGGTTTCCAACATCTTTTCGTGATTGGAGAGCATCTTCTCAAAAGAACTAAGGAATCCTGTTATAGTGAGTTATACAAAATCACAAATGAAAAAGTACAGTCTACTGTAGTTAATACAGAGGCTGTACTTTTTGTTATGTTAGTATAAGTTGTGATAGGCGGTTTGTATTTTCTTTGACTATTCCACCTTTAACTCGATCCCTTCATCCAGCATATCTCCATTAATTTTCAAAGTTAATCCTTGCGTATTTTTCGGTACATCGAATACAATGTTCCCTTCCGAATTTTCATTAGGATTAAGAACACCAAATTTAAATGTAGCAGTATTTGCAGCTTTAAGTACTAATTGAGATTCATTAGAAATGTGATATTCTCTTCCGGTTCCGTCAATTAATTTAAAGTTATTGCTATTTAGTGTAATGGGTTCCTCTTGACGATTATAAACTGCGACGTCTAATACTTTAAATACACCTTGTGCTTTAACTTCTCCATTGCCTATAACATCTAATGAATCGGCAGAGCGTATTGATATGTATACATCAGAAGAATCTCCATGGGTGGGAAGTTCTTTTTGAGGATCCTTGTTGCTAAGTTCATCATTTTTTGTTTCTTTAGAAGTCTCCTGTTCGTTTTTCGTGTTCCTGCTAGATGTATCATGTGAACTGCAAGCTGATAATCCAAACAAGAATGTGCTACATAATAATGTTGTTAATAACTTTTTGTTCATATTGTGTTCCTCCAAAATAAAAGTACTTTCATGGGTGCCATAATGATTTAATAAATCTATATTTTTCTTTATATGTATTAAATGTTACATTTTGTTATATTGGTTTTGGGATAAAAAGGAAACTTGATGCAAATAAACAAGACACTTTGCAGTGTCTTGTTTATTTAAGTTATGCGCATTACTTAATAAGACGTTAGTTTCTCATCCTGAACATGAGTAACTATGTAGGGTGGTTTAATTATAACATTTCAACCAGTAATGGGTCTATATGGAATTTTTAATAGTTGTTTTTAATTATTCAGAATGATACATGTGGTGAAAGGTATATATTATCTATAATAATTGTATATATAACTAGCCTTGTAATGAGTTTCTACTATATTTGAAATTGAAATATAAATGAAAAGAAAAGAAAAGCACAAAGAAGGGGCTGTGGAATATGGGCGCTTGGGGAACTGGATTATTTGTATGTCACACTAAAGACCGAAAGTGATGAAGAGCTTTTTATTACAAAGAAAAGACACCCATATAAGAGTGTCTTTTCCGATAGTTTTTTAGCAGAAGCAAGAAGCTCCAACAATGATCAATAAAATAAACAATACAACTAGTAAAGCAAAGCCGCCGCCACAACTACTACAACTACCACCAAATCCCATAATAGTTCCTCCTTTAATAAGAGGGGAAAACAAGGGGTCACTCATGTATTTTAACGGATTCAATTTACTTTATGTTTTTTACGCAATAATTGAGCAGGTCCTTTTGAAAATAAAGAAAAGACACCCTAAGGTGCCTTTCTCCGACTTGAACCATCTTAATTTTAATAATATTGGACTCCCGTCCAAATATTATTTTACCATGTTAAGTTGTTTTTGGAAATATGCCATATCGATAATTACAATACACGTTTTAGTTTTTAAATTATTTATCTTTCTAAAAGTTGAAATTAATAAGAACCCCATAAATGATAAACCATTCCACTAACAAAAAACACTAATCCTAAAAACAAAACAATTAAAGCAAGTACTCCATTTTGATTATGTTCCATAAAATTAGCTCCTTTTAGATTTATTTTTATCCCGCTATTTGTGGGCAGTAAAACTCCCACCTCAAAATTCAGCTGGAGCAAAGAAGTTAGGTGGGAGCCCTGCTGCCCGTAAACACCCGATTGGTGAAGGCTAATACTCAGTGGGGGGATGAACAAAACCCCCCACTGAGTAAAGTTTCACTTTATATACAAAAAAGCCTTTAGTCGTAATTATGGCTAAAGGCTTTGATCATTATACTTTTTAGTTTATAAAATTTGAAACTGAAAATGTACTAACTTGATAATGAAGCTTGGCTATTAGAATTGAAAAATTTTAGTTTTATTATAATTAACAGAAATGAGAGTAGTGTGAAAATGAATCCGCTCCAAATAAGCTGGTGAATACCTAAGTTTGAAATGAACCAGCCTCCAATAGTTGTTCCTAAAGTAATTCCGAGATTTGAGAATGAAACGAATAGGCTATTACCAAATTCAGGCGCTTCTTTTGCTTCGCTTATTAACCATGTTTGACCAACAATTAATCCACCAGCATGTACGATTCCCCAAATGAATACGATAAAAATCATTGGAACAAGGTAGGAACCTAAATAATAAACCAATATGTAAACAATAGAATATAGGATAGGGAATAATATTACTGTATTTACTATACTTTTTTGCAGGAGACTACCAAATAAATGATTACCTAAAATCATAACTATGCCAAATATGAATAGCATGATACTGATGAGAGATCCATTCATGGAAGTTACTTTTGCAAGGTACTCAGCGAAGTAGCTGTATACGGAAAACATGGCTGCAAAAAGGAATGTGACGGTTAAAATATTTAACCATAATCCTGGTTTGCCGAGTATACGAATTTGTTTGCCGAAAGACATTTTTTCTTTAACAGGCATAGAAGGAAGTAGGATTAGTATTCCAATGAATGCAAGAGTGTTAACAAGCGCTCCGAATAAGAAAGCAATTTCGAGTGAAAATTGGTCTGCAAGGTAAGAGGTTAGTGGTACACCTAAAGCAAAGCCAACAGTAATTCCCATGAAAACTTTTGTAACCGCTTGACCGCTCTTTTCTGGAGGGACAAGTTTAGCAGCTGTTACAAGAGCGATTGAAAAGAAGAGTGGATGAAGTGCTGCTGGTAAAATACGAAAAATAAGCATGATTTCAAATTGTGTTGTATAAGCGTAGATTATATTTGAAATAACAAATATGAAAATTGCTGATAATAAAATTATTTTGCGATTAATACTAGAGACGAGCAGAATTAAAAACGGACCAGAAATAGCAACAACTAGTGCAAATATACTTACTAAAAATCCAGCTTGTGTAGTTGAAATTCCAAATTTTTGAGTGATTTGTGGTAATACGCCGACAATACCCATCTCGGTAGTAATAATTCCGAACACACCTATTGCGAGTGTCAGAATAAGTAAAGGATTTACTTTTTTCATTTATAAAACTCTCCATTCGTATCGGTATTTTGAAAGTAAATTCATTAACAAAGAAGCATTATTACAAGTATGATTGGATGCCAATATTATCAGGACTATGTAATTTTAAACACAATAACAGATATCTAAATAACTAGATATGATATATTAAAAAATTTTCTCCTTTCTATGTTTCTTGCTTTTATAGGTAGTGCAATCTTATAAAAAGTAATTGGATACCCGTAAAAAGCAGAATGTGTGAAAGCTAATAATCAATTAGTATGCAGATTGATTATTAGCTTTCATTTTATAATTCGTTTTGAACGTATTCAGAAAACTCTCGTATTGTTTTTTCATTTCGGCGATAGTATGTCCATTTTCCAATTCGGTCAGAGTCTAGTAATCCTGCCTTTTTCATTGTTAATAAATAACTAGAAATAACCGATTGGGCTAAGCCAGTTTTAAGCTGGATATCTCCTACGCACACTCCAACTTGAAAGTTAAGGTCTTGCTCTAGATAAGGTTTTTCATCGAAATGGTTTTCTGGATTTTTCAACCATGATAAAATTTGACATCTTGTTTCATTTGACAATGCTTTATAAATTAATAAAGGTTCCATAAGGATATTATATCTACTTTTATAGATTTGTAAATGGGTTTTGGTGATTTTAGGAGGAGAAAGTATATGTAGATTCCCTTGTAAGTGCCTCTACTGGAGAAATGAAAAAACGTTACGGATATATATACGTTGATAAAGATAATGAAGGAAAAGGCTCATTAAAAAGATCGAAGAAGAACAGTTTCAATTGGTATAAAGAAGTAATTGAGACGAATGGTGAGAGTTTGAAATCTTAAGTATAAAAAGAAGATATCAATTAAGATGTCTTCTTTTTTTCATTGTGAATAAAGTATGGGGCTATATTTTCCTTTACACGAACATAACGGTATAATATAGTTAAGTTAAGTGAACTTAACTGTTTAACAAAACGAAATAACAGAATAACTGGAGGAAGAATGCTATGACTAGATCATATAAAGAAGTAATTAATGAAATGAACCGAGCCTATAATGAATTCTACATTTTAATATTTCAGGAGTTGAAAGATGAGTACGGTCTTACAGGACAGCAAGAGAGCATGCTATTTCATATTAATTTAAATGAAAATACAACAGCAAATCACATTGCGACTACTTTTAATATATCGAAAAGTGCTGTGAGCCAAGTTTTATCGAAATTGGAAAAACAGAAGATGATTTCGAAACAAGTAAACCCTAATAATAAACGGGAGTATTTCCTTACACTTGGTCCAAACGGTAGTAAGTATATAGAGCGGTTGTCTGAGTTAGATGATGTATTAATTGAGAAATACTTTTCTAAAATCGACATAAATGCTTTAGAGCAAATGACGGATACGTTAACGAAAATAAATAAAGTGATATTGGAAGAAAAACAGAAGGATCTTGATTGTAATGAGTAAGAACCTTGATGAAGCAATTAGTAGAAAGGAGGAGAAGCCTGTTATGAGTTACATACCAAATATGATTACGATAGCAAATTTTGTATGTGGGCTTTTGGCTATTTACGCTGTCCTCGTTCACGATATGTATTTGGGGGCAGTTTTTATTATTACAGGTATGTTATTTGATTTTTTTGATGGCATGGTCGCTCGGAAACTTGATTCTGTTTCGGAAATGGGTGGAGAGCTAGATTCATTTGCGGATTTAGTTACCTTCGGTGTGGCACCTTCTATTCTTGCATATAGTATTGCGTTAAAAGATTTGCAGTCTATCGGGATGATATGTGCACTCGCGTATAGTATTTGCGGAATGCTGCGGCTTGCGAGATTTAACACGCAGCAAAGCAAACTCCCAACATTTATAGGAATGCCTATTCCATTTGCGGCAATGTGTCTCCTCATTTTATGCCTCCTAAATAATCCAGTTTCCGTGGCGTTTGGCACATGCGTACTTGCTTATTTAATGGTGAGCAAAATCAAATTCCCCCATTTTAAAAAAGATATATCGGAAAGCTTGAAGTCCGAAAGATGGGATTAATGAGAAAGGTAAGGAGCATAACATGATTCGTATGGCATTAAGATCATTTAACATACAAATATATTGTTTGCTAGGCGTGATGTTATTAGGATGGTTGCTGACACCTTTTTCAGCCCAGTTTGTAGGGATAAGCATTGGCCTTTTAGTGAGTATGTACTGCGCCTGGATTTTAGGAAGGCGTATTGAAAAGTTCGGAGATAGCATTGTAAAAAAAGAAAAAGCACCGATGCTTGGAATGATGAATCGGTTTGCAGCTGCAATACTCGGCGCGATTATTATGTATGAAATTGAACACCATGAATTCATGTGGACATTTGCAGCTGGAATTATGGGTGGGTATTTCTTGATTATTATTAATTTAGGGTATTACAGTATGAGAGATGGGAAGGAATAAAGTGAAACTTTAATCAGCGCACATCAATCGGTGTTTTTAAAAGCGAAGAACGTAGCTATTTTGATAGTTTTTGTGTTGTATGAAAAAAATTAAGGGATTGCCATATCGCAATCCCTTAATTAATATAATTCATTAATCGTTTCTTTCGTGATTTTATTAGAAGCATCTAATTTCATCAAGTACCTTTTCATTCATGCCTACTGTTTTCCTCTTGTCAGAATAAGTATATCTGATTGAGTCAGACTTTAACTGAACAAACGATACACATGATTATATATACTGTATTGATGAAAATACTACAAGGGTTGCATGTGAAGATTTAAGAAAAATTTAATGTTTACCCCGCTCTTTATTTTAAAAGTTTTTCCTATCCTATAAATGAGTTACATCAAGAAGGATACTAAAAACGATAAAGTCATAGATGAAAATGTAAAGTTAGGGGATTCTACATGCATACAGGAGTTTTGATGGGTTATTTGTATACTTATTTCTTTACTATTATTTTTTGTGTTGTGTTTCAAATTGGATTTTATTTTAAAGCGAAAAGAAATATATCTATTGGGCATTTTCTATGGGTATATGTTTTTCTATTCTACCTTTCGCTAGTATATGGGGTGACGCAGATCGCAACTGTATGGGATATAAGTAGATATGAAACGTGGATTCGTGTAAGTCAAATCAACTGGACTCTATTTGATACTGCAGGTAGTACTGCGTATCTTTTGAACATTTTGCTGTTTATGCCGTTAGGTTTTTTATTACCGGCTATTTGGCCGCATTTTAGAAAAATGAAAAACACCGTATGTGCGGGATTCTTTTTTTCATTGGCAATTGAGTTAAATCAATTACTAAATAATAGAATTACAGATATTGATGATTTATTTACGAATACCCTCGGGGCGATTGTTGGGTATGTATTATATAGAGTTTTATTTAAAATGATATTTAAAAGAGAGGAAAAAAAGCTTGATGCCAACTCTTCTCTAGTCATAAAATACGAAGCTGCTTTTTGTTTAGTGTGTTCATTTGTAGGTGCGATGTTAATTTATTATCCTGGAGACCTGTAATCCTCCAATGAGATACGACCTCGTTTATAAAATGATTCTAGTTCTCCTCGCTTAAACACGGTAAAATGTGAATGATTCATCCCTTTTTCTAACTTAATAGATACAGTTTATGTATTACATGATAGGTAGGTGTAAATGTGTTAAATGTTCAATTATCTCAATACTTACTAAAAGAGTCTCAACCCGCTCTTCATACAGATGGAAAACGAGTGTATATGTTAAATGATGAAGGGTTATCACCTTATCCTATTTATTTAAATCAACCTATTATGATGGGTGTGGGAACGAATTGGAATCAACATAAAGGGTTTGAAGAAATCATTAAAGGGTTTATAGGCTTAATTAACAAATTTCCTATGTATATGATATTTGAAACTTATTTGTGTAGGGACTTTATTGAAAGGTTTTTAGAAGAGAATAAATTCCCGTTTGAGCTGATTTTTACTAATAAGAAAAGGAATACGAACTTTTTTAAAGTGTGCATTACCGATAGTGATGATA
Organism: Bacillus sp. SRB_8; assembly: GCF_003264205.1. Lineage (NCBI taxonomy): Bacteria > Bacillati > Bacillota > Bacilli > Caryophanales > Bacillaceae > Bacillus > Bacillus sp. SRB_8. The sequence continues at coordinate 305,516 of NZ_NADT01000008.1, read as the reverse complement.
TAGCTACACTTATGAAGTATTTTTTCCAATCAGCACAAGATTCTCTCTATACGTTATTAAGCTATTCAGCAGACTGTAAGATTATTAGTAATCGTACTGGTGAGATTGAAATAAAAGTGGACAGTTTCTATCCAAGCTTTTCATTTATGTATGATGCGCAAGAATTATTTATTATTGGCGGGGAAGAAAAGTGGTCAGATATCCATTATATAAAAAGATTCTTCCATCTTGAGCAGATTACAGATGAGCTAACTATTGATGTAAGAAAATGAATTTAATGATGATGTGTTAAAGTTTTTACCAAGTAGAGAAGTTGATAAGCTTATATTAATATTTTCTGATTTAAGAATAGGTGTATTAATTGGTGATGAGTGTTTTAATTATATAAGTTTTGGATCTAAGGAATTAAAGTTAGTTGAGCAACTTTGTGTAGGGGAAGGCTTATTTGTATGTCAGACTAAAGGCCGAAAGTGATAAGGTGCTGTATAAATAACTAATTTGGATGACTTGAATGTATAAACTTAAAAATTTTCCTTTATGGAGAGTTTTTTATTACAAAGAAAAGACACCCATATAAGAGTGTCTTTTCCGATAGTTTGTTTAGCAGAAGCAAGAAGCTCCAACTATGATTAATAAAATAAACAATACTACTAATAAAGCAAAGCCGCCAGAAAATCCACAGCCGCCACAACTACCACCAAATCCCATAATAGTTCCTCCTTTAATAAGAGGGGAAAACAAGGGGTCACTCATGTATTTTAACGGATTCAATTTACTTTATGTTTTTTACGCAATAATTGAGCAGGTCCTTTTGAAAATAAAAAAAAGACACATTAAGGTGCCTTTCTCCGACTGGATAACCGCATTTCGAAACTGGTGGATAACTTGCAAATAGTATGTATGCTTCGATTTATTTACAGATACCTAAGGTTTATACATTCTTCATATAAGTCAGTACTTTTGATTACTAAACGTTCAATCATCATAATGTTTAGTTTATTGTTACCAACCGCTCGCTCCAACATCCGTCTTCAACCACTTCACCCAATCCGAATCTTCTATTTTAAGCAAACTGAGCGAAACACCTTTCATATCTAAAGAAGTGAGAAGGGTACCAACCTTTACGAACTTCACATGTAAGCCTTCCAGCTCACATAAACGGCGAATATCGTTTGCGAAAATGTATTGTTCCATTAATGGTGTCGTACCGAGTCCGTTAATGAGGATGGCGAAGTTGTCACCTTTTCTCCAGCGATAAATGCTTTTTAGTTTGTTCATAAGTTCGATCGCTAATATTTCAGAAGAGGATAGTGCTTCTTTGCGGTAACCTTTTTCGCCATGAATACCAACGCCGTAAAAGACTTCATCGTCGTTTAATGTGAATGAAGCTTTTCCTTGTACTGGATCATTTGCAGGTGAAAGGGCGACTCCTAATGTGTGTAAGTTTTTGATGACAGAACGGCCAAGTGTTGTTAGTTCTTCTAAAGAATGACCGCTCTCAGCGGCCGCGCCTACTATTTTTTGAATGAAAACAGTACCAGCGACGCCGCGTCTTCTTTTGTTAAAAGAAGCATCATCTTCAATTGAAACGTCGTCATTTACGATGATGTGGTCAATTTGTCTTCCTTCTTCTTGGGCGATTTGTTCTGCAGCTAAAAAGTTTTCTACGTCATCTTTAAAGTTTTTAATAATGAATAAAATACTTTTATCTTTTGGCATTAAGCGAGTTGCCGCCACAATTTGTTCCACTGTAGGCGGAGTGAAAATACTGCCGTTTACGGCCGCTGTAAGCATTCCTTTTCCTACATAACCTATATCAGCAGGTTCATGTCCGCTACCACCGCCGCTTATAATAGCGACGTCTTGCTTCAGTTTTTCGATATCTTTTACATAAATGATGTTATGTGTTTCGTCGTAATTTACTTTGTCGTTATGTTCAAAATAAAAGCCATGCAGCATATCTTGAACGATATTTTGTACATCATTCATAATCTTTTTCATTGCTTTTGCCACCCTTTAATTACTTTGCTGATTGCTCCAGTAATAGTAGTAATTGATTGTTTATCATATTTTTCATGAGAGAAGACATAATGGACGGATCTACTTCACATTTACTTTCAATCCAATCTTTTATCGTCCCAACGAAGCCGTGACTATAAAAAGAGGCAATCGTATTTTTTGTCTCATCAGAAAGGCTGAATCCACAGCTCATCGATAGTTCATCAATAATCTTCATATATAAGTTTTTCGTATGCTCAAATAAATAGTGATTAAACGAGTTTTGTTCAATGACTTTAAAAGCATTTCGGTAAAATTTTTGATTTTCATAAAAGTAATCAAATAATAAATCGAAAATGTTTTCCCATGTTTCATAATCAAGAAAGTCTATAATGTTTTCTTTCGTTTCTTCTCTATAAATCCAGCTTAATAGTTCAAATTTATCTTTAAAATGATAATAAAAAGTTTGCCTACGCATTTGACAGTGTAACATAATATCGCTCACTGATATTTTATGAAACGACTCTGTTTCCATTAAATACTTCAATGAATTCGCGATTATCTTTTTAGAAATTATAGAAGAGGTCATCTGAATCATCCCTAGAATGTTAGTAATATGAAAATCCTACCTACAAATGAGAGCGGTGTCTTTAGACAGATTGTCCATTTTGTCCGTTTACTATAAAACGCTTTCATTTTAACATGAGTAGTAAGAAGAAGATTTCAAATATATCACAATATATTAAAGGAATTGAGGGAGAAGCACAATGAAAAAGATTATAAACAAACCAGAAACATTAGTAATGGAAATGTGCAACGGAATGGTTATGGCTCATCCAGAGCTGGAGCTTTTGAAAAAATATAAAGTCATTAAGAAGAAAGAAATGAATGAAAATAAAGTAACGTTAATTAGTGGCGGCGGTAGTGGTCACGAGCCAGCACATGCAGGTCTAGTCGGAAAAGGAATGTTAGATGCGGCAGTATGCGGAGATGTGTTTGCTTCGCCTTCACAAATTCAGGTATACCAAGCGATTAAAGAAACAGCTAGTAAAAAAGGTACGTTATTAATTATTAAAAATTATAGCGGCGATATTATGAATTTCAAAAACGGTGCGCATTTAGCGACTGAAGATGGAATTGAAGTAGACTACGTAAAAGTAGACGATGATATTGCGGTAGAAGATAGTTTGTATACAGTAGGACGCCGCGGCGTTGCGGGAGTTATTTTAGTTCATAAAATTGCCGGTGCAGCAGCGGAAGCAGGAATGGATTTAGGAGCGGTGAAAGCTATCGCAGAAAAAGCAGCGGCTAACGTGCGTACAATCGGTTTAGCATTAACTTCTTGTACAGTTCCAGCGAGCGGATCACCTACTTTTACACTTGCGGAAGATGAAATGGAATACGGCGTAGGTATTCACGGTGAACCAGGTATTAAACGTGAAAAAACGCTGTCAGCAGATGAATTAGCTAACCGTATGACAAATGATTTAATAAAAGATTTAGGAGTAAAAGATGGTGAGGAAATCGCACTTCTAGTAAATGGTTTTGGCGGCACACCACTGCAAGAACTTTATCTATTTAATAATGCAGTTACGAGAGAATTAGCTGCTAGAAACATTAAAATCAATAGAGTATTCGTCGGTAATTATATGACGAGTATCGATATGGCTGGTATGTCTTTAACAGTGATGAAGTTAGATGACGAGCTAAAAACGTTATTATCGAAAGAGTGTAATACACCTGCATTTAAAGTAGATGGACCAGTTGAGAGTGTAGAGTACGTGAATGTGCTTGAAGATGTAGAAGAGACGGAAGTTTCATTTGAACTAGAAACAGCGGAAGAGCACGCTGTTATTAAAGATAATGTCATTACATTAAATAACATGATTTATCTCGTTGATAAAATGAGTGACATTATTATTAAAAATGAAGTACCGTTCTGTGAGTTAGATACACATGCAGGTGACGGAGACTTCGGAATGAGTGTTGCAAAAGGATTTAAGCAATTAAAGCGTGAGTGGCATTCTATTGTAGATCAAGAGAACGTAACGATCGGATCATTCCTTGACGGTTGTTCAATGATTATTATGGAACATTGCGGCGGCGCTTCTGGTCCAATTTGGGGCGGAGCATTCCGCGCAGCTAGTAAAGCAGCAGGCGAAAAACGTGAGTTAACAGCCAAAGAGTTCGCTGAAATATTGCAAGCGGCACTTCAAGGCATACAATCTATCGGTGAAAGATCGTTCGGTAGAGGAGCGGTAGTTGGTGATAAAACACTTGTTGATGCACTTGCTCCATGTGTAGACTCTTGGTTAAATAGCGCTTCAAACGAATCAGACATGAAAACTGCCTTTGAAAAAGGAGCAGAAGCAGCGGTTAAAGGAGCAGAGTATACGAAAGAAATCGTAGCTCGTATGGGCCGCGCTGGTACAGTTGGTGAAAGAAGCTTAGGCTATCCAGATGCAGGTGCACATGCACTTGGGGTTATCTTTACGGAGATTGCGGGTAGTTTGAAATAGGAATTAGAAGATCCCCTCTGCCTTAAGGTGGAGGGGATCTTTAATTATAACCATCATTCTTCCAGTGAAAAAATTTATTTGTTAGCCAATCTAGAAGCTGCTTCTTTAACTTCTTTATATGCATTTTGTAATACTTCATTTGGATCTAGTACTGCTGTTCCTTGTGCACGAACGATTTGATAATCTTCAATACCTAGGAAATTAAACATTGCTTTTAAATATTTATGAGAGTATTCCACTTCTGTATACCAATCATCATTTGTATAGATTCCTCCACTTGCTTGTATAACAAGCATTCTTCTTCCATCTTTAAGTAATCCCACTGATCCAGTTTCAGTATATTTAAATGTTTCACGTGCAATCATGATATTGTCCATGTAATCTTTTAACTTTGATGGAATATTAAAGTTGTGCAAAGGTAATACGATAACATACGTATTTGCACTTTTAAATTGTTGTAAAATTTCGGACATACGCTCTGTTACTTTTTGTTCTGCATCAGTTAACTTCTGTCCATTTCCTTGCTTTTCCCATGCGCTTAAAACAGTTTTATCTATCATTGGTACTACATCATCGTATAAATTAATCTGTTCAATCGTTTCATTATTAGGAATTAATTCTTTATAAGATACTAAAAAGTGGTTAAGAACCTTAATGCTGACTGATGATGTATCATCCACTTTCGGATGTGCGTTTATGATAAGTGTTTTGTTCATTTGTATTTCCCCTTCTTAAAAGTTTTTACGTTTTAATTATCGACTAAATTAATCGTCGATTAGTTCGGTCTTTAATATAAACTCTGAAATTATTTTTGTCAAATGAAATACATACTATTCTAAAAGAGCCTTTTTTTATTTGACTAAAATTCTAAATGGTCCTAAGATACAATTTGATAACCCTTAAAATAAAAAGCAGGTGATTTGTATATGCAATATAGTGTTGGGGTTGAATATGCCTTGCATTGCCTAGTTTATTTAATTAATACTCCTTCCAAGGAAAGTGTTGGAATAAAAGATTTGGCAGAGTTTCAAGGACTTTCTGAAACATTTCTTTCAAAAGTTTTCGGTAAATTATCTAAAGCTGACATTGTGAATTCTGTCCCAGGTGTAAAGGGAGGATATAGGTTAGCTAAGTCTCCAGAAGATATCTCTTTTTGGGATGTAATAGAAGCTGTCGAAGGTCCAAAACCTATTTTTCAATGTAAAAATATTGTGCAGAATGGCCTACTATATCGAGACGAGGCTTGTAATTCTTGTGAACCTAGCAATTCTTCTTGTACAATTAACTTAGTAATGCTTGAAGCAGAAGAACACATGCGTGAGTTTCTCCGTAAAAAGACTCTTGCATGGTTAGATAAAGAACTTGACATTGTTTTACCTGAAAAAATAAGGGTAGATACTCGTGAATACTTCAAACAAAAAAACTCTAACTAAATCGCCATGACGAATTAGTTAGAGTTTTTTTGTTTTTTAACATTAATTCCATCATGTGAGTACTTCATCATAAATTCCTTCTTTAAATATCACATTTAATTAACTCATAAAGTTTCAAATTGATTAACATTAAAATTCTAAAAAATACAATTTTATTTTCGTAAAAAGTAAATGAATTTATGTTTTCAGATATTTTAAACATAGTGAAAATCGCCTTTGAAAAAGGAGCAGAGTATACGAAAGAAATCGTAGCTCGTATGGGCCGCGCTGGTACAGTTGGTGAAAGAAGCTTAGGCTATCCAGATGCAGGTGCACATGCAATTGGGGTTATCTTTACGGAGATTGCGGGTAGTTTGAAATAGGAATTAGAAAGTCCCTCTGCCTTAAGGCGGAGGGACTTTTATATATTCTTCATTTGTATCTATATCAAATTTTTCATTGCTTTTTGCTTATTTGAGACTTAGTTTTTTTGTGATTGCAGCTTATCGATTTTCCAGTGTGCTTCTAGAGATTCTAAAGAGCTTTCAATATAAAACATATATTCATCTGCGGTACTTGTTACTTCAAAAGCTATTTTTAATTCTACCGTTTCATTTGGTTTAACTTGTATATCAGAAGGGTTTTGGTCAAGCACCTTGCCTTCATAGGCCTTTCCGTCTTTTTCATCTTTTAAGTTATATTTTAATTCTGATAGTCCAATCATTTGACCTCGTACATTTTTTACAGAGACATTAACAACGACGGAATCGTTACTAGCATTTAAATATGCATTTTGAACGGTGGCCAAGTAATAGCCTCCCTTAACACTCTCACCAACTAATAAAATACCTTGTTCCAAGCGGCTCATATCTTCTTTTTCTTCAAAATTTATTAATTCTTCATTTTCATTTTTTGCGGTTGGTTCTTCTATTGGACCATTTTCAACGGCACTATCTTTTTTATCTTGTGTGCAAGCAGCCGTAACACTGGCTAATACTAGAATTAAAGTAAGTAATATGAATAATTTCCTCATAAAATTGATCTGTCTCCTTAAGTTTCTCAATTTTGTTCAGCTATACATATAAGATTAACATAATGTCTCATTATTGGATCAAAATAGGGGTTCTTTTAGATACCTTATTCTTTTTCCTTTTAATATACATTCGATTGGTTCTCACGATATTTTTTAATCTTTTAAATCATTGTCTTAGTAATACCAAGGGTTATTATAGATATATTAATCATATAATTTGTCCCTATCAAAATGAACGTTTCTTGCATCTAATATATTGTAAATATATTTTATTTTGAAAGGATGTGATTATATGGCTCATAAATCTACGGGAGTGTTTCGAGTTCCAGTTTCTGAAAATGGGATTATTCCAACTGCTCTCAACATTATGTTAAACAATGATTCACGCTGTCATACCAGTAATGTAACGGTAAGTGTTAAGAGAAGTCGAAACATTTCTTTCCCGATTCAAAATGAGTTAGTTGAAATCTCTCGTACTTTTGTTTCTTTAGAACCAAACAGAACAACTAAGATTGTGTTGTTTACACCAGAATTCGAAATAGAAGATTTTCTTGATGTCATCGTTAGTGGAAATAAAGATGATGTTAAGGAGGTTCTTGTATATTCTTTCTTAGCAGATTCAGCAGGTCACAATCTGCCATCTACTGTTTTCAGAAATGCAGAATACACTTTTGCTTGCTGACACCGTGATGATGTATTCTTTACTGTCATATATCTGAAGGAAAATGTTAAATAGGAGTTGATTTAACTTTTATTTGGGTTCTCCAAAGAAGTCTGCTTTAGCCAAATAAACAAGGAATCGACTAATAGGTTCCTTGTTTTTTTATTAATATGATTGGTGTATTTACTCTAGTTGTAGCGAAATCGTCCGTTGTTATCATTCCTACTGTATCATTAATAAACATCTGCATAATATGTAATTAGTATTATTTTATTCTTTAAATATCTCCGGTTTTTCAACTCTAAATGATTGCACCTCACCGCACTCTAAACAAAATGTGGTTAATAGTTTGGAACGTTTCCCTCCTGAAAAGAATCTACTAGATTCATCCTCACAAACATATGCATGATAAGCAGATCCAACCCTTCCTTCTTTAAATGTAGTAGAACCACAATTCTCGCATCGTTTATTTTTCATGTTACTAACACCTCATTTGATTGATATTTATTTTTCTGTGTTTTTAAGATAGAAGTAAAGCAACTTGGTTATAAATGATGTTTTCGACATGATACAACATAGCCCTTTATATATTCGTAAGTAAAACAACATAATACCCCTATAATTCTCTATAACAATATGATTTTTCATATATCATTTAATGTTTATCGGAAAAATAAGTATTAAAGTATTGAGTTTTATTATTCTGATGATTATAATAAATAAAAAACAAACAATTCTTATGTTGAGAAGTGGAGGGACGGGCCCTATGAAACTTCGGCAACCTCGTTTTAGACGAAAGGTGCCAAATCCTGCAGGTGAAAAAAACACCTGAAAGATAAGAGCAGTTCACTTAGTCAAGAAGGCTACTCTTATTTCGATAAGAGTAGCTTTTTTTATGGCTAAAAGTTAAAGGGGGAATATGTAGTGGAGTATGGTTTTTGGTTACCGATTTTTGGGGGATGGCTTCGAAATGTAGATGATGAATCTATGCCACCTACGTTTGAATATGCAAAACAAACAGCGCAAGCGGCAGAACAATTAGGTTTTTCAACAACACTTATAGCAGAATTAAATTTAAATGATATAAAAGGTGTTTCAGCACCAAGTTTAGAGGCGTGGACAACTGCGGCAGCACTTGCAGCAGTAACGGATCGATTAGAGATTATGACAGCTGTAAGACCTGGTTTTCACAATCCAGCAGTTACAGCGAAAATGGCAGCGAATATTGATCAATTAAGTAATGGCCGTTTTACATTGAATGTAGTTTCAGCATGGTGGGAAGAAGAAGCGAGACAGTACGGCGGGGTATTTACCGCACATGATGAACGATATGATCGCACAGAGGAATTTGTAACAGTTTTGAAAGAGCTTTGGAAAGAAGAAGAGTTTTCTTATAAAGGGAACTTTTATGAGCTTCATCATACACATTTAAGTCCAAAACCTGTGCAGAAACAAGGCATTAAGATCTATGCAGGTGGTGAGAGTGAGCGAGGAAAAGAAGTAATTGTAAATCACGCGGATGCATATGTAATGCATGGCGGAACAGTGGAAGAAGTATTTGTGAAAATAGAAGATATGAAGAATCGTAGAAAGAAAGTCACAGAGGAGCCATTGCAGTCATTCGGGCTTGCGGCTTACGTCATTTGTCGTGATACAGAAGAAGAGGCGTTAGAGGAATGGGGACGCATAACGGATGTGAAAGACGATGCTTTAGGTTACGCGGGTTATCAAGACTTTATTAGTAAATCGCATTTGGAACAGCAAGTGAAGCTCAATGATTATTCCGTATCTAATCGCGGGTTACGTCCTAATTTAATCGGAACACCAGAACAAATTGCAGAAAGGATACTCGCTTTTGAAAAAGTGGGTGTTACGTTATTACTTTTACAATTTTCGCCACAGCTTGAAGAGATGAAACGATTTTCTGAAAAAGTGATGCCATTAGTTGAAGCAAAAAGAAAGGAATTGATTACAAATGAGTAAAATTTACATATTACATGAGAATAAGGAATGGACGGATCATTTAGTGAAAAGGTTGGAAGAACTGGAGTTACCTTATGAGGAGTGGTTTTTAGATGAAGGAACTGTTTCGTTAGAACAAGAACCTCCCCAAGGTGTTTTTTATAGCCGTATGAGTGCCTCTTCACATACGAGAGGGCATCGATATGCACCTGAATTGACTGAAGGGGTTCTTGCTTGGCTAGAGGGATACGGACGAACAGTATTTAATGGGTCTCGTGCATTACGCCTTGAAGTAAGTAAATTGAATCAATATGCAGCATTAAGAAATTTTGGGATACAAGTGCCGAAAACAATTGGTGCTGTTGGCCGTGATCATATAGTAAAAGCAGCAAGGGAGTTAGGGGAAGTACCGTTCATTACAAAGCATAACCGTGCAGGTAAAGGCCTTGGTGTTCAACTGTTTCATTCCATTGATGCTTTAGAACAATATTTGGATGGTTCGACGTTTGAAGAGCCTATTGATGGAATTACTTTAATCCAGCAGTATATTGAAGCGCCAGAACCATATATTACACGTTGTGAGTTTGTAGGCGGTCAGTTTGTATATGCAGTTAAAGTAGATACATCAGAAGGATTTGAGCTTTGTCCGGCAGATGCGTGTTCTATTCACGATGCTTTTTGCCCAGTAGGAGAAGAGAGTAAGAAAGAGTCGTCAACAAAATTTGAAATTATATCGGACTTCCAAGAGCCAATTATTGAACAATACAAAGAATTTTTGAAAGAAAATGAAATTACCGTTGCTGGTATTGAATTTATTCGCAGTTCGGATGGAACAATTTATACGTATGATATTAATACAAACACAAACTATAATTCTGACGCAGAGTCTGTAGCTAATCAATTTGGTATGCTTGAGCTTGCTAAATTCCTTGGAATAGAATTAGAAAAACAAGTAGAGTCAGTTAAATAATGTTGATTAAAAAATAAGGTTCTGGTGCAAACCTTTGCTAAATTAATAGTATCAGTATGTCCAAGTTTAAGAGCGTACTTACAAGGTTTTTAGAGTTTTTGCACCAGCAAGAAAAGTATCAGTTTTTATGTTGTATTTTTTTTTCCTTTCCTAGCACTACTCTATCGCCATCAAAACAAAAGAACGAGTGATCCCACTTTATGGTTATGTACAAAACATAAACTAGTAGAAGTTTTGTATTTTTTATCCTACGTATCCCACCCTGCACAAAAAAATATTTCTCAACATTTTATTTGTTGAAAAATATTGAATATTCTCTATAAAGAGAATATTATGTTTCTATCGGCAAAAAAAACGATAATTCGCAGACACTGGGGAGGAAATGCATTGAAAAAGAATAAGAAGTTAAAACCATTATCAGTTTTAGCAACAGCGGCAGTACTAAGTAGTAGTTTTGCTTTTGGAAGTCATGCAGCGTATGCTGAAACACCAACATCATCTCTACCAATAGATGAGCATTTAATACCGGAAGAGCGTTTGGCAGAAGCGCTAAAACAACGGGGCGTAATTGATCAATCTGCATCACAAGCTGAGACGTCAAAGGCTGTCGAAAAATATGTTGAGAAAAAGAAAGGGGAAAACCCTGGTAAAGAAATCTTGACAGGAGATAGTCTTACGCAAGAAGCTTCTGATTTTATGAAAAAAGTAAAAGATGCAAAAATGAAGGAAAATGAACAGGCGCAGCAGCCAACAGTAGGGCCAGTAGCTGGACAAGGTGCGGGATTGAATTCTAGTAAATTAAATGGAGAAGTCCCTACTGCACCAGCGAAGCAAGAAGAGTACAACGGTGCTGTTCGAAAAGATAAAGTACTTGTTTTACTTGTAGAATTTAGCGATTTTAAGCATAACAATATTGATCAAGAGCCAGGATACATGTATTCTAAGGACTTTAATCGTGAACATTATCAAAAAATGTTATTTGGTGATGAACCATTTACGTTATTTGATGGATCGAAGATTAATACATTTAAACAATATTATGAAGAACAATCTGGCGGCAGCTACACAGTTGATGGAACTGTAACGGAATGGCTTACTGTTCCAGGGAAAGCTTCAGATTACGGTTCGGATGCAGGAACTGGCCATGATAATAAGGGTCCTTTAGGGCCACGTGATTTTGTGAAAGAAGCATTAAAAGCAGCGGTAGCAAAAGGAATTAATTTAGCAGATTATGATCAATTTGATCAATACGATCAAAATGGTGATGGAAATAAAAACGAGCCAGATGGCATTATTGATCATTTAATGGTTGTACATGCTGGCGTTGGTCAAGAAGCTGGCGGCGGTAAATTGAAAGATGATGCGATTTGGTCTCATCGTTCAAAACTTGGATCAAAACCATATGCGATTGATGGCACAAAATCTTCTGTTTCGAATTGGGGCGGAAAGATGGCTGCATACGATTATACAATCGAGCCTGAAGATGGAGCAGTTGGTGTGTTTGCGCATGAGTATGGTCATGATTTAGGATTACCAGATGAATACGATACGAAGTACTCAGGGCAAGGTGAACCTGTTGAGTCATGGTCTATTATGAGTGGCGGCAGCTGGGCTGGAAAAATTGCAGGAACAGAGCCAACAAGTTTCTCACCACAAAATAAAGAGTTTTTCCAAAAGAATATGAATGGCAACTGGGCGAATATCGTTGAGGTAGATTATGATAAACTTCGCACGGGAGTCGGTGTTGCAACATATTTAGATCAAAGTGTTACAAAATCAAAACGACCAGGAATCGTTCGTGTTAACTTACCAGACAAAGATATTAAAAATATCGAGTCAGCATTTGGTAAGAAGTTTTATTACAGCACAAAAGGAAATGATATTCATACAATACTTGAGACACCAGTATTTGACTTAACAAATGCCAAGGATGCTAAGTTCGATTATAAGGCATTCTATGAACTTGAAGCGAAGTATGATTTCCTTGACGTATATGCGATTGCAGAAGATGGAACGAAGACACGTATTGATAGAATGGGCGAAAAAGATGTAAAAGGCGGCGTGGATACAACTGATGGTAAGTGGGTTGATAAATCATACGATTTAAGCCAATTCAAAGGGAAAAAAGTAAAACTGCAATTTGAGTATTTAACAGATATTGCAGTAGCTTATAAAGGATTTGCGTTAGATAATGCTGCATTAACTGTAGATGGCAAAGTTGTTTTCTCAGATGATGCAGAAGGCGGGCCAGCAATGACGTTAAAAGGATTTACTGTATCTAACGGATTGGAACAGAAAAAAAATAACTACTACGTAGAGTGGAGAAATTACGCTGGTTCTGACACGGCGTTACAACATGCGCGTGGTCCAGTGTTTAATACAGGAATGGTTGTATGGTATGCGGATCAAAGCTTTACAGATAACTGGGTAGGCGTTCATCCAGGTGAAGGATTCTTAGGAGTAGTAGATTCTCATCCAGAGGCAATCGTAGGAACATTAAACGGACAACCGACTGTGAAGAGCAGTACGCGTTATCAAATTGCCGATGCGGCATTCTCATTTGATCAAGCGCCGGCATGGAGAGTAGATTCGCCAACTCGCGGTATCTTTGACTATAAAGGATTACCAGGAGTTGCAAAATTTGATGATTCTAAGCAGTACATCAACAGCATGATTCCAGATGCAGGACGTAAGTTGCCGAAACTAGGATTGAAGTTTGAAGTAGTAGGTCAAGCTGAAGACAAGTCTGCAGGTGCAGTTTGGATTCATCGATAGAATAAGGTGAAACTAAGAGGAGCTGTCCGAATTATGGACAGCTCTCTTCTTGTTGTAAAAACCATAATATCACTATGAATCTCTATAACAATATGAGTTTTTGCATATTTTTAAATTTAATATATCCTCCGAAAAGTTTTAATTGTATAATATGTTTTGTCATATTCTTTTAGATTTTTCGACAAAAAATAACAAAAATAGAAGACGTATTGGGAGAATGCATTATGTACATAAAACTATTAAAATCAATTACATCATTATCACTTATTGGTGGTGCTTTATTATATACAAATGGCAGTGATGTGAAAGCTGCTGAAACGGGTGCTTTTTCGGATGTACCTACATCGCACTGGTCCTATCCTGCGATTAAAGACTTAGCGAGTAAAAATATTATTTCAGGCTATGGAAATGGGATGTTTGGTTTTGGTGATGTTGCGACGAGGGAGCAGGTGGCAGCGTTAGTTTATCGAGTGTTAGTACCGAATAAGCAAGGTGGTACGTTTAGTAATGATGGTGCTCGTTATGTATTAAAAGATGGGTCTACTTTAAACAATCCTTATCGTGATATTCGCTCAGGTTCTACACTGTTTCCTGAAGAGGTTTTAACGTTAACGAAATTAGGGGTTTTTAAAGGTGATGCAAACGGTGGATTTAGACCGAAAGATTCAGTTAGCCGCGCAGAAATGGCACAAATTCTTACAAACGCTTTCCATCTTTCTGCGAAACAAAAGCATACGTTTAACGATGTTCCAAGCGGTTTTTGGGGTGAAAATGCAATAAGTGCAGTGCAATCAAACGGGATTGCATCTGGTACAGGAGACGGGAAATTTGAACCAGCTAAAACGGTAACGCGTGAACAGTATGCACAGTTTTTATATAATGCATTGAAATATAAAAAGCCTGAGGTTGCGGTGCAAGATACAGAAGATGCGGCATTATTAACAGCATTCAAAAATGAAGTGCAAACGCGTATTAATACGTATGAAACGAACATTACACTTCCATATAAAACGAAAAATAATAATACAAAAGAAGTTATGAATACACTTTTTAACGCATATGAAGAAGTCGCAAATAAAAATGAGTATACAAATTATAATAGATCGAATATTTCATACTCACTATCTGGATCACCTGGAAATTATACATTTACGCTAAATATTACATATCGCGAAACGAAAGAACAAACAGAGTATGTGATGAAACAAGCGAAAGCGATCGTTTCTTCTATTATTCAAACGGGAATGGATGATCATGAAAAAGTGAAGGCGGTTCATGATTACGTAGTAAAACATGTTTCTTACGATACGTCTTATAAAGCCTATACAGCATATGAGGCACTCGCGAATCGTTCTGCCGTTTGCCAAGGTTACACACTATTAACCTATCAATTATTAAAAGAGGCTGGAATTGAGAATCATTTTGTAGTAGGAACTGGAGACGGTCAGCCTCATGCTTGGAATTTAGTGAAAATCGATAACAAATGGTACCATCTTGATACAACATTTGATGATCCAGTGCCAGATGAACAAGGCCGCGTAACGTATTCTTATTTCAACTTATCAGATGAGCAAATCGCAAAAAATCATGAGTGGAACCGCGGGGACTATCCGCAGGCTACTACAAATTATTATGATACACTGATGAGTAAAATCGCAGGGGGTAGCTCGAAATCAACTGCATACGGACAAATATTAAAAGATACAAAATTAAATTATTTAGCAAATGAATACATCGCAAATAACTATACTGAGTTGAAAAATAAAATGCAGCAGCGTTATAGCGAAAAACCAGAAAAGATTGAAATTCTTTATAAGCAATCAATGGACGGTGCACTGCAAGATGTGAAAAAAGCAATTGGAGAAATCAGTTTTCCAAAAGGATCAAACCGTGTTTCTTATAAAGCGGAGCCGTATAATGCAAAAGAAGGATATTCTTTGGTGACGATTACGTTTATGTATTGATAATGAAAAAAGCATCTATTTCAGATGCTTTTTTATTATTTTAGTTCGACATAATGTGATAACGGAACATAATTGCATCTGTTATGATAACTTTTGAAATTTTACATTTTGGAGGATTAGCAATGGACAAAAAGAAGATTTTTGCTGCGTTAATAGGAATCGTGGTTTTAATTGTAATTATTAATGTAGTTGTTACGAAAGGGAAGACGGCATCAACTAGTGAAAGAATGTACACTGAGAAAGAATATAATAAATTAGTAGATGAGCATTTTGAAGAAACGCAAAAGTTAAAAGGTGATAAGAGTGCATTAGAAACTGAAAATAAATCTCTTGATGCACAAGTTAAGAAGTTAAAAGATGAATTAGCGAAAAAAGAGCAACAAGTAGCGCAGCAGCCAGTTCAACAAGAACAGCCGAAACAACAACCGCAACAACCAACACCAGCACCAACTCCACAGCCGGAAACGAAAGAAGAGCCTAAAACAGAACAGCCTACGGGTGCATTCGCAAATCCTGTGAAAAGTATAAATAAAACAGAGGCAATGAATAAAGTGAAAGAAAAGGCGAAGCAAGACTTCCAAGATGACTATATGACGCAAAATTTTGTTGCTGAGGAGCAATCAAAAGCATTTGACTTCTTAAATGGAGTAGAAATCAAATCACAAGAAGAATTAAATGTGATGAAGAAGGCATTGAAAGATTTTCCTAACGATTTTATGACAGTGAAGTTTGTTTATGAAGAGCAAATGAAGGCGAAGAATAAGCAGGGGTAATACTAAAAACGCTATCTTTTAAAAAGGTAGCGTTTTTGTTATGGAGTATAAAGTTATTTCTGCATTTGACATATACAGTCTAACTGTATAAAATCAAACTATGCAGTTAAACTATATAGTTTAGCTATATATTAATCGTTACATTGGAGGTCTTTATGAATAGAGATAAAAATTTACCATTAACGGAAACAACGTATTACGTTCTTTTAGCTTTATTAGAGCCAGCTCATGGATATTTAATTATGCAAAAGGTGGAGGAACTTAGTAATCATCAAGTGAAAATCGCAGCGGGTACATTGTATGGTGCGGTTGAAAATTTATTAAAACAAGGGTTAATAGAATCGGTAAAAAGTGAAGATAAACGAAGAAAAGTGTATGTCATTACGGAACGCGGGAAGGAAGTATTGCACTTAGACTTTATGAGAATGCAGCACATTATTGGGGTTACAAAAAGCTTATTAAATGTATAGTTAGGGGGAAGCGAAGATGTGGAGATTGAAATTCTTTTTAGATTTTGAGAAAGAGGAAAAATGGTTAGAAGAGATGGCTTGGAAAGGCTATCAACTAGAAAGTAATACATTTGGTTATAAATTTAAAATCGCAGAACCAGAGGATGCGACAATTAAAATAGATTATAGAATATTTTATAGACGAAGTGATTTTATTAATTATTGTACGTTATTTGAAGATAGCGGCTGGAAGCATATAGCCGGTAAATGGTGGGCAGGCACGCAATATTTTAAAAAGATAGATGAGGAAAGTGAAGATGACATTTTTTCAGATCAAATGTCACGAGCAGGGAAGTATAAACGTTTATCTAAGACATTTTTAGAATTAGCAATATGTTATTTTCCTCTATTAATGCTATTTATGTTTAATAATACAATTGATTTAGGAGTGATGTTAAATCCGAAAGGCCTATACTATACACCAGGATTATGGGATATGCACGGCGCAGCATTTTTAGGATCATTTTTATTTGAAACGCCATTTGCATTAATGAGGGGCATTTCATGGTTGTTTATCCCAGCTGCGATTGGTATGTTTTTCTTTTTCTCATATAAAGCAAATCGATTGTATGAAGAGAGAAAATACTAAGAGGACCCCCTTAAAGCTGATGTTTTGAGGGGGATTCTTTTGAATTTGTAAATGGTATACTTGGTTGTAATCAACATTAATTCCCTTTATTAGTGTTTGAATGTGATGTAATTTTGATAATAATATTCCTTAGGAGGATGATTATCATTAATATACTTTTAGGTGTCATCACTGCTATTGTCCTCTTATTAATCGCTGCATGGACTACAAAAAGACCTAATACAGACGACCAGCATAGATAAACCATTGTATTTCTCAATGAACAAAACAACTTAACATGGTAAAATAATATTTGGATGGGAGTCCAATATATATTATTAAAATTAAGATGGTTCAAGTCGGAGAAAGGCACCTTAGGGTGTCTTTTCTTTTTTCTAAATGAGAGTTTTGGCTTAAAGAAGATAAATTTTCAACGGATTATTGTCATGAATATATTGATAAAGTTCATCAATATATTTGTAGAAAGGAGGAATTCAAGTGAAGAGAGATGATAATAGGATTGGTCACTTTACATCTGAAAAAGGAAAGGAAGACTTTCAAATTGCCTACGATGAATCAATGGCACTTCTTCCAAAACCTAACGATACGAAAGATATAAAAACTAAATATGGCACAATTCGTGTTTATTACTTTACTAAAGAGGAAAACAAACATAAGGAGCCAATACTCTTACTCCCTGGACGTGGTGCATCTACTCCAATGTGGGTACCCAATTTAGAAGGGCTAAGGGAGAAAAGGCCTGTTTACACGATAGATTTACTCGGTGAACCTGGAATGAGTGTGCAAACGAAGGTGATTGAAAACCAAAAACAACAAGCAGAATGGTTAAATGAAGTAATTGAAGAATTAAGTTTAGAAAAAGTGCATATCGTGGGTGTCTCCATTGGAGGTTGGACAACAATGAATTTGGCCAGATATAATCCAGAGCATATTGCTACGGCTAGTTTATTGGACCCAGTCTTTGTATTTGCGCAAATGCCCATAAAGATGATTCTTGCATCTATTCCAGCTGCCATTCCTATTGTACCTAAGTTTATAAGACAAAAGATGTTAAGCTATGTATCTGGAGGAGCAGAAACAAATGACGATGAGCCTATCGCTAAGTTAATCGAGTCGGGTATGCGTAACTATAAACTTAAAACACCAGCACCTGATCTATTTAGTAAAGAAGACTTGAAAAATATCAATGTTCCAGTGCTTGCATTAATGGCTGAAAAAAGTACAATGCACAATTCTGTAAAAGCAGTTGAAACTGGGAAAAAATACGTTAAAGATATAGATATAGATATAGTTAACTGGAAAAATGCATCTCACGCAATCAATGGTGAGTTCTCTAACGAAGTTAATGCCAGAATCCTTGATTTTATAGAAAAACATTCTAATGATAACTAAGTTGAAAGTGGAAAATATGTTGTAATAACAACTTTATCTCTATATAGCTATTTAGGAGGATTTAGCTCGTTTTTTGTTTTAGGATATTAAAGTACCCCTAAATGGAATTTTTTTATAGCACCGAAGTTCATTTTTATGATTTTTGGGGAAGAATGTGCTTCTTAACTTGATACCGCAAAAAAACAAACAGGAATGACTATTAAGTCATTCCTGTTCCTTAAAGAAACCTTCTATGGTACTAGTAACTTCCTTGAATGCTTCACCTTGGACACTAGAAATTGATAATCCTCCAATTATATTTTTCCACTGTGAATTTACACTATCCCAGTTATCATCCCAATTTTCAGTAATATGCTTATAAGCTTTAAAAGGTTTATCACGACTTGGTGAAACATATTTTAAAGCATCTATCAACTCTACAAACTCCAAAACACTTCAGGCCCTTCTTTTAGAATTGGAGTTACCTCTTCGTTTCGAGATAAAACTTCCATTTAGGTGGTGCTATTAAATTTAAAAAGCTAAAACAAGCATAACCCCGTTCTAAATTTAGGACGGGGTTAAAATATAGTTGTTTAATTTCCGATATAAGATACTTCACTGTACTCAAAAATATAACAATAAAGTCGATTGATAATCTAAGGTTTATTCAGCAATAGCGCCCGATTGCGGAAGACCAAGAAAATGATTATGATTGCTGCTTATAGCTTGTTGAACTAACGCACACGTTACTTTAAGTGAATTGATTCACAATCTTACTGGGAATTTACCTAAAAAAGCTGAATTAACTTAATAAAAAAAAGGACTCCCTTTTTGGGAATCCAATTCATTCAGTGTCACTTTGGTTAAAGTCTAATCTTCTCGGTTCGCAACACTGTCATTAGCCTCATCGGCACCTTCGCCGACTTTGTTACCCATCGCTCCTCCTGCAACAGCTCCTGCAACGGTACCAAGTGGACCAAGAACAGAACCCAAAGCAGCTCCAGCGACAGCACCGACACCAGTTCCTACCGCTTCGCCAGTATCATTATCAACACGGTTACGTTCGTTTTTATCAGCCACTCATCTCACTCCTTATTTAGAATAGACAAGTGCATTCTAGCACAATACCTTACATATTTTGACCTATAAGGACAGATTTATGCGAAGTGTTAGAATCCTGAGGATTTAGCAAACCGGCGCTTTACATAGCGATGACCTTGTTCTATGTAATTATTGAAATGTTTGATTGTAGAATGAGTAGTACTTTTATAAAAGTCATTCACCTTTAATTTTTTGAGTGAACAAAGTAAAGAAAGGGCCTTATCTGTTGTCAGAACCGTTGGTTCTCCAAAAGTTTGAACGAGTCGTTTCATAAAAGCATACGCAGATTGTGTATTCCGTTTCTTAAGTTGATGGGCATATGGCGATACCCTTTAATCGTAATCAGCATTATGATAATCATTATTTAAGCTGGGCACTCTTCCATGGGGACGATATTCTATGTGAAAGGTATTATGTTATTACTTGTACTGAGGCTCTTCATGTTCAATTTGTTGAAGACGAGGATTTAAAGATTCAATAATTTCTTGAGTTTGTTGTGCTGCACCTTTATATAATTGTTTTGCTTGCTTGTTATCAGTATCAAGAACAAATCCTTCTAGGCATGCTTGAGCACTCTTTAATCCAGCGATAGTTTGTTTAAGTTTAGTACTTACTGTCATGTAGTATTCCTCCTTGTAAATGTACTTCAAAATATAGAATGCCTATTTTGTTATCATAGTGCGATTTCCAATTTTAGGGATATGCGAATGAGAAATTTTATAGTTAATCATTCAAAGGAGAATTTTTTAGCTAATAGATGTATGGAATAGTTTTGTCCCAATAACAAAAACTAACAGAAATAAAACGATAATATATAAAGGAGATTAAATATGCTGAAAAAGATAGGAAGAATTTTCCGAGTATTCCTCTTTTTATTTATCGGTGGATGTTTAGTTCTGTTTGTTTGGGGGGAAATTGACAGAACAATAGCCGAAAAAAATGGGGTATTTAGCCAGAATTCTAGTCAATACCCTATGCGTCAAAGTGATATTACTATGTATACAGATGGGAAACAGTTAAACAATCAATTATTCTCAGATATAGAGAAAGCAAAGCATTACGTGCATATTAACTTTTTTTCTATTGCTGATGATAAAGTAAGTCATCAGTTTCTAGAGCTATTGCGGAAAAAAAGTCAGGAAGGTGTAGAAGTATACTATGCAGTGGACAGGTTAGGTGGAATTTTACTAAAGAAAAAGGAAAGAGAATTATTAGTTAAAAAAGGAGTTCATTTTACATATTACAATAAACCTGTTTTCCCTTATCTTTTTTCTTCTTTGGATCATCGGAATCATCGTCGTATTTCAGTTATTGATGGAAAGGTTGGTTACATTGGCGGATTCAACATCGGAAAGAAGTATTTGGGGGAAAAAGAAAAACTTGGTTATTGGAGAGATTATCATCTTCAAATACGAGGAGAAGGAGTTCAAGATTTAGAACACCAATTTGTATTAGACTGGAATAAAAACTCAGAGAAACCGATTCCGATACACAATGCGGTAAAGGAAAAGGGAGCAACCTCGCAACGATTTACTGCATATTATAGCGGAGAAAAACTTGGGCAAGATTATGCAATGCTGTTTCAACAAGCAAAAGAATCCATCATTATATTAACACCTTATTTTATACCAAAAGACAAAACTATTTGGAAAGCATTAGTAGATGCAAGAAAGAGGGGAGTCCGTGTCAAAATTCTGTTCTCACCTCATTCGGATGCACTATTAGTTAAAGAAGCAGCATATCCATATATCCGAAAAGCATTAAAACAGGGAATAGAAGTATATGGTTATAAAAAGGGAGTGTTACACGGTAAAGTATTTTTGATTGATGAAAAAGTATTGATGGTTGGGACCGTGAATTTTGATTCACGCTCGTTTCATTTAAATGAAGAAATGAACTGTTATATTCATGACCCTATCTATATTTCGAGAATAAAACCAGTGATTAATGCAGACTTACAAAATTCAAAGCAAGTAACATCCTCTTACGTCAATCAATTATCTATAAAAGAAAAAATGAAAGAAAAGGTTGCAAAAATGTTTGAGTATTATTTGTAAAGACAAAGTATTTTTATATTAGGGATAGTTTCACATTGCCATCAAGATAAGAAATGCAAATACCCCATATCCATCAAGCTAACAAGGACGAGTTACCCCAAAACGATAAAAACGATCAACATGCATCAAAAAAACCACGCTAAGCAAAAATACAATAAGCTGTCCATATGGACAGCTCATTTACATAATTACCGTTATTGGTAGTTGTATCCGAATACCGTAAAAATTGCTAATCCATTAGGAAAATCTAAATCTCCAGCACCAAAATCTCGAACATGTATAGGAACTGTAGGATTGGTAATATTATAAATTTCTACTGTGTTATCTCCAGTATTTGCGACATAAAGAGTAGTATCTGTAATAGCCAATACAGCAGGAGCATTTAAATCTCCAGCGCCGAACTCTCCTACACGAACAGGGGTTGTAGGATTGGTAATATTATAAATTTCTATCGTGTTATCTCCAACATTTGCGACATAAAGAGTGGTACCTTTAGTAGCTAATCCGGCAGGGACATTTAAATTTCCAGCGTTAAATTGCCCGACACGCACAGGAACCATAGGATTAGTAATATTATAAATTTCTACTGTGTTATCTCCAGTATTTGCGACATAAAGAGTGGAATCTGTAGTAGTCATGCCGGAAGGGAAATTTAAATCTCCAGCGCCGAACTCTCCTACACGAACAGGGGTCGTAGGATTGGTAATATTATAAATTTCCACCGTGTTATTACCACCATTTGAGACATAAAGAGTGGTACCTGTAATAGTTAATTGATCAGGAACATTTAAATCTGCTGTCCCAAATTCTCCTATGCGTATAGGGGCTATAGGGTTATTGATATTGTAAATTTCTACACCATCTCCTAAATTCGCGATATAAAGAATAGTATCTGTAATAGCCAATCCCGCAGGAGCTAAATTAGTTACTGATGTAAACTCTCCTACACGTATAGGAGCCGTAGGATTGATAATATTATAAATTTCTATCGTGTCATCATCGATACCGCCGTCAGAACTAGATACATAAAGAAATTTAGCTTTCACAATAATAGGAGGGGCAGCAGGTGGAAAAGCAGGAAAAAGTCTATGACAGCATTTTTTTTGTTTTGAAAAATATGAGTTCAAAACAGTTCACCTCTTTTTTTGAAATTGAATATAATTATTTATATTCAAATCGAATAATTAAGCTTGTATGCTTATCTAATAAAATTGACGATGTATATTCTATTCATATGAGGTTAACATAACGTCCTATTATCAGTAGCAAGAATAAGGAGGAACCCTAATCTCATAAGTAAATCTCCTTTTTTGTTCTATGGATCTATGCATTTTTTTATACATTCCTATCCTGGCATGGTTTTTAGGTTACTGGATTAGCAGAAAAACTGTATAAAATCTTGCATACTCTTAGCCTGTTTTTTTTCCGAAATGCTGGCGGTACCCCATGGCTATCAACCTAAAATTTTATAGTACCCCCAAAACGAGAAAATTGGCATCTCCAGGTGAAAATATACATTTTTTGTTTTGGGGCAACTAGTTTCATTAGCTTGATGGGCATATTGGTGGAACCCCGAAATGGACATTTGAATAGATAATGCCTTCCTTAAAATAACCTTAATTAAAACATAGTTTTGATAATATATGGAAAATAAATGGTACAATTTTCTGGTATAACCTAAATGAAATTTATTTTAGAAAAGGGGTAGAAGGGAAATGTTCCAGAAGTTCAAGTTTTATTTAATGAGCATTGTAATTAGTTCAATGTTAGGCGGAATTATTATAGGTGCTAATTTCTTGGTCCATAACATATATAATTTAGTTGCAGGTAAAGAATATCATTTTAATATGTGGTCTTCTATTATTATATTTAGTGTTGTATTTATTTCGGGTTTCTCGTACGCGTTGAAGAAGGGGCCAGATATATTTGTTAATGATTAAACCAATAGCAATTATTGTAGGCGCTGCCGTGATCTGGGTGGCGTCTTGTTTGTTGTTAAGGAAAGATAACAAAACTAAATTTCCTTAAAATGAAAAAAAACGCTATTCTTTCTGTAGAATCATAGGAAAGGATGGCGTTTTTTTATGTCTGTTTCTGTGTCTGACGAATTACAACTATTTGCTCAAGAGATTCAAAGTTTTTTATCTCCAAATGCCTTACGGGATCTTGCTAGAGATGTTGGTTTTGTACAACGAACCAGTAAGTACCAAGCAAAAGATTTAGTAGCTTTATGTGTATGGGTGAGCCAAAATGTAGCTATGACTTCTTTAACTCAGTTATCTAGCTGTTTAGAAGCATCAACAGAAGTACTCATCAGTCCTGAGGGACTGAATCAACGGTTTAATAAGTCGGCCGTCCTACTCTTACAACAGCTACTAGCCGAACTACTAAGCAAAAAATTGGCCGCATCTATGCCGATTTCTTCTCCATACACTTCTGTTTTCAAGCGTATTCGTATTTTAGATTCAACTGCATTTCAACTCCCGGATGTATTTTCATCGGTTTATCCAGGTGCAGGAGGATGTAGCCATACTGCTGGGATAAAAATTCAACTTGAGTATGATTTGTTAGGCGGACAGTTCTTACATATTCATACAGGTCCAGGTAAACAACATGATCGTACTTACGGCTCTCTGTGTGCCCCAACTGTGACGGCAAATGATTTATGTATCCGAGATTTAGGTTATTTTCATTTAAAAGACCTTCAATATATAAAAGATAAAGAGGCCCACTATATCTCTCGTATCAAGTCGAATACACGTATGTATCAAAAAAATCCTAACCCTGATTATTTTCAAGATGGAAGAATTAAGAAAGGTACAGAGTATATACAGTTAGATATGGAGATATTTGTCCTTTTTAAAAGAAACCGTACAGGATAAACGTATTGTTCTTCTCGGTGAAAGTACACATGGTGCCAAAGAAATAAACCAATCTAAAGTACGGATCATTAAGTATTTGCATGAAGAAATGGGATATGATGTACTGGCATTTGAATCTGGATTTGCAGAAGCAAATGCTGTTAACCAAAAACTGGACCGATTAACTGCTACTCAAGCCATGAAACAATCTTTAGAAACCGTATGGCATACAGAAGAAATTGAGGAACTGTTTCATTATCTAAAAGAGCAAAAAGAAAAAGGGACTCCACTGATTTTAACTGGATTTGATACTCAAATTTGGTGGGAATCATCTTTCCCACAATTTGCAAAAGAATGGTTAGAGAAAATTAGTCCTGAAATTGCTAATGATGTTGAATTAGCTGATAAAGAATTGGTCGATATAGAGCGGACATTTACCCCAAAAGATAATCAGTATCCGTATGAACAATATAAAAAGGAGATTCAGCCAGTAATAGACAAATACGAAAAAATCAAAGCATTTATTCAAGAGCATAAAACTGAATTACTCGAGGTCGCACCAATTAATACATATGATGTAAATCTGTTAGAGAAAGCCATTAGTATACGAATTGATACGATTAAAACACATCAAGATGCTAAAGTAAAAGAAAAAAACTTAATATTCTCACCGAATCCAAAAGCGTCTGAGTTCTCACTTTATATTCGAGATCAGAAAATGGGACAAACTTTAGCATGGTTAAGTGATATTCAATACAAAAACAAAAAAATCATCGTATGGGGACATAACTATCATATTCGAAAACAAAATTCAAAGATGATACTCGATTTTACTGATATACAAAAATATAACTTTGTAGCACCGAATATGATTGATTACATGCCTAAACGTATTAAAGATCAAATGTACATGGTCGGTGTGTACGCTTATAGTGGAAGCAGCTGGAATAGCGGTATTAATGAAATAGTTCCTGTAGAAACTGATCACACGGAACAGAGTATTGAAAAAATATTAAGTGCTGCACAATCCCCACATATATTTGTCAATTTAAAAGGTGAAAAAAACCGTCCAGAAACCTCTTGGATGTTCTCTCCTACTGCGGGAAGATACTGGGGTCTGAAGGAATCTGAAGAAATTATGAATCCAATTGAACAATATGATGGTATTCTATGGCTAGACCATATTACACCATCGCAAATGAAATAAATAATTGAAGTAGGTCACAATTACTTTGTTATGGAAAACAAACAATCAGATGAAACAATAAATGTACAATATGACTTAACATAGTAAAATAATATTTGGATGGGAGTCCAATACATATTATTAAAATTAAAGTGGTTCAAGTCGGAGGAAGGCACCTTAGGGTGTCTTTTCTTTATTACTTCAATTTGTAAATTAATAAAAAAAGACTAGCAGCATATACTAGTCATTCTAAATGAGGTACCGCTACACCGCTATCAAGTTAAGAAATACATTCTTCCCCAAAATGAAAAAAATGAACTAAATTTCTATGGACAACTATGAAAAGATGAAATTTTCATTTTGGGGATACTTCAAAATCTTAGGTTGATGGGCATGTGGCGGGACCCCAAGTTGTATTTTACTTCCTTATTTTAAAATACCTGATTGGTCAATAAAGTCATATAATTCGTTGCGAATAGTATTATTCATAGATATATTGTTAAAAGCTCCCTTTAAGTCTCTTACTGGTGTACCTCCATTACAACTCAGAATTTGTTCTGCAATTTCACGAAGTGTAATGAACCCTATTCGCCCGAACCCCTTCATCCAGTTTGAAAACATTTCGAAGTCTGTTGCTACCCACCTTACATCAGAACCAGGTATACCTTTCTTAGCGAAAATTGAAAAATCGTACGTATCCCGGGTCCATGCATAAGTAGTTCCATTTACTTTATGCATTTATGAATGGAGCAGGTCCTTTTGAAAATAAAGAAAAGACACCTTATAAGGTGCCTTCCTTCGATTTGGAACATTTTAAGTTTAATAATATACGGTCTCGCCACTGACCTATTAGGCTGAAATTTTATAGTGTTTCTGAACAAAATTTTGTGCTGATTTTGAATCCTTAAGTTGATGGGGATCCTTTTATGTTTTATCATTTTTAAAAAAATCCTTCATTATCTTAGCGCCTTTAATATTCACCGTTACAGCTTCTACTTTATCTTTCTTCTCATCTTTAGCAATCGTAATTTGTTCCTTATTATCAACCCACACAAGAAACTCTTCTTTTGAGTCATCTTTATATGTAACGGTTATAGTAGAATGCGCAGATTGTTTCTTTTTTTGATCTAGTGTGATTGTTTTCGGTGTTCCTTTTTGGACTGCTGAAGCGATTGATTGTATCATTTCCTCGTTATCTGTTTGAGATTTGGAACTAGTATTACTTGTTGTTCTAAGCATCTCAATGTTGGTAATGTCTGCAGAGTTTAATTGAATGGCATTTTTCGTATTTTCTTGCTTAGTTGTTGGAGTATTATTTGTAGTAGAAGTGCTTGTACAGCCTATTAAAGTGAAAGATAGAGCGGTTAGAGCGCATATAGATATGATTTTTTTCATAGTATCCCTCCTTACGTTTAATTATAACAATTTTCTGTTATTTTAGGTAGTTATTGTAAGGAGATAATTTTGTAAATCATAGGGAGACATGTTTACTAGTTTTAATGATGTTCGTATGAATAATATGAAGCGTATATATGAAAAATATGCGGTTCATTCTCTATCAAAATCAAAATTCACATAATTTTTTTCATATTTTATGTTTAACATTTCGAAAATGGGTGTATTACATATAATATAACAAATAATTCATTTTAGAGGAGGAAGTTAAAGATGGAAACGAAGTATAGTAAACCTTTTGTATATGAATTTATTACGGAGAAAGAGGTCATGAATGCAGCGAATGATCTAGTGAAGAAAGGAATCGACCAAAAAGATATTTACGTATTAACACATGAGAAAGAAAGGACAGATAGAATCGCAGACAATGCAGACGTGAATACAATTGGAATAAAAGAAGAGGGACTTGGGACAAGTATTATTAATGTCTTTCAAAAAACAGGAGATCAGTTAAGAAATAAGATGCAAGAATTAGGACTTAATGAGGAAGAAGCTAACTTTTATGAAGAAAAACTGGATGAAGGGAAAATCTTGTTATTCGTTAAGGATTTAGAAAGAGTCGGTGAATGGTTACAAGAAAGAAGATGCACGTATTCTATTTAAATTCATACTCTTTAAATCTACAAATCTATTACGAAAAGGAGATTGGAAATATGAGTGAGAGCGGGCTAAAAGAACAAATTACTGGTAAAGTTGAAAAGAAAAAGGGGCAAGTAAAAGAAGGAATTGGTGAAGTTACAGAAGATAGAGAGTTGAAAAATGAAGGGAAGTGGGAGAAGACGAAGGGAACTGTAAAAGAAAAAGTCGGAAAAGTGAAACAAAAGATAAGTGATGGATTGGATAACAAAGAATAATACATGTTTATCAAGCTTTGGTTAAACGCCAAAGCTTGATAAATCCATTATAAAAATATATAGGAGGTCTAATTGTGGGACTTATTATTACGTGTATTGTAGGTGGACTTATTGGTGCGTTAGCTGGAATGATTACGGGAAAAGACTTTCCTTTAGGTATAGTTGGTAATGTTATTGCCGGATTAATCGGATCTTGGGTAGGTAGTGCGTTATTTGGTCACTGGGGCCCTAAATGGGGAGGCATCTTTATTCTTCCAGCTTTATTAGGTGCAATCGTCTTTATTTTAATCGTTACATTCTTTTCTAGAATGCTACGGAAAGCGTAAGTATGATAATGAATAGTAATCTTAAGTTTGTTATATGTGACTATAAGGTTAATAAGCTCATAAAAATACATAAAAAAAGCATCCNNGGATGCTTTTTTTATGTATTTTACATAGGAATGAGTGGAGGATGAAGAACCCCCACTCATTAAAATTACACTTTCTATTATGTATTAAGCTATCGTTACCTTTTTACAATTATTTATTCTTACGACCTGCCTCGGTTCTATATGAGATAAGTCCTCGCTATTACCTATATCAACTACAATTGTATTCGTTAGTATGTTAATAATGGAACCAATTAATTTTGTAGCATGATCGTGTCGATAAGAAAATTGAACAAAATCTCCCTTTTTAAAGCTGTGCTCTTCCATAGATAGATCCCCCTAAAAATAATGTTTATACATTATACATACACAAATTTATAAGGTTTAAACATTGGGTAGTATTTTTTTTAGTGTTAAGCTGAGAAAGGTGTAGAAAATTTATTTATAATTAAAATGAAAAAATATGTTTAAAACTAATTTTTATGGGTAATTAAATAGTAGTAGTTTGAGATAAGGGGGCGGAAATGATGAATTTGGCAATAAATATTTTGCAAAATGAGTTAGGTTATACAGTACAACTTAATGGTGAGATTGATGCGTATACGGCATCAGATTTAAAAAATAAGGTAATGCCTATTGCAAGTGAGAAAGAGGTTTATATAGTAGTAGATTTTAATAAGGTAGATTATATGGATAGTACAGGTTTAGGCGTTTTTATAGCGCTATTAAAAGCAATTAAGAAAAATGATGGAAAACTAGAGTTTATTGGTGTATCTAAAAGACTAAAAAGATTATTCGATATTACAGGACTAACAGAAATATTAAATTTGAATTCCGATTTTGAAAAAGTAGAAAGAAGGTGACTAGGGATGATGGAGAAATTTGAAAAGATAGAAATGAAAATTCCTGCAAAAGCAGAATATGTGGCTATTATTCGTTTAACAATGGCTGGTGTTGCGAATCGAATGGGCTTTGCTTATGACGATATAGAAGATATGAAAATTGCTATTAGTGAAGCATGTACAAACATTGTACAACATGCATATAAAGAAGACGTTGGAGAAATTACAATTGTCTTTGGTCTATATGAAGATCGATTAGAAATTATGGTTGCGGATAATGGAGTTAGCTTTGATTTTAGCACCTTAAAAAGTAAAGTTGGTCCGTATGATATTAATAAACCAGTAGAACATTTGCCGGAAAATGGTTTAGGTTTATATTTAATAAATACGTTAATGGATGATATACAAATTATGCATGATGAGGGCATGACAGTTTTAATGACAAAATATATACAAAGAGAGCAGGTGGAGAATGATGGAAATCCAATCTCAACCTACAAATCTTACTAAAGAAGACGTTATTAAACTAATTGCAGAATTCCAACAAAACCAATGTGATGAAGCGCAGGAAAGATTGGTTAATCATTATAAAAATCTCGTATATTCCATTGCATATCGCTATTCAAAAGGTGGGCCGATGCATGAGGATATTATACAAGTAGGAATGTTAGGGCTCTTAGGCGCAATAAGAAGGTATGATTATTCGATAGGGAATGCTTTTGAGCCGTTTGCAATACCTACGATAGTAGGCGAAATAAAGAAGTATTTACGTGATAAAACTTGGGGTATTCATGTTCCAAGGCGAATTAAAGATTTAGGCGGAAAGATTAAACTTGCGATAGAGGAGCTAACAGATCACCTGCAACGTTCACCGAAGATTATAGAGATTGCAGATCATTTAGGACTATCCGAAGAGGAAGTGCTAGAAATTATGGATGCGAAAAATAATTATCAAGTATCTTCCTTAGATGATGTAGTTGAAAATTCATCTGATGGAAGTTCGGTAGCGAGAATTGAATCTGTAGGTGAAGTAGAGCAAGGATATGAACAGACAGAAAGACGTCTCGTTTTAGATGATATTTTTAACGTATTAAATGATACGGAAAAGAGTGTTATTCATTATATATTTGGAGAAAATTTAAATCAAAAGGATACAGGAGAGCGGTTAGGCATTTCACAAATGCACGTTTCTCGTATTAAAAGACAAGCGATAAGTAAATTGAAGCAAGCAGCGTTTTTAGATACATAAAAATTTAAAATAATTATGTTTAAAACATGAGAAAAGGGGTAGTTATTAAGTATAGGAGGAGATATAAAAATGTCACATGATGTGAAAGAACTAATCAAAGGATTGAATGAAGATTTAGCAGGAGAATACTCGGCAATTATTATGTACAACCATAATGTAGCTACAGTTTCTGGTATATATAGACAAGTGTTAAAACCTTTCTTTGAATCTGAAATTAGTGATGAACAAGGACATGCCCTATATTTAGCGGAGAAAATTAAGACGCTAGGTGGTACACCTACTACGATCCCTTTACCAGTGAAACAAGTAAAAGATGTTAGAGAAATGTTAGAAGAAGCTAGACAATCAGAATATGAAACAATTAAGCGTTATGAAACGAGAAAAGAACAGGCAGCGAAATTAAATATGACAGAGTTAGTTGTAAAGTTAGAAGATATGATTGCAGATGAAACAAATCATATGGAAGAATTAGATCGTCTTTTAAATGACAAAGCGATGGTGTTAAATTAATAGTGGAAATTTATAGAGTGAAAGAACAAACTCTCATTTCTAGGGGGTTTGTTCTT
This sequence comes from Bacillus sp. SRB_8, assembly GCF_003264205.1. Lineage (NCBI taxonomy): Bacteria > Bacillati > Bacillota > Bacilli > Caryophanales > Bacillaceae > Bacillus > Bacillus sp. SRB_8. Next base: position 274,439 of record NZ_NADT01000008.1, on the reverse strand, counting down.
TTGCTGTATAGATACGTATGAGTAGGAAATTTTTATTTTATAACTGAGTATGTAATACTAGAAAAATAGAAAATGATAATAGATTTACATTTTAAATAAGAAAAGGGGAAATAACTTGTGTCCATTTTAATTGTCGATGATAATCCGGTTAACATCTTTGTAATTGAAAAAATTTTAAAACAAGCCGGATATCAGGATCTTGTATCGCTTAATTCTGCACAAGAGCTTTTCGAATACATCCATTTTGGAAAAGATTCTTCCAGGCATAATGAAATTGATTTAATACTATTAGATATCATGATGCCTGAGATTGATGGACTTGAAGTTTGTAGGCGATTACAAAACGAGGAGAAGTTTAAAGATATTCCTATTATTTTTGTAACAGCTTTAGAAGATGCGAATAAATTAGCTGAAGCGCTTGATATAGGTGCAATGGATTATATTACGAAACCTATAAATAAAGTTGAATTGTTAGCCCGTATGCGTGTGGCATTACGCTTGAAATCGGAATTAAATTGGCATAAAGAACAAGAGGAAAATCTTCGTAATGAATTAGATTTAGCTACACAAGTACAAAGAAACTTATTAAGTAGCCCATTAAGAGAAGATCATATAAAAATTGAAGCAAGTTACTTACCTTCATTCAAACTAGCTGGAGATATGTATTATTGGTATAAAATCGATGAAAACCGCTACGGTATTATATTATTAGATGTGATGGGACATGGTGTATCTGCTTCATTAGTTTGTATGTTTATTTCGTCTGTATTACGTGAATCGATTAAATGTTTAATCGATCCGGAACTTGTCATTAAAGACTTAAATAAATATATGACTCTTTTACATAATGAGAATGACAATATTCCATATTATTTTACAGCGATATACTTAGTAGTTGATACAGAAAAGAGAACAATTGAATATGTAAATGCAGGACATCCTTCTGGATACGTTTTAGTTGATGAAGCGAATGTAGTGGAACTAAATCGCGGGAGTTGTGCGGTAGGATTTTTTGATGAAATAAAAGTTAAAAAGACAGTTATACCTTTTGAGAAGAACGCTCAAATTGTATTATTTACAGATGGTGTTCTTGAAGCAATTGCAAATGATGAATTTGAGTCTGAAGAGAAATTACGTGCTTTTACAGAAAGAAAATGGGGAGATTTAGAAGAAGAGATAGAAGGGTTTTATAAGGAAGAACAGAAGAAAACACAATCAGATGATATGTGTCTAATTATGATACAAACGAATGCGAAATAAAAAGCGTATGAAATCCAAACATAGGATTTCATACGCTTTTTATTGTATTTTTTGATAGATTTGTTCGTTAGGATTAAATTGGATATAATGCGGCATTATATCTGAAAAACGAAGAGTTTCTTTATTTCCTAAACATAGGAATCCATTGTGGCCTAAACTTTCATAAAATAGTTGCTGTACTTGGTTTTGAAGTTTACTCGTAAAGTAAATTAAAACGTTACGGCAAAGTATAATATGAAATTCGTTAAAAGACTGATCAGTTACTAAATTATGTTGCGCAAAAATAATGTTTTGTAACAGGGATGGATTAAAATAAGCAAAACGACTATCTGTTGAATAATAGTTAGAAAATGCTTGTGTACCGCCAGCTTGTAAATAGTTTTTCGTATAAGTTTGCATTTTATTTAACGGAAGGATGCCTTGTTTTGCTTTTTCTAACACATTTGTATTCATATCTGTTGCGTAAATAACAGCTTTTTCACTTAATCCTTCTTCGTGAAGTAAGATGGACATTGATAACACTTCTTCACCAGTTGCGCATCCAGCATGCCAAATTCTAATTTCAGGATACTTTTTTAATTCAGGAATAACATGCTCTCTTAACGCTTTAAAAAAAGTAGGGTTACGGAACATTTCAGTTACATTAATGGAGAAATCATTTAATAACTGTTCTAAAAACCCTTCCTCATGAATTACTTTTTCAATTAATTTTGAAATGGTAGGGATATTAGAGAGCTGCATTCTATTACAAATTCTTCTATAAATAGATGTGCGAGCATATTGGCGAAAATCAAATCCTGATAGTTTAAATACCGCTTCCAATAGTAATTCAATTTCTAAGTTCGTGCGCTGATCCATATCTACGGATGGATCAAAACTATAATACTTATTTTCCACTTAAACTAAACCTCACTTATTTTATTAACCATACACTCATTACCGAATAGAGTTGATGTAAATTTAATGGTTTACTTATATAATCTGAAGCGCCAGCAGATAAACATTTTTCCTTATCATTTGGCATTGCTTTAGCAGTTAATGCAATAATAGGTACTTCATGTAACCCTAAATTTGTTCGGATATTTTCCATCGTTTCATAACCGTCCATATTCGGCATCATAATATCCATTAAGATAAGGTCAATATTTGTATTGTTTTTAAGTATTTCTAAACACTCTATACCGTTTTGTGCAGTAATAATGTTGGCATGTTGTTTTTCTAAAGCATTTTGTAATGCAAATATATTTCGATGATCATCATCGACAATTAAAATGGTTTTCTCTTGAAAGACGTTATTTGTTTCTGGAGTAACTATAGGTTCTTCAACAACTTCAGCAGGAATAACGTCATCTATCGTTGCTGCGACTTCTAAACTGGATAACTGTATATCATTTAACCCATTTGGAAGGTTAGGAATATATACTGTGAAAGTACTGCCTTCTCCTAAATTACTCTCTAACGTAATCCAACCGCCTAATAATCTAGCAAACTCTTTACAAATAGATAAACCTAAGCCTGTACCACCATATTTCCGAATCGTTGCTCCATCTGCCTGTTGAAAGGCTTCGAAAATGAGTTGATGCTGTTCTGTAGCGATACCAATACCAGTATCTTTTACTGAAATTGTCATCCAATCTTTACTTATAGACTGCATATCATGACTCAAATTGGTTGTTTCTATCGAATTGAAATGTAAAGAGACGGATCCTTTTTCCGTGAATTTAAATGCATTGGATAATAAGTTTTTAATAATTTGTTCAATCCGTTTTGCATCTGTATAAAATAAATCAGGAATAATATCACTGTCTGCAATAGTAAGTTCGACATTTTTTTGTGCAGCAATATGTAAAAAGTTTTGCTGCATATTTGCTGCCATGTCACTTATGTTCGTTGCTTCAAAAATGACGTCTAGTTTTCCGGCTTCTACTTTAGATAAATCTAGTATGTCATTAATTAGAGTAAGTAAATCTTTTCCTGATGAATGAATGACGGTTGCTAATTCAATTTCATCATCGGATAAATGGTTATCATGATTTTCTCTTAACATTTCAGATAATAGTAAAATACTATTTAACGGTGTTCGTAATTCATGGGACATATTTGCTAGGAATTCTGATTTGTATTTTGAACTACGTAATATTTCGCTTGCTTTTTCTTCTAATTCTGATTTAGTAATTTCTAAATCAGTTGTCTTTTGTTCAGCCTCTTCAGTTCTAGACTCTAGTTGTTCATTCGTTGTTCGTAATTCTTCGGCTTGCATTTGTAGTTCTTCAGCTTGCGTTTGCAATTCTTCTGATTGAACTTGTAACTCCTCCGTCATTGCTTGTGATTCATGTAAAAGCGTTTGAATTCGCATACGTCCCATAATACTATGGATTGTTAGACCTAGGTTATCAACGGTTTGTTGAATTAAATCTTGATGTAAGTCTGAAATCTCAGTTACACTTACTAACTCCATTACTGCGATCACTTCATCTTCAAATAAGATAGGGATGACTAGTAGGTTTTGAGGGCGTATTTCTAATAAACCGCTAGTGACATAACGAAATTCTTCTGGTATTTCTCGAAGAATAAAGCTTTGTTTTTCTAAAGCACATTGCCCAATTAAACCTTCACCCATTTTAATGGATTGTTTTCCAATATCAGAACCTTGATCGGCGAAAGAAGCTTTCTTCACATAGTAGACAGTTTCTTCAACTTCTTCACGTACATAGAATGCACCGCAAGAGGTTTGCGTTTTTTGTATAATTCCACTAAGAATTTTTTTACCTAACATCTCAATAGAAGGTACACCTTGATACATTAAAATTAATTCTGCAAGCTCGGTTTGTAACCACTCTCTTTTAGATATTTCGTCTAGTAGGTGGTTCGTTGTATGAGCAAGCTCTTTTATTTCATCCCGCGTGTTTACATGAATTCTTTCAGTAATTTTTTCTTTAGAAGAAATGGATTTAATAGCTTGAATTACGTTTTTAATCGTTTTTGTAATGGAATTCGAAATATAGAGTGAAATGATAATAGAAATACAAGAAAGTAAGAACAATAAACTGTATAACCAAATCTCTAATTTATTATTTTCAGTATCTAATTGTGCAGCTCTTTTTTTCGTTAGTTGCTCCTCTACACCACGGAAGTTAGTTAGCTGCGATTGTAATGACTGAATTTGAGTCGTGTCGATTGCTTGTATGTTATTACTATTATGATTTGTAATTAATGGATGAATCTCTTTATTAATCCAACTATTAATATTTTCGTTAATCTGTTTTAATTTTTCTTGCTGAGAGGGGTTATCCTCTAATAGAGCCAAAAGATCTTGATAATGTTTTTCGTAATCCTTTTCCGCAGTGTTCAGGGATTGCACGTAATTTGCGTTATTAGAAGTAATAAATCCTTTCGCTTTATTTTCAATTGTTAGCAATTCTTTCTCCACTTGATTCGTTAAATTAAGAACTTTAAAATCGTGATCAATAATAAAATTACGAGATTTTTGTAAATTGGAAATCTCATTGTTTAACATAATGAAAGAAATAAGTAAGAACAAAATCATAACTAAATAACCAGCCATAATTTTGTAGCGAATACTAAATTTTGCTTTCGATTTCATTAAAAATTCCTACCTTCAAGATTATTAAAAGTTTTCTATTGTAAAGAATGAAAAACGTAATATATATTATATCAGTTTTCATAAGGCCAAACTAGAAATCCCCCTATTGTATTAGGGGGTCTCGTTTTGAATAGAGGAAATCATTTTGAAATATAAAAACATATATGAAAAGTAACGATCGAGGGAATAGGGGGATAATAAAACTTTTAAGAAGGAAAGAGTGTTCTTAAAGCTTTTTTTGCATCTATTCCTTCAAAGATAAATAATACAAGCTCTCTCTTTTTTACAGTAAGGAAAAAGGATATTAATGTGCTTAAGCTTTTAATAGAAGTAAGTGTTCCGTGTTTACTTATAAATAGATTAGTTTGAAATGTTGTCATTAAAGCATAAAAATGATGAATCTGCTTTATTGTAGGTGTTTCATTATAAAGAATAGTAGTAGATTGGATTGCATTCATCGAAATATTCCTTTCTGTATAGTAAGCATAACAATATAAACATACCCGTTTTAAAAAATGTTAAACATATAAATAAGAAAAATATAATTATAGTTTTTTAGGTTTAGAAAGGGTTACGAAGGGTATACATATACTACAAAGAGATTGACTGAAGATGAATTGTAAGATTTCTATGTTTAGTAGATTAGTCTATCAAAATATACTTTTACTTTAAATAAAAAGGAGTCTGGTATACATGAATGAAATGATGATTGATATTACATTTGATTTAATTTACTTGTTAAGTAGTTCGCTTGTAATGCTTTTACTATTCGCTTTTTTCGTAAATGGTTATGTTAATAAGAAGGTTAGTGTATACAGAAATGAAGAAAGATAAAGATACATTATATAAAACTTTAGGAGGTTAATAGTTATGGATGTAGATAGAAAAATAGTAGGTATTTTTAGAACAATTGATGATGCGGCATTCGTTATTAATGAATTAAATGAAAAAGGATATGCAAAAGATAACATTTCAGCTATTGCGAAGGATCAAAAGGAAATTGAATATCTGGAAGAAAAATCGGGTGAAAAAGTGAATAATGAAACTGCACATAAAGCGGATATCTTTTCAGCAACAGGTCTTGTAGCAGGAGGAGTCGCAGGAGGACTTGGTGGTTTATTAACGGGTCTTGGTATACTTGCTGTTTCTGGAATGGGTCCAATCGTAGCAGCTATTGGAGGAGCCGGTATTGGCGGAGGAGCTGGAAGTTTAATAGGAGCATTTATCGGATTAGGAATTCCCGAAGAACATGCTAAAAAATATGAAGAATACATTTACGATGGAAATATATTAATTTTAGTAGATGCAAAATTAGATGATAAGTTAGAAATCTATAAAATATTTGATAAGCATAATGCCTATAACTCTGATTTCTTTAAATAATATTTACTTCACATATCAATTATGCAAAATATAAACATAGTGAATATCGTTTTTTGATCTTACAACTTTGGCGCGGCCGAGGAGTCGTATGACTATAAGAGAGGAAGGGCTTATAGTAAAAGATCAAGTTCTATTCTGTTATCCCGCTATTTGTGGGCAGTAAGACCCCCACCTCAAAATTCAGTGAAAGCAAAGAAGTTAGGTGGGGGTCGGGCTGCCCGTAAAAGCCCGATTGGTGAGGGCTGATTAAAGTTTCACTTTATTGAAAAGGGAAGGGTGTCTTTTCGTGATTGTAAAAATATTAAAGGATAGTAGTAATAGTTTCCTTTGTACGGTTCAAAATAAAAATGGAGAGAAGTATGTGAAGAAATGGTTTAGTAAACATGAAAACAATGAAGAATTAGGGCGACCAACCTTTAAAGAAGTAGAAAAGGACTGGAAAGAAAATAGAAAATCGTTTATATATCCTAATGTTAAAGCGCTTTATTAAAAATAATAGACGTTTCATTCTTACAAAATTGTCACATTCATGTAAGGTAATTCAATAGATTAGATACTTTTTCCATGTCATAATAAAGACATAAGAAAGCTAATCAAAAAACTATAAGTTATTAGGAGAGTGTCAGTCATGATTGTAACAACAACGTCTGGAATCCAAGGTAAAGAAATTATTGAGTATATTGATATTGTAAATGGTGAAGCTATTATGGGTGCAAATATTGTTCGTGATTTATTTGCTTCCGTTCGTGATGTTGTCGGTGGTCGTGCTGGTTCTTACGAAAGCAAGCTAAAAGAAGCTCGTGATATCGCAATGGATGAAATGAAAGAACTTGCAAAACAAAAAGGTGCGAACGCTATCGTTGGTATTGACGTAGATTATGAAGTTGTTCGTGATGGAATGTTAATGGTTGCTGTAAGTGGTACAGCTGTACGTATATAAGTAAGTAAAAATACAGGCTCACCCCTTGAAGCTTATGCTTTAAGGGGATTTTTTTGTTTCGTGATTAAAGTTAAAATGAAGAAGAGTTGATGGCGTATTATAAGTACAAAAAATAAGATGATGGCGAATGTACTGGCTCGCTAAAATGATATAACCGCTTAAAGGATAAGCTGAAAAAACTATACTGTACATATGTTTAAAATAAGCAAAACGTTATTGTAAAAAATGCTAGGATTGCTCCTAGCATTTCGTGAGGGGGTATTGCACGGGAATTTAGATAATAAGCAGACGTACCCACTTATTTCAAATGTAGTATATATTGTTTTCAAGGAGAAAAGTAAGAAATACAACAATCTTTATATATGTTTAACGAGAGTGTTAACTTTATGATAAATAATAAAATTGTTATTTGGGGTAAGGAGAGAATGAGTGATATGGATAACTTTAAAGGTGGTTAAGAGGAATTTACAATGAAAACAAAAAAGCGGATATATAAAAGAGGGAGGAGAGGAAAATCAATAAAAAAGGTGTATAGGATGTGAAAGGTAAGGTGATAGTGTTGATGCAAAAATAAAGGACAGTACATATTGTATATGACTACTATGTACTGTCCCGATGATTCTTTTTGGATTATGAAAAGTTGTTTCCTGTCTTGCTATAAATTTCATAGGCGAAATAACCAAATAAATAGCCTATTCCAGATCCTAAACTAATGGAAAGTAGTGAGGAATCCGGAAAAAACATACCGAAAATCAAACCAATCATACAGCCAACAAGCATTCCCATAGGTATTAAACTATCTAATAACAGTTGAGCTTTTTGAGATTTTTTCTTACCTAATTTTCCGTTCTTATATTTATGTTCCAATCTTTTAATTACAAATACTATAATTCCACCAACTATTACAACAGGCGCGATTGCCGAAATGAACCACATGTTAGAAGCTCCTTTCGTTTTTAATTAAATTATACCATATATTAACATTTGAAATTTAAGCGGAGACAAGATCTTCTGCATTTCTTTTCCTTTTATTCATGACTAAAGTTAATAGGAATAAAAGGAAGCTTAAAAGTGCCATTATAATAAAAACTTGCGTATAGCTATTAAAATAATCACGAGCGATTCCTGCTAGGACAGGAATGAATCCGCCCATAATATATCCTCCTGACTGCATCATAGCAGTCCATGCACTCGCATCTTCTGAAGTTTTTGTTTCATATAGCGGTAGCATAAGAGCGAGTGGAAATACGCCGCCGAGCCCGATACCTAGTAAAATAGAAGGGATCCATGGTGTAGTTAGTGGATAAATCATAAGCGATAAACCTGCGAGTACGAAGCATATACTCCCTAATAACCAAAGTGCGCGGTTTTTATAAATATCCGCTAATGTTGGAATTAAAAAGCTGCATATCATTTGAATAACTGTAAAAACGGTTATAAGAGTACCTGCTTGTTCGCCACTTACGCCCATACTTTGATTTGCTGGCGCAAGCCAAGTCGTAATGGAATAAAAGATTCCTGATTGTAGTCCGAAAAAGATTGTAAACAACCATGCTTTTTTATTTCTTAAAGGCAAGCTATTATTCTTCTTATCTCGTGTACTCGTATTCTTTTTTCGTTTCATAACCGGATACCAAAATATAATAGCGATAATAGTAAGTACACCCCAAAAAGCGAGTGCCATATTCCAATCGTCTTTTAATACATGTTGTAAAGGAATCGTTAATCCTGCGCTTAAAGAAGCGCCAGTTCCCATGCCTACTGAATATATTCCAATCATTAAGCCGATTTTCGTAGGGAATTTTTCTTTAATAAAACCTGATAGTAACGGACCTGCAAGTGCAATTCCAATGCCGATAAATAAAGAGCTCGCGAATAATGTGGCAATAGAAGAGGTAAAAGCCCTCATACATGTTGCGAAGCCAATTAAAATAAGACAAGCCATAATTGCTTTTTCTGCCCCATATTTTTTAATTACCTTCCCAGTTAGTAAGGCGAATGTCCCCATACAAAAAACAGGAATAGCTGTTAAAAAACTAACGGAAAAATTGCTTATATTTAAGTCTTGTCGGATTGTTTCTAATAAAGGTGAAACAGATGTAATTCCGATACGTAAATTAATGGAAACAAAAAATAGTGCTAGTATATACAAATAAGTGCGTTCTCGATGTTTCAATTTAATTTTCTCCTCTCTTAAACATCAGATGTTATTGAGTATATCATCTGATGTTTGAATGTAATATATAAGGAGCTTATTTTAGCTCCAAATTTTGAACAGCGTATGTTCGTGCCTCTTCGGCATTTTGTTTTAAAATAGCTTGGAATAACTTTTCATGAATGTCAGAGTTATCTTCATAGTTCGCTGTATTTAATATTAATTGGCTTAAAATGTGGCGAAGGGCAGGTACGAAAGATTGATATAAATCAAGTAGAACTTCGTTTTTACTCGCCTTTGCAATGGCTAGATGAAACTGAATGTCTGCATCTATGTATGCTACATAATTTCCTTCTTGAAGGGCATTTTTTCTTTTATTTAAATGTCCTTTTAAGTATAAAAGATCCTCTTCGCTTCGGCGCTGTGACGCTAACATCGCTACTTCTTTATCTAACATATTTCGTGCTTCATACACATGATTAATATTAGCTGCTTGCAGTCGTTTTTCAAATGAATCTTGCGTTGTATTTAGTGAAACAATACGAGTACCTTGTCCTTGTCGAACTTCTAATATGCCAGCATGTACTAATATCTTTATGCTTTCTCGCAGCGTTGAACGTCCTACACCTAACTCTTCCATTAATTGCGGCTCTGTAGGGAGGCGATCACCAACTTCATACTCGCCAGAAAAGATTTTTTCTTGTAAACGTTCCAATACTTCATCGACTAATTTTCGGCGAGAAACTTTTGAAAAAGATTTCTTTTCGTTTATATTCATCTGCTCATCTCCTGTTATATTCGCTTTTATAATAACCAATTTAAGGTCTGTTGACAATGTTATTTTTTAGGTAGTTGAAGCGGGATACTAAAATAGGGTTTATAAGACATAAAAAAATCTATTTTGAAAAAATCAATCAAAATAGATCTTTCAATAGCATTTACTAACTCGTCAAAAACACTTTCCCTTTCGTTTTCTCAGCAGACTGCACGACATCAACCGCTGTTTTCACATCCGCTAAGTCATATGTAGAATGTACCGGCATAAAACGTAATTGCTTGTTTTCCACTAAGCGAATTAAGTGACGAAACGTTTCTTGCCATTTATATGGTGATACTTCTTTATTCCAATGTCGTAAATGAAATATGTTCGCGTGCACTTTTGCTTTCGTGACAATCTCTGCCCAGTTAACTTGTATTCCTGATAGAAGGCCGATCGTTAAAAAGCGCCCGTTTGGACGTAAGGAGAAAGCTAATTCATTTCCATCCGGTCCTCCGATAGAATCAATCGCTGCATCTGCACCAAGCCCGTTTGTTAACTCCATAACTGTTTCATAAAGTGGGGCAGTGGAAGTATCTATTACATATTCAGCACCGAGCTGAAGTAATTCCTCTGTATGTTTACTATTTCTCGTAACTGCAATTAATCGGAAGTTTAAAATTTGTGATAATTGAGCAAAAAGATGACCAATAGCGGATCCACAAGCATTTACTAATAAAACGTCATTCTGTTTTAAGTTTAGCGTTTCTGTGCATGTGACCCACGCCGTAAGGGGATTAATATACATTTGTGCCGCTGTGAAATCATCGATGGAATCAGGAATAGGAACTACAAAATCAGCTGATGTCTTCACATACTCTTGCCAAGTACCTTCTCCGCGTAACGGTAAAACACGTTTACCGATAAGATCTCTAGTAACGCCCGCGCCTACATCTTCTACAATACCAACCCCTTCATAACCAGGTATGTTAGGTAAAGGGATCCTATGGGCGTACGCTCCGGTTACGGGAATTAAGTCAGATGGATTAATCGGTCTAACTAACATACGAACTAAAACTTCATTATCTTTTAATAGTTCTATATTTTTATATTCAACTTGTAATACATCTTTTGGGTTACCAAACTTATGAAATTGAATGTATTTTCCGTGCAAGATAAACGTTCCCCCTTAGTTTGATTGGGTTAATTATAGCATTTTTGGTTTAAATGATTATTTCATTAGCACTAAATAAAAGGGAACAGAAAGTCGTCGTTTATACTTTGAGGAGATTTTGATTGTGCAAACTTTTAAAATATACATTAATTATGTAGCATTGTATGGATTGCTGAATAATAATCTTACATAAACATCAATGCATTTCGATATACAATATTTCATATTTGTATTTGGTAATGAGGATGAAGAGGAATAAGTGAATTATCCCGCTATTTGTGGGAGTCGGGCTGTATGTAAAAGCCTTCACTTTATCAAAATGTAAGTTGCATCTTGTATAATGTAATAGTGGAGGTCAGATATGAAAAAAATAAGTTTAAATATAGATTTGGATACAAATGTATTGGAAGTGGTATTTATTCCAAGAAGGTTTATTATTTTATGGATTACACTCGTATATATAGCTTCAGTACTTTTAGAATTTCGTAATAATATTTTCTCTATGGATAGTTTTTTCTTTACAATAGTCATTGTTATTCATACTATTTTTCATTGGTATGCGAGTTCATTAAAAAATAGGCAATTGTTGTACTTCTTTTTTGTACAACTTTTCATTGTGTTTTTGGCTGCGTTTATTGCAACAAATGCTTCGATAGCGATTTTTGTTGGATTAACTCCTATTTTAATCGCCCAAAGTTTATATGTTTATAACAATATATTTAAAGTAATGGCAGTTTTTACTCTTATGTATGCAATATTTTGTGCAGCAATTAGTATCAATTATGGTGTGAATAAATTAGCTATTCTTATTTCTATGTTTCTTTTAGTGTTAGCAATTATTATTCCTTTTTCTTATATTAATAAGCAGCAATTTGATGCACGTAATCGTATACAGAGCTATATTCAAGAGTTAGAGTCTGCATATATGAGAGTGGAAGAATTGACATTAGCTAATGAAAGGCAGCGTATGGCAAGAGATTTACATGATACGTTAGCGCAAGGTTTAGCAAGCTTAATTATGCAATTGGAAGCGATAGATGCCCATATGCAAAAGGGGAATACAGGACGATCTCAAGAGATTATGAAACAAACTATGATAAGAGCGAGACAAACTTTACATGATGCAAGGTTGGTTATTGATGATTTGCGTCATACTACTAATTCATTTAATGGAGCAGTAAAGGAAGAGGTTCAACGTTTTTCTGAAGCTACGTCTATACATGTGAGACTTACTATTCAAAGTCCACCGTACATTTCAAGCGTAGTAAAAGAGCACTGTTTATATGTAATTAGTGAATGTTTAACGAATATCGCAAAACATTCACAGGCAGCAGATGTAAATTTAAATGTTGAATATATCGATGATCTTGAAAAACTTACTATTGAAGTTGAAGATAATGGAATTGGTTTTGACACTAGATATATCGGTAAGAATCCTGGACATTATGGTTTAATTGGTCTAAATGAGCGTGTTCGATTGATTAAGGGAGAAATACATATATTGAGTGAAAAGATGAAAGGTACGAAAGTGTATATTCAAGTGCCTATAAATAAAGAAGGAGATAGCCATGAAGCATAACGTATTAATTGTAGATGATCATTTTGTTGTAAGAGAAGGTCTGAAATTAATAATAGAAACGAGTGATTCATTTCAAATTATAGGTGAGGCTGCAAACGGAGAAGAAGCCCTTTCTTTCATAGAAAAGAAGAAACCTGATGTCATTTTAATGGATTTGAATATGCCTAAAATGAGTGGTTTAGAAACAATTGAGGCTTTGAATGAAAAACAAAACCATACGCCGATTATTATATTAACTACTTATAACGAAGATGAATTAATGTTAAAGGGAATTGAGTTAGGGGCAAAAGGATATTTGCTAAAAGATACGGATCGTGAGAATTTGTTTCGAACATTGGAAGCGGCTATTCGAGGTGAGATTTTACTACAACCAAATATTATGGAAAAGATAGTGAAGTATAAAAGGAAAGAAGTACATGCTGATAAGGGTGCAGAAAATAACTTAACGGTTAAAGAATTGTTTGTGCTGAAAGCTATTGCGCGCGGATATAAGAATAAAGAAATTGCATTTGATATGGGAATAGCTGAGCGAACGGTAAAAGCATATTTAACAAATATATACAATAAATTAGGTGTTAATTCACGGTCAGAAGCAGTAGCTGTATCTATTGAAAGGAAGTTAATTCATTTTTAAAACATTATATATGCCCAATCGTACATTATAGGCTTGCCCTTTTGTACGATTTTTTTATTTCTTTCTCATGTTATGCTTCAGAAAGTATGAGAGATTTAAGAACAATCTAATTGCATTACAATTATAGACGTTTCTAATGTAGGAAAGGAAGAAGAATAATTAAATGGAAACTTTGCTTTTAATTCCTGTATTAATTTTCTTTATTTGGCTGCAAAGCAAACAAAGAAAAATAAACTGGATAGATATTATAACTTTTCTCATGATGATAGGGAGTATTACTTATACGGCGCCGCAACCAATAACTAGGGATTTACAAGCAGAGCTACTGGCAGTTACGCTTTTTTCTTTCGCTATTGGTGTTTGGCAAGGTGGGGGAATTACAGTCTGTTATGAGGATGAAATTTTATATATTACAAATGGAAAACAGTATTCCATTTCATGGATTCTCTTAATAATTGGCAACATAATTATTATTAATATATTTGAAGGTGGATTTACATTTAATGGATCTTGGTTTCTTTTGTGTGGTGTTGTCATTACATCTGGGGTGAAAAACAGTATTCTATGTGTTCTGTACAAATTAACAGTGCGAAATTGAATGGAAAACCAAAGCTGTTTTCTTTTACCCCAACATAAAACGTATTGCTGTAAGTTCATTAAAAGACCGTAGTTGATAAAAAATGAGATGGAAGTATTGGAAGAATGGGGGAGTTAACGTAGATGTTTCTACCTATTACTACATTTGATAGGTTTAGTTGGCTGGGGAATGTTGCTTTCTCTTCAGAAAAGACTAGTAGGAATCGAGCGCTATCGAGGGCTGAAGAAAGAGATATTAATTTGTGTAATAAGAACTGTATAGGTTCAGTTAATAATATGCATCAAAAAATAACGATAGATTCTGTGGAATATGGTGATAATTGTGTATTGGGCCGTGCAGAACCTCATTCAACAATTGTCATAACGAGTGGCGATATGTATGTTGGAAGCGGACCGGTTAATAAGTATGGAGAATTTAAAATATATACAAATGATTATCTGGAAGAGTATTCGGTAATAGAGATTCAGTTGATAATGGGCGGTTTCTATCAAGGAAGTATAACGGTAAAGTTAAGGTATGATGATTTCCTTTTTATTTAGTAAATAAAAAGGAAGCAACCGTAGTCGCTTCCTACATCTATTAAGCCGAAGCTTTCTTCATTCTCTCAAGTAAACTAGATAAAATATGTGTACGATAAGATTCTAGTTTTTTACCTTCGTAAGTACGAATCCCTAATTTTTTAAGTTCTTTTACATACCAACCTTTGCTTCCGAAATACATGTGATCGCTCCCCTTCAACTTTGTTTATTTGTCCTGATTGTACTTGGAGGTACGGGTAATATAATGAAGGAAATGAATTTCGCGCGAAAATGGTTAACTTTGTTGCAAAAGACATATATACTAAGGGTAGTATATAACGAGGTGGGCAAGACGTGATTATAGAGAAGCACGAAATTCAAATTGACCAAATTACGAGCGGTAAGGTGAATATCTTTACTTTCTATCGAAATAGAAAGCAAGTTGATGATCATTTTTTACGATTGCAAGAACCATCGCTTACAGCAAACTACTTCTTCCATTTTCATTTTGATGCAGAGAGCTTGCATCTTCTGCAGGAAGAGTTTCCAGGCGTATATCCGTACGACCGTAGTGACACGATTCACGACTGGACGGAAAAGATGAAAGCGGAATTGCAACATCAGATCCAAACAGGTAAATGGAATAAACGCGTACGTATCGGTAATTGCATTCTAGATGTGGTGTTTACGTGGTGTGACGAAGATATAGTAGAGTGAAAAAGAAGCGGATGACGCTTCTTTTTTTAGCGCTGGAATAAAACGAGCTTACCTGCAGAAGATGTGCAGCGATGTGTTTTTTCGTACAATCCTTTTTCTTGTAAAATAGATTCACCTTTTGCTTTCGCTTCTTTTTCAGTTGCTGCCTCGAATGATTCGTCTAATGCTTTTGAACCATCTTTTTCAAAGACTGTTAGAACGTATACTCCCATGAAAATTCCCTCCAATAATTAAAATCAGAATCTTATAACTATTTTGTCATAAATCACTAGAATATGCAAAGAAATATATGACATTGCGTGTTACAATAAAGTGAAACTTTAACTAGTGGAGAGTCTTTTCATCCCCACTAGTTATTAGTTGAACCAATCGGGTATTTATGGGCAGTTTACTTTCAGATTGGCTTCTTTGCCTACTGCCCGTTAATACGGGGTAAAGTGAAACTTTAATCAGTGGGGGATTTTTTATTTCCTGCTTATTACTAGTTTTCGCCAATTGAGCATTTATTGTTTGTGTTCATGCGGATAAGATGAAACTTTTGAACTATAGAAAGGATCGTTATTTGTGAAACAAGTGAAGTTTATACATGCGGCTGATTTGCATTTGGATAGTCCGTTTAAAGGGATGGAGATGAATGTACCACAGTCTGTTTGGGAGAGAATGAAGCAGAGTACGTTTGAATCGTTCGAGCGTATTGTTGATAAAGCGATTCAAGAGCGCGTTGATTTCGTATTACTAGCCGGGGATTTGTATGATGCGGAGACGAGAAGTTTGAGGGCGCAAGTGTTTGTGCGTGAGCAAATGAAGAGACTTTCGCAGTACGATATTCCCGTTTTTATTATTCATGGTAACCACGATCATTTAGGGGGAAGCTGGGCAGCGATTGAGTTTCCGGAAAATGTTCACGTGTTTACGGAGCCTTATGTGGAAGAGAAGTCATTTTATAAAAATGGTGAGCTTGTAGCTTCTATTTACGGGTTTAGTTATTTGCAGCAAGCGGTAACGGATAATATGACAGCGCAGTATACGAAAATGAGTGATGCGCCTTTTCATATTGGAATGCTTCACGGAAGTGTGGAAGGGGATGCAGAGCATAATCGCTATGCACCGTTTCAAATTCGTGAGCTGAAGGAAAAGCAGTTTGATTATTGGGCTCTTGGCCATATACATAAACGTGAAATTTTATCAGAAGAGCCGTACATTATTTATCCAGGTAATATACAAGGGCGTCATCGTAAGGAGACGGGCGAGAAGGGTGCGTACCTTATTGAACTCACGAAACAAGGATCGCAGTGTTCATTTTTCCATACGGCGGATGTTGTGTGGGATGAGATAGAAGTGAATATTGATGGACTTGAAACTGTTGATGATCTTATGACGAGCGCGTCAAGTGCGATGAATGAATGCAGAAGAGAAGAGGAAGGTACGCTTTTAACTGTCATATTTACAGGACAGGGACCACTTGCTCCTTATTTGCGTGAAGACAAGCGCGTGGAAGAGATTTTTCATATTTTAGCAGCGGGAGAAGAGCGAAAAGACTTTGTATATGCGATGAAGTGGAAAAACGAGACGGTTTCTTTTGCGGAAATTGAACGTTTGAAAGAAGAAAATCATTTCGTCGGTAGTGTGCTGAAAGAGTTAGAAGCTTTCACAAATATGGACGGAGTGTTGCGCACCATTTGGACATCTCCTGTAGCGCGTAATAGCATTGAAGCTTTTACGGAAGAAGAGAAGAAAGAGATTCAAAAGGAAGCGGAAAATATTATTTTAGAGCAATTATTCCAGCAAGAGAGGGATAAAAAATGAGAATTGAAAAACTCCATATTTATGGCTATGGAAAACTAGAAAATGTGGAAATGGATCTGTCAATGCTGACGGTACTGTACGGTGAAAATGAAGCGGGGAAATCGACAATTCGCTCGTTTATGAAAAGTATTTTATTCGGTTTTCCGACGAGAGGACAGCGCCGTTATGAGCCGAAAGAAGGCGGGAAGTACGGCGGAGCGATGACTGTTCAAACAGAGAAGTACGGCCGTTTGAAAATTGAACGATTGCCAAAGACGGCAGTAGGCGCGGTGACCGTTTATTTTGAAGGCGGGAAAACTGGCGGCGAAGATATTTTAAACGATATATTAAGCGGTGTGAATGAAAGCTTATTTGATTCTGTTTTTTCATTTGATATGCATGGTCTTCAAAATATTCATCAGCTCGGCGAAGCGGATATCGGCAATTATTTATTTTCGGCCAGCGCAGTCGGAAGTGATGCGTTATTGCAGTTAGATAAAAAATTAGAAAAAGAAATGAATCAGCGCTTTAAGCCGAGTGGTCGTAATCCTGAAATTAACGTGTCACTGCAAGAGATGAAGAAAATTGAGGAAAAGATGAAAGAATGGCAAGGGAAAATTGGCACGTATGAAAAACAAGTCGAGCAGTTAAAAGAAAGTGAAGAGAAACTTGCTTCTGTTCGTGCGGAAAAAGAGTCAGCCGAAAGACGAAAGCAAGACTATGAAATATTAGCGGCGCTTGAGCCTCTCGTTATTGAAAAGAGTACGCACGAGAAAGTGTTAGAAAACGAGAACGGGCAGTTTCCTGTAAACGGAATGGCGCGCTATGAGGCGGTAAAGGCAAAGATAGAACCGCTCCAAGTACAAGTAGATTCACTTCAAAAAAAGATAGAAACAGTGCAATCAGAAATTGATTCCACAGAAATAGATGAAGCATTTTTACAAAAAGAAAGTTACGTAGAAGAACTTCGTATGCAGCATATGTCTTATGAAAATGCACGCCAAGAAATGCGTGATATGACGGGAAGTATTGCGAATATAAAAGAAGAAATCGCAGAACTACAGCAACAAATTGGCGCTACTTTTGAACAAGAGACTGTTCTTTCGTTTGATATAAGTTTAGCGACGAAAGAATTAATTATGCAAACTGTGCAAAAGGCGCGTGAATTAGAATCGCAAAAAGCACAACTAGATGAACGTTTTAAAACGGCTCAGGAGCAATTAGAAGAGCAAGAAGAAAATATAAGACAAATCAGCCAGCAAATGTTAGCTGATGAAGAAAAAAATACGTTAGTTGAGAAAGAAAAATCATTTCAGGATGCGGCATTTTTAGGAATGGGCGCAGAGAGAATGAAGCGCAAGTATGAGGAAAAAGCAGGGGCAGCTCAGCAAAAGAAAAAACAGTGGCAAAGAATTTGTCTTCTGTTACTTCTTATTAACACGCTTGTTTTATTCACGAGTCTATTTATAGATAACCGCGTGCTGTTATTTATTAGTGTGATTGTGTTTGTAGGGATTGTTTTAGCACTCGTTTTATATAAAGATCCTTCGGGTGGATTACAAGAAGAGCTTCTTACTCTTCAGCAAAGTGCTGGCGGGCGTCAAAGTGAAGAAGCGATGTCTGTTCGTTATCAGTTAGAAAAAGATGAAGAGATTCGTAAGCTATTTGAGCGTGAGTCGTATAAGTTGCAGCAAATGGAACGTGCTTATGATAAAGTCGTTTCATCTTATGAAGAATGGGAGAGAGAAACTTTCCAAATAGGAGAACAAGTAGGTGCGTATAAAACGCGCTATATGTTCCCTGAATTTTATACGTATGCACACATATTGCCAGCGTTTGAGCGTATTGAAAAAATGCAGCAATTATATCGTGAGCTAGATAAACAAGGCGAGCGGAAATCTTCATTGTATGAAATGATTTCGCACTTTGAGCATAAACTAGAAACTGTTATCGGTAGTAAAGAGTATAGTAATTTGCATGAGGCGCAAAGTCGTATGCAAAATGAAAAAGAGAAGCGTCAAACTTGTAAGCAGCTGAAAGAGAAGCTGGCGGAATGGCAAGAAGAATATGAGTTCATGCAGCAGCAATTAAAACAACTACTAGTAGAGCGAGATGGGTTATGGCATATCGCAGAATCTACAGATGAAGAGATGTTTTTAGAAGCAGGAAAATTGGCAGAGAAACGTGAAGACGCGGATAAGCAAGTGGGGCGTTTATTACCTCAAATTGATTTGTTAGAACAGCGCTTAACGAGTTTGTCATTAGCTGAGCATTATGAGGCTGACGGTTATGATGAAAAATTAAAGCAAGAAATTACAGCCGCGCAAAACTGTCTTGCAGGGGAGAAAGAACTGACCGAGCGTATTGCGAAGCATCGAATAGAAATTGCGAATTTAGAAGAAGGCAGTACGTATGGTGATTTACTACATGAGTGGGAAATGAAAAAAGCGCAAGTGCGTGAACAAGTGAAGAAGTGGGCTGCATATGCGGCCGCAAAGACAGTATTAACGAAAACGAAGCAATATTATCATGAAGTGCATTTGCCGCGTATTTTACAAAAATCCGAAGAGTATTTCGTGTATTTAACAGGCGGGAGATATAGTAAAATATTCTCACCGTCAGAAGCGGAACCGTTCATTGTCGAACGTAACGATGGTATGCGTTTTTACAGTCATGAACTAAGCCAAGCGACAGCGGAGCAGTTATATTTATCATTGCGATTCGCGCTAGCGAAAACGTTTGAGCATGACTATCCATTTATTATTGATGATAGCTTCGTACATTTTGACGCGGTAAGGACGAATCGAACGATTGAACTTATAAAAGAAATTGCGAAAGATAGACAAGTTATCTTCTTTACATGCCATGCGCATTTATTAACGTATTTTACAGAAAATGAGATTATAAAATTAACACGTAAGCGTAAAGAAAATGAGTTGTAGTATGCTATACTAAAAGTAACTGATTTGGTGGAGGAATTCGAATGAAAAAGAAAATTGTAGAATATGAAGTTGGTGAACAAGTCGATGTTTTCTTGTTAATTAAAACAGCGACAAAAGGTCTAGCAAGCAATGGTAAGCCATTTTTAACAGTAATCTTACAAGATCCAAGTGGAGATATTGAAGCGAAGTTATGGGATGTATCACCAGAAGTTGAGAAACAATATGTAGCGGAAACAATCGTTAAAGTAGCTGGAGATATTCTAAACTATAAAGGACGTATTCAATTACGTGTGAAACAAATTCGTGTTGCGAATGAGAATGAAGTAACGGACATCTCGGACTTTGTAGAAAAAGCTCCAATAAAAAAAGAAGATATGGTTGAGAAAATTACGCAATACATATTTGAAATGAGAAACCCGAACATACAGCGTCTAACAAGACATTTGTTAAATAAGCATCAAAATGAATTTTTAGAATATCCAGCAGCGACAAAGAACCATCACGAGTTCGTATCTGGACTAGCTTATCATGTTGTATCAATGTTAGATTTAGCGAAAGCTATATCAGCTCTATACCCATCGTTAGATAAAGACTTACTATATGCGGGCGTTATTTTACACGACCTTGGTAAAGTATTCGAACTATCTGGCCCAATTTCTACAACGTATACGTTAGAAGGAAATTTACTAGGCCATATTTCTATCATGGTGAACGAAATTGGTAAAGCAGCAGACGAACTACAAATCGATGCAGAGGAAGTATTAATCCTTCAGCACATCGTCCTTTCCCATCACGGAAAAGCAGAATGGGGTAGCCCAAAACCACCATTAGTGAAAGAAGCAGAAATTCTGCACTACATCGATAACTTAGATGCAAAAATGAACATGATGGACCGCGCATTAGGACGCACAAAACCAGGCGAATACACAGAACGTGTCTTTGCGCTTGATAATCGTTCGTTCTATAAGCCAACTTTCCATAATTAAGATTGTGAATAGAATGGCCTCATTAAGTGTTAAGAGCTTAGTGAGGCTGTTTTTGTATTGAAAATGAAATAAAATAGTTAAGAAGTACGCATGGGTGTAACGAAGAACTAATAAAACATATCTTGCCACTAGAATGGGAGCATATCAACTTTTTAGTTGAGTAACGCCAGCATTTCAGAAAAAATACAATAAGCTGTCCATATGGGCAGCTTATTTACATAATTCTAGTTATTGGAAGTTGATTAATATTAGCTTATTTGTCTTATAAGTTAAATTGAGAACAATTAGATTCCCAAATATTTCAGTTCTTTTTGTATGTTATTCAAAGCAAATCCCTCTCGTTCTCGAAAGGGGTTATTTGATTCGTTCGAAGATAATCTCAAAATATTGCGCGTATCCTGCGATTGATGGTGCAAAGATTTGAACAAATTTCCAACCGTCTTCAGCATGTTCGGCAATAATACGCTTATAATCTTCTTTAGGTTCCCCTTTCCAGTTATTAACTTCGACTTTCACGAATTTGTAATCGTACATATCCTTTCCCCCCTTTTCCTAATTGTACCATTTCGGAGAATCGATTTGTTATGATTTTTGGATGTATATGGTATTCGCATTCAGTTAATATAACGTAACATTATCGGTAGCAAGGACAAGGAGGAACCCTGCTCTCACAAGGGAACCTCCTTTTTACGTTCTATGGATCTATACATTTTTTTATACATTCCTATCCTGAAGGGGATTTTAAGATTTCTGTTTGTTACTGAATTAGCTGAAAAACTGTATAAAACCTTGCATACTTCTTAGCGTGTTTTTTTAATGCTGGCGATATCCTACATCCATCAACTTATGAATTTTATAATGTCTCCAAACCGAGAACTTCTTGTGTTTTTAGTCCGAAATTTTATGCAATAAAAAATATCTCGAATTTGAGATAAATTACTTGCTTTTTAATCACTTGAAGTGTAAAGTGATAGTAACGAAAGCGATTGAGTCATATGAAAAACATACACTCACTTGCTTTCGATTTACAAAACAAAGTAACTTATTCAGTAAAAACTAAGATGAATTTACAAAAATATAATGAGAATAAATTGAAAAGCTAAAAACCATATTAGTGGTGGGAAATGTTATTTTTTTAGTTATCACTTGACTAGTAAAATGAAACGGAGGAATTATCAATGTATGAAATTAAAGGGCATCATCACATTTCAATGGTTACAAAAAACGGAAGTGAGAATAACCATTTTTATAAAAACGTGCTTGGTTTACGCCGTGTGAAAATGACGGTAAACCAAGATGATCCATCCATGTATCATTTATTTTACGGAGATAAAACAGGAAGTCCAGGTACTGAACTATCATTTTTTGAAATGCCTTTAGTAGGAAAAACGTACCGTGGTACGAATGCAATTACGCGAATCGGATTACTCGTTCCTTCAGAGGAAAGCTTACATTACTGGAAAGAACGATTTGAGAAATTTGATGTGAAACATAGTGAAATGACAACATATGCAAATCGTCCTGCTTTGCAATTTGAGGATGCGGAAGGTCTTCGTCTCGTGCTACTCGTTTCAAACGGAGAAAAAGTGGAGCACTGGGAAACGTGGGAGAAATCCGAAGTTCCAGCTGAACATCAAATTCAAGGAATGGGTTCAGTGGAAATGACAGTGCGTAGACTTGATAAACTAGCGAATACATTAACAGATATATTTGGTTATAAAGAAGTTAGCCGAAGCGACGAAGAAGCGATTTTCCAGTCTATTAAAGGAGAAGCCTTCGGAGAAATCGTTGTGAAATATTTAGATGGTCCTACTGAAAAGCCAGGCCGCGGTAGCATTCACCATTTAGCGATTCGCGTGAAAAACAGTGAAGAGCTAGCTTATTGGGAAGAACAGGTGATACAAAAAGGTTTCCATTCTTCAGGCATTATCGACCGTTTCTACTTTAAAAGCTTATACTTCCGTGAATCAAACGGAATCCTATTTGAAATTGCGACAGATGGACCAGGATTTACAGTTGATGGAGATGTAGAGCATTTAGGAGAAAAACTTGATTTACCGCCGTTCTTAGAAGAACAGCGAGCAGAAATTGAAGCGAAATTAGCACCTATTGAAGAGAAATAATAGAAGAGAAAATATAAAATTTAAAACCATTGGAGGAATATAAAATGAACCAATTAAAAGGAATTCACCACGTTACAGCAATTACAAGTAGTGCAGAAAAGAACTATGAGTTTTTCACTCACGTTTTAGGAATGCGTTTAGTTAAAAAAACAGTAAACCAAGATGATATTCAAACGTATCATTTATTCTTTGCAGATGATAAAGGTAGTGCAGGAACAGATATGACATTCTTTGACTTCCCAGGTGTTCCAAAAGGAGTACACGGTACAAATGAAATTTCAAAAACTTCATTCCGCGTTCCAACTGACGTAGCACTAGAGTATTGGGTGAAACGTTTTGATCGTCTTGAAGTAGAACATACAGGAATTAAAGAGCAATTTGGTAAGAAAACTCTTTCTTTCGTTGACTTTGATGATCAACACTATCAATTAATCTCAGATGAATTAGATAACGGGATAGAATCAGGTACACCGTGGCAAAACGGTCCAGTTCCATTAGAATATGCAATTACTGGCTTAGGACCTGTATTTATCCGTATCGCAAACTTTAGTTTCTTTAAAGAAGTGTTAGAAAAAGTTCTATTATTTAAAGAGGTTGCGCAAGAAGGAGAATTCTATTTATTTGAAGTAAACGAAGGTGGAAACGGTGCTTCTGTTATTGTAGAACATAATACGGTTCTTCCAGAAGCACAACAAGGTTTTGGTACAGTGCACCATGCTGCATTCCGCGTAGAAGATCGCGCTGTATTAGAAGAGTGGATTGAGAGAATCGGTAGCGCCCAACTTCCATCATCTGGCTATGTAAATCGTCACTTCTTCGAGTCATTATACGCAAGAGTTGCACCACAAATTTTATTTGAATTTGCAACAGATGGTCCTGGTTTTATGGGAGATGAGCCTTATGAAACGCTTGGAGAGAAATTATCTTTACCTCCGTTCTTAGAGCCAAAGCGTGAAGAAATCGAAAAATTAGTTCGTCCGATTGATACAGTGAGAAGTACTAAGGAATTTATTAAAGAGTAAAAATAGAAATAATAAGTAGAAGAGCAAGTAGTTTTAGCGAATCGCTGGAACTGCTTGTTTTTTTATTTGGTCTATAAAATTTTCTGAAAAATGTTTCTCAAGTTTTCTAAATAGAAATATTTGGTATAATTCATTTAAATTATAAATTTTCTGACAATTATTTTTCAATACATAGAAAAGAGGTGATAATATACAATTTGAATAATTGTATAAATATCCTAATTTTGTAAGTTTGGAGAAAAGGGGATGCGAAGGTATGGGAACAGATGTAGTAACGAAGGAGCAAATGAAACATTCTTTAGATGATTGGTATCGTGTAATGTTGCAGCAAAACATAGAGAAAGCTACGGAGATGAAAGAAGAGATTGGTAGTAAGATTAGTGGTTTGGAAGTGGATTCGGATGTATTGCTTTATCATGCGTTATTGAACTTCAGATATCAAGTTTTGAGTGATTGGGTTTCCATTAAAGAAGGTAGTTTTAATCAAGTGGAATCTTTTGAAGCTCCGCAAGAAGGTATGCTAGCGTATTGTTATCATTTGTTTAAAGCGCTTTATTTTAGAATGATTGAAAATTATGAGGAAGCTAGTAAAGAATTTGAACATGCAGAAACATTATTAAAATATATTCAAAATCCTTGCGAAAAAGCAGAATTTAATTATCGTTTAGGCGAATTTTACTATCATACGTATCAGGAAGTAAAAGCTATTCACCATATTCAAAAAGCAAAAGCAGAATTTTTAAATCATCCTGGGTATCAAATTAATGTTGCATTATGTGAAAATATATATGGTTTATGTTGCGTGGAATTAAAGCAATTTGAATTAGCAGAAGAAAGTTTTAATATTGCTTTAGATGTGTTCCAAAGAGTAAATCATAGAAAGTACGTTCTGATGATTAGAAACAATTTAGGTTGGTTATATGGTACTCAAAATCTATCTGATTTAGCAATTCGTCATGCCTCTGAAGTTGCTGAGAAATTACCTAAACATTATAAAGCGATTTTTACAGTGGCTGAAGAGTATTGTAAATTGGGTAAAACTGAGTTAGCAGAAAGATACATTGCATTGGGAATTGAAATATGTAATGAATTAAAAAATAGAGAATTTCAATATCGCTTTATGATATTGGAAAAATTAAATAAAGGCTCTAATGCGAATGAAATGGAGAAAATTATATTAGAAGGCATTGCGTACTTTGAAAGTAAAAATCTCTTAGAATGCGTAAAAGAATACAGTGAAAAATTAGCAATGCAATTTTATGAAGAAGATAATCATATCAAAGCAAGTAAATATTTTTATATAAATAATAAGGCGAATAAAAAATATTTAGAAAAGGGAGCTTTGAAATAATGAAAAAACTTAGTGGAGTAATAACTGGACTAGCACTTTTGGGGACTTTAGCGATAGGTTTAAACAGTTCTGCTGAATCAAATCAATACGCTTCTCGAGGAGACACAGGAGGAGCACCAGCAAGACCGGACTACGTAAGTATTGGGGACGGTGGAGGAGCACCAGCCAACTTCAATAAAGGAGACGGCGGTATTAGCAAGCAAGATTCACACGCTGATCATTTTTAAACTAAATAATAAAGTGAAGGGACCTCACAACGAGGTCCCTTTTCTTTTTACGGTTAAAAAGAATTGACTTACTTTAAATGTGTAACTATAATAGTTACAAAATAACCATCATTAATAGAAATGAGTTATATTTTTTTAATATAATTGTAACTAAAGTGGTTACAATTAAAAACAATCATAAAACAACCAAATAATGTAAAAACTTTAAATAGCAACATGAGAAAGGAGACGGGAATTTTGAAACGGTTTAAATTTTATTTTATTAGCGGTATTGTGCTCGTTTTGTTAATCGTATGTAACTTCGTTGATAAGCCGATTGCGAAGGTTGAAGAAGTGAAAGATACTGTGATGATGAGGATGAATACGAAAGAGAGTATGGCGCAGATTGATGGGCAGACGATTTATTTTAAGCAAATTGGTGAGGGGAAACCGCCTTTACTTATGCTTCACGGGTTCGGTGGTTCTTCAGATGGGTTTAGTGATATTTATCCGGAACTTGTAAAGGACCATACGATTATTGCGGTTGATATTTTAGGGTTTGGGCGTTCTTCTAAGCCAATTGATTTTCAGTATTCGTTTCCCACGCAAGTGAATTTATATTATAAGTTAATGAAGAAACTCGGATACGATCAATTCGCAGTACTTGGTCATTCGATGGGCGGAGAGATGTCTCTAAATTTAGCGTATTTATATCCGGATGCAGTAACGCATCTCGTTTTAGCGGATTCTACAGGAATAGAGTCTTTCCAGCAAAAAGAAAGTTATGAAGTGCCGCCACTATCGACAGACTTACAAACTGTAACAGAGATTACGGATTATAATAAAAATGAAGTGAAAAATAGTCGCGATGATAAAGAGCATTATGATCAGCTTACGAAAATGAGAGAGCGCCGCATTGCGATGGAAGCAGATAAAATTAAGGTACCGACTTTAATTATATGGGGACGACACGATAAGAGTGTTTCTTGGAAAAATGGTGAACTGTATCATGAGCTATTTGCAAATAGTACGTTCCATATCATTGAAAAAGGATACCACGCACCGTTTCGCCAGGAGCCAATCGAGTTTATGGAATATGTACAAGCGTTCTTCGTGAAAAATCCACAATAAAATTTTAAGCATAAATCCACTTCTTTCCTCATAAAGTGAAACTAATAAGGCTTGTCTAAGGAAAGGGATGAACGAAAGTGGAAACTTTACCATGGTGGATTTATCTTGTAATCATTGGGATCGTATTGAGTGGCTACATGGTTTTATATACTTCGAAAAAAGAGCAAGAGATGGATAATGATTTTATCGAAAAAGAAGGCGAAGTATATATGAAGCGCTTAGAAGAAGAACGAGAGAAACGGAATCAGGATAGTGATAAGGATTCGGTGTTGCTTTAATAGAAATTTTGAAAGGCTACCAACTAGGAGAACTTTATATCTAGGTGGTAGCCTTTTTTCTTTTTTGGAGCAGTATATGTTCATCAAGCTAAGCTTATATAAGCTTAATTTTACATGTATATGATATTCATCATGAAACTTTATTGATGGTATTTATATATATGTTCAATCATAAGAATGGAAATAGCGCAGTATCTACAGGGGGGATTAACAATGCATAGGGATGAAACATCATTACATCCTGATACAGGTGTTACATCTGTAATGTTTGTTGAGCGTTCATTAAATGAAATTCGTTTTTGGTCTAGAATCATGAAGGAGCATTCTTTTTTTCTTCGCTTAGGGTTTAGATGCGAGGATACTCAACTAATTGAAGAGGCTAATCAATTTTATCGATTGTTTGAACATATCGAACAAATAGCGTATTCCTATACAAATGAAACAGATCCTGAGCAAATAAAAAGATTTAATTTAGAAGTACAACAAGCCGCAACTAATATTTGGGGATTTAAAAGAAAAATTTTAGGATTAATTCTCACATGTAAATTGCCAGGACAAAATAACTTTCCACTGTTAGTTGACCATACAAGTAGGGAAGCTGACTATTTTAGAAAACGTTTAATACAATTAAATGAAGGGAAATTAGATGCCCTTCCTGATGCTATTATTAAAGAAAATGTTTTCTTTTTAAGGATTATGGCAGACCATGCTAAATTTATTGGTCATCTTCTTGATCCATCGGAAAGAAAGCTTGTAGACACAGCACGGAATTTTAGCAATGATTTTGATGAATTGATGTATCAAGCAATTGACTTAGAATCTATGAAACCGCAATCCCAAACAGTCCCTCTTTTAGATCAATTTTTAGATCAAAATCGTGTGTCCGTTACATCTCTTCGGGATTTTAAGAAAACAGCACGTGATTTAATTGAGCAATGTAAAATAAAGAGTATCATTCATCCGTTATTAGCAGACCATGTTTTCCGTGAAGCTGATAGATTTCTTGAAATCATTGATATGTTTGATGTTCATCTTACAAATATTCAATCACAACCTAGATATTAGAAGATAAGGAAAGATAATATTTTACTTTCAGCTGAGAAGTTAACAATTTATTGTTAGCTTCTTTTCTTTTTGATGAAAATGTTTAAAAATGAAACTTTACGTTATTCTTTCTGGAGAATGATAAGAAGGGATGGCGTATTTTTTTATGCTTAATCTAGTCATCCGTTCATTGTATTATTGTTCGGGAAATTATTATAGAAGAAAAGCATATGAAATCGACATGATACATAGCGTCATTTTTAGATGTAACGCACAAGTTGCACAACCTATGCAACGATAACTAGCTTTACTCTTCATCATTTATTTGACCATACTAGACATAGAGAGGTGATAAACACAGTATGATTTTTAGTGAACGTTTAAAAGAAGAAAGGGAAAAAAGAAATTGGTCGCAAAATGATTTGGCTGAAAAAATTCATGTAAGTAGGCAGTCTGTTTCGAAATGGGAGACGGGAAAGAACTATCCGAGCATTGAAATTATTATTCATTTAAGTGATCTGTTCGGTATTACAATTGATGAGTTATTGAGGAGTGATGAAGAGTTGACGCAAAAAGTAATTGAGGATAGTAAGCAATTAGCGTATCCGAAATGGAAGGTGTTTTTCGATAGTCTATTTATGATGGGCGTATTTTTATTTATTACAAAAATCGTTGTATGGGCGTTAAATAAGTTTGCAGGAGCAAGCATTACAATTGTCGCAGATGCACCATATGTAATGAATTTTTTACCGCTCCTATTAATGATTATAGGTGGTACGGTTTCTGATAAGTTGAAGAAAATATATAGATAAGAGAAAGATTTGTAAGAAATCCCCTACACTAGCTGTTCTTTTCACCCAAATTGTGTACTATAAAGGATAGATAGGAAGGGGACGTTTAGAATGGAATTTCATGAGCAAAAGATTTTGCCGGCAGTGAGGCAAATTAAAGATTTGGAGAAGCTATTACATAGTTCGTATGAGTATATTGTTATTTTAGATATTCATGTCGGTCAATTGAAGAGTGTTGTGTCGCTCGCGAAGCAGCATAATAAAAAAGTATTTTTACATGTGGATTTGATCCATGGATTACAAAGTGATGGGCATGCGACGGAGTTTTTATGCCAAGAATATAAACCGTACGGGTTATTATCGACAAAGGCGAGCGTAATTATGAAGGCGAAGCAAAAAGGTGTCGTCTCCATTCAACGCATCTTTTTAATTGATTCTAGCGCAATGGAAAAGAGCTGTAATTTGCTAGAAAAGACGAAGCCGGATTATATAGAGGTGCTTCCTGGTGCGTTAACGGGTGTCATCGCTGAGGTGAAAGAGCGTACAGGTGTACCAATTTTAGCAGGTGGTTTTATTCGAACGGTAGAAGACGTTGAAAGAGCGTTAAATGCTGGTGCGACAGCAATTACGACATCGAAAAAAGAACTATGGAAACATTACCAAAAAAAGTGACGAAAATGTGAAAAAATTCTGTTGACACCGCTTTCATTAAGGGTTAACATTATAGACAAGTTAATAAACGTGACGGAGAAAAGAAGAGATCCACATTTTATTGTTTCTATATATATTATATAGAAGCATGTAAGCTGTGGATCTTTTTCTTTTGAAAAAAACGAATGGCCATTCATTTTACCTCTATCACTTTTCGAAAGCATTTAAATTGATTGTGGAGGGATTTTATGTCAGCATTTTTAGGGGAATTAATAGGGACTGCGTTGTTAATCTTACTTGGTGGCGGTGTTTGCGCTGGTGTAAGTTTAAAGAAATCGTTTGCGAAAGATTCTGGTTGGATTGTAATTACAATGGGTTGGGGTCTAGCGGTTGCTATGGCAGCGTATGCAGTTGGATCAATTAGTGGGGCACATTTGAATCCGGCTTTAACGATAGGACTTGCGTTTAAGGGAGCGTTCCCATGGAGTGATGTACCTATGTATATCGCAGCACAAATGATTGGGGCAATTATCGGGGCAGTTCTTGTATATTTACATTACTTACCACACTGGAAAGAAACAGAAGATCCAGGAACAAAGTTAGGTGTATTTGCAACAGGTCCAGCAATTCCGAACACATTTACAAACCTTTTAAGTGAAATGATTGGAACATTCGTTTTAGTATTTGGTATATTAGCAATTGGAGCAAATAAATTTGCAGATGGTTTAAATCCATTTATCGTAGGTTTCTTAATTGTAAGTATTGGTTTATCATTAGGTGGAACAACAGGATACGCAATCAACCCGGCTCGTGATTTAGGTCCGCGTATTGCACACTTCTTCCTTCCGATTGCAGGAAAGGGCGGTTCAAACTGGAAGTATGCATGGATCCCAGTAGTTGGTCCAATTCTAGGTGGATCACTTGCAGGATTATTCCATCAAGTTGTATTTGAAGGAAAACAAAATTCAGCACTTATTTATGTGATTATTACAACTGTGATTGTACTAACAATCTCTTATATGACAAGTAAAAAAAGTGGAGCTACTACAAATAGTAGAAAAGTAGCATAGGGGGAAACTGATATGAAAAAATATATTCTTTCATTAGACCAAGGAACAACAAGCTCACGCGCAATTCTTTTCAATAAAGAAGGAAAAATCGTTCATTCAGCTCAAAAAGAGTTTACACAACATTTTCCAAAGCCAGGCTGGGTTGAGCATAATGCACAAGAAATTTGGGGATCTATTTTAGCAGTTATCGCAACTTGCTTAAGTGAAGCAGATGTGAAGCCAGAACAAATCGCTGGTATCGGTATTACGAACCAACGTGAAACAGCGGTTGTATGGGATAAAACGACTGGAAAACCAATTTATAACGCAATCGTATGGCAATCTCGTCAAACAGTTGAAATTTGTGATGAGTTAAAAGAAAAAGGTTATAGCGAGATGGTTCGCGAAAAAACAGGTCTTTTAATTGATGCATACTTCTCTGGTACGAAAGTAAAATGGATTTTAGATAACGTTGAAGGTGCAAGAGAAAAAGCAGAAAACGGCGAGTTATTATTCGGAACAATTGATACATGGCTTGTATGGAAATTGTCTGGCGGTAAAGCGCACATAACAGATTACTCAAATGCATCACGCACATTAATGTTTAACATTCACGACTTACAGTGGGATGATGAGCTTCTAGACATGTTAACAGTACCAAAGAGCATGCTTCCAGAAGTACGTCAATCATCTGAAATATATGGAGAAACAATTGATTATCACTTCTTCGGTCAAAATGTACCGATCGCAGGTGTAGCTGGTGACCAGCAAGCAGCATTATTTGGACAAGCTTGTTTCGGTGAAGGTATGGCGAAGAACACTTACGGAACTGGTTGTTTCATGTTAATGAACACAGGCGAAAAAGCAGTAGCTTCTGAGCATGGCCTATTAACAACAATTGCATGGGGTTTAGATGGTAAAGTGAATTACGCATTAGAAGGAAGTATTTTCGTAGCTGGTTCTGCAATTCAGTGGTTACGTGACGGACTGCGTATGTTTAAAGATGCGAGCGAGAGCGAAGTGTACGCTAGCCGTGTTGAATCAACTGAAGGTGTATACATAGTACCGGCATTCGTAGGACTAGGTACACCGTATTGGGATAGTGAAGTACGCGGCGCTATGTTTGGTGTAACACGCGGTACGACGAAAGAGCATTTCATTCGTGCAACGCTAGAATCTTTAGCATACCAAACGAAAGATGTACTATGCGCAATGGAAGCAGATTCAGGTATTGAACTGAACACATTACGCGTTGATGGCGGGGCAGTTAAAAATAACTTCTTAATGAAGTTCCAAAGTGATATTTTAGACGTTCCTGTAGAGCGTCCAGTGATCAATGAAACGACAGCTTTAGGTGCAGCATACTTAGCTGGTCTTGCGGTTGGATACTGGAAAAACCAAGATGAAATTAAAGCACAGTGGCATATGGACAAACGCTTTGAACCAACGATGGAAGCGGAAACAAGCGAAGAGCTATATGCTGGATGGAAAAAAGCAATTGAAGCAACTAAAGCTTTCAAATAATCATAAACAGTGTTATAATGATGACAAGTTAATAATTCGGTAGGAGATTTGGAGAGACCACAACACGCTATAGAGGCGAAATCTATAGCGGAGCTTGTGGTCTCTTTTTTCGTTATCAAAGGGAGGAATTACCATGAAATTTTCAAGTAAACAACGTAAAGACGTATTAAACGGAGTAAATAAACAAGAGTTAGATGTGATCGTAATTGGTGGAGGTATTACTGGTTCTGGTATTGCATTAGATGGGGCAACACGCGGTTTATCAACAATTGTGTTTGAAATGCAGGACTTTGCAGCAGGTACATCAAGTCGTTCAACGAAACTTGTACACGGCGGTTTACGTTATTTAAAACAACTTGAAGTGAAAATGGTAGCAGAGGTGGGGAAAGAGCGTGCGATCGTATATGAGAACGGTCCCCATGTAACAACACCGGAGTGGATGTTACTTCCGTTCCATACAGGCGGCACGTTCGGGTCATTCAGTACATCAATTGGTCTTCGTGTATACGACTTCTTAGCAGGTGTAAAACGAAGCGAGCGCAGAAAGATGTTTAACCGTGAAGAAACGCTAAATAAAGAACCTCTTGTAAAACAAGAAGGATTAAAAGGCGGCGGTTACTACGTAGAATATCGTACAGACGATGCGCGTCTTACAATTGAAGTAATGAAAGAAGCGATTGAACATGGTGCGAAAGCTGTTAACTACGCAAAAGTAGACAGTTTCTTATATAAAGATGGAAAAGTATGCGGTGTACGTGTAATCGATTTACTAGACGGAGAAGTGTATGAAGTTTACGGTAAGAAAATTGTAAACGCAGCTGGTCCTTGGGTAGATACACTTCGTGAAAAAGATAACTCTAAAAAAGGGAAAGTACTTCAGTTATCAAAAGGTGTGCATTTAGTAATTGACCAAAAACGGTTCCCATTAGGGCAAGCAATTTACTTTGATACACCAGATAAACGTATGGTGTTCGCGATTCCTCGCGAAGGAAAAACGTACGTAGGTACAACAGATACGTTCTATGATAAAGACGCAGCTGTACCACACATGACAACAGAAGATCGCACATATATCATTAATGCGATTAATTACATGTTCCCAAGCGTGAAAATTACAGAAAAAGATGTGGAATCAAGCTGGGCTGGTGTACGTCCGCTAATTTATGAAGAAGGTAAGAATGCATCTGAAATTTCTCGTAAAGATGAAATTTGGACTTCTGAATCTGGTTTAATTACAATCGCGGGCGGTAAATTAACAGGATACCGCAAAATGGCTGAAATGGTAGTAGACTACGTAACGAATCTATTACAAAAAGAAGGCCATAGCGCATATAAGAAGAGTGATACGAAACATATGCCAATCTCTGGTGGTCATGTAAGTGGTTCACACGGATTCCCGGCATTTGTTGCGAAAAAAGCAGGCGAAGGTACGAAATATGGTTTAACGACAGCACAAGCGGAAAAATTCGCGAAATTCTACGGCTCTAACGTTGACGTACTGTTTGACTTAGCGAAAAAACATAAAGACGAAGCGAAAGAATACAACATGCCGCTAGACGTTCTAATCCCGCTTGTATACGCAATGGATTACGAAATGACAGCGAAACCAGTTGACTTCTTCGTACGCCGCAGAGGCGCTGTATTCTTCAACATCCACTGGGTATACGAGTGGAAAGAAGCAGTAATCAACTACATGGCTGCGAAACTAGGCTGGAGCAAAGAAGAGCAAATGAAATACACAGCTGAATTAGAAAAAGCGTTAAGAGATGCTGTAATTCCTGTAGATCAACAAGAACAAGCGGCGGCGTTAGCGTAAAATAGAGAACCACCTGAAGGGGAGCCTTTAGGTGGTTTTTGTTTTATTATGAATGCACTAAAATTTTGACTATAAGTGAATATAAAGTGTTGTATCATAATAAAAGGTTTACTCTTAGTAAAGAAAAATTAAGGTTTCGAAAAACGGTATGAACATTACTATCCGTATTTTTTTATGTATTTATAAAACTTTTCCATACAGTGCGTCGTCTAATAAGTGGGAAGGAGGAAATGATGTGGATGAATTAACGGTAGAAGCGTTTGAAATAGAAGATAAGGAACTCCTTATCGATGAAATAATGAACAAGTATGGACAAGAAGTCTTACAGCTTGTGTTTTCATATGTGAATAATAAAGAAGTCGCTGAGGATTTAACGCAAGATATATTTGTGAAATGTTATAAATCTCTTCATACATACAAAGGGAAATCGAATGTGAAAACGTGGTTGTGGAGAATTGCGATTAATCATTGTAAGGACTACATAAAAAGTTGGTATAACAAAAAGGTGATCGTGACAGAGGATGAAGCTGCTTATATTGGGGTTCAAAATGATAGTGTCGAACAAACTGTTATTCAAAATGCGAAGGATCGTGAATTGGCTTCTGCAGTAATGAATTTACCGATAAAATATCGAGAAGTCATTTATCTATTTTATTATGAAGAACTATCAATTAAAGAGATTGCTATTGTAATAGAAGTGAAAGAAAACACGATAAAAACGAGACTGAAAAAAGCGAAGGAGCTTTTGAAGAAAGGATTGGAGGAATAATCAAATGGAAGATCGATTAAAAGGCCTGCGAAAATCAATGGAGAATACAACGTTTAAACATTTGAGTTTTTCTGATCAACACCGAAAGCGGGTGCGCGAAAAAATCAATGCATCACACGAAAAGGAAGAGGACATCTCGTTAGCGATTTTACAACTCCTCAGTAATGAAAAAACAGGATACGAATTGTCACAGCTACTAAGAGGGAGAGGGATTCGAAAATTCGAAGGAAATGAAGGTTTTTTATATACTGTATTACATCATCTAGAACAGAATCGTTTTATCCAATCAAGTTGGGATCATTCAGGAGCTAAATATTATCAATTAAATGATAAAGGAAGAAAGATGCTACGAAAGGCAGAAAAAGATTCTACGAAGGCGCGATTTATATTAAAAGGATTAGTACAGGAGTGATGCGAAATTGAATAAAAAAGGGGAGCGTTTTTTAAAAGAAGTTACTAATCATATTAAATCAAAAGAAGCAAAGAGCTTCGTCGCTACTGAACTAGATTTTCACTTGAAGCAAGCGAAAAATATGTGGATGGATAAAGGGTTAAGTAAGGAAGTTGCTGAAGACAAAGCTGTTGAACAAATGGGAAGTCCAATTAAACTTGGCCGGGAACTTAACAAACTTCATAAACCAAAGGTTGATTGGTTCTTAATTATTTTGTTAGTGGCTGCTATGGGGTTAGGGTTTTTGCCAGTTTTAGCTTTTGGATATACGAATGATGTAATAATGAATAAGTTGATATTTGTTATTCTCGGTGTTGTAGCAGCTCTTGGGATGATGCTGATTGATTATCGGAAGTTAGAAAGACTCGGATGGCTGTTTTATACAATCGGAGTACTTATCCTGTTAATGCTATACTGTTTTCCAAACGCTTCGATGGCTGGCGAACCGTTAATAAAAATTGGTCCCATTGCAATTGACTGCTTAATGGCAGTGCCGTTCTTTTTTCTAGCTTGGGCTTCTTTTTTCAATAACGGTAGGTTAAAGGTTATACATCTCGTGGTTTTGTATTTATTTTCTTTGTATTTATTCTTCATTGTATCAACCCTTTCAACAATTTTTATTTATATCACGATGATATTTGTTATGCTTTGGTGGAGTAAGTTAGGAAAGAAAAAAGCATTGATTATTACAATTGTACCAATTTGTTTATTGATTATAAGGGTATCCTTTTCCTGGTCTTCAGTAACAGGATATCATTTGGATAGATTTTTAGGATATTTAAACCCAGAGCGTGATGCAGGGGGCGCAGGCTTTATGTATGTACGTTTAAAAGAGGTAATGTCGTCAGCAGGTTGGTTTGGTACATCTGGAGATACAAAGTTCATCCCTGCTCCAGATACTGATTTTGTGTTTGCAAGTTTGACTTACTATTACGGGTATTTCCTTGCCTTGGTCCTTGTTTTAATTCTTTCTCTTTTTGTAGCGAGGTTAGTAATCATATCTTATAAAATAAATGATCGGTATGGTAAATTGCTTCTCGTTGGAGGAATGACTCTTTTTGTAGTCCAGTTCATTTATAACGTTGGCATGATCGTAGGATTATTACCGATTGCTTCTATATCATTACCTTTTATTAGTTATGGAGTAACACCAACTTTATTTCATGCGCTTTTAATGGGGATCGTGCTAAGTGTATATCGACGTAAAGATATGTCGTTTAGAATGAAAAAAACACCTTGATAAAAATCAAGGTGTTTTCGTTATACATTTAAAACTCTCCGAAGCAGCCCCTGTTACAAAAGGACTAACCTCACCAACGCTATAAAGCTGCAATTCATGCATCGCGCGCGTACAAGCGGTGTAGAACAATCTGCGTAGGCTCTCATCGCTGTACACATCTTTAGAAGCGTCGTAAATAATAACAGCATCAAATTCGATACCCTTCGCTAAATAAGCAGGGATAACGACAATGCCTTGCTCATACTCGGCTGAGTTACTTTTCACAAGTTTAATATTCTCGATATGACTGAGTGCTTCGTAGGCAGCAGCACTTTCAGCCGCGGATTTACATATAATTGCGATCGTATTATGTTGTTGTTTTTGTAGTTCTGCGACTTTGGAAGTGATATGATCATGCAGCTCACTGTAATCCGAAACTTTAGTTACTGTAGGTTTCTCGCCGTCACGTTCAAAGGCGTTAATATTCTTTCCTTCCGGTACGAGATAGCGTGTGAATTCAATAATCGGTTTTGTTGAACGATAGCTACGAGTTAAGTTAATGCCGTTCGTTTCATCTGGTCCGTATAAGCTAGTAAGTGTATTGAAATTCACTGCTTCACTCGCATGGGCAAATATCGCTTGGTTAAAGTCTCCGAGCACTGTCATTTTTGCGGCAGGGAAGAGACGTTTTAAAAACTCGAACTGAAACGGAGAATAATCTTGTGCTTCGTCTACAAGTACGTGTTTAATTGATCTGTTCGTTTGGAAGCCTTCAATTAATTCTTTTAAAAGTAAAAATGGAGTCGCATCCTCGTAATGTAGCTTTCCTTCATCAAGCATGTTCACAGTTAATGAGCAAATTTCGTCCCATTCTTTAGGCTTTTCGCCAGTAACCCATGATGCATCTGTGAAGAGTTGTTTATATATGCCTGTAAAATTGATAAAACGTAGCGTTTGAACGCCTTTACGTAACGGTTTTAATTTTTTACGGACAATCATACGACCGAGTACTTTCGTTTCTTTTTCATAATCATTAAAGGAGTTGTCATCAAACTCGCCTTTTTTCTGTAAGTATTTATAAGCTTTTTGATATTCATCTTTACTAAGTAGTTCAATTTCTTCTTCTACCCAAGGCTTTTTCAGTTCTGTTTTTTCAATTGTGTCTATTTGTTTGTTTAGCCAATCCGTTAACTTCTCGATTCTATTATGGAAGCGGAGGGAGGAATCAGTATTATAAAATTGCTCTGTAATTTCTTTAGCAGAGGCAATCAGTTTTCCTCTAAATTTCATTCCTCTAAATAGCATGCCTGAAGATTCAAGAGATTGTCTGTATGCTCTAATCATCTCGAAAAATTGAGTAGATGCTTTAAATCGAATGCTCGCATTTCGAGTTTTATAATTTGCGCTATTCGTTTCAGTTAGCATATATTCTAATTGCTCGTAAGGATCCTCAACATCAAATGACTTACTTAGTCTATGGTTTAAATATTCTTGGAATGTAACTTGCTGCATATTCTCTTCACCGAGTTCTGGCAGTACGTTAGATACGTAGCTGTTGAACATGGAGTTAGGGGAGAAGAGAATGATTTGATCTGCTTTTAGCCATTCGCGATATTTATATAGTAAGTAGGCGATTCGCTGTAGGGCAGCTGACGTTTTACCGCTACCAGCAGCTCCTTGAACGATAAGTAG
This sequence comes from Bacillus sp. SRB_8, assembly GCF_003264205.1. NCBI lineage: Bacteria > Bacillati > Bacillota > Bacilli > Caryophanales > Bacillaceae > Bacillus > Bacillus sp. SRB_8. Next base: position 236,290 of record NZ_NADT01000008.1, on the reverse strand, counting down.
TCGCCCTTCATCGTGACGGATAATTTCATTTTGCTCGCGCTGGATAGTAGCAACGATACTTTGCATATGTTTGTTTGTTCCTTTTCCGAGCGCTTGTTGCAGAATTTCATCTCCAATTGTGAGGCTCGTATCGAACATGGAATCAATCTCGCCATTCTGAATAATATATTGTAATTTCTTCTCCACATTGCCGCAGATTACGCCTCCTGGTGTGCTGTATTCAGCCGGTCCTGGTGGATAATCGTAGTAAACACTTGAAATTGGTGCGCGCCAATCGTATATAAGAAAGTTTTCTCCACTTGCATCGGTAAGTGTAGCCACCCCGATATAAATTTGTTCTGCGCCAGATTCGCCTTCTTCTTTGAAATCAATTCGTCCGAAGTAAGGTGCTTTATGCATACGGCGTAGTGCGGCAAGTCGATTAAAGGTGTGCTTATGGGTAATTTGTGTTACGGCTAGTGACTGAGCTTGTTGTCTTAAGTTGATAACTGTTTCAAGATAATCGTCAAAAGTATCAGTGTTAACTTTAACATCATCCCAGAAGTGTTTGCGAATGTTGATTACTTCTGCCCGGCGTCTGCCAGTTTCGCTTTCCAGTTTATCAATTTGCTCCGTAATCGTTTCTATTACGTTATCCAATCGTTTTTGCTCTTGATCAAGTTTTTTGGTCATACGTAAGCACTCCTTTAAAAGTGAAAAATAGAGGTTGACTGAAGATGTGTTTTGGTGTACAATTAAGATACGGATAAATACATTCTTTTATTTTTAGTGAATGCGTTTCTGTACTAATTTACCATAGTTTTTTAATTTAATCAATGATAATAAGATAAACCTTGGTTTCGTGTTGCACGAAACCAAGGTTTTTTTGTGTTGAATGGAGTAAGGTGAGGGAGTATATCGATTTATCGGCAAAAAAACTACTACAAAATAAAAAAGCTTGGGGCTACCCAAGCTTTTTTCACTTCATTATTTCTTTTCGTCTTTTTTAGCGTCAGCTTTTGGCTCTTCGAAAAGATCTTTCAAATCTTTATCGTCAACTTTTACGTCAGCTTTTTTGATTTCTTTCATCATAAGATCATTCATAAATTGAGCATCTTGTGTTTTTTCTTGAACTACTTCTTTTTTGATGTCAGCTTTTGCTTTATCGAAAGTTGCGTCAGCATGAGTCTCAGTTACTTTAATGATATGGTAACCATGCTGTGTTTTTACTGGTTCACTTACTTCATCTTTTTTCAGCTTACGAGCAGCTTCATCGAATTCTTTTACCATTTTATCTGGTCCGAAGAATCCTAAGTCTCCACCTTTTTCTTTTGAACCTGGATCTTCAGAGTACTTTTTCGCTAACTCTTCGAAAGATTTACCTTGTGCAAGTTCTTCTTTCACTTTTTTTGCAGTCTCTTCATCTTTTACAAGAATATGGCTTGCTTTAATTTCTTGCTTATAGTCCTCAAATTTTGCTTTTAAGTCTTTATCAGTAATTGCTTTTTCAATCGCTTGTTCTTGAGCTAATGAAGCGCGAACGCCATTTTTAACTGTTTCTTCTTTAAGGCCTTGTTGTTTCATTAGTGTATCGAATTGGTCACCGACTTGCTTTTTCATTTCATCGAACTTTTTGTCTACTTCTTTTTCATCGACTTTGTAGTTTTTAATAAGTACTTTTTCCATAACCATGTTATTTAGTACTTGTTTACCAGCTTGTGTCTTCATTTGATTGTAGAACTCTTCTTTAGTGATGTCACCAGCTTTAGATGTAACAATTTTGTCTGATGATGATGTTCCACATGCTGATAATGCGATTACACTTGTTGCGGCTAAGGCAAGCATAGCTTTCTTCATTCAATAAACACTCCTACTATTATGTATTTTTAATTTATCCCATACGAATGAAGAAACGCCTTATGATAGGTTATTTTCGTTCATAAGAACCTGATTAAGTCTCACTGATGTCTTTGCTTTTTTTATATGTAAAAGCACGCTTAACAGGGCTTACCGAGGCTTTAGGATAAAGTTTAGATGCGTGTCGTTTATTTCATAGTATAAGCAATATGTACAAAATTTAATATATCATATTTCGACGGGTTTTCCTATTGATAAAGAAATTTTAACCAGTTTGTGTCAGATTTTGAAAGGGTACCATATTGGGCGCATGTCGCATATACAGAAAAGAGGAGGGGATGGGGGATGAATTCAAAACTTATTTTATTACTTGTACTGTTTATTTTATTAGTTATAGTAGGTATAATTTGCTTATAGAGGAAAAAAATGAGGAGGGGGCTTCCTTCCTCACTTTCCATGAAATATAATTTCTACATAACTAGAAATTAATAGAATGGTAATACATACATTAATAACTCGAAAGACACCGGGCTGGCGGCTCGCAGATATTTGTTTTCGCTCACACAGTGTATGTGTCATGAAATTCGTGTAAAATATAACAAGAAGTGCGAATGCAACAAAAACAACGGTTATAAGAGTCATGAGGCGAGACCTCCTTTTGGCTAAAATACATATACTTTATATATTGTATCATACGATATTTTGTTCGTGTTACAAAATTCAGAAATAGAAGACTTTGTGTTAGGAAGCGAGGGAGAAAATGGACGTTGTAAGAAGACTAGAACAAGCTGAATACTACGTAGACCTACTATTTAAAATGATTGATGAAGAAAAGTGTCCATTTTATTCTTTAATCATAAAGAAAAAAGCTCGTAAAAAAGACATTGAACGTATACTAAAACTTTGTGAAAAACTGAACGAACAATATGTAGTGGAGAAAGCAGAAGGCCTTCTATTGTTTGATGCGCTATTAGATCAATTTGAAAAAGCGCTTCCACATCAGCTCGAAGTACACGAAACTGCGGAAGCGCTAGCAAAACAGGGCTTATTTGTGCCACTTATGAATGAATTCTTACGCATGATTGCGAAAGGATAAATAGATTATTTCTTAACTAACTTTTGATCGGATTCCGTAAAGTTCTCCTCGATATCTTCTAATGATTTCTCAAAAATATCGATGAAGTCTTGTCCGTAAATATTACGCAGGATTGCAATCAGTTCGATATTTTCTGGGAACTTACCGTAAAAATTACGAAGTTCAAGTGCCCCATTAAAAACAGAATTATTTTCAGGATCATACTCCTCCATTAAGCGAAGTAGTAATTCTTCCCCTTTGTCTGTAATTTCAATGTACGTATTTCGTTTATCATCTTCTTTTTTTGAGAATATAAGATAGCCACGTTCTTCAAGCTTTTTAGAGAAGTTAAACGCCGTTGATACGTGCATAACTCCAAACTTAGCAATCTCAGAAATAGAAGCCCCTTTTAAATGATAAGCGATGGTTAAAATGTGATGCTCATTAATGTTTAAATCGTAAGGTTTAATCCACTGTTGCCAATCTTTCTCTACGCATTTCCATAACGCTTTCGATAATTGAGCAATACGTTGGCTGAAAATCATCGCTTCTTTTACCGAGTAATTTTTTTCTCCACTTTTCATTTACTCACCCACTTTAACATTCTTTTTTCATTATTATCTATTATGCCAGTAAAATAAAAATTAATAAAGTCTTTTTGTGAGAATTGTGAAAATTTTTCGGAAAAATAACATTCTATACAAATCATGCATAACTATGGAAGCGTTTTATGAGTCAAGAATACATGTGTTGTCTTTACATGTTAAGGGATAACATATATTGTAAATGCATAAAAACACGGCATATCTATGTGATATGCCGTGTTAAGGTCAATTCGTATGAAAAATATTTGTTATATGCAAAAAACTAAGCAGGAATATGTTTACGCTTTTTCTGGAACGGCTTCTTGTAGTTTCTCAATTGACTTTTGAATGTCTAAAATTTCTTTTTCAATATGTCGTTTGTTTTGAGAAATATCTTGTTTCCAGTTAGAAAGCGTGTCATGCATATCGTCTTTTAGTTCTTGGAATACTTCTTTACCTTCTGAAGCAGTTTCAACGATTTGACGCTTTAATAACTTCGTATCAGCTGTAATATCAGCTAATGTTTTTTTAATATCAGTTCCTTTTTCTTTCAGCTTACCGCGCATAGCTTTACCAGAAGAAGGAGTTGAGAAAAGAACGGCTAGTCCAGCAACTGCTCCGCCGCAAAGTACACCTGTAATAAAGGATTTAGCTTTTGACATAAAAGGAAACCTCCTTATTTTTCGTTCGTATTCATGATGTATAAAAGTGTGCATATCTTTAAGACAAGGGGAAGAAAAGTGAGCTTTTCTCTCTTGTACATGCTATGCACAAAAAATCATACCTCCGGCATTTTTTGTGAAGAAAGAAGCCATACAATAAATGCCAGAGGAATAGGCTTATTATGTATTACTTCTTATTATAGTGGCACTATTTCACACTATTTGCAATTGTACTTGCGATGTTTTGTAAATTTTCCATTGTGTATTCATTTTGGTGTGATTTCCAAACAGCACCGAAACCATCGTTTTCACCGTAGCGTGGAATTAAATGAAGGTGGAAGTGGAATACAGTTTGTCCAGCTTTCTCGCCGTTATTGTTAAGTAGGTTGAAACCAACTGGATTAAATTCTGCTTTCATTGCATTTGCGATTTTTGGAACGACAGCAAAAATATGTGATGCGATTTCTGGCGTTAACGCAAAAATGTCTTGTTTGTGTACTTTCGGAATAACAAGAGTATGTCCTTTTGTTACTTGACTAATATCTAAAAATGCAAGTACATGTTCATCTTCGTATACTTTTGAGCAAGGGATTTGCCCGTCAATGATTTTACAAAAAATACAATTGTCCGCTGTATGATTCATCGATCTCATCCTTTCAAATAGTCTTAGCCGTATTTTACCATAATTACATAGGAGAACAAACACGAAAAACAGGAAGCTGACTCAGCTTCCTGTTTTCTGAAGAGGGATTGAAAAAGCATTTTTTATAATTTACGGTTCGCAGACACCTCATTTATATAAGAAATGCACGGTAAATCGGCTAAAGTTTCTGCCGTAGACACCCCATTTTCAAGTGAAATGAATTGCAATCTTTTTTTAAAATGAAATTGTTTATTTTTTAAAACAGTATATGCTCTTTCGGAGACACCCCGTTTCGAAAATGAAACAAATTATCTGGTTATGTGTAAATTTCATTGTCCAACTTGGACACCCCATTTCATGATGACTTCACTATGTTGTTGTACTCATCAATTGGTGGTTGCTTTTTCAATGTGTTCCTTCTTCACTAATTATGATGTCCGCTTTCGTAAAAATATATGCCAAGAAATTTAAATTTTTTTTTGAAGGCATCGATACTATGTAGTGCACCATGATTTTTGGTAAGATGAATATATACATTTCTTACAAAAGAGAATGAATATAAATAAAGAAAGTGGTGTCGTATGAGCGAGTTATTGCGTGTAGAAAATGTTACAGGAGGATATACGAAACGACCTGTACTGCAAAATGTTTCGTTCTCTGTTAATAAAGGCGAACTTGTTGGCTTGATCGGTTTAAATGGAGCCGGGAAAAGTACGACAATTAAACATATCATCGGTTTAATGGAGCCGAAAAAAGGAACTGTCACAATTAATGGGAAAACAATTCGTGATGATATGACAGCGTACCGTTCTAGTTTCTCCTTCATTCCAGAAACGCCAGTATTATATGATGAGTTAACGTTAGAAGAGCATTTGAAATTAACAGCGATGGCGTACGGTGTAGATGAAAAACAATATGAAGAACGCGTAGGACAACTATTACAAGAGTTTCGCATGAAAAATCGTTTGAAATGGTTTCCGTCTCATTTCTCAAAAGGGATGAAACAAAAAGTGATGATTATGAGTGCATTTTTAGTTGAACCATCACTTTACATTGTGGACGAACCTTTCGTTGGGCTTGATCCGTTAGCGATTCAATCACTTCTTCAAATGATGGATCAAATGAAAAAGAGTGGTGCGGGCATCTTAATGAGTACACATATTTTAGCGACAGCAGAGCGCTATTGTGATTCATTCATTATTTTGCATCAAGGTGAAGTGAGAGCGATGGGAACATTATCAGAACTTCAATCCGGGTTTAATATGCCTGGTGCAACGCTTGATGATATTTATATTGCGTTAACGAAGGAAGAAGATTATGAATAGCACAGCGTTATGGAAAGAACGATTTCGGCACTTTCTAAAAGAAGTTCGTACATATAGTAAATACGTATTTAATGATCATTTGAAATTTATTTTCGTATTTATCATCGGCGCAGGAGCGTATTATTACCAGCAATGGTTACAAACGTTAACACCTTCGTTTCCGACAGCGATTGTTATGGCAGTCTTACTTGGCCTCGTATTAACAGCTGGGTCAGTCCAAACGTTATTAAAAGAAGCAGACCTCGTGTATTTGCTTCCAGTTGAAGAAAAGTTAAAGCCTTACTTTACGAAGGCATTTCTCTTTACGTTTATGATTCAGTTATACATAATCGCAATGGTAGCCGCTGCGCTTGCCCCGTTATACTTCCAGCAAATGAAACAAACAGGTGCCAATTACATATGGATTGTAATCGCGTTTGTCATTGTAAAAGCGTGGAATTTATTCGTAGCGTGGGAAAAATCATTTTTAACAGATCAAAATGTACAAAGAGCGGATTGGTTTATTCGTTTTATTTTAAACGGCATATTTGTGTACGTCCTTGTAGAACGTACTTCAGTCATTTTTACCGGTGTGATTGTCTTTTTAATGGCGCTATACCTTGCTTTTATGCATCAAAAGGTGAAGGGAAAGCCGCTAAACTGGGAGTATTTAATTTCTGAAGAAGGTAAAAAAATGATGCTGCTATACCGCATTGCGAATATGTTCGTTGATGTACCAGCGTTAAAAGAGAGAGTATCACGTAGGAAATGGCTTGATTTCATTCTTTCGATGATCGGTGAGAAACGTACATATTTATACTTATATACGAGAACATTTTTAAGATCGGGTAACTATTTCGGATTATATGTGCGTTTACTCGTTCTTGGTGGAGTCATTCTTTACTTTATCCCATTTTTATATGGACGTTTTATCGTAAGCCTTGTTTTCTTATACTTAATCGGCTACCAGCTCTTAACCCTTTGGAAACATCACCGTATGAAAGTTTGGCTTGATTTATATCCGGTAGGGGGAGACGAGAAGAAGAGAGATTTCCTTACTTTATTAAATGCGATTCTTATCATTGGTAGCGTTGTATTTACAATTATATTTGCACTTGCGACGAAAGATTTCATAATGACCGGCATTTTATTTGTAGTAAGCATATTATTTAGTATTGGTTTCGTTTATCAATACGGTGCAAAGCGAATTGAGCGTTTAAACTGAAAGGAATGAACCTATGATTACATATGAAGAGAAGGTTATAAAAGAATTGGAGCAGTGGAAAGCTACATTCATGAAAGATTCTTCTATGATGACACGGTTCTCTAAAAAAGTGCAGGTGAAAGTGCAACAACTAGTGCCCGCGAAAGTGCAAAAGGTACTAACAGAAACGATTCGGATGATGGTGCAAACAATTAGCGCTGGATCAAACTTCATAAAACCGAAGCTAAAAGAAACGAACTGGTCACTGCAAAGAAGAGATGATGAAGTACGTAAAAAAATGGACGAATATAAAAAAGTCGCAGCGGCAGAAGGGGCAGGAACAGGAGCAGGTGGTATTCTCCTTGGCCTTGCCGATTTCCCGTTATTACTTACTATTAAAATAAAATTTTTATTCGATGCAGCAACATTGTACGGATTTGATACGAGTAAAAAAGAAGAGCGCCTTTTTATTCTTCACGTTTTCCAGCTTGCTTTTTCAAGTGACGATTACCGAAAAGAAGTATGGAAAGCGATTGAAACGTGGGATACAGAAGAAGAAAATCATATGGACTGGGAAAAGTTCCAAACAGAATACCGAGACTATATCGATTTAGCAAAAATGCTTCAACTCGTTCCAATCATCGGTGCCCCAGTCGGCGCATATGCGAACTATCAATTACTGCAAAGACTCGGAGAAGTGACGATGAATTGTTATCGTATGCGATTGCTGAATAGAAATTAAAAAGAAAGCACCCTACATGTGTAATTTAGGGTGCTTTTTGTTATTTTTATTCATATTTTTCATCTTTTTACCAATAATATACAAATAGAGTTACTTGAGATTACTTTACTGTATTTAGGGGTGCAAATATGAAAGTATCAATTTTTATCACTTGTGTGGCAGATGTTTTTTATCCAGAGGTCGGAAGTGATGTCGTCGAAATTCTTGAAGATTTAGGCTGTGAAGTTGATTTTCCTAAAAGCCAAACTTGCTGCGGCCAACCTGCCTATAATAGCGGGTATTTGAAAGAAACGAAAACAGCGGCAAAACATATGATTGAAACCTTTGCCAGTTCAGAATATGTTGTGGCACCATCGGGTTCGTGCGCGATGATGGTTCACGAGTTTTCTACCTTATTTTCTGACAGTGAAGCGGAGTGGAAGAAAAAAGCTACTGAACTTGCGAATAAAACGTATGAATTTACACAATTTCTCGTTGAAGTATTAGGGAAAGAAGACTTAGGTGCGGAGCTTCATAAAAAAGCAACGGTTCATACATCTTGTCATATGAGCCGGTTAATGGGGATTAAGGAACCACCGCAAAAATTATTAAAATGTGTAAAGGGACTGGAAGTTGTTTCACTACCGCATAATTATGATTGCTGCGGATTTGGAGGGACATTCTCAGTGAAAATGCCAGAAATCTCTGAGCAAATGGTTGAGGAAAAAGTAAAGCATATTATGGAAACCGGTGCGGAAGTGTTAATTGGGATGGATTGTAGCTGCTTAATGAATATAAAAGGACGTTTAACACGTAATGGTTATCCAATTGATGTAAAACATATTGCTCAAGTATTAAATGAAGATCGAAAACAAGGGGGGATATAGAGATGGGAATGAAAATTGGGAACGATCCCTTTCATAAGCGTACTAAAACAGGCATTGGGGATCAATTTATGCGACAGGCTGTCAGGAAAGCGCAAGATGGTCTTAGAATCAAGAAATTAAAAGCTACTGAGAGTCTTGGGAATTGGGAGGAATGGCGAGCTTTAGGAGAAGAAATTCGAAAGCATACATTAGAAAACCTTGATTATTATTTACATCAGCTAAGTGAAAATATTGAGGAAAACGGTGGTTTTGTTTATTTCGCAAAGACTGCAGAAGACGCAAGGGAATATGTAAAAGAGATTGTAAAAAAGAAAAATGCGAAAAAAATTGTGAAATCAAAATCGATGGTAACAGAAGAGATTAGTTTAAATGAAGCGATTGAAGAAGCTGGAGCAGAAGTGTTAGAAACAGATCTTGCTGAATTTATTCTACAAGTGAACGACCACGATCCTCCCTCGCATATTGTTGTTCCGTGTCTTCACAAGGATAAAGAACACATTTGTGAAATATTTAAAACAAAGTTAGATTATACGGGAACATCTGATCCTACGGAAATGGCGAGGTTTGTAAGATCATATTTACGTGATGATTTTTTTGCAGCGGATATAGGAGTGACTGGATGTAACTTTGCTGTTGCAGAGTCTGGGTCAATTTCTATCGTAGCGAACGAAGGAAATGCAAGACTTACTACGACACTTCCAAAAACGTTGATTACAGTTATGGGGATGGAACGTATTGTTCCGACGTGGGAAGAGCTTGATGTTTTAGTAACACTTCTATGCCGAAGTTCTGTAGGACAAAAGTTAACAAGTTATATTACAGGATTAACTGAGCCTGGCGGAACAGATGGACCTGAGGAATTTCATTTAGTCATTGTTGATAATGGCCGTTCCGATATTGTAGGAACAGAATTCCAAAGTGTCCTTCAGTGCATTCGTTGCGCGGCATGTATTAATGTGTGTCCTGTATACAGGCATATTGGTGGACATGCATATGGCTCTATTTATCCAGGACCAATTGGAGCTGTGTTGACACCGCTTTTAGGGGGATATGATGAATATAAGGATTTACCTTACGCATCTAGCCTTTGTGGTGCTTGTACAGAAGCGTGTCCAGTGAAAATCCCGTTACATGACTTATTAATTAAACATCGCGGCCGCATTGTAGAAGAAAAACAATCACCTGTAGCTTGGAACGTGGCTATGAAAGGTTTTGAAAAAGCGGTGAAGAGTCCTAGACTATTTTCTTTTGCAGCGAAGAGCGCTCCGTATGCATTAAAACCTCTTGCAAAAGGGGATAAGATCGAGCGTGGAATTGGGCCGTTAAAAGCTTGGACGGATGCGAGAGATTTTCCAGTTCCGAAAAAACAACCGTTTCGAGAGTGGTTTGAAAAACACGAAAAGGAGAACAATGATGGCCATCCAAAATCGTGAGGAATTTTTACTCCAGTTATCAGAAAAGCTTGGTAGGAAACGTCCAGAAGCAGTGAAAAAACCGAACTGGTCTTTTTCCCCGCAGTGGGATGTTTTTGACGGACTGGCGCAAGATGAACTTGTATTAAAGTTAATAGAGCACTGCGAAGTTATTCATACAGAAGTAAAGCGAACAACAAAGGAAAATCTTGTTGAAACATTGGGGTCTTTTATAAAAGAATGGAATATCAAATCTGTTATATGTTCGAATGATGAGCGCTTTAATGAGTATGGTCTTACGCCATGTTTCAGCAATAAAGGTACAACACATTTTCGTACATGGGGATTAGAACATAAAGAAGAGGACATAAAATTTGCGAAAGCTGCTGACCTTGGCATTACGTTCAGTGATATGACTTTGGCAGAATCAGGAACCGTTGTACTATTTAATGACGGGTTAAAAGGAAGACATGTGAGTCTTCTTCCGGAGTCATATATTGCAATCGTTCCTAAAAGTACGATTGTGCCAAGATTAACCCAAGCTACAAAACTGATCCATAATCAAAATAAAGCGGGAGAAAACTTGCCGGCTTGTGTGAACTTCGTTTCGGGTCCATCAAATAGCGCGGATATTGAAATGAACCTTGTCGTAGGTGTGCATGGGCCAATTAGAACAGCGTATATTATTGTGGATGATCAATAACGATTTACGTGTGCGAGTTGGAAATATAGATGAAGCATTATAAGAATACTGAAAATAGAAAGCGCTGGCTGTTAAATATAACCGGGGCTTTCTATTTTGTGTGCCCTTACTGGTGAAGAAACCTTAAGAAGGAAAATTTTAATCTCTGTTTAAGTTTTCTACGCTACTATAACTAACTGAATTGTGTCTTTTCTTAGAAGCTAAACACACTATAACTAGCTCCAATTATAATGAATACGATAAAGAGCAGAATGAGTAATAAAAGCCCACTACTATCGCTCTTACCATCTTTGCCATCTTCACCGCCGCTACCACCTTTACCGCCAGATCCCATATGAAAATCCTCCTTATCGTTATACATTATTTTTACTTTATATTTTTCTAGGTTCATCAAGAAGTTCCTTTTAAAACTCTAATTAACTTGCAAATCATTCATTTTCATTTTACAATTTATTTACCGACCGGTAAGTAAAAATAGAAGAGGTACAGTATGACAAAAAATTTACAAACATCGCAGCACATTGTAGATGCATCATTTAAACTAATGGCAGAGCATGGCATTGAGAAGATGAGTCTTTCAATGATTGCGAAAGAAGTAGGCATATCAAAGCCAGCTATTTATTATCATTTTCCGTCTAAAGAAGCGCTAGTTGATTTTTTATTTGAAGAGATTTTTTCTGGATATTATTTCGTGAATTACTTCGATAAAGACCAATATACGAAAGAAAACTTTGCAGAAAAGTTAATCGCAGATGGTTTACATATGTTGTCGGAGTATAGAGGTCAAGAAGGCATATTACGCGTTATAAATGAATTCATCGTAACGGCAACGCGAAATGAAAAGTACCAGAAACGCTTATTTGAAATACAAGAAGATTTCTTAAATGGATTCCACGATTTATTAAGGCAAGGCGCGGAACTTGGTGTTGTGTCACAACATGCAACTGAAGAAAACGCGCATACATTAGCGCTCGTTATTGATAATATGAGTAATTACATATTAATAGGATTCCAGTTAAAGTATAAAGAAATTTGGATTCAAAATGTGAAAAACGTAATGAAGGAGGGGGAATAAAAATGAAAATGCAGAAAAACTGGTGGCTCGGTTTTCTTGGATTTGTGGGAGTGTATAAAATTCCAGGTATGATTGAAGCTTTCCAAGCGGATAAAGGTTGGCTCGCATTAATTAGTTTAGTTTGGCTCCTTTGGTTCGGATATTTTATTCCTGAGAAAAAAACGGATAAATAATAAATTTTCAATTTTATGTAAAGTTATGTAAAATATAGATTGAGACAATTCATATATTAGATTAATAGATTTGGAGTGGTTACATGGATCCATTGAAAAATGAAATTCATCCTGACATGGTCAAGGTGTGGAAAGTTCGTGCTGTAATTGAAGAAGGGATCGGTATTCTCGTCATTTTAGCTTACCTGTTCCTCATGATAAAGTTTGATTGGTGGGCGTGGATTTTGTATGTGATGGTTGGGCTAACAGTTGCGCTAGCACCATTTTCGTACTTTGTATTCCCGAAACTACGTCAGCGTTATTATAGCTATCAATTAAATGAAGAAGAGCTTGAAATTCAGCACGGTCTTTTCGTAGTAAAGCGCGTATTAGTACCGATGATTCGTGTACAGCACGTGACAATTGAACAAGGGCCAATTATGAGAAAACATGGATTAGCAGAATTACATATTTCAACAGCAGCAACTTCTCATAGTATTCCAGGCTTAACGATGTATGAAGCAGAAATGCTGAAAACGAGAATCGCAGAATTAGCGAAAGTGAGTGATGAGGATGTATAAGAGGCAGCATCCCATTACGATGTTATTAGAATTAAAAATAACAGATTTTATACCATTACTTATTTTCATGTTTAGTTTAAATGGAAAGTTCCCATTTTGGTATTTAATTCCCGCTGGATTCGGTTTACTTACTATTTTTTCAGCGTTTGAAAAATGGTATTACACAACATACTGGGTTGAAAATAACGTATTACATGTGAAACAAGGGCTCTTCGTGAAGAAAGAGAGTTACTTAAATAAAGAACGTGTTCAAACGATTAATACAAGTTCTAACGTGTTATATCAAATGCTCGGTTTGAAGAAAATTCAGATCGAAACAGCTGGCGGAGGCGATGATGCAGAAGTTAGCTTAGCTGGTATTACGGAAGATGAGGCGAAGGAGCTTATTTCCTTACTAAATGAGCCAACTCCAGAAGTGAAAGCAGAAGAAACATCAGAAGAAGTAGTAGAAAAAGAAGCTATGACAGAGGAAAAGCAAGCGACAGAGTACAAATTAACTTTGAAAGAAATTTTATTAGCATCTGTTACATCCGGTCAATTTGGATTATTATTCTCATTAATCTTTTTCGTGTATCACCAAGTAGATGAGTACATTCCGAAATGGATAAAAAATAGCGTAGAGTCGTATGTAATGGATCATGATATATACGGCTGGATTTACATGGTAGCTATTTTACTCGTCCTTTCGTGGATTATATCTACAATTGGTTACGCGTTAAAACATGGTAATTTCACAGTAAATCGAAAAAACGATGAAGTGCGTATTTCTCAAGGATTACTTGAAAGGAAAGAACTTGTACTAAAGTTACACCGCATTCAAGGGATTACGATAAAAGAAGGTATTTTCCGTCAGATGTTCGGTTATTGTGCTGTGCAAGTCGAAGTCATTCAAAGTAAGGGATTGGGAGAAGAGAAAGACAAAGTTACGCTGCATCCGATTATTCGAAAAGATCGTGTGCAAGAGTTACTCGCTCATTTACAATTGCCATATGAACTGAATACAAACATTATTGCATTACCAAAAGCAGCCTTGCGCCGTTATTTAATTGATAGTTTCATTTTCTTCGCAATGCTAGCAATCCCGCTTACTGGGATAGGCATATACTTTGAAAAGTATTTCATCATGTGGGCGTTGTTACCGCTAGCTATCCTCATCTTTACACTTGGATACGCAACATTTAAAACAAATGGTTACGGCGTAAACGGAGAACAAATTACGATTATACATCGTAGTATTGGGAAACATACAGGACTTGTAAGAAGAAGACACGTCCAATCAATTGAAAAAACACAATCATATTTCCAGCGCCGAGCGGATTTATGTACGTATACGTTTTCTAGTGCATCATCGAATTATAAACTAGAGCATACGAGAGTAGAAGATGCGGAGAGAATGCAGGATTGGTATAAGAAGAGAATATGTGAGGATTAATTTAAAAAAGCTTGCCTATTATGAAAGGCAGGCTTTTTTGTTATGGAGAAATGAGTAGTTTGATTCATATATGGGTGCAACTACAGCTCACATTTCTCAATACGTATCAGAAAAAAAGGTAGTACCTTTCTATTTCAGGGAAATTCGTGAAATTTTTGATATAAATGGTATACTAATATAGAAATAATATTAGGAGGTTATATATGATAAGTCAGTTGAAAAGAGAAGCACTTGATGCATTAAAAGGAAAATGGGGATTAGCGGTAGGGGCAACCTTATTACTTGGAATCCTTATTGGAGCTGTTGAACTTCTAATTACAGGTGTTTTCTCGATGCTTTGGGGTTGGGAAGAAGCAAGTGATTCGCTTACAGTAAGTATTATTGCAATGCTTGTTATTGGTCCGTTAACAATAGGCGCCTACTATCTTGTTTTAAATGTAATCCGTGAGACTAGTGCTCGCATTGGTGATTTATTTAGATGGTTTAGCGATGGAAGTAAGCTTATGAAGTCGTTTTTAACATATTTACTAATGTATGTATACTTGATGCTATGGACATTACTTCTTATTATTCCGGGTATTATTAAATCATTTTCTTATTCTATGACGTATTTTATTTTGAATGATCGTCCAGAATACACAGCGAATCAAGCAATTACCGAAAGTCGCCGTATGATGAATGGACATAAAATGGATTACTTTTTACTATGCTTAAGTTTCCTTGGCTGGTTCATTTTAAGTATTCTTACTATAGGAATCGGTTTCTTATGGTTAGCACCTTATTTCTACGCGACATCGGCAGCATTTTATGAAGAGATTTCAAAAGAATATTATAAAAAAGAAGGTACTACTTTCTAATAAACCACCTAAACCACTTGTCCCTTAAAGAATATAGGGAACAGACGGTTTAGGTGTTTTGATATGTTTTCTGTTTTCGGGTTCACTTCAGGATAAGGTATAGGTTTTTATCCCGCTATTTGTGGGCAGTAAAACTCCCACATCAAAATTCAGGTGGAGCAAAGAAGTTAGGTGGGAGTCGGGCTGCCCGTAAACGCCCGATTGATGCGGGCTGATTAAAGCTTCACTTTATATAGAAATTCTTCCCTCTATGTTTTATCATAGAGGGGTATTTTTTCATGTGAAAATGATAGAAAATAATGAATAATATATGTGAAGGGAAAAGTGAGGTGAGCATGATTGAGGAAATTTTTAATTCCGTATTCCCATTCTTTATTAAGTTTATTTATTTCAATGACGATAGTTCAAATATACGATGAGAAGGGGATTTTCGAAGGAGGGCTATTTTCTATTTTTACGAATCTTTTTATTGCTATGGCCAACATGTTGGCTGCTACTTTGATAATTGGAATCCCTGTTGTTTTAGTTGGCTGTCTTCTTGGGGAGATATTGTTTAGGTGTGTTATTTTACCTGTAAAGCTACATTTTATTCCATCCTTAATTTTATATATTCTCTTAGCTATAAGTATTGTTTTTGGTTATGAAGTTATATCTGACGGGTTCCCTACAATATATGAAAATACGCGTATTGTTGTAATGATGTACTTTATGGGACTAACTGTCATTTGCTCTATTACATTTTTAGTAAGCAGGACTACATATGAAGAGAAATAAGGTGATTATATGAAATACACTTGTCCATGCTGCGGATATAAAACGTTAGAAGAAGAACCACCAGGTACATATGAAATCTGTAACATATGTTATTGGGAAGATGATCCTGTTCAGTTTAACGATCATGACTTTGAAGGCGGAGCAAATGAGCCCTCGTTAAGACAAGCGCAGAGAAATTTCATTGCGTTTGGTGCTTGCGAGGAATGTTTCGTTGGATCAGTTAGAAAGCCGACTAGTGAAGATGTGAAGGATGCTAGTTGGAGAGAAATTTGTTAAGTGGTTTATAGGTAGAAAATGTTATTACTTATAGAAAGAGAAGTAATAACATTTTTTATTTAGTGATTAAAGAATTGGCACCGTCTTATAAAATAAAACAATAAAGCTGATAGGGTGGTAGGAAGACCAGCGTCGAAAAATGCTTGAAAACTAAAGGATAGGAAATCGACTCGTTAAAATTGTATTTCACATTCATGGGAATATTAGGGATTTATATAAATGTATAGATGTATAGTCTACGGAGTGTATTTAATGTTATCATATTGGATGATATGGAAATTTTTAATAGAAGAAGCAACTAACAATTCAAATGTAATGAAGCCTATATTGAATAAAAAATATCTAGTAGTATTCAACAATATTAAAAATAAAATACGTATTTAGATAGAATTAGTAGAAATGAGGGTTTAAAAAGGAATGAACACGAGCATAACACGGCAAAAAATTTTAGCCGCCGCTTCTCAAATTGTTCAATTTAAAGGAGTAGCTAAGTTAACTTTAGAAGCAGTAGCAAAAGAGGCAGGTGTAAGTAAAGGTGGATTATTGTATCACTTTTCAAATAAAGAAGCTTTAATAGAGGCTATGATACTCAAAGGGGTAGAGGATTATCAGGGTGCTATTCACAATAAAGTAGCAGAAGACTCAGAGAGGAAAGGAAGGTGGGTTCGTTCTTTTGTAGAGGAAAGATTAAGTAATGAGAGAAGAACAGAAGAGTTGTGTAGTAGTATGATGGCAGCAATAATGCTAAAACCTGAATTACTTGAGCCATTACAAAAATCATTTCAGCAACTACAAAATAAAATAGAAAATGATGAGATGGATTCGGTTTGTGCCACAATTATTAGATTAGCAGCAGATGGGTTATGGTATTCGGAATGTTTAGGGGTTGGAAGAATAAGCCCCGAATTAAGAGAAAAAGTGATTCGAGCTCTTATCTCTTCTTCTTATAAATAGAATATACAAACTATATAATATAAAACAATTCACCGTTGGTTATTTAATCCAGTGTTGAATTGTTTTTTTTTATTAGAATAATAGAACAATTGTATAGAGTGTTGAATTAAAACCGTCCAGACGGTATAGTAATATTTGGTTCAAAAGGAAAATGAAACAAAAAAATAATAGAAAATATTTTTAGCACACTATTCGAAAGGATAGGCCGCAAAGCTTAGAGTCTACGGTAATATATATTGGTTACTAAGATCGTCTGGTTGCACATTTTGATGCAACCAGACGATCTTTTTTGTTATATAAATATAATATTCAAGGAGGAAAATATGCAAACGAAAAGTACTAAAAGGCACATTTCAATGGTTTCATTAGTTTTTCTAGTATTATTTTCAGTGCTGAATGTGTGGGCTCCAGTTATTCAAGCTGCTGTGATGAAAAGTCCAGTAGATGAGATTAACATTTCCCGTACTGATGGCACGACATCTGAACCATATCAGGCTTCAGATGGTATGAAAGTAGAAGTGAAGTGGTCTGCTAAAGAACAGATAAAGAGTGGAGATCAATTCACAATTGATATGCCAAAAGAATTTCGAAAAGATCTTATGAATCTGAGTTTTCCTTTAAAAGATGCTGAAGGAAAAATAGTTGGTACATGTGATATGAAAAATGGTCTATTGACGTGTACTATGGGGGATTATGTAGATGGAAAGAATAACATTAAAGGTTCTTTATTCGTAGAATTCTACTTTAATCTAGAAGCATATGATGGTGTCGAAAAAATCCCATTAGAATTTAACGTTGATGGTCAAATCGTAAATAAAGAAGTAAGTGTAAGTAATACGACAGAGAGACCCAAGCCACAGCCAAATACAGATAATTTATTGAAATGGGGCTCTTATAATCAAGAAGATCCGTCCATTGCTGACTGGCTTGTATATGTAAATGCAACTGGAACAGAAATGCAAGATCTTAAATTAACAGACACATTAGGACCTGGGCATGAGTTAATTACAGACAGCGTAGTATTAGAAGAAGCAGTATTTGAAGATGGTTATGTACCAACAAATACTGAGCCAGCAGATTTATCTAAAATTAAAATCAATGCAACGAAAACTGGATTTACAATTGAATTTCCAGACAGTTCAAAAGGTTATATTTTAAGATATAAAACAAAGATTACAAATCCTGCTGCAAAGCCTCATAAAAATACAGTGAAATTAGAAGGCAAAAATATTAAAACTGAAGAAAAAGTAGGACAAGTATTCGTAAGTGGTGGGGGAGGAACCGGTTCAGGTGACGATAATCCACCTAGTATTGAAAAGAATATAGTTGATGAGAATGGTAAGCTTGTAGAGAATCAGCAGTTAGCGCAAATGGATCAACCTATTCAATATCAAGTTGGTACACATATACCAAACGATCCTCCTAAATACACATCTATGGTAATTAGTGATGATTTAGAAGATGTATTAGAAGTATTAGAGGCAAAAGTGTATGATCAGAGTGGCCAAGATATTACTTCTAAAGGAACACTAAAGATAGATAAACAAAAAAGTGAAGTAACATTTACGTTCGGTGAGAGTTTTGACTATAAGTCATATGAAGACCAGATAATTAACTTGAATATTAAGGCGAAAATTAAAGCTGGTGCAGACTTATCTTCTTACGTAGATAAGAAGATTCCTAATAAAGCAGAATTACATTTTGATGATAAAAAATTAACATCGAAAGAAGTAACTGTTACACCGCCTGAACCTCCAAAAGATGGCACAGTAGCTATTCATAAAATAGATGCTGAGGATCCGAATAAAGAGTTAACAGGTGCCGAATTTGAAGTTCGAAATAGTGAGGATAAGGTTGTTGCAGTACTGAAAACAGGCGAAAAAGGTTTTTCAGCCCCTCAAACTTTAGCACCTGGAACGTATAAAATTTATGAAAAAGTAGCACCTGAAGGATATCAAAAATTAACAAGTCCGGTAGAGGTTACACTTCAAGCTGGAGAAACAAAAACAATTGAAATTAAAAATAACATGCAAAAGGGTCAAATTGAATTAAAGAAAATTGATTCGGAAAATGGTGGTAAAGCATTAGCAAATGCAGAGTTTGATATAGTAAAAGACGGTGTAGCAGTTGAGCATATTATTACAGATAAAGACGGTAAGGCAATTTCTAAACCGTTAGCACTAGGAAAATATATTTTAAAAGAAACGAAAGCGCCCGAAGGATACCAATTAAAAGAAAAAGAGTTCGAAGTAAATGTAACAGGGGACGGCATATTCCCAATAACAGTAGAAAATGCAATGGTAGACAAAGGTAATGTAGAAATTACAAAAGTGGACAAAGAAAGCGGCGCAGTATTAGCGGGTGTCGAATTTGAAGTCCAAGATGAGAAAGATAAAGTGGTAAGAAAAGTAGTAACAGATAAAGATGGAAAAGCAAACGTTTCAGATCTATCAGTAGGAAAGTACAAATTAGTAGAGACGAAAAGCTTACCAGGTTACAAGAAACTAACAGAATCAGTATCATTTGAAATTAAAAAAGGTATGACGACAGTCCTATCATTGAAAGTAGAAAATGAGCAGTTAGACAAAGGCTCATTAGAAATTACAAAAGTAGATAAAGACAGTCAAAAAGTATTAGAAGGCGTAGTCTTCGAAGTGCAAGATGAAAAAGGAAAAGTGGTAAAAAAAGTAACGACAGATAAAGATGGAAAAGCGAATGTCTCAGACTTATCAGTAGGAAAATACAAATTAGTAGAGACGGAAGGCTTACCAGGTTACAAAAAATTAACAGAGCCAGTATCATTCGAAATTAAAAAAGGTATGACAGAAGTCTTATCACTGAAAGTAGAAAATGAGCAGTTAGATAAAGGCTCAGTAGAAATTATAAAAGTAGATAAAGACAGCCAAAAAGCATTAGAAGGTGTAGTCTTCGAAGTGCAAGATGAAGCTGGAAAAGTAATAAAGAAAGTAACAACAGATAAAAATGGGAAAGCAAAAATTGCAGACCTATCAGTAGGGAAATACAAACTAGTAGAAGTTGAAAGTTTACCAGACTATAAGAAACTAACAGAGCCAGTATCATTTGAAATCAAAAAAGGCATGACCGAGGTACTATCATTAAAAGTAGAAAATGAAATGGTAGATACGGGAAGCGTAGAGATAACGAAGATAGATAAAGATAATAAGGCGCCGTTAGCGGGAGTAACGTTTGTTGTCCAAGATGAGAAGGGCAATGAGGTGAAAAAAGTAACGACAGATAAAGATGGAAAAGCAAATGTTTCAGATTTACCTGTAGGAAAGTATGAATTAGTAGAGGTAGAAAGTTTACCTGGTTATAAAAAGTTAGAAAAACCAGTATCATTTGAAATTAAAAAAGGTATGACGAAGTCTTTAACATTTACTGTAGAAAACGAAATGGTGGATACGGGGAATGTTGAAATCACGAAAATAGACAAAGATAGTAAAGCACCATTAGAAGGTGTTGTGTTTGAAGTACGTGATTCAAAAGGTAAAGTAGTTACTAAAGTAACAACGGATAAAGATGGAAAAGCAAATGTTTCAGATTTATCTATTGGAAAGTATGAGTTGGTAGAAGTAGAAACACCAGCAGGATACAAACCGCTAGAAAAACCAATTTCATTCGAGATTGAAAAAGGTAGAGTTACAGCATTACAATTAACTGTCGAAAATGAATTAGTGGATACAGGAAATGTAGAAATTACAAAAGTAGACAAAGAAAATAAAGATGCTTTAGCTGATGCCGTATTTGAGATTCAAGACGAAGCAGGACAAGTAGTCGCTAAAATAACGACAGATAAAAAAGGGCACGCACAGGTTACTAATTTATCAGTTGGAACATACAAGTTGGTAGAGGTAAATGCACCAAAAGGATATAAGCAATTAGTAGATCCTATTACTTTCCAAATTGAAAAAGGTATGACAAAATCTCTTGCTTTAACAGTAGAAAACGAAATGTTAGACAAGGGTAATGTAGAAATTAAAAAAGTAGATAAAGAAGGCCAAAAAGCATTAGCGGGCGTAGTCTTTGAAGTACAAGATGAAGCAGGTAAAGTAGTAACTGAAGTAACGACAGATAAAAGTGGAAAAGCAAACGTCTCAGACTTATCTGTAGGCAAGTACAAATTAGTAGAAAAAGCAGGCTTATCGGGATACAAAAAACTAACAGAGCCAGTATCGTTCGAAATTAAAAAAGGTATGACGAAAGTTTTATCATTGAAAGTAGAGAACGAACTGTTAGATAAAGGTTCAGTAGAAATTACAAAAGTGGACAAAGAAAGTGGCGCAGTATTAGCGGGCGTAACCTTCGAAGTGCAAGATGAAAAAGATAAAGTAGTAACAAAAGTAACAACAGATAAAGATGGAAAAGCAACAATTTCAGATTTATCAGTAGGGAAATATAAGCTAGTAGAGGTAGAAAGCTTACCAGGATACAAAAAACTAGCGAAACCAGTATCGTTCGAAATTAAAAAAGGTATGACGGAAGTTTTATCAATAAAAGTAGAGAACGAACTGCTAGATAAAGGATCAGTAGAAATTACAAAAGTAGATAAAGACAGCCAAAAAGCATTAGCGGGCGTAGTCTTCGAAGTACAAGATGAGCAAGGAAAAGTAGTAACAGAAGTAACGACAGATAAAGAAGGAAAAGCAAAAATCTCAGACTTATCTGTAGGCAAGTACAAATTAGTAGAAAAAGCAGGCTTACCAGGATACAAAAAATTAACAGAACCAGTATCATTCGAAATTACAAAAGGTATGACGACAGTCCTATCAATGAAAGTAGAAAATGAGCAGTTAGATAAAGGCTCAGTAGAAATTACAAAAGTAGATAAAGAGAGCCAAAAAGCATTAGCAGGCGTAGTCTTCGAAGTGCAAGATGAGCAAAGAAAAGTAGTAACAGAAGTAACGACAGATAAAGATGGAAAAGCAAACGTCTCAGACTTATCTGTAGGCAAGTACAAATTAGTAGAAAAAGCAGGCTTACCGGGATACAAAAAACTAACAGAGCCAGTATCGTTCGAAATTAAAAAAGGTATGACGAAAGTTTTATCATTGAAAGTAGAGAACGAACTGTTAGATAAAGGTTCAGTAGAAATTACAAAAGTGGACAAAGAAAGTGGCGCAGTATTAGCGGGCGTAACCTTCGAAGTGCAAGATGAAAAAGATAAAGTAGTAACAAAAGTAACAACAGATAAAGATGGAAAAGCAACAATTTCAGATTTATCAGTAGGGAAATATAAGCTAGTAGAGGTAGAAAGCTTACCAGGATACAAAAAACTAGCGAAACCAGTATCGTTCGAAATTAAAAAAGGTATGACAGAAGTCCTATCATTGAAAGTAGAGAACGAAAAGTTAGATAAAGGTTCAGTAGAAATTACAAAAGTAGATAAAGACAGTCAAAAAGTATTAGAAGGCGTAGTCTTCGAAGTACAAGATGAGCAAGGCAAAGTAGTAACAGAAGTAAAAACAGATAAAGAAGGAAAAGCAAAAATCTCAGACTTATCTGTAGGCAAGTACAAATTAGTAGAAAAAGCAGGCTTACCAGGATACAAAAAATTAACAGAACCAGTATCATTCGAAATTAAAAAAGGTATGACGACAGTCCTATCAATGAAAGTAGAAAATGAGCAGTTAGATAAAGGCTCAGTAGAAATTACAAAAGTAGATAAAGACAGCCAAAAAGTATTAGCAGGCGTAGTCTTTGAAGTACAAGATGAAGCAGGCAAAGTAGTAACAGAAGTAACGACAGATAAAGATGGAAAAGCAAAAATTGCTGATTTATCTGCAGGAAAGTACAAATTAGTAGAGAAAGAAAGCTTACCAGGTTACAAAAAGTTAGCAGAACCAGTATCATTTGAAATTAAAAAAGGTATGACAGAAGTTCTATCATTAAAAATAGAAAATGAAATGGTAGATACGGGAAATGTAGAGATAACGAAGATAGATAAAGATAATAAGGTATCGTTAGCAGGTGTAGTCTTCGAAGTTCAAGACGAAACTGGCAAAGTAGTAACAAAAGTAACAACAGATAAGGAAGGAAAAGCAAACGTTTCAGACTTATCTGTAGGAAAGTACAAGCTGGTAGAAGTAGAGAGCTTACCAGGATACAAAAAATTAGAAAAGCCGGTACCATTTGAAATTAAAAAAGGTATGACAAAATCTCTAGCGTTCACTGTAGAAAACGAAATGGTGGATACGGGGAATGTTGAAATCACAAAAATAGACAAAGATAGTAAAGCGCCATTAGAAGGTGTTGTATTTGAAGTACGTGATTCAAAAGGCAAAGTAGTAGCGAAAGTAACAACGGATAAAGCTGGAAAGGCAAACGTTTCAGATCTATCTATTGGAAAGTATGAGTTGGTAGAAGTAGAAACACCAGCAGGATACAAACCACTAGAAAAACCAATTTTATTCGAAATTGAAAAAGGTAGAGTTACAGCATTACAATTAACTGTAGAAAATGAATTAGTGGATACAGGAAATGTAGAAATTACAAAAGTAGACAAAGAAAATAAAGATGCTTTAGCGGATGCAGTATTTGAGATTCAAGATGAAGCAGGACAAGTAGTCGCTAAAATAACGACAGATAAAAAAGGACACGCACAAGTTACTAATTTATCAGTTGGCACATACAAATTGGTCGAAGTAAAAGCACCAAAAGGTTATAAGCAATTAGTAGATCCGATTACTTTCCAAATTGAAAAAGGCATGACAAAATCTCTTGCTTTAACAGTAGAAAACGAAATGTTAGACAAGGGTAACGTAGAAATTACAAAAGTAGATAAAGAGAGCCAAAAAGCATTAGCAGGCGTAGTCTTTGAAGTACAAGATGAAGCAGGCAAAGTAGTAACAGAAGTAACGACAGATAAAGAAGGAAAAGCAACAATTTCAGATTTATCTGTAGGTAAGTACAAATTAGTAGAGAAAGAAAGCTTACCAGGTTACAAAAAGTTAGCAGAACCAGTATCATTTGAAATTAAAAAAGGTATGACGAAAGTCTTATCACTGAAAGTAGAAAACGAACTAGTAGATAAAGGTTCAGTAGAAATTACAAAAGTGGACAAAGAAAGTGGCGTAGTATTAGCGGGCGTAACTTTTGAAGTACAAGATGAAAAAGGCAAAGTAGTGACAGAAGTAAAAACAGATAAAGACGGTAAAGCAAAAATCGCTGATTTATCAGTAGGTAAGTATAAATTAGTAGAGAAAGAAAGCTTACCAGGTTACAAGAAGTTAACAGAACCAGTGTCATTCGAAATTAAAAAAGGTATGACGGAAGTCCTATCAATGAAAGTAGAGAATGAACAGTTAGATAAAGGATCTGTAGAAATTACAAAAGTAGATAAAGACAGTCAAAAAGTATTAGAAGGCGTAGTCTTCGAAGTACAAGATGAGCAAGGCAAAGTAGTAACAGAAGTAAAAACAGATAAAGAAGGAAAAGCAAAAGTTTCTGACCTATCTGTAGGTAAGTACAAATTAGTAGAAAAAGCAGGCTTACCAGGCTATAAAAAACTAACAGAACCAGTATCATTCGAAATTAAAAAAGGTATGACAGAAGTTCTATCATTAAAAATAGAAAATGAAATGATAGATACGGGAAATGTAGAGATAACGAAGATAGATAAAGATAATAAGGCACCGTTAGCAGGTGTAGTCTTCGAAGTGCAAGATGAAACTGGAAAAGTAGTAACAAAAGTAACGACAGATAAAGAAGGAAAAGCAAACGTTTCAGACTTATCTGTAGGAAAGTACAAAATAGTAGAAGTAGAGAGCTTACCAGGATACAAAAAATTAGAAAAGCCGGTACCATTTGAAATTACAAAAGGTATGACAAAATCTCTAGCGTTCACTGTAGAAAACGAAATGGTGGATACGGGGAATGTTGAAATCACGAAAATAGACAAAGATAGTAAAGCACCATTAGAAGGTGTTGTATTTGAAGTACGTGATTCAAAAGGGAAAGTAGTTACTAAAGTAAAAACGGATAAAGATGGAAAAGTAAATGTTTCAGATTTATCTATTGGGAAATATGAGCTGGTAGAAGTAGAAACACCAGCAGGATACAAACCGCTAGAAAAACCAATTTCATTCGAAATTGAAAAAGGTAGAGTAACAGCATTACAATTAACTGTCGAAAATGAATTAGTGGATACAGGAAATGTTGAAATTACAAAAGTAGACAAAGAAAATAAAGATGCTTTAGCTGATGCAGTATTTGAGATTCAAGATAAAGCAGGACAAGTAATTGCTAAAATAACGACAGATAAAAAAGGACACGCACAAGTTACTAATTTATCAGTTGGAACATACAAGTTGGTAGAAGTAAAAGCACCAAAAGGATATAAGCAATTAGTAAATCCGATTACTTTCCAAGTTGAAAAAGGCATGACAAAATCTCTTGCTTTAACAGTAGAAAATGAAATGATTGATACAGGATCTGTAGAAATCACAAAAGTAGACAGAGATAGCCAAAAAGCATTAGAAGGCGTAGTCTTCGAAGTGCAAGATGAGCAAGGAAAAGTAGTAACAGAAGTAACAACAGATAAAGAAGGAAAAGTAAAAGTTTCAGATCTATCTGTAGGAAGTTACAAACTAGTAGAGGTAGAAAGCTTACCAGGCTACAAGAAACTAACAGAGCCAGTATCATTTGAAATTAAAAAAGGTATGACAGAAGTCCTATCATTGAAAGTAGAGAATGAACTAGTAGATAAAGGTTCAGTGGAAATTACAAAAATGGCTGCTGAAAGCAAGAATATATTATCAGGAGCTGTGTTTGAAGTTCATGATGAAAAAGGTAAAATAGTCGTGAGAGTAACAACAGATAAAGATGGAAAAGCAAAAGTCTCAGATCTATCTGTAGGTAACTACACACTAGTAGAAGTAGAAGCACCAAAAGGATATGAAAAATTAACTAATCCAATTCCATTTGAAATTACAAAAGGAATGATAAGTTCAGTTCAATTAGAAGTATTAAACAAATTGAGTCATTTAGCACCACCAGGTCCAGAAAAACCGGAAACAACAGATCCAGAAAAACCGGAAACAACAGATCCAGAGAATCCTGGAACAACAGATCCAGAAAAACCTGGAACAACGAATCCAGAGAAACCTGGAACAACGAATCCAGAGAATCCTGGAACAACAAATCCAGAGAAACCTGGAACAACGAATCCAGAGAAGCCTGGAACAACGAATCCAGAGAAGCCTGGAACAACAGATCCAGAGAAACCTGAAAAAGAATTACCGAAGACAGGGCAGAAAATGCCTGTGGAACCATATATGGGAGCACTTCTTGTAATGATGAGTTTTGGCTTACTTGCATTAGGTAGAAAAAAACAGAGATAATGAAAGTAAAAAGGTATCCTCAAAGTATTTGAGGATACCTTTTTTATATTATTTGGCATAATAAAAAAAGCATCTAGCAAAAGTACTAGATGCAAATAAAAACACAAGGGAAGATAAAGTTCTTCCCGTTTCCCGTATGTGGTTATATCAAAAAAAGAAAATCGTACATTATCAAGACATAAATCAATCGGTTCCCTGTACATGAAACCAAATACTATACTTTAAAATACTTCTCTTATGGAGATTGTTTGCTGATAGTGGTGGAAACTTTCTTCTATTGATGAGAATAAAGTTTCTTTCGAAATGATGAACTTTAGTTTTTGACCATTTTGTAACATAAATGAAATTGTCCCATTGTCATTAAAGCCTGTGTGGAAAGTTCCTTGTTTATTTAATAGTATCTCTTCAATTATATTTGTTGTAATTGAAAAATTATTCTTTATTTGTAATAGCTCATGTACATCTCCAGTATGGATCTTCACATCTATTTCAGTTTCTAAGTTTAATTGTTTTTTCTCAATTTTTTTGAACCAAGGCAAAAATAATAGGTCCAGAATAGCAGGTAATTGTTTTTTATAAGCATGTCGACTATGAAACTGCCCACCAATTTTTATGAAATATATACAGTCGTCTGTAACAAAAACTTTATAGTAAATGTCCCCCTTAAGCATTCTAGGTTTTAAAAGATAAAAGCTTTTCATCATAAATTCCCCCACAAATCCAACTCCTTTCTTTAAATTCTTTATTTAGTTCTGCTTGCTGTACAATAAATTGGCACTTGGGATCATTATCTACAAATTCTTTAATCATCGCTTCTTTTGCCCCCCTTAATTTCTTACCATCTTTAACATGCAATTTATGAAACATAATTAAACCTTCCTAATCTAACTATGTACATTTTAAGTATATAACAAAAAAAATTGTAATCATCAAAAAAAAATACTTTCATATACTGTAGCTGAGTAATAAAAACAGATTCAGAGACAAGCCATATATTCTAACCATTAATCCCTATAGTTGTGGAAAACGGCTGAAAGACAGGTTATCTCATACTTTGAAAAATGGTAAAAAAACAATCAATCAAACTGGATGAGATAAGCGTCTTTGTTTTTGCCATGCGATCACTTAGACCCCACCGTACACGACCTCTGTCTAAGACTTGTCCACTACACAAAGCCACTCCATGTACGACGAATCGATCGTACTCCCTAGTACCTTAATGCTAATGGCTACGGCCCGAACCTTTAAAGGTACACTAAGGATTGGAATCTTATTGACGCCTTAAAATATAGAAAGGGGAAAATAATGTAAAAAAAACTATTGTATGTTTAAAAACCTTATGTTACATTTGTGTTACGAAATAGTTACAAATTATGACTATTATTACAGTTTGTTTTCGTTTTTTTCGGTATGTTACGAATTGTGATTTGTATTTCCGATTAACCGAGAACATACAAAGGGAAAGAAATAGCAAACTAAAAATGTTTTTTTTATGTGTATAAGAGTGTGTGTAGTAAAGAGCCTGGTGAGAGCTTTACGCACATTATTAAAATTCCTTTCTGTCTTAAAAGAAGAAGAAAACCAACTACCAACTATTTAGGAGTTTTAACTAATGATAGCAAATGAAGTGTACTTCCTTTCCCACACACAATGTAGTACATATTTACTTTCAGTCTAATTGCTACACAGACTTTTATACATATGATGTTATTATTTTAGGGATATATAGGGGGAGAGAAAATGAAAAAACTATTAACAGTAATTGGCCTTACATTTTTAATGCTAGCTGGATGTAGTAATGGGAATTTTGAAAAAGCGGTGGATGAGGGGAATACCGCACTAACGAATAAAGAATATAAAACAGCCTTATCATCATTTGAAAAAGCACTAGATGAGAAAAAAGATGATTCAGATGTAAAAGTGCTTGTAGAACAAACGAAAGCAATGATGGAAGCAGTGAAGTTAAAAGAAGAAACAAATGTAGAAGAATCAATCAAGTCATTTGAAAAAGTAGAAAGCATGAAGAATGGAAGTACTACGCTTATAAAACAAGCAAAAGAAGAACGAACAGCTTTACTAGCTATCTTAGAAACAAAAAAGAAGTATAGTGAACAACTGGTGAAAGGTGAAGAGTTAATAAGTAAGAAAAATTATGCAGAAGCGAAAGAGTTACTAAATAAGCTAGTTTCAGAAACAAAAGATAACAAGAACCTTGAAGAATATAATAAAAAAGCTGTAGGATTAATCACGAAAATTGATGAAGAAGAAAAAAATGCAAAGAGTGAAGCAGTGAAGGCACAAAAAACAAATGTAGTAACGAATCAGAAGGTAACGACAGAGAAGCCCAAAAAGGTAGAGGCAGAAAAGAATGAAAAGGTAACGACAGAGAAGCCTAAAAAGGTAGAGGCAGAAAAGGATGAAAAGGTAACGACAGAGAATTCGCAAAAAGTAGAAACAGAAAAGAATGAAAAGGTAACGGCAGAGAAGCCCAAAAAGGTAGAGACAGGAAAGAATCAAGATGCATTTACTTTTGAGAAAGCTAAAGAATATATCAAAAATGAATATAAAGAAGAATATGATTACACACTAGAGAATACGCAAGTAGAAAATGGAAAGAAATATTATCAAATTAGAGTGCGTACGACATATAAAATAGAAGGCGCAGCTGGACCAGGATTTACTGGCGTATTCAAAGTATTTGAAGATGGTACAATTGTTGAAATACACTAAATCGATAAAAAGGTATCCTCAAAGTATTTGAGGATACCTTTTTAAGTTTGTTTGGCATAAAAAAAAGGCATCTAGCAAAAGTACTAGATGCAAATAAAAACACAAGGGAAGACAAAATTCTTCCCGTTTCCCGTATGTAATTATATCAAAAAAATTATAAAAAACTAGCTTTATTTTTTATATAATTGATGTGTAAAGCTATGAAATTATAAGATTACACTGTTTTCATAGTGTTTTATTGAAAAAAGGAGCTGCGTATATGATTAATTTTAAACCAGAGAATTTCAACCAACTATTAAAAATGACACTCATAAGCGCGAATAAGTCTTATGATGCGATTAAAGATTATGAGTTTACTGGAGAAGCGGTAGCATTCCGTGTAGGCTTTGAGCATATTGATGTTGCTCTTATGATTGTAGATATGTTAGGAAGATCGGCAGCAAGATTTAAGATTTTTCCATTTGCTAATCCGGATACGAATGAGATAGATTATATTCAGTTTCAAGTGTACTCCATTAATGAAGGGAACTTTAAAGAAGTAATGGATACGATGCGGAAAACTATAAATTTACAAAAATGTATATAAAGCCTAATATATAAGTAATAAATTCATATAATTGGAGTGATGAGATGCAGCCGTTAGAAAGGGAGATTCATTCTAATATGCTGAAAGTGTGGAGAATCCACGCTTTAATTGGGGCAGCGGTTATACTAGCAGTCGTAATTGCGTATTTCTTTTTTATGATTAACTTTAACTGGTGGGGCTGGTTGTTTGGATTGTTAGTGACAGGAGCAGTTCTATACATACCACTCGACTATTTTGTATTTCCAAATTTACGTCAACGTTATTATAGTTACAGATTAAATGAAGAAGAGATTGAGATTCAAAAGGGAATGTTCGTTGTAAAACGCGTACTTATTCCGATGATCCGCGTGCAGCACGTAACGATTGAGCAAGGGCCAATTATGAGAAAGTATAATTTAGCAGAATTACATATTTCAACAGCGGCAACTTCGCATAGTATTCCAGGCTTAACGAAAGAAGAAGCAGAACAGTTGAAAAGACAAATTGGAGAGCTTGCGAAAGTGAGTGATGAGGGTGTATAAGAGGCAACATCCGATCACGATATTGTTAGGTATTCGAATTGCGAGTTTGTTACCACTTATTATGCTTGTTATGTTTAAACCTGAAGAACAAGTGAAGCCTTGGTATTTATTTTATCTTTTCCTTCTGTTTGTTTTATTCATTATGGCTATTTTCTCAGCTGTAAAATGGTATTTCAAAGTATACTGGGTTGAAAATAATATTTTACATATAAAACACGGTGTTTTTGTGAAGAAGGAAAGTTATTTAAATAAAGATCGTGTGCAAAACATTAGTACATCTTCTAATGTCATTTATCAAATGCTTGGGCTTACGAAATTAAATATAGAAGTAGCGGGCGGCGGTAGTGAGCCGGAAGTGATGTTAGCTGGTATTAAAGAAGATGAAGCGAAGGAACTGATTGCCTTATTAAATAAAAAAAGAAGCGCTGCGAGTGAAGAAGTACCCATGGCAGAAGAAAGTAAGACGATTTATCAGTTAACGATGAAAGAGATTTTAGTAGCTTCCATTACGTCTGGTAGATTCGGATTAGTGTTTTCTGGATTACTTCTTATTTACACAGAGTTTAATCAATTTCTTCCAGAATGGCTCATAAATAAAGTGGAAGCGTATGTGATGGATAACGGTGTATATGAATTAATCGTTATGGCCGCGATTTTAATGGCGGTTTCGTGGGTCGTTTCGACAGCTGGTTATGCGCTAAAATATGCGAACTTTAAAATAGAGCGAAACGGAAATGAAATTCGTATTGTGCAAGGGTTATTTGATAAGAAAGAGTTTGTCTTAAAGCTCCACCGCATTCAAGCAATTACTGTGAAAGAAGGAATTCTCCGCCAGCCTTTCGGTTATTGCTCTGTCGAAGTGGAAGTCATTCAAAGTATAGAAGCGGCAGGGAATGAAGTGATGTTACATCCTTTTATGAAGAAAAAAGATGTACAGCAGCTACTTGCCTATTTACAGTTGCCGTATGAAATAGAAGAGGAAATCGTTCATTTACCGAAGGCTGCATTACGCCGTTACGTCGTAATGGGCTGGATTACAAGTGCTGTGCTCGCTGTGCCAATCGCTGGTGCGAGTATATATTTTAAACAACATACTGCGTTGTTCGTTCTTATACCGCTATTTATTGTATTTACAATACTTGCATACGCTAGATATAAAAGTGGTGGATATATGATACGAGACAATCAGTTAGTAATGGTGCACCGAGGTCTCGCGAAATATACAGGGATCATGCGAAGAAGGCATATTCAAGTGGTCGGATATAATCAATCTTATTTTCAAAAGAAAGACGAGTTATGTACAGCTGCTGTAGCGGTGGCGGGACATGGTTATGAAGTGAAGCATATGCGAAAAGAAGACGCGCTTCGCATATATAATTGGTATAAAGAAAAAGGAAACACCGGTGTGTAATGGTGTTTCCTTTTTTGTGTGTCGTCATTTGTCGATAAGTCGATATATTTCGAGTTGCGCCGATATATTCGAAAAATCGCCGATATAATTTCACATACCGCTGACTCCGAACTCCGAAAATTAAACTAACACATCAAAAGTAGTCACGAACGACGGGCGAGAGAAAATGCTTTTTTGCTGTTCTGCATGTGGATGCGCCTGAGCCTGAGCCTGTGCTTGTCCTTCTGCTTGTGCAGGGCGTTTTTTATGAGCGTTTTCGAATGAACGTGATTCTGTCCAGTCTTTAAAGTTTTGCTCAGTTTCCCACATCGTTAAGATGACATATGTATCATTACTTAATGGGCGAAGAACACGGATTGCTTGGAAGCCAGGCTCATTTTCGATTAGACCAGCACGGTTTTTAAAACGGTTTTCAAATACAGGGCGACCTTCGTCTGTTACAGAAATGTTGTTACAAACGATGTAGCCAGTTTGTCCTTTAAATTCTCCAACAGCGTCTAATACGTCATACTGAAGTGTCGATTCTACAGATTCTTCAGTATTTTCTTTATAAAACATATCTTTTTCGTTATTTTTTGCAGTGAAATGTGCTTGTTCTAGAGGTGTTTCGTATGAAATAATAGCCTTCATTTTAATGCCCCCTTTATGGTTTGTCTCTATTATATCAATTCTCTTAAAAAACTTCGAAGATTATATACATAAAGATACTTCTTTTTCAAATAATAAATGTACCATCATTTGGAAAGAAGGCCGATGTATGAAGAAAGCAAAGTGGACTTTATTAGGCGGGGTAGCAACGTTCGTAGTAGCGATTGTACTCTATAAACTTATTGTGTTAACTGGTGGCTATATGATGGATGAAAAGCAGCTTGTTTTCCACTCTTCATCACGTATCGTTGACCAAAAAGGAAAAGAAATTACGAAGTTATATGTAGAAAATAGAGAGCTCGTGCCGATTGAAGAAATTCCAAAGTACGTGCAGCAAGCATTTATTGCTGTGGAAGATTCTCGTTTTTATGAGCATCAAGGAATTGATTACCCTTCTATATTTCGGGCGCTTTATAAAGACGCGTTAGCTGGAGAGAAGGTAGAAGGCGGTAGTACGATTACGCAGCAACTAGCTAAAAACGTCTTTTTAACTCGCGAAAAAACATTTACGCGCAAATTGAAAGAGGTCGCAATTTCTCTTCAATTAGAGCAAAAATATACGAAGCAGCAAATTCTTGAAATGTATATGAACCATATTTATTTCGGTCATGGGGCATATGGTATTCAAGCGGCAGCAAAGTTGTATTTTAATAAAAATGTAGAAGATTTAACAGTGGAAGAGGGAGCTATGCTTGCAGGGCTTCCGAAAGCGCCAAATGGCTATTCACCGTACTTATCCCTAGAAAAGAGTAAAGGGCGCCGTGATCTTGTTTTGTCACTTATGCATAAACAAGGCTATTTAACAGCGGAAGATAGTGTTCGTTACCAAGGGAAAACAATAGCTCTTTATAAAAATTCAGATGAACGTGAACTCGCATATATGCCGTATATCGATATGGTTATAGATGAAGCGGCGCGTTTATATGGTTTATCGCATCAAGAAGTACTGCGCGGAGGATATACGTTTGTCGTACCGATGGATGAAAAAGTTCAAAAGGTAGCATATAACCAGTTTCAAGATGCGAGAAATTTCCCTGGTAAAGAAAACGGGGCGCAAGGTGCATTTTTATTAATGGATAATCAGACTGGCGGAATTAAAGCCGCGATTGGCGGAAGAGAGTATGTTCCGAGAGGGCTTAATCGCGTTTTTGCAAAGCGGCAGCCTGGTTCTGTTTTAAAGCCGCTTATCGTATATGGACCTGCACTTGAGACGAAGAAATATAATCCATATTCTTTATTAACGAATGAAAAAAGTTCGTTTGAAGGTTATGAACCTCGAAATTATAATCATGAGTATACGAAAGAGATGACGATGTACGATGCGGTATTAGAATCAGCAAATGTGCCAGCTGTATCTTTATTAAATGAATTAGGGGTAGATGAGGGAAAGCAATATTTAGAGAAAGGGAATGTTCATATTGCGGACTCAGGTTTAAGCACAGCACTTGGCGGGCTAAAAAATGGTGTGTCTCCATTTGATCTTGTCAAAATGTACCGATCTTTTTTAGCAAACGGGAATATTATCGAACCGCACGTTATCGATAAAGTATTAAATAGACACGGGGCGGTTATTGGAGAATCATCAAAAGCTGAAACGAAAGTCTTTTCGAAGCAAACGGCATGGTATATGACAAAGATGCTTGAAGGAGTTGTGAAAGAAGGTACGGCGAAAGCTGGCGTATATAATGGAGCTTTAGCTGGAAAAACAGGCACAACTTCATTGCCGAATGATGACAATGGTGCGCGTGATATGTGGTTCGTTGGATATACACCGAATTTAGTAGGTGCAGTTTGGATTGGCTATGACCGCACCGATAAAGAGCATCAATTACAAGATGGAAATGCATCTGCAACGATGTTATTTAAAAAGATTTTAACGAAAGCAAACATACAAGATAAAGCGAGTTTTCATAGGCCAAAAGGTGTTGAAACAATTGGACTGCCAATTCGTTTAGATAAGATTCAAAACGTGGAAGCAAAACTAGCATTTAGTCCTTTCGGTTTATTTGCAATGAAACTAAGCTGGACGCCGCTTCCTGATGAGCGAATTATGTATCGGATTTATAAAGTTGAAAAAGGAATTCATACTCACGTTGGAACGGCAAAAGGAACGGGGAAATATGAGGAGAAGTTTATTAATATATTCTCAAAACCAAGTTTTTACGTTGTGCCATATAACACACAAACGAACCGTGAAGGAGAAAAGTCAAAAGTAGCTAAACCGTAGTTTTTCTCTGTGCTATAATAAGAATGTTGTGAAAATAGTAAACGTTTTTACGAACGTTTGTGTCAATTTAATGAACAACGTACATAATGTTATGCATTTTGTTTTTACAAGCTGTATAGTAAAAAAAGATAAATATCGGAATAGAGCATATTTAAAGAAAAAGCATTGGTAAGGAAGGGAGCTAGGGTCTTGGTAAGAACTATAAATGAGACATTTTTAAAAGCATGTAGGGGGGAACGTACAGAGTATGTACCAGCATGGTATATGCGTCAAGCAGGTCGTTCACAGCCGGAATATAGAAAGATAAAAGAGAAATATTCTTTATTTGAAATTACACATAATCCAGAGTTGTGCGCTTACGTTACAAAGTTGCCAGTTGATCAATATAACGTAGACGCAGCAATTCTTTATAAAGATATTATGTCACCACTACCTGCAATTGGTGTTGATGTGGAAATTAAATCTGGCATTGGTCCAGTTATCGATAGTCCAATCCGTTCTTTACAAGATGTAGAAAAATTAGGGGAAATCAATCCAGAAGATGACGTACCTTACATACTAGATACAATTCGTTTATTAACGACAGAAATGTTAGATGTACCGTTAATCGGTTTTTCAGGAGCTCCATTTACGTTAGCGAGCTATATGATCGAAGGCGGTCCTTCTCGTAACTATCATAATACGAAAGCGTTTATGTATGCAGAGCCGAAAGCTTGGTTCGCTTTAATGGATAAGCTTGCAGATATGGTTATTACATATTTAAAAGCGCAAATTAACGCAGGAGTAAAAGCGGTTCAAATTTTCGATTCTTGGGTTGGAGCAGTAAATGTAGCGGATTACCGTATATTTATTAAACCAGCGATGGAGCGTATTTTTGCAGAAGTTCGCCCGATGGGTGTTCCAATGATTATGCACGGCGTAGGTGCTGCACATTTAGTGAATGAATGGCACGACTTACCGCTTGATGTAGTAGGTTTAGATTGGCGCTTACCGATTGAAGAAGCACGCGCACGTGGTGTTCATAAGGCGGTACAAGGAAATATGGATCCTTCATTCTTATTAGCACCTTGGCCTGTTATTGAAGAACATGTAAAAGGTATTTTAGATCAAGGGATGAAGCAGCCAGGTTATATCTTTAACTTAGGTCACGGCGTATTCCCAGAAGTAAATCCAGATACATTAAAACGCTTAACTACATTTATTCATGAGTACTCTAAAGAACAGTTAGCGAAGTAAAGGAGATTGTCTGTATGAAAAAGAAAATTGGTTTGCTTGTAATGGCATACGGAACGCCATATAAAGAAGAAGATATTGAACGTTACTATACACATATTCGCAGAGGAAGAAAGCCAAGTCCTGAAATGCTAGAAGATTTAACAGAGCGTTACCGTGCAATTGGTGGTATTTCTCCTTTAGCTACTATTACATTAGAGCAAGCTAAAAAGTTAGAGACACGTTTAAATGAAATACAAGATGAAGTAGAGTACCACATGTATCTTGGTTTAAAACATATTGAACCGTTCATTGAAGATGCAGTACAAGCTATGCATAAAGATGGAATAGAAGATGCAATTGCACTCGTTCTTGCCCCTCACTATTCTACTTTTAGCGTGAAGTCGTATGTAGGACGAGCGCAAGAAGAAGCAGGAAAACTTGGAAACTTAACAATTCACGGCATCGATAGCTGGTATAAAGAACCGAAATTTATTCAGTATTGGGTCGATGCAGTGAAAGGTATATATAACGGTATGTCAGAAGCAGAACGTGAAAAAGCAGTGTTAATCGTATCTGCACATAGCTTACCAGAAAAAATTATCGCACTCGGCGATCCATACCCGGATCAATTAAACGAAACAGCTGACTATATTGCACGTGGTGCTGAAGTAGCAAATTATGCAGTAGGTTGGCAAAGTGCCGGAAATACACCAGACCCTTGGATTGGTCCAGATGTACAAGATTTAACGAGAGAACTAAATGAAAAATACGGCTACAGTTCATTCGTATATGCACCAGTTGGATTTGTTGCGGAACATTTAGAAGTTTTATATGACAATGACTTTGAGTGTAAAGTTGTAACGGATGAAATTGGCGCGAAATATTATCGTCCCGAAATGCCTAATGCGTCGGACGCATTTATCGACTGTTTAGCAGATGTAGTATTAAAGAAAAAAGAATCTGTAATGTAAGTAGAAAGGGGGAGCTTACTTGAGGAAAAAAGTTGTGATCATCGGCGGTGGCATCACAGGATTAACAACAATGTATAACTTACAAAAAGAAATTCGTGAAAAAAACTTGCCGATAGATGCATTGCTTATAGAAGCGTCTGGTAAACTTGGCGGGAAAATTCAAACCGTTCAAAAAGATGGATTTACAATTGAACGCGGTCCTGATTCTTTCTTAGCAAGAAAAGAGAGTGCAGCTAAATTAGTGAAAGAATTAGGACTTGGCGATGAACTTGTAAATAATAAGGCCGGTCAATCGTTCGTTCTCGTAAACAATCGGTTACATAAAATGCCGAGCGGTTCAATGATGGGAATTCCAACGCAAATTACGCCGTTTCTATTTTCCGGATTGTTCTCCCCAATTGGTAAACTAAGAGCTGGTTTTGACTTATTAATGCCTAGATCAAAACCAGTTTCTGATCAATCACTCGGGCAGTTTTTCAGGCATCGTCTTGGAAATGAAGTCGTTGAAAATTTAATTGAGCCATTATTATCTGGTATTTATGCAGGGGATATTGATGAAATGAGTTTAATGTCAACATTCCCTCAAATTTATCAAATTGAACAGGAGCACCGTAGTATTTCACTCGGTATGCGTACGCTCGCTCCAAAGCAAGAGAAGGCTGAATTGAAAAAAGGAATATTTAAAACTGTGAAAACCGGTTTAGAATCTATAGTAGAATCTCTTGAAACGAAGATTCCTAATGATATGATAATGAAGGGAACTCGTATCGAAAAGGTTGCAAAACTTGGTGATAGTTATACGATTACGCTTAGTAACGGAAAAGAAATGGAAGTAGACGCGATTGTAGTTGCGACGCCGCATAAAGTATTGCCATCTATGTTTGCGCAGTATAAGCAGTTTCGTTTCTTCCGTAACATTCCGTCTACATCAGTTGCAAACGTGGCACTTGCTTTCCCAAAGTCTGCAATTCAGCGTGATATTGATGGTACCGGATTTGTCGTATCAAGAAATAGTGATTATACAATTACAGCGTGTACGTGGACACACAAAAAATGGCCACATACAACGCCAGAAGGAAAAACGCTTCTTCGCTGTTACGTCGGACGCCCAGGTGATGAAGCGATTGTCGAACAAACTGACGAAGAAATTGTGCAGCTCGTACTCGAAGACTTACAAAAGACAATGGATATTACAGAGGATCCAGAGTTTACAATTGTAAGCCGCTGGAAAGAAGCGATGCCTCAATATACAGTAGGCCATAAAGAGCGAATGAAAAAGCTCACAACATTTATGGAGGAAGAATTGCCAGGTGTGTATTTGGCAGGTAGTTCTTACGCTGGTTCTGGTCTTCCGGCTTGTATTGAGCAAGGTGAGTTAGCGGCGAAACGTGTGTTATTTCATTTAGAGAAAGTAATGGAGACTAAATTAGTCGCACATTAAAATATTTCAAACAAAACGCCTTCAATTATATTGAAGGCGTTTTGTTTATTGGATAAAATACCTTTAGTCAATAAACCTATATAAGTTATTTTGTATTATAGTTTGAAAACTTGTAAATTAAATAAATTTTGTGTAAAACTTGTCGAAATATAGTTCTATATAACGAATCATTTGATATGATAGAAATGTTGAGAAAATATGAAATAGGGAGAGGGAAATGGCTGTGAAGAAATTATTAAGTGTCTTTTTATCATTGATGTTATTGCTTTCATTTACTGGAACTTTAGCGCAGGCGGAAGAAACTACTTCTATGTCAGTAGAAAAAGCAATTCAAGTATTTAAGCAGCAAGGGAAAACGAAGGGGATAGTGGAAGGATATATCGTTGGGTATACGCAAAGTCCTTCTAAATACACGAAAGATCCGGCTAAGTTTGACGACACAAACGTGGCAATTGCCGATTCGCCAAACGAAACGAATCCAGACAAAATCATGCCTGTTCAATTGCCAAAAGGCGATGTGAGATTGGCAGTAAATGTGAAAGACCATCCTGAAAATATCGGGAAGAAAGTTAGGTTGACAGGGACGCTTGAGTTATATTTCGGTAGCCCAGGTTTAAAATCAGTAACAGCTCATAAGTTTCAAGGAGAAGAACAAAACCGCGTTAGCGATGTAGTGGCATCACCAAATGGTGGGGAAGTTGCAAAAGGAACAGCAGTAACATTAACAACGAATACAGAAGGAGCAACAATCTACTATACGTTAGATGGCTCTAATCCTACAAACAAAAGCGTTCGTTATAACGGACAAATTGTAGTGAATGAAAATAGTGTAGTGAAAGCAATCGCTGAAAAAGAAGGGCTTACTTCTTCAGCAGTTTCGACATTTTCATTTATAATCGTAACAAATGAACCAGTTCGTATTCATGATATTCAAGGGAAATCACATATTTCTCCTTACAATGGGAAGAAAGTAAACAATGTGGAAGGCGTTGTCACAGCGCTTGATAAAAATGGTTTTTATATAGAAGATAATCAGCCGGATAAAGATCCAGCTACTTCTGAAGGTATTTACGTATACAAAAAAGATGTGAATGTAGCAGTAGGAGATCTTGTCCAAGTTGATGGAGAAGTAGAAGAATATGTTGGGCCTGGATATGCAGAAAGGTTTGACACAGATTTAACGACGACGGAAATTAAAGCGAGCCGCGTTGCTGTCATCGCAAAAGATCAACCTTTACCAGCGCCGATTGTACTTGGAGAAAACGGTGTGAAAATTCCTGATCAAATTATCGATAATGATGCATTCGGTTTATTTGATCCAAATGAAGATGCAATCGACTTTTATGAAAGTGTAGAAGGTATGCGCGTTACGATGCCAACGCCAAAAATTATTGCCCCTCAGAAAAACGGGAATTTATATGTAACAGTAGAAAATGGCGGGAATAAAGTCGTAACGAAATATGGCACACCTGTATTAGATGAAAATCAATTAAACCCAGAACGTCTTTCTGTAAAAGTACCTCGTGATTATGTAGCAAAAGTAGGAGATACTTTTACTGGAGATATAACAGGGGTAGTCGGATATGATTACGGTTCGTTCCGCATTGCGCCAATAACGGAATTACCATCTGTAGTGGACGGCGGATTTAAGCAAGTAGGGGCAAATATTCAGCCTCGTCTTGATAAGTTAACAGTTGCTACATATAACATTGAAAATTTCTCGGCGAATAAAAAAGAAACAACAGATGAAAAAGTAAAAGCGTTAGCGTATTCTATTAAATACAATTTAAAAATGCCAGATATTATCGGTGTAGAGGAAATGCAAGATAACAATGGATCAATTAATGACGGTACAACAGATGCTTCATTAAGTGCAAAACGTATCATTGATGCAGTTCTAGAAATTCGTGGACCAAAGTATGAGTATGTAGAAATTGCTCCGAATAATAATCTAGACGGAGGAGCACCAGGAGCTAATATTCGCGTCGGTTTCTTCTACAACCCATCACGCGTGAAATTAGCAGCAGTACCGAAGTTACTTGATAAAAATGTTGTTCGCATCGGAGACGAAAGTTCATTATTTGAAAGTACACGTAAACCGCTTGCAGCAGAATTTACGTTCCAAGGACAAAACGTTGTTGTCGTTGCAAATCACTTAAACTCAAAAATAGGAGATGCAACGCCATTTGGAAAAGTGCAGCCGCTCGTATTAAAGAGTGAAGAAAAACGAATTCAGTTAGCGCAAGAAGTAAATCACTTCGTACAAGGAATTCAGAAAAAGAACACGAATGCACCAGTTGTTGTGTTAGGGGATATGAACGATTTTGAGTTCGCTAAACCACTAAAAGCACTAGAAGGAACAATCTTGAAAAATATGTTAAACACAGTGCCGAAAGAGAACCGCTACACGTACATTCATGAAGGAAATGCACAAGTGTTAGATCATATTTTAGTAACAAACAACATCGCACCATACACAATTGTAGATCCAGTGCACTTAAACTCAAACATTATGAAAGAGCATGGACGTGTAAGTGACCACGATCCAGTACTTGTTCAAATTGATTTGAAGAAGGCTTCTTAAATAGTCGAGAAAGAACGCTTAGAAATATACTAAGCGTTCTTTTACATTATTAGGGATTTTTATGATAAAATAGATTGAATATTCATTCTTTAATACAGGGAGGTGTAGACATATGGTAGCCCGAATAAACGGGAAATTAATGAATCAGCTTGCAATTTTTTTTAGTACGATCGTCATGCTTCAGTTTGTAGCTGATATAACAGGGCTTACACAGACTCTAGATAGTATGTATTATTTAATAAATACCGCAACTTCCTATATAACGTTTAGTTTGGCGGTTATTTTTACTTTAATCGGTGCAAGAAGAGAATTAAGTAAATATGCAATTATTGCATTATGTTTAGTGGTAGCTATTAAAGCGATTTATTTTGCGGCGATCGTTATTTTATGGGGATTGGCAGGTACGCCGTAAAGGGGAGAGGATTATATGAGTATTGAAAATATAAGATTGATAAATGTAAATGATAATAAGAGCGTAATTCTCTAAGCTAACTTAGGGAATTACGCTCTTATTCGTTCAATTATTTAGTCCGAAATTGCTTGAAACGCTTTTCTACACCGATCTCTTTTTTGCAGTCTTCTTCTATATTTTTTTCTATCCCGCTTTACTCCTTGTATATACATAAATAAGCTAACGAGAAGGAAGAAAGCACATTGCATCGTTAAAATGTACGGTGACATGCC
Source organism: Bacillus sp. SRB_8 (assembly GCF_003264205.1). Lineage (NCBI taxonomy): Bacteria > Bacillati > Bacillota > Bacilli > Caryophanales > Bacillaceae > Bacillus > Bacillus sp. SRB_8. The sequence goes on along the minus strand of NZ_NADT01000008.1, from coordinate 194,781 downwards.
TTGCAATGGTTGTTTCGGATCATATAAATGAATAGGTGCTCCGCCTATTGAAGGAAATATTGTATTTAGCAGGACGTAAGGAATGGAGGCAACTGCAAATGGAAAGAGAATTGCCATATAGTCCTTTTGTGACCATACAGATGCAGCAAGTCCTAAAAGAGCCATTAAACCTGCAAATAAAAAATTAATTCCGATATATACAGTAATGTAAGTAAGAGGCGCATCGAAATATAGGTTTGCGAACATTCCATCAGCATTTATGATGCCTGAACCAATCGTAGGTGTTCCGTCTGGAATGGTTAATTTGCAAAATAATAACGATAAGATGAATGGAAGCGTATAAAGAAATCCTCCGCAAAAAAACGTAACGATATATTTCGTTACTGAATAAGGAAATATAGAAATTCCCTTACTCACAAACGGTTTAAAACCATCTGACTTATCCGAATTGTAACTTGTACTAAAGGGGAAACTCGCAATAACTGGCATTAATAATAAATAAACATCCATTTCATTGTCGCGAAATCCAATCCATTTCAAATCTGTTGAAATAGGTCCACTCGCTGCGTCTCCTAAATAACGAATTACATAGTAATAGTGATAAATACAAATAAGAACGAATCCACTAAACATAATAATTAAAGAAATACGACTACAAAAAGCTTGCTTTATATTTAAACGAAGCGCACGCATCATGACTGAAAAAGCCTCCACTATTTTGATAAACTTGTCTATTTTCTATATTACTATTAAATGTAAAGATTTTCTTGTTTTTTTATTTGATTATTTGAAAAAAGGGAAATTTGTTGTCGTTAAGTAAGGTTTAACGGAAATTATATTTTCTAAAATATGGTTGACAATTTAGTATTACATTTGTAATCTTAATTGTAGATTACAAATGTAATACGAGGGGTGGAAAACAATATGACAAATAAATTACCTAAAATATCTGAAGCAGAATTAGAAATTATGAAAGTGTTGTGGTCGAATTCTCCACAAACAGCGAATGAAATTATAGAAGAACTGGAAGATACAATGGACTGGAAACCGAAAACCATCCGTACATTAATTAATCGGTTAGTACAAAAGGAAGCCGTTTCTTACCATCAAGATAAAGGGCGCATGTATGCTTATTTTCCGCTAGTATCACAAGATAATTATTTACAAGTTGAAACGAAATCTTTACTAAAGCGCTTTTGCGGCGCGGCGTTTAAGCCATTACTTGTCAATTTCTTAAAAGAGGAAAAATTGTCTTCAGAAGATATTAACGAACTGAAACACATTTTAGATGAGAAGACAGAGGAGAACAAGAGGAAGGATAGATAACAATGATAGACACGCTTATAAATGTATACCTTCCTCATTTTTTTGATTGGCTTATAGAAACGTCACTTATGGCTAGCATATTAGTTGGATTTATTTTATGTATAAAAGTTTTATTTAGAAATAAATTAACGCCCCGATGGCAATATATGCTGTGGATCGTACTAATGATAAGACTTCTTCTACCATGGTCACCGGATAGTTCGTATAGTATTTATTCGCTATTTTCCTATAGTTCTAGTGTATCGGAAGTTATTCCAAAAAATATGCCGTCTACTGAGAGTATAGTGAACATAGAAACCAATCATACAGTGGAATTGGAATCAAATTCTGAAACTGTGACAAAAAATGGTGAACCTGAAGTAAACGCGAGTGCGGAACAACAGACTACATTTTCTTTATACAAACTTGCTCTATATGTTTGGCTAGCTGGGGTAATCGTATTAGCAGTCATAACGTTTATTACAAATAGACGTTTATATTCTTACATAAAGAAACAAGCGGATATTACGGATGAACAGGTCATTACAGTGTTTAATCGCTGTAAGCAGTCTATGAAAATGAAGAAGGCAGTTTCATTACGTCTAGCAGGAAAGATTGCGAGCCCAACTGTTTTCAGTTTCTTTCGTCCGAAAGTATTACTATCAAAAAAACATATGAAAGTATTAAATGAGCAACAATTACAATATGTCTTTTACCATGAGTTAGCTCATATTAAGAGAAACGACGTAGCTGTAAATTGGATTATGTACAGTTTGCTCCTATTAAATTGGTTCAATCCGATTCTTTGGTACGCTTATTTTTGTATGCGAGAAGATCAAGAATTAGCCTGTGATGCATATGCGCTTACGTTTATAGATAAAGAAGAGCAAATTGCATACGGCCATACAATTATTACCCTTTTAGAACATTATTCCTATCAAGCACCCAGCCTAGCAAATTTAAGTAGAAATAAACGGACACTAAAAAGGAGAATCGTTATGATTAAAAAGTTCCAAAAGAAATCGTATCGTCTTTCTTTACTTGGAATCATTGTCATAGTTGCTATAGCATCCCTCTCTTTATTCAACGCACGTGCAACGGAAGGAAAAGAAAAACAAAAGGATCAGGTAGAGCAGCCAAAGGATACTTATCAAAATGCAGTAGATATGATGTTTGGTACAGAAGAAAATGCGAAAAAAGAATATCGTTATTCAGCAAGAGTGTATGAACAAAAGACAGATTATTTATATTTAGCTGAAAAAGCTTTAACAAAAGATGAATTCCAGCAGTACATAAAATTATATAAAGAAATTATTAATATACAGAAAAAAGGTGCTCCGAGAGATTCTGACTATGAGTCAATATTTTTTAGAGAAGAGCGTTTAACAAAAGATGATCGTGAAAAATTATATGCGCTTTATGATCAGTCAAAACCATTTGATGACAAAGTGCACGAATCTATAAATTACACGGTAAAGGAAGCGCAGGAACATGTTGATTTTCAAATTAAGAAGCCAACTTACACAATTGAAGGATACAATCAGAAGGATGAAAAGGTAAGTTATTTTATTAAGAGAAGACCTGAATTAACTATTGAATTAGAATATACAAACGGAAAAGGAAACTATACAACTTATCAATCACAAGTATTTGGAGAAAGTAAAGATCCGTTCCATGCTTTATTTGTTGTAGAAGAAAACATTGAACAGTACGAATTAGAAGGTAATCAAATATTCTATGCGACTCATAACTCAGATAGTAATTTACAAGGTATGAAGATGATTGTTCCTGCAAAAGGGAAAAATAGTGCGTATCAAATTGTCATTATTAATCATAGTTTAGAGGATCCTGGAGAAGCAGTATTTGATAAAAATGTAAGTAAGGAAGAGTTAGAGAAGATTATGCTTTCTATGTTGAAATAATAAAAAGGTGTTCTTAAGATGTATATCTCTAGAACACCTTTTCCTTTTCTCTTTTCTTCTGATAAACTATGGACAGTATGGTATACACTGACTGGAATTTTTTATACTGGAAATAATAAAAAAGAGAACTTGTATAGAATGTAAGCGTGTGGTAATATCAAAGATGTACTGATTGACTATATTATCCAATTGGTCATTTTTGGAGGTGACGATGTGGCGATAGATCGAAAACGTTCTATTATTGAAGCTGCAACAAAGTCTTTTTCAGCGTTCGGTTATAAAGCAACGACGATGGATCAAGTTGCGAAGTTAGCGAATGTAGGAAAAGGAACAATTTATACTTTTTTCAAAAATAAAGAAGAACTATTTGGCGAAATTATTTCTAATTTAATTACAGAAATGAAGCAAGTTGCAGCAAATGCAATTCGTTCAGATATTTCATTTTTTGAAAATGTACATAGAGCATTATATAGCATATTAGAATTTAGAAAAGAACATCAGCTCATGATTAAATTAATTCAAGAAGAGCGCGATATGGGAACGAAAGAAGTACAAGAAGTGATGCAACAAGTAGATGTGGAAATCGTTTCTGTCATTCAATCTTATTTAGAGATTGCAATTGAAAAAGGTGAAATTAGCAAATGTGATCCAGAAATTACAGCATTTATTATGCTTCGCTTATACGTATCGCTTATTTTTGATTGGGAAAAAAATCATGAACCGCTAGAAAAAGAAAAAATCGCAGAATTATTTGAACTTTATTTATTAAAAGGATTGTCAAACTAAGATAATCCTTTTATTATTATAAAAAGTGACCAATTGAACAAAGTGGTCATATGTTAATTTTAGGAGGGATAATAGAAATATTCACTTCATAGTAAGGAACAGTTGCATAGTATAAATTCGGGGATGAGGCATATGTATGAACAGAATATAGCCTTTTTGTTTGCATAAAAATGACTGAATGACGATTTTGGTCACTTTTAAAGAGGGGGATAAATTATGAAATGGCATAAGTTGCTTAGTAAAGAATTTGCAGAGATTATAAAAAGTAAAAAAATATTAATCCCAATCATTGCGGTTTTATTTGTACCAATTTTATATGCGGGTATGTTTTTATGGGCCTTTTGGGATCCGTATGAACAGCTAGATGACTTACCAGTTGCGGTAGTCAATTTAGATAAAGGTGCAGTATTTGATGGGAAACCGATTGAAGTCGGGAAAGGGCTCGTTGATAATTTAAAAGATAATAAAAGTTTTAAATGGGAGTTTGTAAGTGAAAAAGAAGCGAAAAAAGGAATGGAAGGCAGAAAGTATTACATGTTAGTACGCATTCCAGATGACTTCTCAAGTAACGCTACAACGTTATTAAAAGACGATCCGAAACCATTAAACTTAGAATATATTCCAAATGAAAGTTTAAACTTTTTATCTTCACAAATTGGCGGAACAGCAATTGAAAAAATTAAAGGTGAAGTATCAAGCACGTTAACGAAAACATATGCAGAGAAAATGTTTGATTCCATTAAAGATGTCTCAAAAGGATTAGCAGATGGGGCGGAAGGAGCAAATAAATTACATGATGGAGCTAGTGAGTTGCATGACGGTTCAAGTAAAGTGACGGATGGCCTTCATACACTTCAAGGGAAGTCTGGAGAGATGAAAGATGGAGTTCGGAAATTAGCAGATGGATCTAATAAATTACAAGATGGATCCGGAAAAGTGACAGCAGGTTTAAATACGTTAAATAGCAAAACGGGTATAGGGAAATTAGCAGATGGATCTGGAAAAGTAACAAATGGTTTAAATACGTTAAATGGAAAAACGGATGAAATGCAAAAAGGAATTGGCGAATTACGAAGTGGATCTGAGAAAGTAACTAACGGTTTGAATACATTGGAAAGTAAAACAGGTGAATTAAAAAAAGGAACAACTGAACTATCAAATGGTATGGAAAAACTTGTTGAGGGACAAAGTCAATTAGAAAAAGGTTCTCAAGAGATTCAAAAGGGTTTGCAGGAGTTAAATAATAAAGTACAAAACTCTGTTGCAGGATTAGGGGAAATGCAGTCGAAAGTTCCTTCTATATTAAATACAGTAAATGAGAAAATAGATGGAGCTGGAGAGAATGTAAATCAGTTAAATGAACTTACGCAATCAACAGCAGGAGATGCAAAAGATGCAGCGCAAGAGGTAGCGAATTTACAAAAGCAAATTGAAAGTTTACCGAAAGAATACCAAGAGCAGTTACAGCCATTTATAACAAATGCGGTAAAAAGTACGGCGACAGTTCAACAGAAAGCTGCCGGAGTAGCAGGCGGAACGAGCAAATTAAATGAAGAAGTAAAACAATTAAAAGGTGAAATCAGTGAAAAGACAAGTGGAATGCAAAGCAAAATACCGAATCCAGAAGAGGTGGAAAATTTAACGAGTGGTATTAAGAAATTAACGAATGCGCAAAACGAATTTGTAAGTAAGTTTCATGGATTAGGTGAAGGATTAGGTAATGCTAAAGTAGGTGCAGATAAATTAAAAAACGGATCAGGGCAATTAATTGATGGGGTAAATCAATTATTAGATGGATCTGGAAAGGTAACAGAAGGGTTAGGTACATTATCTGTAGGAGCAAACCAAATGGCAGGTGGAATAAATCAATTAGCGGACGGCTCAAGCCAAGTAACCGGCGGTTTAGGCACATTATCTGTAGGAGTAACAAAATTAGCAGATGGCTCAAGTCAAGTAACAACTGGCTTAGGTACTCTAAATGGTGGCCTAAATACAATGTCCACTGGCTCAACCCAGCTAATCGACGGAGTAAACAAACTAACAGACGGATCCGGAAAAGTGACAGATGGACTTGTGAAAGTAAATGATGGTTCAGGTGAACTTGCTGAGAAACTTGGTGAAGGTGCAGAAAAAACAGGAGAAGTAAAAGGAACGGATAAAACGTATGATATGTTTGCAAGTCCTGTAAAAGTGAAGGTGGAGAAAATAGCGGAAGTTCCAAACTACGGAACAGGATTTACACCGTATTTCTTATCACTCGGTTTATTCGTTGGGGCATTACTATTATCTATCGTATACCCATTACGTGATACAGTCGGCGTTCCGAAATCAGGATTCAGCTGGTTTATTAGTAAGTTTGGTGTTTTATTATCAGTCGGTATTATTCAAGCAATAGTAGCAGATGTCATATTACTGTTTGGATTAGGTGTAGAAGTACAAAGCATTCCATACTTCATACTCTTTAGCATCGTTACAAGTCTAGCATTCATCGCATTAATTCAATGTTTAGTAACAGCATTCGGTGATGCGGGCCGTTTCATTGCGATCTTAACATTAATTATACAGCTTACAACTAGCGCTGGAACATTCCCGTTAGAATTGATTCCTAAGTTTTTACAACCATTTAACGCTTGGCTACCGATGACATACTCTGTATCAGGATTTAAAGCAGTCGTATCAAGCGGTGATTTTAACTTCATGTGGCAAAATATAGGGATATTAATGATCTTTATCGTTGTATTATCACTTGGAACAATTGCTTCATTAACTTGGATGCATAAGCGCCAGTTTAGAAATATTGCTGAGAATCAATCGGTTGAAGCTTAAATAAGACCAATAAAAAAAGGCACCGAAATGGTGCCTTTTTTATTGGTCTTGTTTTATTGGATGAGAAATTTTATTTGTTTTTCTATTTTTACGGAACAAGTATATACCAATACTTATAAGGATAATAGTAGCTACAATCCAAACAAATGGACCATATCTTTCAGCAAAAGTATATAGTTTCATGTTGCTGGCAATGTCCTCTTTTGTTTTTCCTATTAGAATTTCAGAGCCACTATCACCTTCAAGCGTATCTCCTTTTTTTATACCAAAAATAAGCACGCCTGATTTGTTTTCTATTCCCGTGTATCGGTATCCTTTACCTTTAATTGTTAATTGAGTATCATCCTTTTTTAGTGAGTAATCTTCAGCGGAAATATCTTTTCCTGACAGCGTAATTGGTTCCATTGAGAAGCGAATTTCTTTTAATACAGGAAGAGTCTCATTGTTTAGTAAGAGTTGCTTTGAGATATGCTGCTCGGTATCAATGTTTTTCCAATTTGCCTTTCGTCGTTTATATGTATTAATTTCAAGAAGTGCAAATTCTTTATTTTGAAGTTTTTCCTCTGTAATAGGTTGCGAAGTAGTTAACGTACCTTTTAATAAGATCACACCATCTTTTGCAGATTGAAAAGAAGAGACTTCTTTCGTTTCTTGTAATGTATTGATAGCACTTCTATAATCTTTTTTTCCTAAAAGAACAGCTCCTGTATGTACGGTTAAAATAAGATATAGGATGCTTAATACTATAATAGCTTTTTTCACTATGTCCCCTCCGAAGTATGTATAAATGGATTATAACATAATTTACCATATGAAATTGTTAATTTAAATAATAAGTTACAAATATAAGGGTGATAAATAAATTAAAAAAGTGTGGATGAGAGGAGTAAAAGTGAAAAGGAATTACAACAATTTACAGAGAAAACTAGAATAGAGGAGCTGATATGATGAAAGGAAATCTTACTTATTATTTTATCTTAAATCCGCTAATCATCTTTCTTGTTTACGCCCTTTCACCTATCTTGTTTCATAAAGAAAAATATATAAATATGAAAGATACACTAGGAATACTTTTAGTTTACTATGTGCTAATTAGCGGGTATTACCTTATGGATGTTGTAAGTGAAAGAATGAAGAAGAAGAATAGTAAGGACAAATAATAACGTTTCATTGCATAAAAATCGATGGAGGAAAACAAAATGACTGAAAGTGAAATGAAATTCAGGGATACGACGATTCGTAACTTTTTCGATAAAGAGGATCGTTTAAAATCGATTCCAGGTCAAAAGAAGAAAAAACTAGTATTGTTAGAGCATTTGATTAGCAAGTTAAACGCTGAAAATCAATATACAGAAAAAGAAATTAATGCATTCATAAAACAATATCATGATGATTTTTGTACGATTAGAAGAGAGTTTATTGTGCACGGATTTATGGATCGAGAGGATAATTTGTACCATATAAATGAGAGAGAAGTGTGGACGAAGTGGGAGGAGTTAAAGTAATGAATCAGCGGGGAAATCCCCACTGATTATGAGTTCATGCTAGTTGTGCATTTTTTTGTAGTAAGTCTATGAACTCTTCAATATTTGAGCTTGTAATGTATCCCAACGTTATATATTCATCTTCATAATAAAATATTATTTTTTTGTCAAAGATTCTTCTCTTCGTTTCTATAGATAGAATTTTTTTATACTCGAATTCGGCAATTAATGTATTTTTAGATTGTCCATAAAAGAGAAGTCTTCTATTAGTAGCCAGTAGCATGCCCGGATACGGAACTTTATGCGTAATAATATAGCCAGTAAGTGAACAATTTAAAGTAGATATAATAACTTCGTCTTTATGTAATAGTTGTTTTGCAGCTGTTAAAATTGGATTCATTTTATGCATTCCTTTTATATAGATGTAAGGATATTGTATCAAAGGTGAAAAGATTCTCAATATGTAATGTTGCATATTGAGAGTTTTAGAGGTTCTTAGTTTGATAGATTCAGTATTAGTCTTTTAAGAAAAAGGTAAGAGGTGATTCGGTGATACGATTAGCAAAAGAGGTTGATGCGGAATCAATTATGAATATTAGAAAGGAAATTATATTATCGGGAAGTACTACAAAGTTTTTCATAGTATCTCCAAATAAATTACCAAATGATATTGATTTAGAAAGAGAAAAGATACGGAAAAGCAATGAAAAAGGTAATCTTTATATAGTTTATGAAGTAGATAGTAAGGTAGTTGGTTTTTTACTTTTCAATCGATATGAACTAGAACGGTTACGACATGCAGGCACAATGGGAATGGGGATTAGGGAGGCGTATTGTAATCAAGGCATTGGTACGAAACTAATTGAATTTCTTATTAGTTGGGCTAAAGAGCAGAAAGGTTTAGAGAAAATTTGCTTAGGCGTAGTTTCTATTAATAATCGGGCGATTAAGGTGTATAAACGTATGGGATTTGTAGAAGAAGGAAGACAAAGAAAGCAAATTAAATATGAAGATGGATCATATGGAGACGACGTGTTGATGGGTTTTTATATTGAATAAAAAGAGGGATGTTCTGTTAGTAGTAAGCAACATGCGTGGAGACAGGATTTTATGAGTAATCGTATAGTCAGTGAAGAGACTGCCAATATTGGCAGTCTCTCTTTAGTGGAAATGTTTACACTGAGCAAGCCTTAAGTTCTAATCTTTCTTTCTGACGAAGATGATGTGAAAAATGCATAGAAATGAGCTGGAACCACTCTGCAGCATTTAAGTAACCAAGTCCAGGATGCTCCACTTTACAATCATTTGGAATAGAAGCAAGCATTGGTTCAATGTTTTTTACAGCTGTAATTAATTTTAGAAAACGCTCCTGTATCTCTTCTTTGCATGATGGATTTTCAGGTGTGTATCCAGAGTGATTAGGTATTTTTATTTGTATAGGAGGGAAAGCGCCCATTTCATATACTTTTTCACCTATATCCGTTTTTTTGTTAGCTACAGATGGTGTTTCAGTTTTACATTTCGCGATTGCATCTAACTGCATATATGTAGCCGAAAGTAAATGATTATACATTTGACCAAGAGACCATTCTTCTGTAGAAGGTTTCATTATAAATTGTTCGAGAGAGTACTGTTCTAATTCCTCTATGTAATACGTTGCTAAACTTTCAAATTTCTCTAAAGTGGTAGTACTGTTCATATTGTTAGCTCCTTTTTATGAAAATATATTTGTTGATACTTACTATAAAGGAAGGTTACTGACAACATTATGTCAGTAGTAAAATAAAAAAATTAAAGTTTTAACATTTCTTTTGCTTCATCACGTATTTTCTCAGAAAGAATTGTTGGCTCTAGTACTTGTACTTGGCTCCCAAAGCTTAATACCCATTGAAATACTTCGTCTATGTTTCTTGATTTCAAAAATACATGAAACCCATTATCTTTATACTCGTATGAATCTATAAAAAAGTATCGTGATTCAATAACTTTATGTGCAATATGAGATGAGAACAATAAATGAATTGTAACAGTGCGATTGCTTTTAGGTTGATAGTCTTGTAAAGAAAAGTCTTTCGGTTTTGTGAAAAATTCTTGTTCTTGCTGTAATGTATCCATACGGTCTAAGCGAAAATTACGTATTTGTTTTCGAAGTAGACAATGAGCAACGATGTACCAAATTCCTGAAATATTAACTAAACCGTAAGGGTGAACGGTCCGCTTTATTTTTGTAATATCTCTTGGTTTACGATAGTGAAAGGAGATAGATTGCTCTCTTTGAATAGCTTCTTGTAACAAGAAAAGTTGGCTCTCTAGTTTTTCTTGCTCGGCTTGCTGGTTTGAAAATATAGGAGAAAGGAAACGGAAAGCTCCTCGTAATCCCTCAACTTTCTTTTGTTGATCAGTAGGGAGAATAACCTCCAGTTTCTCTGTTGCTGACCGCGCATGTACAGAAAAAGAAGAATTGAAAGTTTTCTCAATATAATCACCCCCTAATAAAAGAGTAACAGCCTCTTCAGGCGTAAGTTGAATGGGTGGTAAGAAATAACCATCCATTAATGAATAACCGTGGCCAGGCATTGCGAAAAGCGGGACGCCAGCTTCACTAAGTGCATCCATATCTCTATAAATAGTGCGTATACTTGTCTCGAATTTTTCAGCTAAGCTTTGTGCTGTAACGGTTTGTTTTCTTTGTAATTCAATTAATATAGCTAATAAACGATCCGTCCGATTCATGAAATATCATCCTTTATTTTATAAATATTCTTATTGTGAAATTCTAAAAGTAGTGTGTAATTCCCTGCCATTAACAGACTTTTCCCTATGTATAATATTAATATAGTAAAATCATAAGAACCTATATTGCAGTTTCCAATAATATACTATATAATCAGGATAAGAAAACGTTTTCATGCAAAGGGGGAAAATTTCGTGTCGACTATCGAGGACGTGGCGAAATTAGCGGGGTTATCAAGGACAACGGTTTCTAGGGTGATTAATAATCATCCATATGTTTCAGATGAGAAGAAGAAAAGGGTTCAATTAGCAATGAAGCATTTAGGCTTCGTTCCTAATTCTGCGGCGAGAAGGCTTCGTAAACAAAAAACAGAAACAATTGCGGTGCTTGTTCCAAGGATTACAAATCCTTTTTTTAGTAGATTTATTGAAGCAATCGAGATTGCTGCTTCTGAACATAAATATAAACTGATTATTTGTCAAACAAGATATTTACCGGAAAAAGAGATGGAGTATTTACAATTATTATCTACGAAACAAGTAGATGGGATTATTCTATGTTCACTAGAAAATCCGTGGGAAGATGTAGAGCCATACTTGCAACACGGTCCAATCGTGTTATGTAATGAATATATTGAGGAAGCAAATGTTCCAACAGTGAAGTTTGATCATGCACAGGGAGCATACATAGCTGCCAATCATGTATTAGAACAAGGATATCGTAATCTGATTTTTTGCCGTGGTAATGAAACGAAAGTAGTGAGCCAACAGCGAAAAATGGGCTTTTTACGCGCTATTACTGAAAAGAGTAGAGAAGTGGAAGCGATCGATTTTCTTGAAAACGCTTTCTCTTGGGATGATGGGAAACGAATATTCAATGAAGTATTAAAGGACAAAAAAAATCCTACCGCGATTTTGGCAGGAGGCGACGAGGTTGCAGCTGGAATTATCTCAGAGGCGAAACGCCATGGTTGGAGTATTCCAGAAGATCTCGCTGTGATCGGTTTTGATAATCAAATTTTAGCGCAGATTACAGAGCCAGGTATTACGACAATTGAACAGCCAATCGACGAGATGGCCCGAAAAGTTGTTGACTTAATGATGGATAAAATCCATACGAAAAATTATCGACAAAAAGAATTGTATGAGTTTGAACTGGAGCTCTTGGTGAAAGGTTCAACGATGAAGGATACGATGTTATTAGCCTAGTAGACTATGTCTGCTAGGTTTTTTTATGTTCACAAACTACTAATCTTCGTGAACGCAATCATCGCATTTGTTATGGTATGCTTCGTGTTGCTCATCAATTTCCTTCCCGCAGTGTGCACAAGTTTTCGTCGGTAAATTTCGGAAAAACTCCATTGGTTGATCAATCATGTCAATCCCTCCATTTCCATTTCTTACTATCATTGTATTAGTACAAAAAACAAAAGTCAACAACTGTTTTATAACAAAGTTGAAAATTAATGAAAAAGTTTAGGAAATGGATTATAGTTAACAATGTAGGATGTAAGTAAAAAACTTTCTCAAGTACGGAGAAAAACTGCATTCCTACTCGGTTTTAGAAAGGATGGATACATATGAAAATGACTGTTGTCGGCTTTTGGGGCGGCTTTCCAGAAGCGGGAGAAGCAACGTCGGGGTATTTGTTTGAACACGATGGTTTTCGTTTACTTGTAGACTGTGGTAGTGGTGTACTAGCACAGATTCAAAAATATATAACACCATCTCATATAGATGCAGTTGTATTGTCGCACTATCATCATGATCATGTTGCAGACATTGGGGTGCTGCAATATGCAAGATTAATTACGAGTGTGACAAAAGGACAACTACCGGAGTTACCAATATACGGTCATTCGTTTGATGAGAATGGATTTAATTCTTTAACGCATGCACCGCATACGAAAGGAATCGCGTACAATCCAGAAGAAACACTTCAAATTGGACCGTTCTCCATTTCATTTTTAAAAACTGTTCATCCTGTTACATGCTTTGCGATGCGTATTACAGCTGGCGATGATGTTGTTGTATATAGTGCAGATTCAAGTTATATTCCTGAATTTATTCCATTCACAAAAGATGCTGATCTTTTCATTTGTGAGTGTAATATGTATGCACATCAAGAGGCTGCAAAAGCAGGGCATATGAATAGTACAGAAGTAGCAAGTATTGCGAAATCTGCAAATGTAAAAGAACTTTTATTAACGCACTTACCGCATACAGGCAATCCATCTGATTTAGTAACAGAAGCAAAACAAATTTTCAGTGGCCATATTACGCTAGCGCATAGTGGCTACACTTGGAACTCATGAGGTGATACGATACGATGTTATTTATTGATAATAAAGGGATTACAGATCCTAGAATAAACTTAGCAATTGAAGAATATTGTGTGAAGAATTTAGATATTAACGAAACATATTTACTGTTCTACATTAACAAACCTTCCATTATCATTGGTAAAAACCAAAACACAGTAGAAGAAATTAATGCAGATTACGTAAAAGAACAAGGTATTCATGTCGTTCGTCGTCTATCAGGCGGAGGCGCAGTATATCATGATTTAGGAAACTTAAACTTCAGCTTTATTACGAAAGATGATGGAGACAGTTTCAGCAACTTCAAAAAATTCACAGAACCTGTAACGAAAGCGCTTGGTAAATTAGGTGTAAATGCAGAACTAAGTGGTCGTAACGATATTTTAGCTGAAGGTAGAAAAATTTCAGGTAACGCGCAGTTCTCAACGAAAGGTCGTATGTTTAGTCACGGTACGTTACTATTTGACTCTGAAATCGATCACGTTGTATCGGCACTTAAAGTGAAAATGGATAAAATTCAATCAAAAGGAATTAAATCAATCCGTAGCCGCGTTGCGAATATTACAGAGTTCTTAAACGAAAAAATGACGACAGAAGAGTTTAGACAACTTCTTCTAGAAACAATTTTCGAAGGAGAAACAGAAATTCCAACGTACGAATTAACAGAAAATGATTGGAAAGAAATCCATAAACTTTCTGAAGAGCGCTACCAAAATTGGGATTGGAACTACGGAAAATCTCCGAAGTTCAACTTACAACATTCACACCGCTTCCCAGTTGGACAAGTTGACGTTCGTCTTGAAGTGAAAAAAGGGACAGTAACAGAATGTAAAATTTACGGTGACTTCTTCGGCTCACTAGATGTGCATGACATTGAAGAGCGTCTAACAGGTGTACAATTTGATAAAGATGCATTCATTGTAGCTTTAGAAGGCGTAGATATCGCACGCTACTTCGGTAATATTACAACAGAAGATTTCTTGCATTTATTCTTCTAAAAGAAGAAGCCATCCCGAAATATCTTTTGGGATGGCTTTTTTTATTATGAATTCAGTTACCGTTAAAAGCGTTCCTAAAAACATCTACTAGCAGGACATTCTTTTATTATAAAGGAAGTATATGTAATTAAAGGAGGATGATCGAAATGAAAAGGATAATACACTTTATATTATTGATCAGCTTCGTTATTGGAATGACAGCTTGTAACGATGAAACTTCTTCAAACCGTACGACTTTGTCTATTGGAAAGCCAGCGAAGGATAATGTCATATATTATACGCATACAAATAACAAACAAAAAATAAATGATATACAAACTATGTTTCAAAATAAGAAATGGAAAAGAAATGAAACGTTTAGTAGCGTTGGTAAAACGCCAGATGTTGTCTTGTCGATAGATGAAGACAATAAAGGATTACCGACACTATATGTTACAGTCTACTTGCATGAAAATGGAGCGGACGCGATTAACTTGTATGGAGAGTATACGAGTTTAAATAAAGAGGAACTTGATAAGCTTAGAGACAAGATGAGCGCATATTATCCTAAAATGATTTCTGTCCTCGTTTAATACTTTGTTGGCAAGTAGAATCACCTTATCTTTCCAAAGTTATTCAATAGAAAGTACGCCGTGTATATGCAGTTAATGGAATATCACTTGCTACTTTAATTTTCTTTTAATATAATTAATTTAGAATTTTTAAATATTCTAAATTTTATAAAGGTGGGATTTGTGTGAATCTCGTTCAATCTTTGGCTGAAACGGCAAAAAAGAAGGGGGATAAACCGGCGTACATATTTATGGATCAGTCGGTCTCGTATGACCAATTAAACAAAGTGGTCACTAGGTTTTCTAGTAATTTAGCAAAAATGGGCATTGGAAAAGGGGACAATGTCGCATTAGCTGTAGGCAATTCACCACATTTTTTAGTAGGTTTATACGGAACAATGAAAGCAGGGGCAACTGTCATTCCAATTAATCCAATTTATACAGCAGACGAAATACATTACATATTACAAAATGGAGATGTAAAAACAATCATCGTACTCGACGTCCTTCTACCTGTTATACAATCTCTTACAACAAGACTTCCTTCACTTGAAAATATCATCATATGCGAAACCTCATCAGATTTTACTCATACAGAAACTGAAAAAATGAAAACGTTTACTAGTTTTATAGGAACTGGAGATATAACTTACGAAGGTCCTGAACTAGATGAAGAAGATGTAGCTGTTATTTTATACACTTCAGGTACAACTGGAAAGCCCAAAGGCGCTATGTTAACGCATAAAAATTTATATAGTAACGCAAGCGATGTTGCGTCATATTTACAATATACTGCTGATGATCGCGTCGTTGCGGCACTGCCGATGTTCCATGTATTCTGTTTAACAGTTGCAGTAAATGCGCCGATTGTGAACGGGGCAACGATTTTAATGATACCGAGGTTTAGTCCGAAAGAAGTATTCCGTATTTGTCGTACGTATGAACCAACGATTTTTGCTGGTGTGCCGACGATGTACAATTACTTATATTTATTTGAAGAAGCAAGCGCAGAAGATGTAAAGACGCTTCGTCTCTGTATTTCAGGTGGTGCGTCAATGCCTGTTGCCCTTCTGCAAAACTTTGAAAAACGTTTTGATGTGATTGTCTCAGAAGGATACGGTTTATCAGAAGCATCACCAGTTACTTGTTTTAATCCGTTAGATCGTCCTCGTAAACCAGGTTCGATTGGTACAAATATTTGGCACGTAGAAAATAAAATTGTGAATGAACTTGGGGAAGAAGTACCTGTCGGTGCAGTTGGGGAGTTAATTGTTCGCGGACCTAACGTTATGAAGGGTTACTATAATGCGCCAGAAGATACAGCAGCGACACTTAAAGACGGGTGGCTATATACAGGTGACTTAGCGAAAATGGATGAAGAAGGTTACTTCTATATCGTCGATCGTAAAAAAGATATTGTCTTAGTTGGCGGTTATAACGTATATCCTCGTGAAGTAGAGGAAGTATTATATACTCACGATTCGGTAGCTGAAGTTGTTGTAATAGGCGTTCCTGATGAAAACTTAGGAGAAGCAGTGCGAGCTTACGTCGTTCTGAAACAAACGAACGTAACAGAAGAAGAACTGATGCATTACTGCACGCTACATTTAGCGAAATATAAAGTGCCAAAGAGCATTGAATTTTTAACAGAATTGCCGAAGAATACAACTGGTAAGTTGTTAAGAAGAGCTTTGAGAGAGAAGGCATTACAAGTATAAAAATAAAGATATCCACCTCTATGGCTACATGTTTAGAGATGGATATCTTTTTGTCCTGCAAAAGCTCGATTAGTGTGGATGGACAAAATCCCTACTGATTAAAGTTTCACGTTATTTTTTAAAATTGGTTAAGCTATAAGCCCATATATTTAAAACGTAATATGACTAATAAGGAGGAGATATACGTGGAGCAGAAGGAATTACGATTACGGAAAGTACAATATCTTATTTGTGACATTATGGATGAAATGAATATGGAGAATGAAAAGAAGAACTTAGAAACATTGCAAAAAGTAATTGATCACCTTTCAGGGGCGATTGGGGATTTAGTGGATCCATCGGGTACGTATTCATTAGACTATTTAGAGAGAAAAGTGCATACGGCTCATTATTTATTGTTTAAAAATGATCGGAAAGCATATTTGTGTAATAAATAGGTAGTATTCGTTTAATTTTTTTCATTTGATATTGATAATCATTATCAATATGATAGTTATGTTGGGTATATTCATATAAAGGGAGATGTCATATTGATAATGATTAAGAAAAAATATATTAATGCATTCGTTATAGCAGCAACTTTAGCAGTTCCATTTAGCGGTATCATGGCACCTATTGCGAAAGCAGATGCAGCGGTTGAAATGAAAGCAAATAGCAAACTTGCAGATGGTACATATGACGTTATTTTAAAAACTTATAAAGATCAAACGAATGAAACATCTGTTGCTTCTACATATTTAAAAAATGCAAAAGTAACAATTCAAGGTGACAAAAAAATCGTTACGTTAATAGTTCAAGATAGTAGCTATTTCCAGTATCTTAGAGTAGAAGATACTAATAAAGTAGGGACATTCCATGATGTGAAAGTGATCTCTGAAGATAAAACAAATAATGGTACGAAGGTTGTTCAATTTGAAATCGATGAGTTCTCGAAAAAATATAATATGCAAATGCATATATTAATTCCAGCAATTAAATATGATCATAAATATCAAGTGCAGTTTGAAATTGATGCGAGTGCAATTGAAAAGAAATCTAAGTTCTCAGATGTACCGACTTGGGCACAAGATTCAGTTCAATATTTAGTAGACAAAGAGGCAGTACATGGTAAGCCAGATGGTACATTTGCACCGGCTGAAAATATCGATCGTGGTTCAGCAGCAAAAATATTAGCTACTGTTTTAGGATTAGAAATTAATAAAGATGCGAAGCCATCATTCCATGATGCGCAAAATCATTGGGCTACACCGTACATCGCAGCAGTTGAAAAAGCTGGTATTGTAAAAGGTGATGAGAAGGGTAACTTCAATCCGAGCGGGTTAATTAACCGTGCATCGATGGCTTCTATGCTAGTGAATGCATATAAATTAGAAAGAAATGAAAATATTAAACTACCTAAAGAGTTTGCTGACTTAAAAGATCATTGGGGCGCGAAGTATGCGAACATTTTAATTCAAGAAAGCATTTCAGCTGGAACAGATAATGGATGGGCTCCAGATAAATCGGTAAGCCGCGCAGAAGCAGCTCAATTTATTGCGAAGACAGATAAGTTAAAGAAATAAATCGAAACTAAAATCAGTGGGATTCCATTCCCGCTGATTTTTAGCTTGTATGAAGTTTCTTATATAATAATTCCAAATTCCAAGTTGACACATGTGAATTACGGAATTAAAATGGAAAGAAATCAAACAGAATACAATAGAAGCTCATCAGAGAAACTGAAGGCGCACAACGTTCACTTTTGTGAATAGATTGTGTGCCTTTTTCTATTGTACAAACTAAGGGGGCTTTATATATGAAACAGTGGAGTAAGACAGCATTAATGAAAAGTACAGGTGTTTTATTATCAGCATTTGTCCTTTTGTCAGGGTGTGGTTCGGCAACAGCCACTAACAATTCTGAAGGAAGTGCAGATAAGAAGACAGTCGAACTTTTAAATGTTTCATATGATCCAACGCGTGAGTTATATCAAGATTTCAATAAAGACTTTGCGAAGTATTGGAAAGAGAAGCATGGTCAAACAGTAAATGTAAAGCAATCACACGGGGGATCTGGAAGTCAGGCACGCTCCGTTATTGACGGCTTAGAAGCAGACGTTGTAACACTAGCGCTCGCTTATGATATTGACGCGATTAGTAAGAAGAAACAACTAGCAGAAGATTGGCAGAAGCGACTTGCGGATAATTCTACTCCGTATACATCAACGATTGTATTTCTTGTGAGAAAAGGAAACCCGAAAGGAATTAAAGATTGGGATGATTTAACGAAAAAAGGTGTGTCTGTCATTACACCAAACCCGAAAACATCTGGGGGAGCACGGTGGAACTATTTAGGGGCGTGGGGATATGCACTGAAGAAATATAACAATAGTGAAGATAAAGCGAAAGAGTTTGTCGGTCAAATTTATAAAAACGTGGAAGTACTAGATTCAGGAGCACGCGGGGCAACGACGACTTTCGTTGAAAAAGGAATTGGTGATGTGTTAATCGCTTGGGAAAATGAAGCGTTATTATCACAAAAAGAACTTGGAAAAGATAAATTCGAAATTGTAACACCTTCGATTAGTATACTTGCCGAGCCGCCAGTAGCAGTTGTAGACAAAGTCGTTGATAAAAAAGGAACGAAAAAAGTAGCAGAAGGATATCTTGAATATTTGTATTCAGAAAAAGGGCAAGAAATTGCGGCGAAAAACTTTTATCGCCCTCGTAATGAAAAAGTAGCAGAAAAGTACGCATCACAATTTCCGAAAGTTCAATTATTTACAGTTGATGAACTATTTGGAGGATGGAAAAAAGCACAAGAAAAGCATTTTAATGATGGCGGCGTATTCGATCAAATGTATAAAAAATAAGGGGGGATGAGGTGACGTTATATGAGGAAGAAGCGTGTCTTACCAGGGTTTGGATTATCTCTTGGATTTACAATGCTGTATATGAGCTTATTCGTACTTATACCACTTTCTATCGTATTTATTCAAACTTCGCAGCTAGGCTGGAAGAAGTTCGCACAAGTTATAACGAGTGAGCGTGTGTTGCATTCCTATCAAGTAAGTTTCACAACTTCACTTGCAGCGGCAATCGTAAATGCCATTTTTGGTTTATTAATTGCTTGGGTACTCGTTCGCTACACATTTCCAGGGAAGCGGTTATTAGACGGACTAATCGATTTACCATTCGCTCTTCCGACTGCTGTAGCAGGTATTACACTTACGACGCTTTATGCGGAAAATGGCTGGGTTGGAAAAATATTTAGTGTGTTTCATATAAAAGTAGCTTTTACCCAGCTCGGAATTATTGTTGCACTTACGTTTATTGGCTTACCATTTGTCGTCCGAATGGTGCAACCAGTGCTGCAAAGTATTGATAAAGAAGTAGAAGAAGCAGCTTCTAGTTTAGGGGCGTCACGCTTCCAAATATTTGTGAAAATCATTTTGCCAGAAATATTTCCGGCTCTACTTGCTGGTTTTTCACTCGCCTTTGCGCGGGCGTTAGGAGAATATGGATCTGTCGTGTTCATCGCAGGTAATATGCCGATGAAAACAGAAATTGCACCGCTTATGATTATGACAAAACTCGAACAATATGATTATGCAGGCGCAACAGCTGTAGCGGCTGTGATGCTTATTATTTCTCTCCTTTTCCTACTACTTATTAATATGATTCAAACTTGGAGCAGAAGGCATGAACTGAAAAGTGAATAGGAGGGGAGAAAATGGAACCAACATTATTAGAAAAGAAAATAGTAAAAAGCGTATCAGCTAAAAAAGAATCTAAGTTTGTACCAATGCTATTCATTACGATAACAATTTTATTTTTATCTCTCTTTCTATTACTGCCGCTCGTGACAATTTTTATGAAAGCATTTGAACGAGGAGTTGATGTATATATTGCCGCTGTAACAGATCAAGAAGCATTTTTGGCAATTAGGTTAACACTTCTCGTTGCATTAATTGTTGTACCGCTTAATACGATATTCGGAATAGCAGCGGCTTGGCTTATTACGAAGTTTCAGTTTAAAGGAAAGCAATTATTATTATCTCTTATTGAACTGCCGTTTGCTGTATCACCAGTTATCGCAGGATTAGTATTCGTTTTACTTTTCACACCTCGTGCGGCTCTTGGCGGATGGTTATTGGAACACGGGATAAAGCTCATCTTCTCTGTCCCTGGTATTATCATTGCGACGATTTTTGTTACGTTTCCGTTCGTTGCGCGTGAATTAATCCCGGTTATGCAGGCGCAAGGGAAGAGTGAAGAAGAAGCGGCGCTATCACTTGGCGCAAGCGGCTGGAAAATGTTTTGGCGCGTCACATTACCGAATATAAAATGGGGCCTATTATACGGCATGATTTTATGCAATGCCCGCGCCATTGGTGAGTTCGGAGCCGTTTCCGTTGTGTCTGGTCACGTGCGCGGTGTTACAAATACGATGCCGCTTCATATTGAAATTTTGTACAATGAATATCAATTTTCAGCAGCGTTTGCTGTGGCGACTTTAATGTCACTCATCGCAGTTCTTACGCTCGTTATAAAAAACTGGATTGAATGGAGAATAGAAAAACGACAATAAGGGGGGATTGCGATGAGTATTCAAATTCAAAATGTATCAAAACAATATGGTACATTTCAAGCGCTGACAGACATTCATTTGGATATTCCAAAAGGAGAACTTGTTGCTTTATTAGGCCCGTCAGGTTCTGGGAAAACAACGTTATTACGAATTATTGCAGGATTAGAAGAAGCGGATGGAGGCTCCATTTCATTTGATGGGGAAGATTTAACTGATATTCACGTAAAAAACCGGCAAGTCGGTTTCGTCTTCCAGCATTATGCACTTTTTAAACATATGAATGTATTTGAAAATGTCGCTTTCGGTTTAAAAGTAAGAAAGAAAAATGTAAGACCGTCAGCTGAAGTAATAGAAGAAAAAGTAACAGAACTATTGAAACTAGTAAAAATGGATGGTTTCGCAAAACGTTACCCAGCGCAATTATCTGGCGGACAACGACAGCGTATCGCGCTAGCCCGGGCACTTGCAGTAGAACCGAAAATCTTATTGCTAGATGAACCGTTTGGTGCACTTGATGCAAAAGTACGGAAAGAATTGCGAAGATGGCTCCGGAAACTACATGACGAATTTCAAATTACGAGCGTATTCGTAACGCATGACCAAGAAGAAGCGTTAGACGTTGCGGACCGCATCGTTGTAATGAATGAAGGACGTATTGAACAAATGGGAACACCGGAAGAAGTATATGAAAAACCGGCAAGCCCGTTCGTATACGACTTTTTAGGAAACGTGAATTTATTTCACGGCCGCGTTCATAAAGGTAAGCTAAATGTAGGATCAGTGGAGCTAGAAGCACCAGAGCATAAGCACGTTTCAAACGTAGACGGAGTGGGATATGTAAGACCACACCACCTATCAATCGATCGTACGAAACAAAGTATAGATGCCATCCCTGCGAAAGTAACATACTCTCACGCAGTTGGCCCTGTCGTATATGTAGAATTGAAGCGCGACGGAACAGATGAGTATCTAGAAGCAGAAATTAGTAAAGAACAGTTTAGACAGTTAGGCATTCAAACAGGTGAGTTTGTATACGTACATCCGAGAGAAGTGAAAGTGTTTATTCCGGAGGATTTTGTTATTTAATAATAAGGTGCAGTCCCTATATGAGTACGTATAGGGGCTGCATTTTTTTGTTTTTGGGATAAGGATTTTTAGGGAAAAATTGATGCTACTGATCGGTATATTAAGGGGAATAGGTAATGAAGGAAAGTTATTTTATGGGTTTAATTTCTTGTATTTCCATTATTCATTCATCGCAAATAAGATAGATAGTACACCTTGTTTGATGTTTATTCGTATAAGAAAATATTTTAATTCATTTGCGCTAACGTTTTAAACGCGACATTACAAAATGGAAGAAGTAAATCTTGCACATATGATAGTTTTAGAAACCGTATAAGTGTTAAAGTTGTAGAGAATGGAAAAGAAATAAAGTCTGTAACAGCAACATTCAGTGATGGAAATCAGCTTGTATCGATTGTAAAAGTATAAATATAAAGAAGGTTTTCAGGAGTGATAGGAATTAGATTATTATTGATTCATTGGAGGTTTGTTAGTTGTGGGAAAACTAGTATTTAATAAGCGGATGGATTTTTCATATATAGAAGGAGAAATTCTCTGCATTACAACGGGAAACAAACAAGATATTATAATTTTAGTATTGGATAAAAAGGTTACAGAAACTTATTATTATAAAATTATACACGCGTTGAAATCTGGCGTTTTGAAACAATATACTATAGAAAATAATCAATATTTTAACTTCATTCAACCTTTAGGAGAAAATTGGATTTTGGTTAAAAGTTTCGTTGAGAAAAAGGAAGATACAACGGCTACAATTTTTGATAAAAAAGGAAACATCATTGCTTCATATTACTTAGGAAATGGAATAAAATATTTTCAAGTTGATGAAGAAGAACATTTATTGGTTAGGTATAGTGAAGAAGGTATATTTACTTCTGTAGAGGAATTGTTTATTTCAGATGAAGAGTTTGATTCGATAGATTGGGAAAATATATATGATATTAATAAATTTGAAAAGGGCGGATTAGCTATTTTCTCTAAGAATGGCGATTTAATTACTAATGAATTTAATAATTCAATAAAGAGATCTGTCTGTGATTGTACAGCGATACATATACAGAAGACAGGTGATATTTTAATGTCTTACTATAACGAGCAAGGAACGTATTCATTCACACAGATTAATAAAGAACGATGCGAACAAGTTATTCTGTATGAAACAACATTGAATCATACATCACTATATTCAAAAGTACAAAATAATAGTATCTTTGGTGTAGATAACAATCAAATACATGCATATTCACTTGTAAATAAAAAATTAGCAACTCTGTTAACAGTAGATAGCGATGGAAATCCTATTCAATTTGAGTATATTTTTTCAAGGGATCAAACAATATATGCTGTTAAAGGGAAACGAATATTTTGTTGGGAGCAATATGGGATTTTAGAAGAGGGAGAATAAATAGAGAAGTGATTGAGAGAGAGAAAAGCTGATGTAGATTTTTCTCTCTTTTGTACACATTAATTTTTGTTGGCTATAAAAACATAAGGATAAACGCTATACTATCATTATAATTCTAAAGCAAAAAAAGGTCAGACACCTTCATTACCAATAAGAGATTAGATGAACTTATAAATATAAATTTTCCACAATTATACTTTAGATTAGTTATTTATTAGCCAAGCTGTTATACGTATTATAGGGAGGTATAAATAATGGAATGTTTTCATATAGGCGAGCAGGATGATAATTTCATCAAGATTGTTATAACTGACTTTTCAGGTGAAGGAGATAGTTATTTTGGTGGAGCTTATTTCAAAGGAGAATGTGAACTAGGTTGTTCTGGTTTTAAAGTGAAAACGACATCATTTTATTTTGACAATAATGATATATATCACTTTTACAAAGACCTTCAAAAAATATATACCTTGGGATCCGGAACAGTACATTTTAAATCAGAATCAAATGAGTTATCTTTAACTTGTCACTTGGATATTGATACATCTTTCAAAATTTCAGTTAGTTTTAAAGAGCTTGAAGGAGATAGCACGCTAAGTTGTTATATATATGAATTCCATGAATATATACTTAGTATTAAAAGTCAGCTTTCTTCATTTTTAAACACTTTTAAATTTAATGGAAATGAGTCTTGGAGGTTTTTCTGCCGCACCAATCTGGGAGTGGGATTAGGAGAATGAAAGGGTAGTATTTAAAATAATAATTGAGAGCGAGCGTCAAACTTATTAAAAGTATAGAAGTTTGACGCTTATTTTTATGTTTAGAATCAATGAGAGGGTTTTTGATATATATGAAAGATATTGTATGTAAAGAGTTAATAAGTTTTAAGTCTATTGTTGAAGCCTATCAATTTAAAAAAATGAGTTTGGATTATAAACAAAATGTGATTTTACTAGTACAAGATAATACGAATCAACCTTGTATTATTTATTTGGATAAAAATAATGTGAATATAAGTAAATTTAATTTAAACGTAGATATCGATGTTGAATCTGTGCGATGTATGCAACGAATCGGAGAGAAATGGTTACTTATATTTAATTATGAAGATGATAATGCGGTTATTTATAATTCGGACGGAAGTGAACATTGTAAGTTTTATGCCGGAGAAGGGATTCAAGATTGTCAGGTTGATGTGAATGAAGATATATGGGTTAGTTATTGTGATGAAGGGGTTTTCGGAGAGTGCCCAATTGGAGTAAATGGTATAGTTGCTTTTGATTCTACAGGTCAATTGATTTTTGATAGTTATGATCAATATGTAGAAAAATATAATATACCTTATATAGATGATTGTTATGCAATGAACGTTATAGATGGAGACGTTTGGCTCTATTATTATTCAGAATTTCCTTTAGTTCAAATGAAAGATAAAAATTTTCATATGTCGTGGAATGAAATCAATGTAACTAGGGAAATATGGTCGGAAAGTTTTGCGGTTGTTCAAGATAAAGTAGTATTCATTACTCGAGATAAAAAGTTGGTTGTTTATGATTTAAACAATAATCATGTGCATGATATGAATCTTCGTAATGAACTAGGAGAACCGATTCAATTTGTTACTTATTATAGCCGCGGATCTGTTATGTATTTTCAGACGGATGATACGCTGTATTATGTTGAGTTACTTAATACATGAGGGGATAAACGTGAGCGAACGTTTAAAGAGAATTGCAATGTTAAGAGAAAGGATTGTCTTTATACGCAGGGTTTTATCTTTGGTATTCTACAGGTAAACATAATTATAAACAGCAAAATAGGCCAGCCTATAACAAGGAATATGTGAATAAAGCTGCTAGAAAAGCAGGTTAAAATTAGGTCTCAAAGCATTTGTGGGCGTTAGATTAATAGAAAATGCTTATGTTTTGAACAGGCAGTATACAAAGGACATAAACAAACATATAAAAACTAGCGTTAAAATAATAAAAAATCCAGAAAGTGATTTTGGTGAATTTGATGATGAATTTTAATAGTGTAGATAATTTATTTTCGATACTTTTAAAGTATCCAGTACGTATAATTTTAATATGTATTGGAATCGGCTGGATTTTTAAATGTATCAAACAAGGTTTCTTATTTTCAGCCGCACTTATGTTAACGATACTTACACTACTTTTTATTGTTACATTTACAGACATATTAGCGTCTGTTTTAAATGGTATTCCCCTTGCTATACAATATAGTGGTGTAGTATTTTTGATAATACTATCATGTATTATATTTGACTATGAATCTTCTCGTCAGTAAACTACTCACCACTTATCGTTCTTGCAGACTGTTTTTCTATGTAGGTGTGTTGGTATAGCCAGTGGGATTTTATAAAAGAAAAGTAGTTCTTATAATTAAGTGAAAATAATGAAAAATATAGCGAAATCAGCGGTCAAAGGAGCGCTATTCACTGGTAGTAAAGCTGTTGGAGGGATAGGACTGATTCCGGACGCGGCGGTTTTTGTAGATGGATACTATAAGGTGTATAAAAAAGGATATACGGATTATAGACCGAAAAAAACTAATTCTAAGAAAAGGTGGTTTTAATATATCAGTTACAAAAAAATGTCCGATTTAATGCAAGAGGATCACAAATAGCAGGTTACTATAAAGAAAACCTGTAAAAATAACTTTGTGCTGTAGCAGATAAAGCAGCTTATTACGGTCCGTTTGGAATGCTTACTATTTACGTTATTGGCACATAACAAGATATAATAGAAGAAATCAATAAGGAGGCTAGCAGTGAAAAATTTTCGTTATCTCAATATATTCACTATTTTAATTGTATACACACTACTCATGTTTTACATCGGCTGGAACGGATGGGTTTGGCTCAGTACGGTGTTCGGCTGGGAATCTTGGGGATATTACGCTTTCGTAGTTGGCTTCATTTCATATGCGTATATTCTCGTACAAGTGTTTAAATTCCTTCCTTTCCTGCGAACGGTCGGTTCAATTTGGTTTGCGGTTATACAATACGCGCTTATGTTATTGCCGTTAGCCGATATTGCCGTCTTATTATTACAGTTTTCAGTGGAGAAAGAGACGGCAATTATTTGGACAGGAACGGTCGTTTTACTCGTATTCATCTTTATCTTTGCATATGGAGTATTCAACGCATATAGTCCAGTAGTAAGAAAGTACGAAGTGCACATACCGAAAAGAGTAGAAGGGCGTAAAAGTTTACGCATTGCGATGGCCTCTGATATGCATTTCGGTAAACTGTCTGGAGTTGCTCATTTAAAGAGACTCGTTCGTCATGTAAATGAAATGAAACCCGATATTATTTTACTGCCTGGTGATATTATCGACGATCATCCAGGTGTGTTCATTCAAAAAAATATGGGACCAATCATGAAACAGATGAAAGCTCCATTAGGCGTATATGGTGTGTTAGGAAACCATGAATATTACGGCCGAGCTGTTCCTGAGTTTTTACAAGAGATGGATAAGATTGATATTCGTATTCTTTTAGATGAAGTCATTACAATTGAAGATGATTTTTATCTCGTTGGAAGAAGGGATAAAACAGAGCGAGATCGTCAAAGCTTTGAAAATCTAATGAGTACGGTAGATAAATCGCTTCCTGTTATCGCAATGGACCACCAACCATTTGAATTAAAACAAGCAGCGGACGCCGGCGTTGATTTATTATTATCCGGTCACACGCATCGTGGACAAATGGCGCCGAACCATATTGTGACGAGAAGAATGTACGAACTAGACTGGGGATACGCACAAAAAGGTGCATTCCACGCAATTGTTTCTTCTGGATTTGGATTCTGGGGACCACCGCTTAGACTGGGAAGTAGATCTGAGATTGTGCAGGTTGAAGTTACATTTGAATAGGATTGTGAAATAGAGGGCTGAGTGCTCTCTATTTTTTAAAATGAAAAAAGGCTCCATATAAGGAGCGCTCAATAAAAACAAATGAATTAAAACAAATAACAGACATTTATAATATATATAAATAAACGTAAAATCAATATATTTTTAATTATAGATATATAAGAGCGGAATGTCCGTATTTACTCTCCTTGGAAAAAGAGATACTATAAGAAGACTCTGCTTGAAAAGGGGGATTTTAAGTGATCATATTAGATGTCATATACGGTGAGTTTAAAGTAGATAAAGTGTTAGAAGAATTAATTTTAAGTAAACCTGTGCAAAGGCTGAAAGGGGTTCATCAGGCCGGAGCAAGTTACTTAATGAATGAGAAATGGAATGTAACGCGCTTTGATCATTCAGTTGGTGCTATGTTGTTAATTAAAAAACTTGGTGGTTCAGTAGAAGAACAGATTGCTGGCTTACTACATGATGTATCGCATACTGCTTTTTCCCATGTGATCGATTACGTTTTTGATAACGAAAACGAAAGTTATCATGAAGAAATATTTAGTTCTGTCGTGAAAAACTCGGAAATCCCGGCGATTCTTTCAAAACATGGTTATAACTATGAAGATATTTTGTTAGATGATTCGAAGTGGACATTACTTGAAAAATCTGCGCCAGAATTATGTGCAGACCGAGTGGATTACACATTACGGGATATGTTTACATATGGATATATTTCTTTAGAAGAAGCTCAAGACTTTTTAAATGATTTAATCGAAGTTAATGGGAAAATGGTTCTTCAAAATATTGAAATTGCAGAATGGTTTACGAAGACGTATTACAAAGAAGTAATTGATTTCTTTATGAAACCAATGAATATTTATGGAAACGATATGTTAGCTAAAACGTTAAAATTAGCTCTTCATAAAAAGGTTATTCATGCAGATGATTTTCTTCTTGAAGATCATGAACTTATAGTGAAATTGCAGCAATGTAACGATCAGGAAATACATGCTTTATTAAGCAAGGTTCATCCAAATGTAAAAGTAAAAGAAGATGGAAACGATTATGATTTATATCAGAAAAATAAAGTACGCCTTATTGATCCGCCGTTACTTCATAAGGGTGAAGTTGTTCAATCGTCTGTTGTGTCAGAAAATATAGGCCAGATGAGAGATGTCGCTTATGAAAAAGCGGTGAAAGGGATGTATGTGAAAGTGATTTCGAATTAAAAAAGAAGTAGCGCACCGTTTCTAAAGCGCTACTTCTTTTTTATTAATGATCAAACCAATTCCAAACCTCAATATCTCCAAGAGTAGCATAACGTATGTGAGGGGAGTTTTGTAATTTTAATAACTCTTTCGACGGTCCAGTAATGACAATGCCGTATACTTTTACGCCGTTATCTTTTACATATTTATAACGTTTATCTAAGTTTAGTTCGCTTTCAGGAAGCATAGCAACTGTACTTACAGTTTTTTTATGTGTAGAAAGAATACGCATCATTTCAATTACTTTGTCTTCTTGCGTTTTCTGTTTTTCTGTTTCATCATCAAGGAATCCTATATGTTCTGGAAATCCTATAAAGTCGCTTCCAGATAGTATGAAATCTTCTTCATTTATTCTTTCTTGTCCTGTGTCTAAAGCGTACCATACAGGAGTTGGAGGGAGTTCTTGTGCTTCAAATACGCTATATAAAAGTGGTTCTAATTCTTTTAAAGTGTAAGCTTTGTCAAAAGAAATTGCTACTTCTGCAACTGTTCCCTCATGTACCTTTGCAAGTGTATCCCAAACCTTTTTAGATGCTTCTTTCAAATAATCACCTTGTTTTATTTTTGGATGAACAAAGTGGATGTTCGGCTGATAGTGCATATTCACCCAAGATTTATTTGTGATATTTAAAGAAGATAAGAAGCTGCTCGTTTCTATTGTACCGAGTGGCATTTCTTTTTTACCAATCGTTTTTACTAAATCAAATTGGCTGTTTGTTCGAAAGAAAGCTTCTACACTTGTTCCGCCGCCCATAACGCGGCTGTTTGGGATAGTTGCTTCAAGTGCAAGAGAAGGAACATCTCGTATTTCTTTTAGTCGTTTATCATTATCAGCTTGAAAATAAAAGGCAGATAATACTCCGCCAATCATATATATAACGAGGCAAATTGCTAGTATAAAGCCAAGCGTTTGTAACCGATGTTTCCACTTAATTCTCCAAAAAGGA
Source organism: Bacillus sp. SRB_8 (assembly GCF_003264205.1). NCBI lineage: Bacteria > Bacillati > Bacillota > Bacilli > Caryophanales > Bacillaceae > Bacillus > Bacillus sp. SRB_8. The sequence continues at coordinate 164,980 of NZ_NADT01000008.1, read as the reverse complement.
ACTTTAAGATCTTTTGGCGGTAATTTTTTCTTTACGGGTTCACTCTTCGCAAGCAATTCATCTAAATGAGCTTCACATTCTGCACAAGTTTCTATATGACTTTCTAACTTTTCTTGTTCGTCATGTGTGAGTGTACCGTTTTCATATTTTTCCCATAGTTTTTTAAACTCTGCACAAACCATCTGCATCACTCCTTTATGCTTTTTGCTGCTTTTCGTCCTCGGTGTAATTCAATTTTTACTTTTGCTAACGAGAGACCAGTCATTTCTGCTATTTCCTTATAAGAGAATCCATAGTAATCTCGTAGTAGTAACACATTTCGTCTTTCGAGCGGAAGAGAGGATATACTTTGTAACCAACTAGCAATCTCATGTTTTACGAAATAAGAGTGTTCTGTACTTGGCACGTTTGGTAAATGGAATTCTTCAATTTGCGTTGTTTTATACTTCTTTTCTTTTCGGTACCAATCGATAAAGGCGTTGTAGGCGATTGGAAATAACCACGGCCTAATTTCTTCTCCTTTATAATAATCAATGTGGACGAGCATTCGGTAAAACGTTTCCTGCATGAGATCTTCAGCATAGTGAGAATCTCCGGTTAGGGAGAGAAGATAGCGAAATAAATCATGCATGTGCTCTGAGTAAATTTCTTCTAATGATTGTTTGCGTTTCACTAATTTCCCTCCCTTCATACATAACAACGAAATACATATAAAAAAGTTACAATTTTTATGGAATTATAGTAAAAAACGTCAAGAATTGGATAGGATTCTCTTTTATCATAATACATATAAGGCGGGTGAACAGAGATGGAAAGCTATGAAACACAAATTCAAAGGTCAATTGATTATATTGAGGAAGATGTAATGGAAAAACAAACGCTGCGTAATTTAGCACGTGTTGCAGGTTTTTCTGAGTCGCATTTTCATCGTGTATTCCAGGCGTTAGTAGGCGATACAGTAATGGAGTATGTTCGAAAGAGGAGGTTAGCCCGGGCAGCTTATCAACTTTCTCATACGGATGAAAAAGTTATTGATATCGCATTTGAGCATGGCTTTCAATCTCACGAAACGTTCACGAGAGCCTTTAAAAAATTATTTCAAATGACACCGAGTGAATATCGAAAACAAGAAATAGAAACACCGATGTATTACAGAGTGAATGTAAAACAAAGAAAATTAAATCCGTATTTAGGGGGCATACAAATGGAATATCGTATTGTAAATAAACCAGAATTTTTAATGGCAGGTTATGAACTGAAGACGACAAGTAAAGAAGGGAAAAACCATCAAGACATTCCAGCATTTTGGCAAGAATATTTACAAAAAGATCTTGGAACGACAATTCCGAATCGTAAAGATACGAGTCAATGGGTAGAGCTTGGATTATGTACTGATTTTAATTTAGAAACAGGGGACTTCACTTATATTATCGGAATGGAAGTTACAGACTTTGAAAATGTACCAAATGAAATTGCAAAGCGTACATTCCCATCCGCAACGTATGCCGTATTTACAACGCCGAAAGTTCCTCATGAAGAAATGGTATCGTCTATTCACCAAACGTGGAATGCAGTATTCTCAGAATGGTTCCCGCATTCAGGATATGAACATTGCGGAGTTACAGAGTTTGAACAGTACGATGAGCGTTGCCATGCAGATAAGAGTGAGTTTGCTCAAGTAGAGCTTTGGATACCGGTGAAGAAAAAATAATAGAAAAGAGACCGTCCTAAAAATATTTTGGGACGGTCTCTTTTATTAATAAATTGCTAATATTGTTTGTAGTTAAGTCGATATAATTTCATGTACTGTTACGTTCTTGCTTAATAAAAAATAACTCCAAAATTAATTGTACATTTTGGAGTTATTTGGCGTTTACAATGGAAATACAAGTATAATCGTCGTTCCTTGTCCAAGCTCACTATCAATGGAAATCGTTCCGTTATGGGCATGAACGAGCTGTTTTGTAATGGCGAGACCAAGTCCAGTTCCGATGTTGCTTTCTTCTGTATTCGTTCCTCTGTAATATCGCTCGAATAGAAGTTCTTTCGTTTTATCATCCATACCTTTTCCGTTATCTGAAATAGATAGTGTAAAGAAGTTAGCATTTTGCGAAAGTTTTACGATTACGTTTGTCGTTTCATTATTATGTTTTACAGCGTTTGCTAATAAGTTTTCGATAATACGCTGGAACCATTTTTCTTCAATAAAATATTGGATTTTGCTTGAACTTGGCACGAATTCAATGTTTTGATTTTGTAGTGTCGGGTTATTAATAAATTGTAACAGTACTTTTCGGACGAACTGATTAATTTCAACATTTACGTGTTGCGCAGGAAGAGTATCATTTTTTAATTGATATGTTAAGCTTAAGTCGTCAATTAATGTAGTCATATATTGAGATTTTTCTTTCATTACATGGCCGAATTGTTGAATGTCTTGATCAGTCCAATTATATTGCTTCGATTCTAGTAATAATGCATAGCCGTATATAGAGCTAAGCGGTGTTTTTAGATCATGCGTCAGGCCGGTAATCCACTCTTCACGTGTTTGTTGCAAAACTTTTCTCATTGCATCGTTCTTTTTCAAAGTAATAGAAAGGTGCTCTAGTGAGTTTGTAACATCTTTAAATATGCGGAACGACCATTTTTCTTTACCGGAGCGCCGGAACCGAACAGGTTTGCCTTTTTTACTAACAGGTTCTTCATATTTTCCTCCGGCTATGTTTTTAAGCCAGCGCATCGTGTGTAATAAAGGCTTTCCAAACTTATTTCCATACCAAATTGAAAGAATGACTAAATAAACAAACACAATAAGGAGGATTAAGCTGCATCCGATTAGAAGTTTCTTGGTAAATACATCATCTAATACATCATCTGGATAATAATGAGCATTTGGGGCGGATACAACGACGAGATGACCGCTATTTGAATCGTAAAAACTAGATGTATTTTCTTTATAATTCCACGGTTCTTTTTCATTAAGAGCCGTTTTTATAGCCGAAAATGTTTTTTTCTTCCCAGTCGGATAGGAAAAAACTTCTTCGCCATTGTTATTAAATATTTGCAGTGTTGCTTTTTCTTTAGACATTAATTGCTTTTCTTGTTCAGTTAATGCAAATTCATTTAATGATAAAGAAGGATGTCCTTGTTGTATCGTTTTTAGTAATGCATTACTTTTTAGTTTGGCACCGTAAATAACGATCACTGGTTTCTTTTCTAATTTAATTTCCCAATAGTTAAATTTATAAATATTATTGCTGCTATTCTGTAAATACGTAAGTAAGGATGTCTTTGTGTAAGAGGTAGGAACATCGTTAGGCGTATTAAAGTTGTAAAGGACCTTTCCATCTTCATCTACAATTTGAAGCCAATCACTCTTTTCTGTTATTAAATCTTTTACCTCAGATTTTAAAGTAATGTTATTGTCTTCAGAAGAAATATATTCGGAGATTGTAAAGGTATCATAATCAGAAATATTAGGTTCATATAAAGTACTATTAAGAAGAAAAATTAAATAAGAAAAAGAAGCAACTACTGCGATAAGTAACGTAACTAAGACAAAAACGTGTTGTAAGATAAACTGGATTATAAGTCTCTTATTAAAATTCATATCTTTAACCTACTTTGTAATGAACTTATAGCCAAGTCCACGAACTGTTTTTATGTATTCTGGTTTACTTGGATCTTGTTCAATTTTTTCACGTAGTTTTCGAATGTGAACCATAACAGTATTATCATCTCCATTATAGGCAGGTGCTCCCCAAACTTTTTCGTATATTTCTTCTTTCGAAAATACGTAGTTCGGATTCTCGCAAAAGAAGAGTAGTAGTTGAAACAGTTGGGCGGAACATTCGACAACGTGTCCATTTACTGTAAGTTCTGCGGAATGTTGATCAATTTCAAATCTCCCAAATGAAATGGAGTGTGCGTTTTGTTCGTGTGGTACTGTTTGTTTCATATGTCTTCGAAGTTGTGCTTTCATACGAGCTACGACTTCTAATGGATTAAATGGCTTCGTAATATAATCATCTGCACCGTATGAAAATCCAGATATTTTATCTAAATCAGATGCCTTCGCTGATAGGAAGAAAATCGGACAATCTGTTTGTTGGCGAATAATCGGACAAATATCAAAACCAGATTGTCCAGGAAGCATGACATCTAAAATAATTAAATCGTAATTGTTTTGCTTGGTGAGAGATAAAGCTAATTCAGCTGATGTTGCAGTTGTAATATGAGAAAAACCTTCTTTTTCAAGAATGGTAGTTAGTAGTTGTAAAATTGCTGTTTCATCATCGACGAGTAATATATTTGCTTGATACATAAGAATCCCCCTTAATTTTCTCGAATATCATATCATCTTTTTGTAACATATGGAATTTTTAAGGAAAATTTAAGGTTTTCTTTCACAAAAAATTAAGATTCAAATGATATGATAAAAGTAACATAGGGGAGGAGATGAGTGTGAATCCGTTTCAAACGATGCGAGCTAGATATTTTTTAATTGTATTTGCATTATTAATTTTAGTAGCACGAAATAGTAATGAATTGCTAGAAAATACATTTCATATACAAAATTATTCTTTTATAAATATTTTTATATTTTATATTCTTCCAATAATATGGCTGTTTTACGGATATAGAAAGCATCGTGTTTCATTTTCATTATTTATTAATAGAAACGAAACATTTAACCTAGTGCAAGTTTTGTACATCGCGATTATGCTATGTATTTTTAGTTACGGCTATCTTATTTTGTATATGTACAGCTTTGCATGGATTACACCAGATTTTATTATGAATGCCTTGCATGAACCGATTATAGATAGTACCGGAGGATATGTATATCAATTTATCATGGTTGTATTTATCGCGCCTATTGTCGGAGAATTTGTTTTTCGAGGATTTTTACTTCAGCGTTTTGCAGCAAAATGGGGAACGAGTATAGCGATGATTGCAGTGGCACTTTTATTTGCGATATTACATGTCGATTTTCTCGGTGCCGCCGTATTTAGTATCGTATTATCAATCGTATATATTCGTACGAAAAGCTTACTCATGCCAATTGTGATACATATGTTAAACAATACATTTGTACTCTGTGCATCTTTCCTAGTAAGTAGAGGAAAGATCATGAGTTTTGCAGATTTCTCAAACTATACGACGTTCTTTCCAGGACTTATTATTTTTATAACAGGATTAAATTTAGTACTCATTTTTTTATTTGTTAACCGCAAATACTGGAGTAAAGAAGTGCCAGTTATATATGCAGAGCAGGTAAAGAGTTTTGCAGATGTAGTGGGAGATAAATGAGATGAAGAAGACGTTTGAGAAAATATTGAAAGATATTATAGATGCTACGTCTATTACTGATATGTGTGATAAAAGCTTTTGTAATTGGATTCAACCTGTAGTAGATACAATTGTGTTTCCAGAGTATTACTTGTTTTCTAGTACTCATTTAAAAGAAAATATTATTTCTCTTCTTATTGTGTTAGGGATTTTAATAATATTCGGTCTAATTTTAGAAGCAATGATGAAGCGCATCTTCAGAAAAAATGAAGAGAAGTATGTGTGGGTTCATAAAGTATTCGCGAAAGTAATGGGGGCTTTCCTTTTGTTTTATGGTATGAAAACAATCATTTACTTTATAGCTTTGAAACATCATTAATTCTAAATTTGAAAGGAATGTATAAAATTATATGAATGAAACAATATCATCAAATAAGTTTTTTTATTTGATTTTACTTAGCATAGTGCTAATAACGACAGTAAATGTTATTCTCCGCTGGGAGGAAGCCTACTTTTTCATGTATTTAGCGCTCCATTTATTAGGGGTTTTATGTATAAGTGGTGGCATGGTTACTGAAAAAAAGAGTGACGAAAGTGTTAACTATATGTGTGTGATCGGTCTTGTTTTACTTTTAGCTGTACAAGGTATTATGAAATATAGTTCTTTTTCTGTACAAGATTTCAGTTTGTTAATAGATGTACTGCCTTAAGAAGGATTTTAAGGGTTATGAATATATAGGATATGTAAAAGGAGCTTGTTTGTAAGTACATTTCTTATACCAGATTATGAGCCGAAGAAAATATTTGAAAATAGGTGAAACTCTTCTTGTAATAGAAGAGTTTTTTTATGTAAATTGAACGGGCTAGAACAATTCTCACGATTAGCTTGTTCTAATTTTGAAAGTACGAACTTACAATAATAATAGACAGGCAGCATAGAGGAGGGAATAGCGTGAGGAAAGTTATTGGGTGGTCGCTTTTTTTGTACGTTGGGTTTGCGTTACTTATATATTGGTATTTATTTGGATGGAATCATGAACTCATTCCGGACATGTATAAAGGAACGAGTGCAGATCCAGAAACCTTTATGAATGCGAGGGAGCTTACGCTAAGTCAAGATTATTCGCGTGTGAAAAATTTACTGTTCTTTTTAGCGACGCCTCTTGAATGGATTATTTTATTATTTGTACTCGTGCTCGGTATTTCAAAAAAGTTTGAGAAATGGTCGAAGGAAACGACCAAAATAAATGTCTTACAAGTTGCGATTTATTTCTTTTATTTATCACTACTAACAACAGTTCTTGCATTACCGATGCAATGGATCGGGCGTAAAGTGTCCGTTGATTACGGCATTTCCACGCAAAGTACACAAAGCTGGATAAAAGATCATGTTATCGATTTTTGGGTGAATTATGCGACTATGTTACTCATTGTTACGGTTTTGTTATGGCTCATCCGTAAATTCCCGAAGAGATGGTGGCTAGCAGGATGGGCGCTCTCTGTTCCGTTTACGCTTTTCTTAACGTTTGTGCAACCTGTTGTAATTGATCCACTTTATAATGATTTTTCAACGCTGAAAAATAAGGAATTAGAAACGAAAATTTTAGCGATCGCAGATAAAGCTGATATTCCATCTGAACATGTATATGAAGTAAATATGTCGGAAAAAACGAATGCGTTAAATGCATATGTAACAGGAATTGGAAAAAACCTTCGTATTGTAATGTGGGATACAACACTTCAGCAATTAAAAGATAAAGAGATTTTATTTATTATGGCCCATGAAATGGGACATTACGTAATGAAACATATATATTGGGGCGTTGCGAGTTATATTTTCATATCGTTTATAGGTATGTATTTAATTAGTCGTATTTTAAATATGTGTATTCGAAAATGGGGAGATACGCTGCAAATTCCAAAATTAGCATGTTTCTCAATTTTACCTTTATTTTTCTTAATTTCCTCTTTATTATCTTTTGCAGCACAACCAGCAACAAACTACGTTTCTCGTATAGAAGAACGAGCGGCAGATCAATACGCTTTAGATATGACGAAAGATGGAAATTCAGGTGTGAAAACTTTTCAATACTTATCAAAAACAAGTTTAAGCCAAGTAAATCCACCTGCGTTAGTAAAGTTTTTCTTATATACACATCCACCAATTTTCGAAAGAATTCATACGTTTGAACAATATGAAAAAGAGAAGAAGCAGTAGTGTACTGCTTCTTTTTATTGTGGATGATTCGAGTTTTGGAAAATTATAGTGTATAATACGTAGAATATTCAGTTAAATATTTAGGAGGTTAATATTTTGTTTCATTCAAAATCAATGCCGGCTATAAAAATGATTCTTTCGATGTCTATTTTCGGATCGATTGGATTTTTTTCTGTCCAAACGGGTTTACCATCTTTTGAATTAGTATTTATTCGTTGTATTTGTGCGACTTTATTTTTAACGCTATGTTGGTTTGCAACAGGACAATATAAAAATGAGAAATGGAATAAAAAAGAAATTGTGCAAATATTAGCGTGTGGCGTATTTCTCGTTTTTAACTGGGTGTTTTTATTTAAAGCGTTTGAACTCATGTCGATTACAATTGCGATTTCAGTGTATCATCTCGCTCCAATTATCGTATTAATGATCGGTAGTATCGTATTTAAAGAGAGACTTACAGTATTTGCTGTTATGTCCATTGTTATTTGTTTTATCGGCACAGTGTTAGTAGCTGGAGTGGACGGTAGTATGTCGCTTGAGAAATTAATGTCATCTGGAATGGTATGGGCACTTCTTGCGGCTTTATTTTATGCTTTTACCACGTTACTAGGAAAGGGGATTCAGCATACGAGTGCATATGCGATGACCTTTTTACAAACGTTTTTAGGCATATTTTTATTGCTACCATTCGTAGATTTCGGACATTTTCAAGGATTAACAGAGATGAACTGGATGATGATTACTGCGACAGGACTTATACATACTGGGTTTGTATATTACTTATTTTTTGACAGTTTAAGAGATTTACCGACGAGACTTATTTCTGTATTAGTGTTTTTAGATCCTGCTGTTGCAATTTTGTTAGATACGATCTTTACCGGTTTTAGACCGACTAGTATGCAAATTGTAGGGATTATTCTTATATTTGTAGGAATGGCGTTTACTTTTCGAAAAACGAGGGATGAAAAAGTAGTGGTAAAAGAAAATACGTATTATGAAGTGTGAAAAATTACCTCCTATCGTATTGAGAATTTTCTTATTTTTTGTACAATATAAAAGTAGGAAAATAAAGGAAGAGGCGGATGAGAGAGATGAAAAAGTTATTAAAGATAGCGACATCATTAACTTTAATAGGGGGGATATTTGTTAGCGGTAATATTGTTTCAGCAAATACAGATGGAATTCAACAATCTCCACCTCCACCTGATATTATGCTAGAATTTGATGATTTAGCAAATGATCATTGGGCTTATAATGAAATTATGAATTTAGTGTATCACCGGATTATGTATGGCTACGGAAATGGGAAATTTGGTGTAGAAGATAATGTAACCCGTGAACAAGCAGCAGCAGTACTGTATCGCGCACTAGATTTGAAACGAAATGTACATATTGAAAATCCATATGGAGATATTGACGGGAAATCAACAATGTTTCCTTATGAAATTTTACACTTAACAAAGATCGGTATTTTTAAAGGAGACGAAAATCAGAACTTCCGTCCAAAAGATACGTTAACTCGTGCGGAACTAGCGCAAATTTTGGTAAAAGCATATAATCTGAAAGCAAAACGACATCATACATTTACAGACGTATCAGAGGATTATTGGGCAAGAGATGCGATTAGTGCGCTGCAATCTAATAACGTTGTAGCAGGAACAGGCGCTGGGAAATTTGAACCTGAAATGCTTGTAACACGCGGGCAATTTGCGAAATTCTTAAAAAAGGCAATCGATAATTCGCCAGGGAAAATGGAATAAATAAGAGCTACATTATTATGTAGTAAAAGTGCAAATAGATCATATTTGTACCTTTTGTATGAAAAGTGAAATGACATATCAGAAAATCATTGGGCTAAAGATTTGATTAGCGCCTTACAGTCTAATAAAGCTATAGTTGGAACGGGTAATGGTTTATTTGAACCAGAAAAACTTGTAACCCGTGAACAGTATGCGAAGTTCTTAAATAATGCACTTCATAGATTCTACGCAAACGATTAATCTATGAAGCTCGAAAAAAGCGCAAATATGATATTTGCGCTTTTTTTGTCTATAAAGTGAAATTTTTATAAGTGAAGGACTTGATTAGTAGATAGTAGAATATTGTATATATAACATCTTTGCAAAAGCTTTTGTTTATCCTTTTTGAAAATCAAACAGAGAAACTAGAGCGCAAAGATGAGAATATATCTTCAAATGATTTGCATGCAATTCAGAATACCAATTGGAATTGAGAGCGAATTGGCTCTCCTAGTAATCTTCAAAATAATAGATGTTAAAAATGCAATATATTACATAGGGCTTGCAAATACAGCATATGTAATATGGGGAAAGAATTTAGTCTATTATGTTCCACTTTTAATAAAGTGGAAATGAAGGAGCGAGGACTATGAAGAAAAAAATGTTCCGTATAATGGCGGCAGCGACTATTATGGGTGGATTATTGGTAAGTGCAAATGTTCCTAACATAAAAGCAGAAGAATATCCTGAAATGATTGTATTTGACGATGTCCCAGTAAACCATTGGGCATATGATTATATTCTAGATGCGGCATATAATAAAATTATGCTAGGTTATGGAAATGGAAAGTTTGGTGTAGGTGATAACGTAACACGTGAACAAGTGGCGGCAATACTGTATCGCGCACTTAATATAAAACATGAAGGACCGTTAAAAAATCCGTATAATGATATTTCTGAAAGATCAACAATGTTTCCAAATGAAATTTTAGCATTAACAGAACGCGGTATTTTTAAAGGTGATGAGAAGGGGAACTTTAGACCTAGAGAAACAATAACACGTGCAGAAGTAGCGCAAGTTCTTACACAGACATATTCCTTTGAAGTGAAGCAACAGCATACATTTAAAGATGTACCAAATAATTACTGGGCGAAAAATGCAATTAGTGCCTTGCAATCTAATAATGTCATAGTAGGAACAGGAAATGGAAAGTTTGAACCGCATAAAATTGTAACACGTGAGCAATATGCAACATTTTTATATAAAGCTATTATTAATTTTCATTTGAAAGATGAATAACATGAAACGGAAGTTTTTAAAAATATAGTACAAGAAAAATAAAATTATATTAATATATCATATTTCTTTAAAAAAAAGCGCGGAAATTACGCGCTTTTTTCTTATTTTAAATTGTTTATCTGTATATTTATTCTGCTGTTCATAGTTCGGCGGTTAGTATTTATGGAAAAAAAAGGTTAATTATAGTTACTTTTTATGGGGAAAAAGTATGATTTAGTAACTTTATTGTTAATTAAGTATAAAGATAAGTATATGAAATACAGTTCACAAACTAGACAAACATTATATGGATAAGTGTATTGTTACTTTTCCATAAATTCTTTATATTAGAAAAAAATATGTTTTTTTAGGGAGAGAATACAGTGAAGAAAAAGATTTTAAAAGTAGCAACAGCTTTAACAATTATGGGTGGAATTGGGTTAAGCGGACAAGGTACTACAGCAAATGCTGAAGTAGCTGTGAAACAACAACAAGCTGCTCCTGTTACATTTAAAGATGTACCGAAAGGGCATTGGTCTTATGGAGCGATCCAAAATCTAGCAGATTGGGGAATTATTGCTGGTTACGGAGATGGAAGATTCGGTTTTGGTGATAATGTAACACGTGAGCAAGTAGCGGCGTTAATTTACCGTACAATTGATGGGGACCAATACTTTGATGAAGATCATGAGTTTGTAAGTACATATAAAGATATCGTTGATGATAACTCAACAATGTTCCCAATTGAAATTTTAGCATTAACAGAATTAGAAATCTTTAAAGGTGATGGTAGTGGAAACTTCAGACCAAAAGATACGTTAACACGTGCAGAAATGGCACAAATTTTAACGGAAACATTTGAGTTACAAGTAAAAAGTACACCAGGATTTAAAGATGTACCAGCAGGACATTGGGCCGCTAAAGCAATTAATGCAGTAGGTTCAAATGGCATTTCAGCAGGTGATGGTTCAGGTAACTTTGCACCAGGTATGAAAGTAACACGTGAACAATATGCACAGTTCCTATACAAAGCAATTTTAAATGATCAGCAACAATAATTTATCCCGCTATTTGAGGGCAGTAAAACTCCCACCTCAAAATTCGGCTGGAGCAAAGAAGTTAGGTGGGAGATCAACTGTCCGTAAAAGCCCGATTGGTGAAGGCTAATAATCAGTGAGGGATGAACAAAACCCCCACTGATTATAGTTTCACTTTATAAAAAAGAGCCAGTGTTATATAACACTGGCTCTTTTTTTGCTTGAAATCATAATGGATAAACACAGTTTTGTAAAAAAAACATTAAATTTTCAAAAAAAACTTCCTTTTCTGAAGATTTGTTATATAATATAAAACATAAAATCAAATCTGTTATAAGACAGTTTAAGAAGGGGATGCTAATATGTCGACGCAAACTTCACGGGTTACACTGGCCGGAGAAATGTTACCAGCGTACAACGAAATATTGACACCTGAGGCGCTTAGTTTTTTAAAGGAACTGCATGAAAATTTCAATGAACGCCGCACGGAACTTTTAAAAAAGCGTGTGGAGAAACAAAAAAGAATTGATGCAGGGGAGTTTCCTAAGTTTTTAGAAGAAACAAAGCATATACGTGAAGGGGATTGGACAATCGCCCAGCTTCCGAAAGATTTAGAGGATCGCCGCGTGGAGATTACTGGGCCGGTGGATAGAAAGATGGTCATTAACGCTTTAAATTCAGGAGCACATCTTTTTATGGCAGACTTTGAAGATTCGAATGCACCAACTTGGAGAAATGCTGTCGAAGGTCAAATTAACTTACGAGATGCGAGTAAGGGAACGATCTCACATAAAAATGAAAACGGAAAAGAATATCGTTTAAATAGTAAAACAGCTGTATTAATTGTGCGTCCGAGAGGGTGGCATTTAGAAGAAAAACATATGCAAGTTGACGGCAAGAACATGTCTGGCAGTTTAGTAGATTTTGGCTTGTACTTTTTCCATAATGCAAAGGTGCTTTTAGCAAAAGGAAGTGGCCCGTACTTTTACTTACCGAAAATGGAAAGTTACTTAGAGGCAAGATTATGGAATGACGTTTTCATATTCGCTCAAAAGTATATCGGCATTCCGAACGGAACGATTAAAGCGACTGTGTTAATAGAAACGATTCACGCTTCATTTGAAATGGATGAAATTTTGTATGAACTAAGAGATCATTCTGCTGGTTTAAACTGCGGACGATGGGATTATATATTTAGTTTCTTAAAGAGCTTCCGTAATCATAATGAATTTTTACTTCCGGATAGAGCGCAAGTCACGATGACAGCGCCGTTTATGCGCGCGTATTCTTTGAAAGTTATTCAAACGTGTCATCGTCGTAACGCGCCAGCAATCGGAGGGATGGCGGCGCAAATCCCAATTAAAAATGATCCAGAAGCAAATGAGGCTGCTTTCGAGAAAGTGCGTGCTGATAAGGAGCGCGAAGCTTTAGACGGTCATGATGGGACTTGGGTTGCCCACCCGGGACTTGTACCGGTTGCAATGGAAGTATTTAATCACATAATGAAAACGCCAAATCAAATTTTTAGAAAGCGTGAAGAAATACGTGTAACAGAAAATGATTTATTAGAAGTACCGATGGGAACGATTACAGAAGGTGGTCTTCGCACGAATATTAACGTCGGTATTCAATATATTGCATCTTGGTTAAGCGGGAGAGGAGCAGCTCCAATTTATAACTTAATGGAAGATGCGGCAACAGCGGAAATATCAAGAGCACAAGTATGGCAGTGGATTCGTCATGAGGGTGGAAAGCTAAGTGATGGCCGTAATATCACTTTTAAATTGATGGAAGAATTGAAAGAAGAAGAACTAGCAAAAATAGAAAGAGAGATTGGTCAGGAAGCATTTAATAAGGGGAGATTTGAAGAAGCTACAAAACTGTTTACAAACCTTGTTCGTAATAACGAGTTCATGCCGTTTTTAACATTACCGGGTTATGAAATTTTATAAGAAACAAGAAAAGGGGATGGAACATATGAAAAACGAAAGAATTGATAAATTGCAGGAAAGCTGGGAACTAGATACGCGCTGGAAAGGGGTAACACGTCCATATACAGCTGAAGATGTAATTCGTCTGCGCGGATCGATTGATATTGAACATACGTTAGCGCGCTGCGGTGCAGAGAAGCTTTGGAAATCACTTCATACAGAAGATTATATTAATGCACTTGGGGCATTAACAGGAAACCAAGCGATGCAACAAGTGAAGGCTGGATTAAAAGCAATTTATTTAAGCGGTTGGCAAGTAGCGGCAGATGCGAACCTTTCTGGACATATGTATCCTGACCAAAGCTTATACCCGGCGAACAGTGTGCCAGCTGTTGTAAAACGAATTAACCAAACACTTCAACGTGCTGATCAAATTCAGCATATGGAAGGTAGGGGTGATACGGATTATTTCGTCCCAATTGTGGCGGATGCTGAAGCTGGGTTTGGTGGACAGTTAAACGTATTTGAATTAATGAAAGGGATGATTGAAGCGGGTGCATCTGGCGTGCACTTTGAAGACCAATTATCTTCAGAGAAAAAATGCGGGCATTTAGGCGGGAAAGTATTATTACCGACGCAAACAGCGGTGCGTAATTTAATTTCGGCACGTCTTGCTGCGGATGTAATGGGTGTACCAACAATTATCGTCGCAAGAACAGATGCAGATGCGGCAGATTTAATTACGAGCGATATCGATCCAGTTGATCAAGAGTTTATTACAGGTGAAAGAACGCCAGAAGGGTTTTATCATACGAAAGCAGGTCTTGATCAAGCAATTGCACGTGGTTTAGCGTATGCGCCGTATGCAGATCTCGTTTGGTGTGAAACGTCGGAGCCAAATTTAGAAGATGCAAAACGCTTTGCGGACGCAATTCATAAGAAATATCCAGGGAAGCTACTTGCTTACAACTGTTCCCCTTCTTTTAACTGGAAACAAAAATTAGATGAAAAAACGATTGCAAGCTTCCAAAAAGAAATTGCATCGTACGGTTATAAATTCCAGTTCGTAACGCTTGCTGGATTCCATTCATTAAATTACGGCATGTTTGAATTAGCGCGTGGTTATAAAGAGCGCGGCATGGCAGCGTACTCTGAATTACAACAAGCAGAGTTCGCAGCAGAGAAATACGGTTACTCTGCAACGCGCCATCAACGCGAAGTAGGAACAGGATACTTTGATGAAGTAGCACAAGTGATTACAGGCGGTACTTCATCAACGACTGCTCTAAAAGGATCCACAGAAGAAGAACAGTTTACGAAATAAAGGTATAAGTAGGTGCCCAAAAAAATATTTTTGGGGCACCTTTCTTATTTATTATTACGTCGCTGACATTGTTAAACTTTGTCGGAAAGTTGATGTAATTTTATTTGTCGTCGTATTGTGGGACGTTCACTTCTATTTAAAATATCCAATCCAATATAGTGAATATACCAACGATAGCAGTAAAAAGAAGAAATGCGAATAATGATAGACAGCCCCATGTAAATAGTTTGTCTTTCCATGTTTCTTCATAATCATCAATTAGTTCCTCTATCACTTTTTTCTGCAATGGCTGTAAGGGACGTTCGGTGTGTAGTCCTGTAATAATGTTACGATCTCCTTTGAATTTTAAAGCACGTACAATATGATAAGAGTCGTTTCCCATCGATTTTTCAAATTGTAGACATGCCGCGTGCATAACATCTGTTTTCTCTTTTTCAAGATACCAATACCGTCCAGCCATTTCTGGGTATTGTAATGTAAAGTAAATGTCACCGAGTTTTTTCCTAAGTGCTAATTCATTCGGATAAGTAGTGATTAATCCGTGTAATCTATCTCTTGCTTTTCCAAGGTTGTTATTTTCAATATCTTTTTCAATTCTCTTTAATGTTTTTTTAGGGATTATTTCTGTCATACAAGCCTCCTTATTAGAATAGGTGTGGTTATATTTTATAAGAAATACTAAAATTTAGAAATTTTATTTTTAAAAAGGATTGTACATTCTATTTTAAGTATGCTATGATAATACCAGTTGAATAATTAAATTAAGCAATCCATATATTATCAAATGCCGAAAACAAACGGGAAAAAGTATGTGAGAACTAGTTTATGTTTCGTATTTGATAATGTGTGGATTCTTTTTTTATACATGAAGACTAAATAATAAAATGTATTTTCTTAGGAGGAAATAATTATGACAGTTACAGGACAAGTAAAATGGTTTAACAACGAAAAAGGCTTCGGTTTCATCGAAGTTCCAGGCGAAAACGATGTATTCGTACATTTCTCTGCAATCGAAACTGACGGTTTCAAATCTTTAGAAGAAGGCCAAAAAGTTAGCTTCGAAATCGAAGATGGCAACCGTGGACCTCAAGCTAAAAACGTAATCAAACTATAATTTTATAGTTTATTATAGAAAAAAGGATGGCTTATGCCATCCTTTTTTTTGTTGAATATGAAGAACAATGAACTGATAATCGATATGTAAAAAGGCTTTCCGTAAAGGAAAGCCTTTTAGTGTTCTTTCACAGCTTTTTTCTTTTCGCGTTTCTTACATTCTGGACATTTAGATTTACGAAAAGGCTTCGAGAAGAACAGTAAAATAAAAAATAAACCGAATATAATACTCGCTGAATTTTTTACGATAACAATGCTACTATTTTTCATTTGAATTGTTGGATGATCTTGCTTTTCTTCCATGAGAGACCTCCGTATATTTGATTTATATTTTAATTATAGCAAAGTTGATTGTTGTAATGATGTGAAAAGAGGCGGCGATTATAAATAATTTTTATATAGTCATTAACGTGTTTATTTTCATATTATTATTTTGAGATTTATAAAATGTTTGATAAATGATTGTAAAAAAGCGTAATCTGTAAACCATTTCCTTTTCATAGGTGCTAAAATTATATATGCAGCTGCTAATATAAATGGAAAAAAGGAGACAGTAGACTATGGAAAGTAAAGTAGAACGTTATGTCGAAAACTATGTTGTAAGCAAAAATACAATGGCCTTACTTCCTGTTGTTCTAGGAGAAAAGAAAGTTGTTACGCGAATTGTAGAAATGGAAGATTCTTTTTTCGTATTTCAAAAGCCTCTTGATATTATAGAGAGAAGTTGCCGGAAGCATGGTTCTAGTTTCTTTGGAAGAAAAGAAGGAACGAAGGAGTTAACGCGTATTACACATAAAGCTCCTATCGCAATTAGCCCGACAGATCAACTTTATTTTTTCCCTACGTATTCTTATTCTCGAAAAGAGTGTGCGTGGTTATCTCATTTTCATATTGAAGATAATAAAGAATTAAAAGATGGAAATCTTATTATTAGATTTATAAATGGTTTCGCTGTGAAACTAGAAATGTCAAAAAGTAGCTTTGAAAATCAGCAAAATCGTACAGCGAAATTACGGACAGAGTATGAAGATCGTAAGAAAAAACAAGGAAATCCTTGCTTTAAAGAGATTGATAAAAATGAAGAATCTAAATTAACACCAGCATATGAGAAAGTGTATTTTGTGAAGGAAGGCGAAGTGTGAGAGGGAAAGGATGGGGAGACTCATCCTTTTTATTTGTCTGTTTTTGTCGGAAAGTCGATAAAAATCAAATTGTGGTCGATGTATTCAGAAAATCACCGGTGTAATTTCATTTACCGAAAAAATCATCAAAAAATATTGTTCCTCAAACAACCAAACGTACAACAAACCTTGTCGAATATTGAAAGATTATCATAGCATAATAATGAAGGAATTCTAGCGAATGATATGGAAACTTTAATAAATACATCTCCATATGTCGTATCTACCATTTCCTCTTTCATTTAAGCAATGATACAGTAGAGGTAGTAATTAGAGTAAAGGGGTAAAGTGTAGAATGGATTTTCAAACGATCAAAGAGTATTTTTCACCAGAAAATATGGATCATATTGTTGAAAGTTATCGTGCGTTCGGACCGCTTCTCGGTATTGGCTTACCGATGATAGAGGCGCTTATTCCGGCATTGCCACTCATTGTGTTTGTGTTGGCGAATGCTGTTGCATTTGGTTTTTGGTTCGGTTTTCTTTATTCATGGATTGGGTCAGTAATTGGTGCAATGCTTGTATTTTTCATTATTCGTAGCTTTGGAAGAAGTCGTTTCTTTTCTTTTGTAAATAAGCATGAGAGAGTGCGAAAAGCGATGGGATGGATTGAAAGAAAAGGGTTCGCGCCAATCTTTGTTATATTTTGTTTTCCATTCACACCATCTGCGCTTATAAACGTTGTAGCTGGTTTATCTCGCATTAGCGTAAAACAGTTTGGACTAGCATTAGCATTTGGAAAGCTTGTTATGATCTTTATTTTAACGTATATCGGTCATGATTTAGTGTCATTTATTCATAAGCCGGTGAAATCGGTTATTGTGGGCGTTGTTATTTTTATTTTATGGTATGTCGGTAAAAAAATTGAAGTAAAGTTAGAACTACATTAGGAAAAGTCTTCTTTGTCCCGCTATTTGAGGGCAGTAAAACTCCCACCAAAAAATTCGACTGAAGCAAAGAAGTTAGGTGGGAGATCAAACTGCCCGTAAATGCCCGATTGGTGCGGGCTAATAATCGGTGGGGGATGAACAAAACCCCCACCGATTAAGTTTCACTTTATAAATGCAAGCTTCATCATTAAAGGGCGAGGGGAGAAGCGAATGAAGAAAACTTTGAAAAAAGAAGGGCTAGAGTGGGTAAGAACAATTTTAATTGGTGTACTATTAGCTGTATTTTTTCGAACGTTTTTCTTTTCAACGTACGTTGTAGAGGGGAAGTCAATGATGCCGACATTGCAAGATGGAAATATGCTCGTTGTGAATAAGGTGAGTTATCAAGTAGGGGACTTGAATCGATTTGATGTCGTCGTTTTTCATGCGAATAAAAAAGAGGACTATGTAAAGCGAATTATCGGTTTACCTGGGGATCATATCGAATATAAGCATGATAAATTATATATAAACGGACAATTCGTGGATGAACCTTATTTAGAGACGTATAAGAAAGAGACAAATGGACGGCAATTAACAGGCGATTTTAAACTAGAAGAGTTAACGAAAGAAAAGTTTGTACCACCCGGTTCTATTTTTGTAGTTGGTGACAACCGCCTTGGTAGCTGGGATAGTAGGCACTTCGGCTTTGTGAAAGCTGATACAGTTGTCGGTAAAGTTGATTTACGATATTGGCCGATTCAAGAGGTACAAACGAATTTCTCAAAAGGCTGATATAATAAAATGAAGTATAAGGAAAAGACAAACGAGTATGTTTGTCTTTTTTATCGTCCTATAATACAATTGTGATAGCAAACTAACGTTCGTTATGTAAGTGAAAGGTGGGGTTTCATGTCACTTCGATTTGTGATTGGTAGAGCTGGAAGTGGAAAAAGTACACTTTGTTTACACGAAGTGCAAGAAGAGTTAAAACAGCGCCCAAGAGGGAAAACAATATTATATCTTGTGCCAGAACAGATGACATTCCAAACGCAGCAGGCGTTAATTGGGAGCGAAGATGTAAGAGGTTCTATTCGGGCACAAGTTTTTAGTTTTTCGCGATTAGCGTGGAAGGTACTGCAAGAAGTTGGTGGAGCGAGTCGTCTTCATATTGATGAAGCTGGTGTACATATGTTGCTTCGTAAAATTGTAGAATCTCGTAAAGATGGACTATCTGTGTTTCAAAAAGCAGCGGAGCAAAACGGTTTCTTTGAACATCTTGGTAGTATGATTGCTGAGTTTAAACGTTACAATGTGACGCCGTCTAACGTATATGAAATGTGGCAACAATTAGACACGCATAGCAGTAGTGCAGAGCAAAAGCTACTAGCGAATAAAGTGTATGATTTACAGTTATTATATGATGATTTTGAACGTGCTTTAATCGGAAAGTATTTAGATTCAGAAGACTACTTACAATTATTAATTGAGAAGCTTTCAGACTCTGAGTATGTAAAAGGCGCGGAAATTTATATAGATGGATTCCATTCATTTTCTCCTCAAGAGCTAGAAATCGTTAGAGGGCTAATGAGATTAGGAACAAGAGTAACAATAACATTAACGATAGATGAAAAAACGTTAGCGCAGCCAGTGAATGAACTAGATTTATTTTATGAAACGACGTTAACGTATGAAAAAATAAAACAAGTAGCGCGTGAAGAGAAAATAGAAATTGAAAAAACAATTCCACTTATGGAACAACCGCGTTTTCATTCTCCAGCATTAGCTCATTTAGAAACGTATTATGAAGCGCGTCCGAATGAAAAGTATCATGGTGAAGCGAGTGTAACAATTAGTACAGCAGCTAATTTACGAGCTGAAGTAGAAGGTGTAGCTCGTGAAATTAGAAGACTTGTGGCGGATGAAGACTATCGTTACCGAGATATCGCAGTCCTTCTTCGTAACGGAGAAAGTTATTACGACGTAATGCGAACGTTATTTACGGATTATAATATCCCGCATTTCATCGATGAAAAACGCCCAATGTCACATCATCCGCTAGTAGAATGTATTCGTTCTGCACTCGAGATTATTAGCGGGAATTGGCGTTATGATGCAGTATTCCGCTGCGTGAAAACAGAGCTTTTATATCCATTAGATGTAAGAAAAGAAGCGATGCGCGAAGAGATGGATGAGTTTGAAAACTACTGTTTAGCGTACGGTGTACAAGGGAAGAGATGGACTTCTGAAGATCCGTGGATGTATCGTCGTTATCGTTCTCTTGATGATGCGAGCGAAATGATAACAGACAGTGAGCGTGAAATGGAAGAGAAAATAAATCGACTTCGCGACGTTGTAAGAACGCCAGTTATTCGTATGCAAAAAAGACTGAAACGTGCTGGAACAGTTATGCAAATGTGCGAAGCGGTATATTTATTTTTAGAGGAGCTTGACGTTCCGAAAAAACTAGAAGAATTACGTGTTCGTGCAGAAGAAAATGGAGATTTCTTATTTGCGACAGACCATGAGCAAGTATGGGAAGAAGTGATGAATCTTCTTGATACGTTCGTTGAGATGCTTGGCGAAGAGAAGATGTCCCTTTCAATGTTTACGGAGGTTATGTCGACAGGTCTTGAGGCACTTCAATTTGCGAACATTCCGCCGTCACTAGATCAAGTGTTAGTTGCTAACATTGATCATTCTAGATTATCAGATATTAAAGCGACGTTCATTATTGGAGTAAATGAAGGAGTGATTCCAGCAGCGCCTATGGATGAAGGTATGCTTTCTGATGAGGAAAGAAATGTTCTCACCGCTGCAGGTATCGAATTAGCACCAACGACGAGACAAACTTTATTAGAAGAACAGTTCGTTATGTATCAAATGGTGACGAGAGCATCTGAGAAGTTATACATTTCTTGTCCGCTTGCGGATGAAGAAGGAAAGACGTTACTTGCTTCTAGTTTTATTAAAAAAATAAAAAGAATGTTCCCTGATGTGAAAGAATCGTTTATTACGAATGATGTAAATGACTTATCGCGTTCGGAACAAATCTCATATGTAGCAACGCCAGAAGTAACGTTGTCTTATGTCATGCAGCAACTGCAAACGTGGAAGCGATACGGATTTGAAGGGAATTTAGACTTTTGGTGGGACGTATATAACTTCTACGTTACTTCAGATGAATGGAAGCAAAAAAGTAGCCGTGTGTTATCAAGTTTATTCTACCGAAATCGTGCACAGAAACTAAGTACAGATGTAAGTAGGGATTTATATGGAGATACAATTAAGGGAAGCGTTTCTCGTATGGAACTATTTAATCGCTGTGCGTACGCTCATTTTGCCCAGCACGGTTTATCGCTAAGAGAGCGTGATATTTTCAAACTTGATGCGCCAGATATCGGTGAATTATTCCATGCAGCGCTGAAGAGAATTGCAGACAAGCTATTACGTGAAAATCGGACTTGGGCGGATTTATCAATAAAAGAGTGTGAACACCTTTCTGCTTTAGTAATAGAAGAAATTGCACCGTTATTACAAAGACAAATTTTATTAAGTTCGAACCGTCATTTCTATTTAAAGCAAAAACTACAACAAATCATTTTCCGTACGTCACTTATTCTTCGTGAACATGCGAAGTCGAGTGGATTTGTACCAGTTGATTTAGAAGTACCGTTCGGTATGGGCGGGACTGGATCTCTTCCGCCAATGGAATTTGCGTTGCCAAATGGTGTGAAGATGGAAGTAGTTGGCCGTATTGACCGTGTTGATAAGGCGGAAGATGAGAGTGGTACGTTCCTTCGTATTATTGATTATAAATCAAGTTCGAAAGCGTTAGATTTAACAGAAGTGTATTACGGACTCGCACTTCAAATGTTAACGTATTTAGATGTTGTTACTTCAAATGCACATATGTGGATGAAAAAGGGCAGTACTGCATCACCGGCGGGTGTATTGTATTTCCATATTCATAACCCGATTGTTGAGATGAAAGGCGATGCATCTGAAGAAGAAATTGAGAAAGAAATTTTAAAGAAATTTAAAATGAAAGGTCTCGTACTAGGAGATGCTGACGTTGTGCGTTTAATGGATAATAAACTTTCAACAGGAAGCTCTGATATTATTTCTGCTGGTCTGAAAAAAGATGGTAGTTTTAGTGCGCGTTCTAGCATTGCAAGTGAACAAGAGTTTAACGTACTTCAAAAATATGTACACCACTCGTTTGAAAATATCGGAAAAGACATTACAGAAGGTGTTATTGATATTGCTCCTTACAAAAAGGGGAATAAAGCGGCATGTACGTTCTGTAACTTCAAATCTGTTTGTCAATTTGATGAATCACTTGAAGATAACCAATTCCGTACGTTAAAAGATATGAAAGATAGCGAAGCGATGGAGAAAATTAGAGAGGAGGTTGGCGGAGAATGATAGAAAATTGGCCTCAGAAACCAGAAGGTAGTCAATGGACAGATGACCAGTGGAAAGCGGTTGTAGCGAACGGACGTGATATTTTAGTCGCAGCGGCAGCTGGATCAGGGAAAACAGCGGTATTAGTTGAACGTATTATTAAAAAGATTATAAGTGAGGAAAATCCAGTCGATGTCGACCGCCTGCTCGTTGTAACATTTACGAATGCAGCGGCGCAAGAAATGAAAAATCGAATTGGGGAAGCGTTAGAAAAAGTATTAATTGATGGGCCAGGTTCACAGCATATAAGAAAGCAGCTTAGCTTATTAAATAAAGCTTCCATTTCTACAATTCATTCATTTTGTTTACAAGTTATTAGAGGATATTATTACATGCTTGATGTCGATCCTCGTTTTCGTATTGCGAACCAAACAGAAAATGAGTTATTAAAAGAAGAAGTGCTAGATGACATATTAGAAGAAGAATATGGAATCGAAGATAATAGTATTTTCTTTGAACTAGTTGATCGTTATACGAGTGACCGTAGTGACGATGACTTACAACGAATGATTTTAGCGCTTCATACAGAATCAAGAGCGCATCCAAACCCGGAGAAGTGGCTTGATAAATTAGTAGAAGCATACGACGTTGAAGGAAAGACGATTGAAGATTTAGTGTACGCTTCTTACTTATTAGAAGATGTGAAGTTTCAGCTTGAAACAGCGGAAAAGCATATTCGTAAGGCGACTGAACTCGCAATGCTTCCTGATGGTCCAGCGCCTCGCGTTGAAACTTTACAAGCGGATTTAGCTTTACTTGGAACGTTATCCTCAGCAGCTCGTGGATCGTGGACAAGCGTTTATGAAGCGATGCAAAATGTATCGTGGCAAACGTTAAAGCGTATTAAAAAAAGTGATTACAACGAAGATGTTGTAAAACAAGTAGATTCTCTTCGTAATAAAGCGAAAGATGAAGTGAAGAAATTACAAGAAGAGCTATTTAGCCGCAGACCCGAAAGTTTCTTACGAGATTTTCAAGATATGCATCCTGTATTAGAAAAACTCGTGAAGCTTGTAAAAGTATTTACAGAGCGTTTCCAAGCGATTAAGCGAGATAAAGGAATGGTCGATTTCACAGATTTAGAGCATTTCTGTTTGCAAATTTTAAGCGAGCAAAGTGAAGGCGGTGAAATGAAGCCGTCAGCAGTAGCACTTCAATATCGTAATAAATTTGCTGAAGTACTAGTTGATGAATATCAAGATACGAACTTCGTACAGGAATCAATTATTAAATTCGTAACGAAAGATTCTGAGAGTGAAGGAAACTTGTTCATGGTAGGTGACGTAAAACAGTCAATCTATCGTTTCCGACTAGCAGAGCCTGGTTTATTCTTAGGAAAATATAAACGTTTCACACAAGAAGGATCGGGCGGCGGAATGAAGATTGACTTAGCGAAAAACTTCCGTAGCCGTCATGAAGTGCTAGCAGGTACGAACTTTATTTTCAAACAAATTATGGGCGAAGAAGTCGGCGAAATCGATTATGATGCTGACGCTGAATTAAAGCTAGGTGCTAGCTATCCAGAAGGTGAAGATGTAGCGGCAGAGCTATTATGTATTCAGCAAACTGAGGAAGAAGTGCAAGACGGTGAAGAAGGTGCCGAAGTAGAAAAAGCGCAGCTCGAAGCTCGTCTTATGGCGCAGCGTATTAAAGCAATGGTCGATTCAGGCTATGAAGTGTATGATCGTAAAACTGATAGTATGCGCCCAGTGCAATATCGTGATTTCGTTATTTTACTTCGCTCGATGCCATGGGCGCCGCAAATTATGGAAGAGTTAAAACTACAAGGAATTCCGGTATATGCTGACCTTGCGACTGGTTACTTTGAAGCGACAGAAGTAAATATTATGATGAACGTATTCCGCGTCATTGATAACCCGATGCAAGATATTCCGCTTGCAGCTGTACTTCGTTCACCGATCGTTGGACTAAATGACGAAGAACTTGCGACGCTTCGTGCTCATGGAAAGAAAGGCTCGTTTTATGAAGTGATGAGCTCATTCTTAAAGGGAGCGCCGCTTGAAGAAGAACAAGAACTGCATGATAAATTAGAGTGGTTTTATAAATTACTGCAAGGGTGGCGTGAATTTGCGCGTCAACAATCTCTTTCTGATTTAATTTGGAAAGTGTACGGTGAGACAGGCTATTACGACTTTGTCGGCGGTTTACCAGCCGGAAAGCAAAGGCAGGCAAACTTACGCGTACTATATGACCGTGCAAGACAATATGAAGCAACATCGTTTAGAGGATTATTCCGCTTCTTGCGCTTTATTGAGCGTATTTTAGAACGCGGAGATGATATGGGAACGGCGAGAGCCCTCGGAGAACAAGAAGATGTTGTTCGCATTATGACGATTCATAAAAGTAAAGGGCTAGAGTTCCCAGTCGTATTTGTAGCTGGACTTGGTCGCCGTTTTAATACACAAGATTTAATGAAGCGTTTCTTACTTCATAAAGATTTCGGTTTCGGTTCACAATTTATCGATCCTCGTAAACGAATTAAATATACGACATTATCGCAACTAGCGATTAAGCGTAAAATGAAGATGGAATTAATTGCGGAAGAAATGCGCGTACTATACGTAGCGTTAACACGTGCAAAAGAGAAGTTAATTTTAATTGGAACAGTTAAAGATGCCAATAAAGAAATGGAAAAATGGCTCGATGCAAGAGAGCATAGTGAATGGTTATTACCAGACCATATTCGTGCCGGAGCGTCTTGCTACTTAGACTGGATTGCACCTTCCTTATATAGACACCGTGATAGTGAAATGCTTCTTGAATTAGGACAAGGAAATATTCCAGGCGAAATTTATGAATATAGTGCTAGCTGGAAAGTAGAAGTTGTTGAAGGAAAAGATTTACTTGCACCAGAACCAGTTCAAGAAGAGAAACAAGAGTTATTAGAAGCGCTTCGCGATAAAAAAGCTGTTCCGTTAGAAAGTGAACGGAAAGAAGAAGTGTACGACAGATTGATGTGGGAATACGGGTATGCGGACGCGACATCTCACCGTGCGAAACAGTCTGTTACAGAAATAAAGAGAAATTATCAATCTGAAGAAGGTAGCGATAACGCCTTTATTAAAAAACTTCGTGCACCAATTAAAACACGTCCGCGCTTTATGGAGAAAAAAGGGCTAACATACGCAGAGCGAGGGACAGCAGTCCATGCCGTTATGCAGCATGTAGATTTGAAGAAACCAATTACGATTGAAGTTCTTCAAGAACAAATTGCAAGAATGGTAAATAAAGAACTATTAACATTTGAACAAGCTGAAGAAATAGCGATTGAAAAGGTAATTTCATTCTTTGACAGTGACTTAGGTAAAAGGGTATTAGCAGCAAAAAGTGTTGAGCGCGAAGTACCATTTACGATGATGCTTTCAGCAGAAGAAGCGTATCAAGATTGGCAAGGGAAGAAAGGCGAATCAATACTTGTCCAAGGGGTTATCGACTGCATGATCGAAGAGGAAGACGGAATTACTTTAATCGACTTTAAAACAGATACGATTGAAGGAAAGTTCCCAGGCGGATTTGATCAAGCGAAACCAATTTTAGAAGACCGATACAAAGTACAGCTTTCACTATATGCAAAAGCACTCGAGAAAAGCTTAAAACATCCTGTGAAAGAGAAATGTTTATATTTCTTTGATGGAAATCATGTTGTAAATATTGACGAATAGAGCTTAGAAAGGGGTTATGGATTATGGCGACGTTAAGAACTTGTGATCAAGGACACGAGTACTACAAAAGTAGCGATTGTCCAACTTGCCCAACCTGTGAGAAAGAGAGAAAGCCAAAAGAAGGCTTTCTTTCTCTTCTTTCAGCACCAGCAAGGCGAGCGTTAGAGCACCATGGAATAACGACTGAAGCAGAACTTTCAAAGTATAGTGAAAAAGAAATTTTGAAACTGCACGGTATAGGGCCAGCATCTTTACCTAAATTGAGAGCGGCTTTAGAAGATAAGGGATTATCATTTAAATAAAGAAAAACTAATCATTAGTGAGGAGTGGCATCTTAACTAATGATTAGTTTATATAATCGGTATTAATTAGCTGGATAAACGCATATAACGAAATCTCATTTTGAAAATCTTAAATCGATGGACAAAACGCTTTAACAGATGAATTTATGAAGTGTAGAGAACTTGATAAAGAATATAAGTGAATTGATTATAATAGTAAGGAAGGAAGTGCAACACGATGGATTTTGAAACAGTAATGCAAGAGCTTGAAACTCTCAGTAAGGAACGAACTAAAAAAATATACATATCCAATGGTGCAAAGGAGCCACTTTTTGGAGTAGCTACAGGTGCTATGAAACCAATCGCGAAGAAAATAAAAATCAATCAAGGTTTAGCTGAAGAGCTTTATGCTACAGGTAACTATGATGCGATGTACTTTGCAGGCATTATTGCAGATCCAAAAACTATGAAAGAATCGGATTTTGATCGTTGGATGGATGGGGCGTACTTTTATATGCTGTCCGATTATGTGGTAGCAGTAACTTTATCAGAGTCAGATTTTGCACAAGACGTTGCTGATAAATGGATTGCAAGTGGTGACGAGCTAAGAATGTCCGCGGGATGGAGTTGCTACTGCTGGCTTTTAGGGAATCGAAAAGACAATGAATTTTCCGAAAGTAAGATTGCCAATATGCTAGAAGTTGTGAAAAATACAATTCACGATGCGCCAGAACGAACGAAATCCGCTATGAATAATTTTCTAAACACCGTGGGGATTTCATATGTGCCGCTACATGAAAAGGCAGTTGAAACCGCAAAGGAAGTAGGCATAGTAGAACTAAAACGGGACAACAAGAAAAGCAGTTTTCTAAACGCTTACGAAAGTATTCATAAAGGACTTGATAGAGGAAGACTGGGGTTCAAACGTAAATATGTAAGGTGTTAAAAAACAGAAGGAAAAGCATTAGCTCTATACAAGAAGAGCTAATGCTTTTTTTACGCTGTTCCAATTTGATCTTGGTCTGCAACGTCCGAATCAAATGTATTTGTTGCGCTAACGCCGCTAAAAGTGTTGACGACAAATCCGACATTGGAAGCTCCAGAGCCGTTATAAGCTTTCGTATTTTCTTTCGGAGACACGTTATAAAAATCTCCTAAGTTGAAAGAGCCGTTACTGTTTTGAACGACAAGATTTCCTACAACCGAAGGCATACCATCCACCTACTTTACTAAGCTTTTTAATTACTATATGAATTATTTAGAGGAAGGTTCATCAGTAATAAATTGGCGGATTTGTAGCGTGCGAGAATTATTAAAAACATAGTCAACATTGCCGATTTGGAAGCACGCGGAATTTAAAAGGGTTCGCAAGTGAACATCATTTACTTCAATAAAAGGGCACTCATTTACAATATTTAGTTTTACATCTGTTGTTCGCTTTGGAATTGTAATGTACTCATCTGTAAAGATTTCAAACGCATCAAAACGACCTTCACCTTTTATATAACAAGGGATTTCTCGATGAACGATAAGTGCTCTATTTTTTAATTCTATTTGATTAGAATCCCCGGCCTGGAAGACAGCTGCAACCCCCATAGAAACGATAGAAACATTTTGTACAATTGAAGTATGACGGAGCATAATTTTTCCTCTCCTCAACCTGGAGTCGGAGGGACATCTGTTACTAATGGTACAAATGGTCCCTCTGTAACAGATTCGAATGGCGTATCAAGAATAGAAGAAAGGATGAGAAGGTTTGCATCTCCAATTAAAAATAATGCGGAAGAAGAAACCCCGTTCATTTTAATCTGGCCTACTTTTAACTCGCGGTTTACAACATTTAAATTCATGCATACTCACTCCTTTCGGAAATTGCCCGGTATGTGTTGAATAAAGGAAAGGAACGCCTTGTCAATATCTTGTTTCATCGCTTGAATAATGATGTCTCGTAAATAATCGGGATCTGTGGAAATACCCTCATACGATTGAACTTGTGATAAATAATATGGAAGTCTATGTTCCATCTGTTTTTTTATGTCATCCACCATCATTTGTCGATACATCTCATCAAGCGGCGTTCTCTCTTCTTGTTCAAAATGGAGAATTCGACTATATGCTTCTTCATCTAAATAGCGATGCATTTCTTGGAGGATACCTTGATAAAAGTCTGGATTTGTTTCTGTTTCAGGATTTACTTTTAATGTTTCTGTATCCACTTGAAAATCTTCAATTTGTTGCCCTTTTGTTGAAAATGGATTCAAGCCAATATTTAAAGTGCCGTTTAAATTTTCTACTTTTAATTGATCGAATTTATATTCCACTTTTCCTATAGAAGAGGAGGGACGACTTTTTAACTCATTAAGCTCTTCTTGTAGTAGGCGAACTTGCTCTTCAAGGTTTAGAATAGTTTGCTGCTGTATTTGGAGAGCTTGTTGAAGTTGGTGTAGGTAAGTATATATATCTTGATTCATTTGTGAAACCTCCTTTTCAATAGGGAGGGGAAATATATTCCTGCTATATATTTATGACAAGGATACCTTAAGAAGAACTAGTTGATGGTTTGATGGAAATAATTTGTCCTTTCGCATGTAAAGGGCGAAGCGGTTCTGTAAATCCGCCAGAATTTGAGAATTTAGAAAGAGCTTTAATACTACCTGCAGTTCCAATTTGAAAAACGGAAGAGGTCGTAATGCTATCGATTTTAATGCTGTTAATGATGATACTTTGGTTCACATAAAAATTCAATGCAATCGCCCCCTTTAGTTCGAACCAATTATTGCTTGATCAATTACATCTGAATCATTGACGGTCGTTGAGCTTTGATAATTGTAGACAGAGACGTTATCCCCAACATTAAATGAACCGGCTCCGGCAAAAGCGCGTGAATAACTAATAGGCCTAATCGCAAATACATCTCCAATATGAAAAATACCACTTGATCCAATATTAACGATACGAATATGTCCGACCATAGCTGGCATACAAAACACCTTTCGTTTTTAAAATTTTCTTTTCTACTATTGTATGGGCGTTTTCAATAAAATGTGTATTTTTTCGAAATAAAAGAAACACATACGTTATTGCGTATGTGTTTCGAACATTTGAGTATGTGTGCAATCTGTATGTATAGGCCAAACAACATTTAAGAGCCTGTCCAATTCCTGGCTACAATCTACTGTTTTTTGAGAAGTCATTCCGTAGCGTTCAGCAAAATAGATCATTTTTTCGCGTTTTTTTTCGATAGCTTGCTCAAACATTGAAATCGGCTCCATCTCTCAATAAATTTTATGTATATATGTAGTACATATTATACAAAAATCCCATAAAAAAGAAACATCTTCGCTAAAAAAAGTATAATTTCTACATTTTATGTCAAATAACGGATGAGGAACAAATATAATAACGGTTGAATATTGTAAAAATTAGCGTGTATAAGAAGGTTTTTTTCTTAAGGATGCGAATACAATTAAAGGGTATGAGTTTTAGGATGGAGAGTGGAAGTATTGCGTTTTGTAACGGCTAAGAAAGAAGAAAAAGTATTTGTAGGTATTGTGGATGAAGAGGAAGAAAAGGTATTACATTTAAGAGAAGCGCAAAGACAAAAAGGGGAAAAGGTTACTATCCCAATTACCATGTTAGAGTGTATTGAAAGAGGAAGCGAATGTCTTGAGAAAGTGTACGATATTGTAAATTGGGCGAAGGAAAATTCGGGATCGGCGTATTATCCGTTAGCAGAGGTGAAAATATTAGCACCGATTCCAAGGCCGAGAAAAAATATTCTTTGTGTTGGAAAGAACTATCGTGAGCATGCGGTAGAAATGGGCGGAGTAGAGTCTATCCCTGAAAATATAATGATTTTTACAAAGGCGCCAACAACAGTGATTGGAATTGATGAGCAAATTAATGGTCACCCTCACGCGACGAATGAACTTGATTACGAAGGTGAACTAGCAATCGTTATCGGTAAGCGAGGGAAACAAATAAAAATAGAAAAAGCTCTTGATCATGTTTTTGGATATACAGTTATAAATGATGTAACTGCTCGAGATATTCAAAGAAAACATAAACAATTTTTCCTAGGGAAAAGTTTCGATACATTTTGTCCGATGGGACCGTATTTAATTCATAAATCGATGGTTAGAACGCCGAATGCATTACACATTGAAACAGTGGTAAATGGAGAAGTAAGGCAAACTTCAAATACGAGAGAAATGATTTTTTCAGTAGAAGAAATTATTTCAACTATAAGTAAAGGCATGACATTAGAGCCAGGAGATATCATTGCAACAGGGACACCAGCTGGTGTTGGTAAAGGTTTTGCACCACCGAAGTTTTTACATGCTGGTGATGAAGTTGTTATTACAGTAGAGGGAATTGGTACGTTAAGAAATATAGTGAAATGAAAAAAGAGCTATCTTGTGAAAAGATAGCTCTTTTCTATGGGCGTGGATTAACGGAGTAATCTATGATGGCGAAAATATACAATCCGATTAATGCTAAAGTACAAATTCCAATTAGCATAACTGCAAGTGCGCTTCTCTCACGGCCAAAACCGATAATTGTAAGGAAAACAGCAGCCCAAAATGATGTTTTGAGTAGTGTGAATGTATTAGGAGTTGAATAATGACTGAGTAAAGTTGTAGATAATATGAAGCCGATGAATGTCATAGAAATAAAAATTGTAGCTAAATTATTAATGTGTTTACCGTATTTCAATAGCATACAGTTACCCCCTTTTTAACGAAAAACAGAATATTCAATTTTATTTTACGATAAACTACTAAAAAAAGAAAGAGGTTGTCCTATACTTAGGACAACCTCACTATGATTAAGATAGTACAGCTTTAATTTTTTGGAACGCCCACTCTAAATCTTCTTCAGAGATTACTAGAGGTGGTGCAATACGAATTACGTTTTCGTGTGTTTCTTTACATAATAGACCAGCTGCTTTTAGTTGTTCACAGTAAGGACGAGCTGGCTCGTTTAATTCGATACCGATGAATAAACCTTTACCGCGAATGTCAGTAATCATTGGGTTATCAATTTCTTTTAATTGCCCAACTAGTTTTTCTCCTAATTGAAGAGAACGCTCTGTTAATTTTTCTTCTTCTAATACTTCAAGAGCTGCAATAGAAACAGCACATGCAAGTGGGTTACCACCGAATGTAGAACCGTGAGAACCTGGCTCAAATACACCTAAAATGTCGCTGTTTGCTGCAACACAAGAGATTGGGAATACGCCGCCGCCAAGTGCTTTACCAAGTATGTACATGTCAGGAGTTACATTGTCCCAGTCGCAAGCAAATACTTTACCCGTACGGCCTAAGCCTGTTTGGATTTCATCTGCTACGAATAAAACGTTTTCTTTTTTACATACTTCAAAAGCTTCTTGTAAGAAACCAGCTGGTGGAATGTTAATTCCTGCTTCACCTTGGATTGGCTCTAAAATGAATGCAGCTGTATTTGGTGTAATCGCAGCTTTTAACGCTTCTAAATCACCATAAGGAATTACAATAATGCCAGGAAGCATTGGACCGAAGCCGCGCTTGTACTCTTCGTTTGATGACATAGAAACAGCACCCATTGTACGTCCGTGGAAGTTATCTTCACAAACGATGATTTCTGCACGGTTTGCTTCTACCTTTTTCACATCATAAGCCCAGCGACGAGCTGTTTTAATTGCAGTTTCAACAGCCTCTGCACCTGTATTCATAGGAAGTACCATATTTTTATTTGTTAGTTTCGCAACTTTTTCGTACCAAGGACCTAATTGATCGCTATGGAAAGCACGAGAAGTTAACGTCACTCGATTAGCTTGGTCAATTAAAGCGTTAATGATTTTTGGATGACGATGACCTTGGTTTACTGCAGAATATGCACTTAATAAGTCCATATAGCGGTTTCCTTCAGGATCTTCTACCCAAACGCCTTCTGCTTTAGAAATAACGATTGGAAGTGGATGGTAGTTATTTGCCCCGTATGTGTCTGTAAGTTCGATAATATCCTTAGTTTGAATCATGATTGTTCCCCCTTTTGTTATTACAAGAAGTTTGTAAATACTCTAAATATTATAGCATTTAAATATAAAAAAGCGAAACATTTCCTGAAAATATATGAACATGTTATCATATAGAGTGAAAAAGTGTGAAAAAGAGGAGGCAGGGATACGATGGTACATATGCATATTACAGCATGGGCGTTAGGATTAATTTTATTCTTCGTTGCGTATTCACTTTATTCAGCAGGAAGAAAAGGTAAAGGTGTACATATGGGGCTTCGCCTTATGTACATTATCATTATTGTGACAGGTTTCATGTTGTACATGAGTATTGTGAAGACGGCAACAGGTAGCATGCACATGTGGTACGGCATGAAAATGCTAGCTGGTATATTAGTAATCGCTGGAATGGAAATGGTTCTTGTGAAAATGAGCAAGAACAAAGCAACAGGGGCATTTTGGGGATTATTTATTGTTGCACTAGTAGCGGTATTTTACCTTGGACTGAAATTACCGATTGGTTGGCAAGTATTCTAATAAAAAATAAAACCACCTTATGATCTCAAATATTTGGGAGATAAGGTGGTTTTTATTTTATGTCGCATCAATATGCAACTCTTCTCCGTTTACTTTCGTAAATCGCAAAATATTTTTATTAGAGGAAGAGTGGCGTACAAAATGATGCTGCAATGTACAAATCATCTCTTCATTATCAAATAAAAGAATATTTACTCCTTCGCATGCTTCCTCTTTTGGCAAGAAGGATAAATAATTATGACAATACATGCAATCATATAAAGAGTAATGAAGCGATTGTAATGCCTCAGTTAATAATGTAAAGACAGAGTCAGGTAATTCCTCAAGCCATTCATTATAGCTAAGAAGTAATTTTTTACGAATTCGTATCATTTCTCCGTTTTGGAGAGAATGTTGTTCATTTGCAATTTGTAATATGTCTTGTTCATAAAAACGAGCTGGTAGCCAATTGTTGTTATATAAAATTTCAAAACCATCTTCAGCAATATCTTCTAATAGAAAAGCCTCATCATTTTCATCATCAAAGAATACCCATTCTTTGTTTATATATTCTACATTACCGACTGTATGAGCGCGCGGTTGGTTATACAAAATATGTTTGCGTTGTATCATAGTTCATTTCTCCTTTTATAGAAATAGTTATTCTTGTTATGGACAGTTCGTACGTTCTTTATAACTAGACACACCTAAAGATAGATGGGCATACAATAAAACACGCTTTACACTGTGAAACTGCTATTCCATATATGGATAGTTAGTTATCGTCAAGTTTGTTGTTTTTATGTATCCGCACTCATAGGGTGGGGATTACTGCACGTTCAGAAACAGATATTAGATTAGGAAGGATGATTCTTATGTGCGGGATTACAGGATGGGTGGATTATAAACGCTCATTAGAAGGGGAAAGGGACATCGTGACGAAGATGGCGGAAACGCTAGCGAAACGCGGTCCAGATGATAATAAAGTTTGGATTAAAGGGAACGTCGCATTTGGGCATAAACGGTTAATCGTTGTAGATCCTGAAGGTGGTAAACAACCCATGACTTGTTTAAAAGACGAAACGAGTTATGCGATTTGCTATAACGGAGAGCTCTACAATACAGAAGATATTCGCAAAGAGTTATTAAGAAGAGGTTATACATTTAAAGGGCATTCCGATACAGAAGTACTATTGGCATCTTATATTGAATGGAAAGAAGAATGTGTCGATCATTTAAACGGTATATATGCGTTTGCAGTATGGGATGAGAAAAATGAACGAGTCTTTATTGCCAGAGATAGATTAGGTGTAAAACCGCTTTTTTATAAATATGATAGCGGACGATTATTATTTGGTTCAGAGTTAAAAGCGATACTAGCGCATCCAGATGTGAAGGCGGAAGTAACGTTAGAAGGGTTGTCAGAAATATTTGGCCTCGGACCATCTAGAACGCCTGGTCACGGTGTATATGCTGGTATTCAAGAACTGCGTCCGGGTCATGCAATGACGTTCTCAAAAGACGGTTTATGCATATGGAGATATTGGAATGTAGAAAGTAAAAAACATGAAGATTCATTTGAAGAAACAGTAGAGAAAACTCGTTTTTTATTACAAGATGCGATTACGAGACAATTAGTTTCTGACGTACCACTATGCACTTTTTTATCAGGAGGTGTAGATTCAAGTGCTATAACAGCAATTGCCGCGAAAGAGTATGAAAGATCAGGGAAAGGTCAATTGCACACGTATTCTGTTGACTATGAAGATAACGACAAATATTTTAAAGCGAATGCGTTTCAGCCGAATTCAGATGCACCATTTATTAATTTAATGACAGAGACATTTCAAACAATTCATCATCGCTGCGTCATTTCTAATGAACAACTAGCACAGTATTTAACAGAAGCAGTACTCGTTCGCGATTTGCCTGGTATGGCAGATATTGATTCTTCATTATTATGGTTTTGCCGTGAAATAAAACAAGATTTTGTCGTCGGTTTATCTGGAGAATGTGCAGATGAAATATTCGGAGGTTATCCGTGGTTTTATAGAGAAGATGATTTACAATTAAGTGCATTTCCATGGATGCGTTCTACAGAAGCGCGTGAACAACTTCTGAAGAAAGAATGGAGAAATAAATTAAATTTACAACAATATGTACAACAACGCTATGAAGAATCCATTCAAGAAGTTCCTATTTTAGAGGGAGAAAGCCCATTAGAAGCGAAGAGACGACAATTATTTTATTTAAACATGGTATGGTTTATGACAACATTATTAGACAGAAAAGACCGTATGAGTATGGGGGCAAGCTTAGAAGTACGCGTTCCATTTGCGGACCACCGACTTGTCGAATATGCGTGGAATATTCCTTGGGAAATGAAAATGTATAAAAACCGCGAAAAAGGTCTATTGCGTAAGGCTTTAGAAGGATTACTTCCAAATGATATATTGTATAGAAAGAAAAGTCCGTATCCGAAAACGCATAACCCGCACTATACGAAAGCAGTCACAGTATGGCTCCAAGATTTATTAACGGATAAAGGCTCAATTTTGCATGAATTGTTCGATAAGGAGCAATTGAGCGGATTGATCCAGTCTGGCGGCAGTGCATTTCAAAAACCATGGTTTGGTCAATTAATGACTGGGCCGCAGCTTTTAGCTCATTTAGCGCAAATTCATGTTTGGTTTAAAGAGTATGGGGTGAATATTAAGGAATAGGGAAAGAGCGGCTTATATTTATGTGAGCCGCTCTTTTTCTTAAATAAATTGTCATATAAAATTCGGGATCATATTAGAAATAATACTTATTTAGAATTATTATTTTGACGTACTTATTATTGCTTGTTATAATTGGAAACAAATGTTCTTGAAAAAGATTCTCATTTCCAAAATTGAGGTGCTATATAGATGACGAAGAAGAAAATAGGTTTGCTTGTAATGGCATATGGAACACCGGAGTCATTAGATGATGTAGAAGCTTATTATACTCACATTCGTCATGGGCGTAAGCCATCTCTGAAGAAGCGCTCCAAAATTTAATCGGACGGTATAAAGCAATTAGTGGAATTTCACCGCTTGGGAAAATAATGAAAGAGCAGGCGCATAAATTAACAGATTCAATGAATAAAATGTTTACAGAGTATGAATTTGTTTGTTACTTAGGTTTAAAACACATTGCTCGATTTAGGAGTTTTATATGACACCGATTATGAATGTAAAGTTGTAACTGATGAATTAAATGCCGCATATTTTAGACTAAATATGCCCAATTCACAATCTGTATTTATTGATTGTTTAGCTGAAATTGTTTCCAAAAAAATGAAGGAAATAGTTGACAAGGATTTATTTTTGAATAATAATTAGTTTATAATAATTTTAAATAAATAATAATTACTATGAAGGAAAGAGGAGGATCACCCTTGATGAATCCAAATAAGCGCTTAACAACAAACCAAGGTGCTCCAGTTGGAGATAACCAAAACTCTCGTACAGCTGGTCGCCGTGGACCGGTATTGTTAGAAGACTATCATTTAGTAGAAAAACTTGCTCACTTTGATCGTGAACGTATTCCTGAGCGTGTTGTGCATGCACGTGGTGCAGGTGCTCACGGTGTATTCGTAACGAAAAACAGCATGAAGCAATATACGAAAGCAGCGTTTTTACAAAATGAAGGAACTGAAACACCTGTATTCGTTCGTTTCTCAACGGTTATTCATGGTCAAGGTTCTCCAGAGACAGCTCGTGATCCGCGTGGGTTCGCTGTTAAATTTTATACAGAAGAAGGAAACTACGATATCGTAGGTAACCACTTACCAGTTTTCTTCATTCGTGACGCAATTAAATTCCCTGACATGGTGCATTCTTTAAAGCCAGCACCTGATACAAATGTTCAAACGCCAGATCGTTACTGGGATTTCATGACGTTAACTCCAGAATCTACACATATGATGACATGGGTATTTTCTGATTATGGTACACCGGCAAACTACCGTGAAATGGAAGGTTTCGGCGTACATTCATTTAAATGGATTAATGCAGAAGGTAAAATCGTTTACATTAAATATCATTGGAAGCCACAGCAAGGTGTGCGTAACTTAAGTGCAAAAGAAGTCGAGCAAGTGCAAGGTAAAGACTTCAATCATGCAACTCGTGATTTATTCGATGCAATCGAAAAAGGAAACTATCCGAAATGGGATTTACACGTACAAGTAATGCAACTAGATGAAACGGATTCTTTAGATTTCGATCCACTAGATCCGACGAAAGTATGGCCGGAAGATCGCTTCCCATTAATTGAAGTAGGGACAATGACGTTAAATCGTAACCCGAAAAACTTCTTTGCGGAAGTAGAACAAGCGGCGTTTACTCCAAGTGCAACTGTAAATGGTATTGAACCATCTGAAGATAAATTATTACAAGGTCGTTTATTCTCTTACCCAGATACGCAGCGTTATCGCCTTGGTGCAAACTATTTACAAATTCCTGTAAACTGCCCATACGCTGCTGTTCGTAATCAACAACGTGATGGTGCGATGCAAGTGGATCAAAACCCATCTACAATAAACTACGAACCGAGCCGTCATACTGAAAATCCAGTTGAAGATCCAGCTTACCGCGATTCAACTATGAAAGTAGAAGGCTACGTATCTCGTGAAAAAATTGAAAAACCAAATGACTTCAAACAAGCGGGTGAGCGTTACCGTTCATTCTCTAAAGAAGAGCAAGACAACTTAATTGCGAACTTAACAAACGACTTAAAAGGCGTAAATGAGCAAACGAAATTACTAGCTATTTGCAACTTCTTCCGCGCAGATCATGACTACGGAATGCGTTTAGCAGGGGCGTTAAATGTTGATATTACGCAGTATGTAGGGAATGTTCCGAAGTAAATAGGAAAAGACGACTGTTAAACGGTCGTCTTTTTTGTGTAAAATCATGCAGGGTATTTTGCGTTTTAGCTATGTCGGAATTCGTCGGTAAATCGATATATTTATGGAAATACAGGGTGGGGTATGCTAATCAGTGCGATAAAAGAGATGCAATCTACTATTAATAGATTGCATCTCTTTTTTAATTTACTCGCTCAGTATACTCATAAGCTTTCTCCCCATGCATCGAAATATCAAGCCCCATTTGTTCTTCGTGCTCATCGACGCGAACAGGAAGGAAGAAGTTAATAGCCTTAATAATGGCGTACGTCATTATGATTGTGAATGCATATGTTGCTCCGATTGCTACAAGTTGTTTGAAAAGGAGAGTGGCGTTTCCGTAAAATAATCCGTTAGCACCATCGCTATTTATAGTAGTAGTAGCAAATAGTCCAGTTGCAATACCGCCCCAAGTTCCTCCAATGCCGTGGCATCCAAATGCATCGAGTGTATCGTCGTATCCGAATTTGTTTTTTAAGAAGAAGACAGCTCCGAAGCATAATATACCGCCGATTGCTCCGATAAGAAGAGCGGAGAAAGGTGTAACGAATCCACAAGCCGGCGTAATTGCGACTAAACCAGAAACAACCCCGGAAGCAGCTCCCATCGCAGTCGGTTTTGATTGGAAGAACCATTCAGAAAGCATCCAAGTTAGAGCTGAGGCAGCGGCGGCTATATTTGTATTAATAAATGCAGTTAAAGCTACGTCATTTAAAGATAATGCACTACCGACGTTGAAACCGAACCAGCCGAACCAGAGTAAGCCTGCGCCTAACATTGTAAATGGTAAATGATGAGGGGAGGTACCGCTTATGTTTTTTCGTTTTCCAAGGAAAATAGCTAATACAAGACCAGCAACGCCAGATGTGATATGAACGACATTACCACCAGCGAAGTCTAACGCGCCGAGTTCTCTCAGCCATCCGCCAACGCCCCATACCCAATGTGCGACAGGATTGTAAACGATTGTTGTCCAAAGAAGGATAAAAATAAGAAAGGCAGAAAATCGCATTCTTTCGGCGAATGCCCCTGAAATTAAAGCGGGAGTTAAAATAGCGAACATGAGTTGGAACATCATAAATAAATTGTGAGGAATAGTAGATGAGTAGTCTGGGTTTGGTGCGTAGGTAACTCCGTTTAGACCGAACCAATCGAGATTGCCAATAAGTCCGTGCCAATCTGGTCCGAATGATAAAGAATAACCGATAACAATCCATTGAATCGAAACGATAGCCATTGCGCTATAACTGTGCATTGTCGTGCTGAGTACGTTTTTACTGCGAACCATACCCCCATAAAAAAGTGCCAATCCTGGTGTCATCAACATGACCATTACTGTCGTTACAAAAATAAAAACTGTATCTCCCGTATTCATTCTCTCTCCTCCTATGATGTTAGAAAAAATAACATCTATATGTTATGTTTCATATCATATTCGAAATAAAAAGAAAAATCAACTAAAAATTCAGAAAACTTTTTAAGTGATGTCAGAAAACCTAACATGATGTATTTTTTTGGGGATAAAATCAACGTATGCGATTTGCTCTAAAAATTGGTATAATATTCTTACAATTGTAAATTTGGGGGATGCGTGTGAAAAAAATATGGACTAAGGAACTATTCATTTGTTTTTGTTTAGCTGTTATTTTGTTTGTACCAGTACATACTTTTGCGGAAGAAAAAAGGGAATGGCGAGATGAAGTTATATATTCCATTATGATTGATCGCTTTAATAACGGAGAATCGAAAAATGACAAACAGTTAGACGTTGGTAATTTAGAAGGGTATCAGGGCGGAGATATACGTGGGATTATAAAAAGATTGGACTACATAAAAGAAATGGGATTTACTACTATTATGCTTTCGCCACTTTTTGAAAGTGAAAAGTATGACGGGTTAAGCGTTCGAAATTTTCGAAAAGTAAATGAGCATTTCGGAACAGAAAATGATGTGAAAGAACTTGTAAATGAGGCTCACAAAAAAGGAATGAAAGTTGTCTTTCAATTTCCGTATGAAGAAAATGAACAACAATTAATAGACTCGATGAAATGGTGGATAAAAGAAGTCGATTTAGACGGAAGTTATGTGATACATAGTGAAAAAAAGCCGCGTGCTTTTTGGGATGAAGTGCAAAAGGATTTGCAGAAGGTAAAGAAAGATTTTCACATTATGACAAAGGAAGATAATGAGTACTATAAAAAAATAGTAGAGTCATTTTCAAAAGCAGATATGTCTGTGAAACCTTTATATGATGTGAGTGGAAAAGAAGAGGAATTCGCTACGTTTTTAGATAATCAAGAAACAAAGCGATTTGCACGTATTGCAAAAGAAAATATGTATTACCCACCGTCTCGTTTAAAACTAGCGATCACTTACTTATTAACATCCCCGGGGATACCGAATTTTTATTACGGAACTGAAATCGCATTAGATGGGGGAGATGCTCCAGATAATAGACGATTAATGGATTTCAAATCTGATGAAAAGTTTATGCAGCACATAACGAAGCTAGGTGAACTTAGACAAGCGAGACCATCTTTACGACGTGGTACGTTTGAACTTCTATATGATAAAGATGGAATGAGTATATTAAAACGAAAGTATAAAGATGAAGTAACACTAGTAGCGATTAATAATACGAAAGAAACGCAAAAGGTCTCCTTACCTGTAAGTGCAATTGGTGAAAAACAAGAGTTAAGAGGATTGTTAGAAGACGAAATTATAAGAGAAGAAAACGGAAAGTTTTATCTTGTTTTAAAGCGCGAAGAGTCGAATGTGTATAAAGTTAGCGAAGAAACAGGTGTGAATTGGTTGTTTATCTCCTTAATAGTCGGTGTGAACGTATTATTTATTGCTTTTTTAAGTGCGGTTAAAAAGAAAAGATCCTCTGTATAGATAGAGGATCTTTTTTTCTTAGCGGTAGTTAATGAACTGTACGTCGATTGGTAAGTCGACGCTGCGAACGGCTGCGATTACTGCTTGTAAGTCATCACGGCTTTTCGCTGTTACGCGTACTTGGTCATCTTGTACTTGCGTTTTTACTTTTAATTTCATTTCTTTAATGATGTTGTTAATTTTTTTCGCGTTATCTTTATCGATACCTTGTTGCAGAGTTGCACGTTGGCGAACAGTATTACCAGATGCAGTTTCAACTTTTCCGTAGTCCAAGTTTTTAATTGGAACGTTACGTTTTACAAGTTTAGAAATTAGAACGTCTTTTACTTGGTCTAATTTGAACTCGTCATCAGAAGTTAAAACAAGTACTTCTTTTTCTAATTTAATATCACTTTTACTACCTTTAAAGTCATATCGGTTTTGGATTTCCTTTAATGCGATGTTAATTGCGTTTGTTACTTCAGGTAATTCTACTTTCGAAACGATGTCAAAAGAACTCTCTTTTGCCATAGTTAGCACCTCCAAATAAATTTCTATCTTTTCATGTACCTAAATAGGCTATGTAATATACATATTAAAGTATAGCGGAAAATACATCGATTAGATAGAGTGTTGCAACTTAAGTGTTTTGACGGGTCATCCGTAGGGGAATATAGTCCTATAGATACAGTCTTTATTTAATTATAGTGAATTTTGGGCAGTTGGACAAATAAAGGAAAAATCGTGTTATAATTAACTTTTGTTTGGAATGATAAAAAAGATAATTTTATATATATAGAAGGGAATTAAAAAATATGTATTTGCAATTAGGATCGATTGAACAGGTAACTGTTTTACGCGAAACGGAAATCGGATATATGGTTGGAAACGAAGAGGAAGAAATCTTCCTACATAAAAACGAATTAGCTGGAGAAATTGCAGAAGGCGATACGATCGATGTATTCTTATACCTTGATCACCAAAATCGTATTTCAGCAACAATGAAGGAACCAATTATTACAACACATGATTGGAATTGGGTAAAGGTTGTAGAAGTTATTCCTAGTTTAGGTGTGTTTGTTGATATTGGTGTATCAAAAGATATACTAATTCCACTTGATGAGTTTCCAATTTATATGCCAGTATGGCCTCAGGAAGGCGACGAATTATATTGTACGTTAAAATTAACGAATCGTGATCGTTTAATTGCTCTTCCGGCAAGAGACAGTGATATGCAAGAAATTATCGTAGATGCAACGCCATCTATGCGTAATAAAAACGTAAATGGACGTGTGTATCGCTCACTTCAAGTTGGTTCATTCATACTAACTGACGAGCATTTCCGTGCTTTCTTACACCATACAGAAAGAAAAGAACAAGTCCGCATCGGTGAGCGCGTAACAGGTCGTATTATTGACGTGAAAGACGACGGTACAATTAACATTTCACTTCTTCCTCGTAAAGAAGAAGGAATGGAAGATGATGCAGCAGTACTTTATGCATATATGGAAGAACGAGACGGAGCAATGCCGTTTTGGGATAAGAGCAACCCAGAAGACATTAAAGAACGTTTCAATATGAGTAAGGCTGCATTTAAGCGTGCACTTGGTAAACTGATGAAAGAAGAAAAGATTTACCAAGAAGAAGGCTGGACTTACTTTAAGAAATAAGATAAATGAAAAAGAACTATTTTTTCTCTTAATTTTTAAGAGAAGAGATAATTCTTTTTTTTATTATAAAGTACATAAAAAGTAAATAAGGTGTAATAAAATTCACAAAATCTGAAGATATACAAACGACTAGAATACGTTATGGTTTTTATTATAACAAGAAAGAAGAGTATTTCGAATAAAAAGAATATTAAAATGAGTTTTTGGGCTTTTAGTTAACAAAGTTTCGAAAATAAACACTTTATAAAGGTTTCCTTTAAATATGATTATTGTGTTTCGAGGGTTTCCTTATAAATCTTAGCTATATATTTTACAAAATCAATGATGGGATAGTGTATGAGCGAGCGGTGCTGCGTAAAACGAACTCCTGATTTTTCCATTTTCGAAATGATTTGTTCAATTTCCAACTCTTTTTGTTGTATCTTATTATAATTTTGATATACAATGTTTTTCCATTGATAGGAAGAACCATGAAAATAACTCTCTCCTTTTACCCTGTGATTAAATATTATTTCTATTTTTTCTCTACGTTGTCTTTCCTTCATATACGATTCCGTTGACTGCATGGTTATCGCCTCTTTCCTTTGTATTGTATACTGTTTCCGAAAATTCGGTCTAACTCATCATAGCCAATGTACAGTGATTTTGTTGGGGATTGTCGTTTAAGGCTATCTTATCAACTGTATATATTTTGCAATTTCTTAATCTAATATCTTATATCTAAATAAATTGTTAGTGTGTATAAAACGCCATTAATCTTTTAAGTTTTTGCTACCAATAACAAAATTAGAAAGTAACGAAAACGGATGAAAGATAAATTGTTTATCAATCTTTATTATAAAACGATTCTTTATGGATATGCACCTTTTTATACTCACCAAGATTTACAATATGACGAGTATCTTCATCCATGAATGTTATCCTCTATTTGCTGAGGATAGTTTTTTTATTTAGGCTAAGCAACATATCGTATGCCTCAGAACCCTTTTTATAAAAAATGACAATATATGTAACGGTTTCCCTTTTGATATGAAAAAAATCATATAGAAATAAAGCGTTCTTAAAGTGGTTTGTTAAAAATTTGTTGTATTTGACTTAAAAAAAGGAAAGTAATATTTATTTGTAGAAAATTTTTAAGGATACAAATGAATGTAAAAATAGAATGACTATCTACGATAAAAAAGGGGGCACTTATATATGCTAACAAATGATTTAGATTTCCGATTAGAACCACGTTTAAAAGAACTGTATGAACAACATAAAATAAGAGCGCAGAAGATAGACTGGGGTTATCATGAGTTTTTACCATGGGATAAGGGAATGGACTTTAAAAGAGTTCCTTGGGATGAAAGTCAAGTTACTCTTCCTTCTGGTGTAATTACGGCTATTGAGACAGCTTTATTAACAGAAGTGAATTTACCATGGTTTACAACGTATTTATCGGCGACCTTTAAAGGATCCCTTTCTGTTATTACAGACTTTATTCATACTTGGACCTCAGAAGAGGATCAACATTCGAATTTATTGGAGACATATTTACTACTCACTCGAAGTGTGAACCCTAAACGAATACATGATTTAAGAAAGTCAGTCGTTGAGGGTGGATTTGAGCCTGATTTTCATACACCAATCGAAGCAATGACGTATACGACGCTACAAGAACTTGCAACGCTGGTGTTTTATAATAACG
Source organism: Bacillus sp. SRB_8 (assembly GCF_003264205.1). Classification (NCBI taxonomy): domain Bacteria; kingdom Bacillati; phylum Bacillota; class Bacilli; order Caryophanales; family Bacillaceae; genus Bacillus; species Bacillus sp. SRB_8. The sequence continues at coordinate 120,886 of NZ_NADT01000008.1, read as the reverse complement.
TAGCTAAGGTTTCAAGTAAGTATGATCCAGATCTTGCTACATTATTACGTCGTCTCGCCAAAGATGAGACTCTTCATTATGCGTTTTATCGAGACGTCATTCGAACACATTTGGAATTAGAACCTAATTATTGCTATCATATTGCCAATGTGATTAAGAATTTTAAAATGCCAGGTGCCGTCATGCCTGATTTTGAAAATAGAATGGCTGTGATTGCAAAAGAAGCGAATTATGGACCACTACAATATTTTGATCAAGTACTTGATGTAGTGGTTGATTATTGGGGGTTAAAAGACTTACGACCAATTGCACCTTTAGCTGAAAAAGCAAGAATTGAGATTTTGGAATACCACACAAGATTGAAAAAAATACGGGATCGATTTGGTCGTTTTCAAGGGAAAACTGATCTACGTTAATGAGTAGAGATTTCTGAATATAAGCGGGGGAATCTGACACACTCCCTATTGTTTTTGGGGTGTTTTTTACTTAATTTAATTTTTGTCAAAAAAGTAGTTGACGATAAAAACGATTTTATGATATTATAAAATATTTGATAAAAAATCACATATATGTTAAGGTTGAGAAGGTTACCATATATGGAGGTGGATTATATGTTTCAAATTGGCGATAACATTGTTTATCCAATGCACGGAGCAGGTATAATTGAAGCCATAGAAGAAAAAGAATTCTCAGGAAAAAAACAACAGTATTATGTTATAAAAATGTCGATCAGTAATATGCAAGTCATGATTCCTATGGGGAAAATATTAAGTTCGAGTATACGCCCAGTTACTGATATACTTGCATTAAAACACATTATACAAATTTTTCAGCATGGAGAATCAGATAAATTATTGCCGTGGAAACAAAGGTATAAAGTGAACACGGACAAAATAAAAACGGGTGAAATACAAGAAGGTGCTGAAGTTGTACGTGATTTAATGCGTATGAAGAAAGAAAAGGCACTTAATACAAGCGAAAAAAAAATGTTGGATAACGCACATGAATTTTTGATTAGTGAACTAGGATTAATTAAAGGAATCACTGAAAATCAAATAAAAAGTTTCTGTTAAGATTCATTATAGATAATGTATTACATCCCCCGAAAATATCCTGAATTTTTCGGGAATATGATGATTATTAAAAGTAAATCATTTCAAAGACATTCAACTTCTTTAACTCACTTTTAGAGTAGGAACCTCTTTTGTTATTACTTCAATCTAATCCATTTTTATTTTTAAATTTCTTTTACGAACGTTCGAAGTTTCATCAAATAACTCGATTAAATAGTCACTTGATTTTGCAATCCTGATTCACACTGGCACGGACAAGGAGCCGTAAGGATGAAAGAGAGGTAGGGCTTTCATTGTTTTAGGTAATATACTATCTAAGTCATTATTTCTAGAAGAAAAAACAATCAATCTCACCGCTATCTTTAAGAATTTCTTACATCTACTGAGACAGTGAATAGTAATTGTTTATCTTCTTTACGTAAAATTGATAAGCGAACTGGTAACACCATATGGTTAACTACAAAAAATGGTTTCCAGACCAGGAAACCACTTTTAATTTTATTTACATAACAATAGTAAATTNNCAAGAATAGCTAAAAATAGTTGAATGCACGAAGAAAAGGATCAGCCTTTAAGAGAAGGGAGGATCCTTTTTGTTTGCTGCAGCTAATATGGGGTACACATAATTTTCATCTGATGTGTTGGGGTTAATAGGAAGGAGAGGGTCGGGATTATCATAGTGGAAAGCTTAACATTGGTAGGATTTCTTTTCATGTTATATACATTAGTTGCTAAAAAAACAAACTAATTATTTAAATGGACAGATTTTTCTTTTTAAGGTCGGAATTTATTTTATAGTGAAATGGATAATTTAGATGGATGCAAGGAAAGAACGCATAAAATACGAGGAAATGTCAAAGAATTATGACTGTATTTATTTAGTTTCGTTTATCTTATTAATTGTGCTTGTTTGTAGTAGTGTGATTATCATAGGAGCTACAGGGGGGAAATATGGAGTGTTTTTATTGTTAACAATTTTACTTAACGCACGTATTACTAAAGAATCTCAAAAAATGTATGAGCACTATTCTAATAAAGGGCGTATTTAAAATGATACATATCTTGAAAGGAACAGCCTGGATGTACATTCAAAATATCCCTATATCATCACCTATTAACTAGTAAAAGTAACCTTATATAAATAATTTTTTAGCAATTTAGGAATAGAAAACGCACCTTATTAAAATGTTAGTTTCGTTTTTATAATGAAATATCCTTCTAGTATAGTTATAAGATTTATATCATATATTAAGAGGGAAAATGTAAGTTAGAAAGGAGTCCTATAGAATGAGTTTTTTAGAGGCAAATGACTTTAGTGAACAAAATATGGTAAGTGTACCTAATCCCTACGTATATTAGACATTACAATCGGTAATTGGTAAACATGTGGTTATTGAAGCTGTAAGAGGTAATGTAAGAGGAAAGTTAAAGAATGTGAACCGGATCATTTGCTCATTGAAGATAAGGTGCCGCATATTGTACGTATTCAACAAATTGTATGGATTATGCCAAAACAATGATCAAATTACATCTAGTTTGATTTATAACCGATTGGCGTCATAGACGCCCAAATAAAAATACAGGGTTTTATCTCTGTGTTTCTTCAAATTTTCGTTTTTGAATATATGCTTGAGCATGAATGATTTCTTCCTGAAGTGCTTCTAATTCTTCCGTAGATCCTGATTCAATCCTCATATAAGTAGTAACTAAACTAATCATCATATCCATCTTCTCTACTATATTTTGAATGACCTGTTCAGATTGCTCTTTTTTAGGGTGTTGTATTGCTATTAATACATTTTCCATATAATTGTTCTTTCTTTGCTGGATATCATAAATAAACTGTTTTGTGTTTGAGTTCATTTGTTGTTCCTCCTTTTGGATATATTTTCATTCTATCATATTTGAATAGAAAATATTGGATTCCCCTAAATTCACACCTGTCTCGTATATCTCCACAAATATACAAACTAATTCCTTAACGTACAGGGAATAAATTGAAATACGTCAATTTAATGTCTAAATGTACAGTTTTCTTTTTTGGGTATGGTGCCCCCTAATAGCTTCAGTTGAATTTTGTATGCTTTTGTTACAAGAGATTAAGAAAGAATAGATGAGATATTGAAACGGAGGTACGGAAGTGCAAGATAATGTACTTGAACAATTAATAAACCGTCTTTCCATAGTATGCCCTGAAAAAGAACGTGAAATATTAGCGGTGGATTTAAATGATATATATGAGAGTAGTGAAAGATTCGAAAAATTGCTTGAAAATATTATGAAATCTCAGCAAAATAAAGACGACTTAATAGATATATTAATTGAAGTAGAGATAGAACTAGATCACATCAATTGGCATTATAAAAGTCTGAAGAAAAAGCTGAAAGTATTAATGAAAGAATAAAAGAAGTAGGCTGCTCAAGCAGCCTACTTCTTTATGTTGTTAATTTTCGTCGGTAAATCGATATATTCGAAAAAATGCCGATACAATCTCATTTACCATCATGCATACTGTTCAAAAAGTTTGCACCCTCGTTTTTTATTTACCTTTCCCAAAAAGATGAGAAAATGTATCTTTCAAGTCACTATCGTTTATTTTAATATCCGCCTTTTTTAATTCATCTTGTAATAATTTTTGACCGAAGGAAGGGTCGGCGAGACGTTCTTCTTCTAAGTCTTTACGTATAGAGTCTTTCACTTTATCGTAAGGTTGTAAATCTTTTTTATCAGTTAGTTTAATAATGTGATAGCCGTTTGGTGATTTTACGGGATTGCTAATTTGGCCGGGCTTTAATTTGTAGGCAGCTTTTTCAAATTCAGGTGTCATTTTGCCTGCCCCGAAGTATCCGAGGTCTCCGCCATTATCTTTTGATGCTAAATCTTGAGATTCTTGTTTTGCTAATTCTTCAAATGAAGTGCCGGTATCTAATTTCTTCTTTATCTCTTTCGCTTCATTTTCGTTACTTACTAAAATGTGACTAGCTTTAATTTCTGGTTTATAGTGGTCTTTCACATCTTTTTCTGTAACGCTTTGTTTAATCGCTTCATTCAATGCAAGTTTGAATTTAATTTGATTTTTGAAATCTTCTTCATCTTTTAAACGATTATTTTCTAGTGTTGCTTTGAATTGTTCTCCATATTGATCTTTTGCTTTTTCTACTTCTTTATCTACTGCATCATCAGATACTTTATATTTTTTAGTAATAACATCTTGTGCTACCATTTCGTATAGCGTGTCTTTTCCGTATCGATCTTTCAATTGTTTTTCGAAATCGCTCTTCGTAATGGTTGAGTTTGTTGTTGTAGCGATTGTGCCCGAGTCATTTTTTTGTCCGCAAGCAGATAGCATTAATATACTTATTAGTGCAGTGATAATGAATGTACTTTTTCCTTTCATGCTAACACCTCATCCGAATATGTTATCGCTATTGTAGAATATAGAAGTGAACATGAAGTGAATTTTTAATGTTTTTTCCCTGTAAAATGTAAAAAAAGTACATCAACATTAACGTTGATGTACGATGTAATCAAAGGTGATCGGTTTTCTTAGAATATGCACGTTTTCCTTGCTGAATATTTTTTTGCTCTTGTTCATTTTTTTGAGTGCGCTTTGCATTATTGTCGCGTGCTTTTTTGTCGTTATCACTAGTATGTGGCATATGTATCAACTCCATTTCTAAACGTTGTATGTTTATCATTTCCTTTTTCGTAAAGACTATGTATAGCGGTGCATTCATGAATACTAAAGGTGGATTAGAAATGGATTTGAAGCTGAATTATACTGAACTTATTAAGAAGTTAGTCGTTGTAATTATTGCGGGTTTATTAAATGCGATTGGGATGAATTTATTTTTAACACCAGCGAAAGTGTATGCGAGTGGTTTTGCTGGATTGTCTCAATTATTGTCACAAATATTAGGTGACTTTTTATCTATTCATATATCTACGGGGGTATTGTTTAGTTTGTTTAATATTCCTGTCGTTATTTTAGCGTGGAAAAAGGTTGGGAAGGCCTTTACATTTTTTAGTTTTCTTTGTGTTGTATTTATGACTTTGTTTTTAGAAATTATCCCAGTTAGAGCGGTTTCGCACGATATTATATTGAATGCGATTTTTGGTGGTATTATTTCAGCGATTGGGGTAGGGGTTGCTTTAAAGTGGGGGGCTTCTACAGGTGGTCTAGATATTATTGCCATGATTTTATCAAAAATAAAAGATAAGCCTGTCGGCACGTATTTTTTCTTCTTTAATGCACTTATCATTATCGCTGCTGGCTACGTATATGGATGGGAAAAGGCATTATATACTCTAGTCACTTTGTATGTATCAACGAGAATTATTGATGCGATTCATACCCGTCATGTGAAGATTACGGCATTAATTGTTACAAAGAACGGGGCAGATGTGCGAAAAGCGATTCACTCTCGCTTAGTGAGAGGGATTACAACTATACCAGCAACAGGTGCTTATACAAATGAAAATAAAGAAATGTTAATGATTGTTATTACTCGTTACGAGTTGTACGAATTAGAGAGGGTTATTAAACAAGTGGACCCAGGTGCATTTACAAATATACTGCAAACGGTCGGTGTGTTTGGATTGTTTAGAAAAGATTAAAGAGGACCAAAGCTGGTCCTCCTTTTTTAATGCGAATTCGTAATGTTTTGCAATTGCTCCTGCATTTCACGTAGCTGAACTTTTTCAGCAGTTGAAGAGTTTGCATAAGCAGAGTGCAAAGAGTTTTTTGCTCTATAAACGAGTTCCTGTTGTTCAGCGCCACTTGAACAAGAAACGGCACTTGAAACAGCGTCTCTAGCTTGTTGGAATAGTAAGTTCCCCATTTAAACCCCTCCAAATGAAGAGTTACTTCTCGCTTTTTCTGCCTCAGCTAATGTACCTCTGTACGGGAATCTTGCATCATGCTTCATAACAGCATCGGCTCCTTGCTGGATAAAACGTTTTGATTTGTTCTTTTTACCCATTCGAAAAACCCCCTTTATTTAGCTGAAAACAATTGACGCGCTGACTTTTGCGTCTAATAATAGTATGAGCGTTTAGCGAGAAACTATAAGCAGGGAATTTTTAGATTACAATCCAAGAACCTCTTCTAAATATAGAGCGATACCATCTTCTTCATTCGTTAATGTCGTATGATTTGCCAGTGATTTTAATTCAGGAATCGCATTACCCATTGCGATTCCATGACCAGCAAATTCGATCATTTCAAAGTCGTTATCCTCATCACCAAAAGCGATAATTCGCTCTTTAGGAATGTTATAATGGCCTGAAATTTTTTGTAATCCGACAGCTTTATTTAATCCGCTTTTTACAATTTCAATAATTGGCCAAGGTGCACCCCATTTTCTATGGTCGATGACTTCAGCATGCATATCTGTTAAATGTTGGCGAATTGCAGCAGAATGCTCGTCATGTGCATCGATTAATAAGCAAGTTGGATGGTCGTTTAAAATATTTAATAAATCTCCTGTGAAAATCCTTGGAGAACCGAATTCAAAAATATGTTTTTTATCTTCATCAATTTCACGGACATACACATCATCGATGACTTCAGCATAGACATTTTTCACGCCGAAATCAAAGCAAGCTCGGACGATTTCTTGCGCTGTTGAAAGTTCAAGAGGAGAGTGATGTGTTCCCCAACTTGAATCAAGAGGGTGATGCACGTAAGCTCCATTAAAGTTTACGATTGGTGTGTTAAGGCTAAGTTCTTTATAATAATCGTAACTAGCGCGGAATGGACGTCCTGTTGAAATAACGACAATATGTTCTTGTTCTTTTGCTTTTGCAATTGTGTTTTTCGTTCTTGGAGAAATTATTTTGTTGTCTGTTAATAAAGTTCCGTCTAAGTCTAATGCGATTAAATGTTGTTTGTTCATAATTTCACCTCTTATAATAAATTTTTTGATTCTATCTGTATTTCCGTTTTTAATATGCAGAAATAAGAGGTTAGACTGGGTGAAACTACTGTAGATGAAAGTTTCACTATATATCCATCTTACGTCGCGAAGCGCTGTGGTGTCTACTATTTCTCGTTGGAAATTAGGAAAAGTCAATATCTTTTTAGAAAGTTCAAACAATGTTTTTTTCATTATGTACAAATTGTGAAAAGGGTTACATTGCTCGTATGATGAGGCTTATAATGAACATGTAATCTTCTCGTATATGTTTGACTCTCCTTTGAAACTGGCCTAAACTTTGGTTGGTTTCTTTTTTTTAACAAATATGCCAATAATTCCCACTTAAGGTTGTGTAATTATATATATGTACATGGGTAAACGGTAGTACTTGTTTCCTAAACATGACAGAAAAGCTTTCTTTTAAAATGGATATACTAATGAGGCAAGACGTCATGGAAGGAGAATGGAAATGGGACAAAATCGCAGGTTTCGTTCAGGGCAAAAAGCGCCAAATGATGGCATTTACGTAGAAATTGGTGAAACGGGAAGTATGGTGAAAAATCCGCAAATGGTACAATTAACTGCCGGTGAAAAGTTTCCAGAGAACGCAAATCATAACCGTCAGTGGACATATAAAAGAAAACCGTAACAGAAGCCGCAATCGTTATTGCGGCTTTTTTGATTAGGAAAATGAATGTTACTTTTTTCTTTTTCCAATAATAAGTTTGAAAATACATAAGCAAAATTATTGTATAAAAAAGTCAGTTGGCGTATAATCAAATCAAAGGTCAAAGAAAGTCAAACATTTGGAGGGCTGTAAAGATGGACTTAAATCAAATGACAACGAAAACACAGGAAGCGATTATGAGTGCTCAATCTTTAGCGGTATCTCATCATCATCAAGAAGTAGATACTGTTCATCTATTGCTTACGTTATTAGAGCAACAAGACGGATTAACGGTACGTATTTTTCAAAAAATGAATGTCGATATAGAAGCGTTAAAGCAAGGCGCCGAAAGTTTAATTAAGAAAAAGCCTTCTGTAACTGGAAGCGGGGCAGAGGCAGGGAAATTATATGTAACAGGTGCTTTGCAACAACTGCTTGTAAGAGCAGGAAAAGAAGCGGAGAAATTGCAAGATGATTACATTTCAGTCGAACATGTATTACTTGCTTTTTCTGAAGAAAAAGGCGATATAAATCAATTATTTACAAAATTTCATATTACGAAAGACAACTTATTACAGTCTTTAATGACAGTTCGGGGGAATCAAAGAGTGACTAGTCAAAATCCAGAAGCAACTTATGAAGCGTTAGAAAAATATGGTCGTGATTTAGTGGCGGAAGTGAGAGCGGGGAAAATTGATCCTGTTATCGGTCGCGATAGTGAAATTCGACGTGTAATCCGCATTCTTTCACGTAAAACGAAAAACAACCCGGTTTTAATTGGTGAACCCGGTGTTGGTAAAACAGCAATCGTTGAAGGATTAGCACAGCGTATTGTGAAGAAGGATGTACCAGAAGGATTAAAAGATAGAACAATCTTCGCATTAGATATGAGTGCGCTTGTGGCCGGAGCAAAATTCCGCGGTGAGTTTGAAGAGCGTCTGCAAGCTGTATTAAATGAAATTAAAAAGAGTGAAGGTCGCATTTTATTATTCATTGATGAACTTCATACAATCGTCGGCGCTGGTAAAACAGAAGGAGCGATGGATGCGGGAAATATGTTAAAACCGATGTTAGCGCGTGGTGAACTGCATTGTATCGGGGCAACGACATTAGATGAATACCGTAAATATATTGAGAAAGATCCAGCGTTAGAAAGACGTTTCCAACAAGTGTTAGCAGAAGAGCCAACTGTTGAGGATACAATTTCCATTTTACGTGGTTTAAAAGAGCGTTTTGAAATTTATCACGGTGTAAATATTCATGACCGCGCGATTGTAGCAGCATCTGTTTTATCAGATCGATACATTTCGGATCGCTTCTTACCTGATAAAGCGATCGATCTAGTTGATGAAGCTTGTGCAACAATTCGAACAGAAATTGATTCTATGCCAACAGAACTAGATGAAGTAACGCGCCGCATTATGCAGCTGGAAATTGAAGAAGCTGCTCTTGGGAAAGAAAAGGACTTAGGTAGTCAAGAGCGCCTAAAAACATTGCAACGTGAATTATCGGATTTAAAAGAAGTTGCAAGTAGTATGAGAGCGAAATGGGAGAAAGAAAAAGAAGACATTCATAAAGTGCGTGACTTACGTGAGCATTTAGAGCGCTTGCGCCGTGAGTTAGAAGAAGCAGAAGGAAATTACGATTTAAATAAAGCAGCTGAACTTCGCCACGGGAAAATTCCAGCTATCGAAAAAGAGTTAAAAGAAGCGGAAGAGATGAGTGCACATAATAAACAAGAGAATCGCTTATTACGCGAGGAAGTAAGTGAAGAAGAAATTGCAGACATTGTTTCAAGGTGGACTGGTATTCCTGTCGCAAAACTCGTTGAAGGTGAACGTGAGAAATTATTACGTCTTGAACAAATTTTATCAGAGCGTGTTATCGGTCAAGAGGAAGCGGTAAGCCTTGTATCAGACGCAGTACTTCGTGCTCGCGCTGGTATTAAAGATCCGAATCGTCCAATTGGTTCATTTATTTTCTTAGGCCCTACAGGTGTTGGTAAAACTGAGCTTGCAAAAACGTTAGCGCAAACATTATTTGACAGTGAAGAGCAAATGATTCGTATCGATATGTCTGAGTATATGGAGAAACACGCAGTGTCACGCTTAATTGGAGCGCCTCCTGGATATGTTGGATATGAAGAAGGTGGTCAATTAACAGAAGCAGTAAGACGTAAACCATATTCTGTTATTTTGTTAGATGAAATCGAAAAAGCACATCCAGAAGTATTCAACATTTTATTACAAATGTTAGACGATGGCCGCATTACAGATTCACAAGGACGTACAGTAGACTTTAAAAATACGGTTATTATTATGACTTCAAATATTGGATCTGCTCACTTATTAGAAGGGCTAGAAGAAGATGGTTCTATTAAAGAAGAGTCAAGAGAACTTGTAATGGGACAATTAAGAGGACATTTCCGACCAGAATTCTTAAACCGTGTCGATGAAATTATTTTATTCAAACCTCTTACAAGGAATGAAATTAAAGGTATTGTTGATAAGATTGTACAAGAATTACAAGGGCGTTTAGCAGATCGCCACATATCATTAGAATTGACGGAATCTGCAAAAGAATTTGTTGTAGAAGCTGGATTCGATCCGCTGTACGGAGCTCGTCCGTTAAAACGATACGTACAGCGTCAAGTTGAGACGAAATTAGCGAGAGAATTAATTGCAGGAGCGATTACTGACAATAGTCACGTAGTGGTTGATGTAGAAAATAACGAATTAGTCGTGCGTGTGAAGTAAAAAAAGAGTTCGGATAAAATCCGGACTCTTTTTTTAGTGTTGTTCTACTGGCTCGTTTGGAATCGCAGCTGCAATCGCTAATACTAATACCGCAAGAACAACTGAGAAAATAGACGCTTGGTTAAAATCGTATGTACCGCCAGTCATAGAGCCGATTACGTAGCTCATCATATGTACAAGTGCGAACGACCAAATTAATGCCCAAATGAAACGCATATTTTACACCTCTATTCGTTCAATCTGTCCTTATTGTAACACAATTGAAAAAAGAATATAGAAAAATATTTGTAGATTTTTCAACGCAAATTTGCATTCTGTTCATACATTATAAAGAGTACTTTTATACGTTTAGAAAATAAGGCGGGGGAAAAATGAGTATTACGGAACGTTTTTTTTACTTAGAAAAAGAACCATGTGTAATTTATTTACCGGAAAAGCCAAATGGATTTTCTGTTATGCTCCTAGGAGATTATAACTATTTTATTGAGAATGGTACAAGTTTATGGACACAGCATGCAGGGAGAGCTTATTTTTTACAGGGCCTTATTGAAAAAGGTTATACGGTCTTTTCATCTAACTTATACGGAAGGCATTGGGGGAACGATCGAGCTGTTCGTCTTGCAAAACGTTTGTATGATGTCGTTCTAAGAAAAGAGACATTGAATGCGAAAATGCACATTATGGCAGATGGTATGGGAGCGCTTGTAGCACTGGAGATGATGAACAAATACCCTGAATGTATACGTTCTGTCGTTATGTTAAATCCGTATTTAGATTTACCAGAATATGTGGATTTTGAGAAAGAGCATAAGTTTTTTTACAAAAGATTAGTGAAGGAATTAAGTTTGGCGTATGATTCCAAAGAAGAAGAATTAGAATCAAAAATAAATAAGAAATCATTTGCGCTTCTGCCGTCTTGTGTACCTGTTAAAATTTTTGTCTCAACACAGGAAAAAAGAGGAAGAAAACAATTGTTACGTAAATACGAGAAAATGAGGCAATTCAATCAATGCGATACTTCTGTTTTATTCCATCTGCAAGATGTGAAATATAAAATGGTTAGACAAACGACTGATTTCTTTAAAAAATATGAAGAAGAATTGTGAAGCTCCCATATACATAAATGAGGAGCTATTTGTTTCAAGGGGAAAGGGTTGGTGGTATGAAACGCGTGCTGATTATAGGTGCACTTACGTTTGTAGGTTATCACCTTGTGAATAAAATGATTGCAGAAGAAGTAGAAGTATATGGTCTTGATTTTGATGAATTTGATAGTATGACAAAAATTAATGAAGAGAAATTATTGTTGATTGGGCGGAATGCGTTATTTACGTACTATTCTATAAGGGATGAAGACGGATGGCGATCGGTAGAGGAAGAGAGTTTCGATACAGTTTATTTTTGCTTGTATGAGCCGAATCAGCAAAGTGGATTTCGGAATGAAAGGGTCATATTACAATATTTAAAACGAATCGTAAGGATGTGTGAAAAAAATAAAGTAAAGTTAAATCTAATTTCTTCTATTGAAATAGGAAGCACTGAAGAATCCGAAAACAAACATCTATTTTCGAAAGTGGAAGAAGGGTTGAAAAAAGGCGAATTACAATATAGTGCATATCGAGTTCCTACATTATATGGGCCATGGCAACCGTCGTTTATGATGTATCATCAGCTTATTTTATCAGAACTTGATGAAAAAGAGTGCCGTTGTATAAATGGAGAAAAAGGAAGTGATTTACTTTACGTTGAAGATGTATGTGAATATTTATGGGAAAATGGAATGAATGTAAAACACCTCGGTATATATAATTTACTTAGTGGAAAAGAAGAGTTATGGGAAAAGGGTATGAGTCTTTTACATGCAGATGATAAAGTAAATAACAAAAATGTGGAAGTAAGAGATGAAGCTGTAGAGGTTATTTCTATTCAAAAAAATACACCAGTAGAATTCGGTTTAAATAAACAATTGGCACATATGAAAAAATATAAAGAGTTATACGAAGGGTAGCATGCGTGTTACACTATTGTATGGATAATTGATTGAAAAGCTTTAATGGAGAGGAAGAGATTACATGAACGAAAAAAGTATGCAATTTTTACAAATCGCAATGAAGCATTTACCAGAAGCAAAGGCAATTTTAGATTCTAATGGAATTGCACTTGATATGGAGAAAGCACAGCCGGTGTTAGAGCTATTGATGAAAGTAATGGGCGAAGCATATGAGCTTGGGAAAGCAGATAAAGAATAAAACCAAACCCTTCTTTTTTGATGGAAGAGAGGCTCGAGCCGTGGATAGAAGCGGTTGGGGCCTTTTTTTGTTTCGAGTGGAGTGAAACCTGAGGGATGATGAGGCTAAAGGGGAAGGTCTTAGTTTTGAAGGGAAAGCAGATAAAGAATAAAACCAAACCCTTCTTTTTTGATGGGAGAGAGGCTCGAGCTGTGGATAGAAGCGGAAAGGGCTTTTTTTGTTTCGAGCGGAGTAAGGTCAAAAGTATTGGGAAGTTTATCTTTTGAAAGGATAGGAATTTTTCTGTTTCTTTTAATGAAAAATAAAGTTAGTAATATGCTGTCTTATTTTTTTAGCTGAAATATATTCTAGACAAAAGTACATTTATGTTTTAAAATTAGTACCAAGTCATAATAATTGATATAAAACGGAGGGCTGCGATGTGAACGTGGGCATTTTAGGGATCGGAAGATATGTGCCAGAAAAAGTAGTCACAAATCACGATTTAGAGAAAATCGTAGATACATCTGATGAATGGATTCGTACGAGAACGGGAATTGCAGAAAGACGCATTGCCGATGATACAATAGATACTTCATATATGGCGGTAGAGGCTTCTAAAAAAGCACTTGAAGATGCCGGGATTAGCGGAGAGGATATCGATCTTATTTTAGTGGCAACAGTAACGCCAGATCGCGCATTCCCAGCAGTAGCTTGTGTAATCCAAGAAGCAATTGGCGCAAAACACGCAGCCGCAATGGATTTAAGTGCAGCGTGTGCTGGCTTTATGTACGGAATGATTACAGCGCAGCAATTTATTCAAACGGGAACTTATAAAAATGTATTAGTAGTTGGTAGTGACAAACTATCTAAAATTGTAGACTGGAACGATCGAAATACAGCAGTACTATTTGGGGACGGAGCAGGTGCTATCGTAATGGGAGCTGTTTCGGAAGGAAAAGGTGTACTTTCTTTTGAATTAGGAGCGGACGGAAGTGGCGGTAAGCATCTTTATCAAGACGAGTATGTTATGATGAACGGCAGAGAAGTCTTTAAATTTGCTGTTCGCCAACTTGGTGATTCCTGTCTTCGCGTGTTAGAAAAAGCGGGACTTACGAAAGAGGATGTGGACTTCTTAGTACCACATCAAGCGAATATTCGTATTATGGAATCTGCAAGAGAAAGATTAAATTTACCGAAAGAAAAAATGAGTATGACAATTGAAAAGTTCGGTAATACATCGGCTTCTTCAATTCCAATTGCAATGGTAGAGGAATTGCAAAATGGACGTATTCAAGATGGTGATTTAATTATACTAGTCGGTTTTGGCGGCGGGTTAACATGGGGAGCAGTAGCTCTTCGTTGGGGTAAATAAGGACTGAGAGAAAAAAAGGAGTGTATTTTGTATGGAAAAAAAGAGGGTCGTAATTACAGGGCTAGGAGCTGTTACACCGATCGGAACAGATGTTGAAACAGCTTGGGAAAACATTAAAAACGGTGTATCCGGAATCGGACGACTTACAAGAATAGATTCAGAACAAATTCCTGCAAAAGTAGCAGCAGAAATTAACGACTTTGAAGTCGAAAAATATATAGATAAAAAAGAAGCGCGCCGTATGGACCGCTTTACGCAATATGCAGTAGCAGCAGCGAAAATGGCAGTTGCGGATGCGAAGCTTGAAATTACAGAAGAAAATGCACCACGCATTGGTGTATGGGTTGGTTCTGGTATTGGTGGTATGGAAACATACGAAGAACAATTTAAGATTTTTACTGAAAAAGGTCCGCGCCGCGTGAGCCCATTCTTCGTACCAATGATGATTCCAGATATGGCAGCAGGTCAAGTGTCAATCGCTACAGGAGCGAAAGGAATTAATACTTGCTCTGTAACAGCTTGTGCATCTGGAGCAAACTCAATTGGTGATGCGTTTAAAGTAATCCAGCGCGGTGATGCTGATGCGATGATAACAGGCGGAGCAGAAGCGCCATTAACAAGTATGGCATTCGCTGGGTTTAGCTCAGCGAAAGCATTAACATTCAATGAAGATCCAGCAACGGCTTGCCGCCCATTCGATAAAAATCGTAGCGGTTTCGTAATGGGTGAAGGATCAGGAATTCTTATTCTTGAAGAATTAGAGCACGCATTAGCACGTGGTGCTCACATTTATGCGGAAATTGCTGGTTATGGTGCAACTGGTGATGCGTTCCATATTACAATGCCTGCTCCTGGCGGTGAAGGCGGAGTTCGTGCGATGCGTCAAGCTTTAGCTGATGCAGGTCTAGAGCCAAAAGATATTGATTACATTAATGCACATGGTACAAGTACAGATGCAAATGAAAAGTATGAAACGATGGCAATTAAAGAAACTTTCGGTGAGCATGCATATAAAGTAGCGATTAGCTCAACGAAATCAATGACAGGTCATTTATTAGGAGCAGCTGGTGCTGTTGAAGCGATCTTCTCTATTAAATCAATTACAGACGGAGTAATTCCTCCGACGATTAACTATGAAACACCAGATCCAGAATGTGATTTAGATTACGTACCAAATACAGCGAGGCATCAAGAAGTGCGAGCTGTATTAAGTAATTCATTAGGATTCGGTGGTCATAACGCAGTATTAGTATTTAAAGCATATAAATAATATGTACAATAAGGTGTCTTTTCGTAAAGTATTACGAAAAGACACCTTATTTATTTTTTATCACCTTTACGTTCCTTTCTTTTTTGCATATACATAAGAAAAGGAGGGATGAAGGTTGGGGGTTGTTGAAACGGCAGAATGGTTACATCTGTATTATGGACGTCCAGAGAAGCTTTGTGAGAAATTTACAAAGTATATTCCATTGCCAAAAGAGAGACTGTATCGCTTTTTAATCTCTAAAGGTATGTATCGCCCAGTAATGCGGGGGGAGCAGGAAATTAAAGAGTTAGAGAAGAAAGAAATTTGGAAAGAACTTAGCATGGAGTATGAAAAATTGAAAGGTTGGCTAAAAGGTCCAGATGTCCCTATCTTTATTTTATTATCAGATTCATACAATCGAACTGTACAAGAGGAATATAACGGGAAGGCTGGCTTATCTATGCGTCACGTTATTTTCTTATTCGTATGTGGACGTAATTCAGTAGAGGAACTAAAAGCTTTATTAACGCATGAATACCATCATATATGTAGGTTACATCAAATTGAGACGAAAGAAACAGAGTATACATTACTTGATACGATGATTATGGAAGGGTTAGCTGAGCAAGCTGTGTATGAAAGGTATACAGAAAAAAGATGTGCACCGTGGACTACTTACATTTCAAAAGAAGATGCTATTTATTATTGGAGGAATTCAATACAAGAACGAATAGGCGTAAAGAGAGGTACGAGGGAGCATGATGTTTTATTAAATGGACTGCACTCGTATCCGAAAATGCTTGGCTATGCACTTGGATTTCATATTGTGAAAGATTGTGTAGCATTTGAAGGAGAAAATACACTTTCTTTATTATCTATAGATGCGAAAGAAATATTGAATAAAGCAAATACATTTCATGTTTCATGAAAAACAGGGGAGCTATCTCCTGTTTTTTTAATATTATAGAAGAAAAAATAATAATTAGAATATATTTCCTCAAGTGGAATAAAGTTAAGCGAAACTGAACATAATGATTGGTACAAACAGTAGTGAAGTGAGGGGTAGTGAATGTTATATCTACATGATGTATGGGTAAATTGGTTTGAAGGTGAAGAGAATGGGTATAACGTTTGTCATTTTTACGAATGGCGGAAAGATGATACGATTGAGCTATTAGATCAAGTGCCATTATTAAAAGTAGATGCCACATTATATCATTACATCGAGAACGAATTATTAGAGCTTCCGCAAAAATTATTGGAAGACGTATATCATAAGGCTTATATTCGTAAAAATCACGAACGTTTGCAACAAGAATATTGTTTTGTAGTTACAGATGGAAAAGGAATTATTGCGATTGATTCAATCGGCTATAATGTGCCAATTAGAAAAAGTAGGCTTATACCGCGTCAAGAACAGATGGTATATGAGATGGTAGAGAATGTGCAAGCAGAAAAGTATGAGTTCCAAGTGGAAGAGATTGAAAAAGAACATCATATTTTATCGCCGTCGCCTTTCATTATGAACGGCCTAACTCGTAAAGAAAGACAGTTAAAACAATTATTATTTATGGCATTAGATCAATTACATACAACGAAAAATCCAGCTGAAATTCGCTATTGGTTCACAGAGTGGGATCCATCAGCGTACGGAATGGTCCAACATATGGAGTTTGAAGATGTTTGGGCTAAACTTTATGATGAAGCGAAAACTGGATGGTCTGAGAAGCACGAGCAATTATGTGAGCGCCTTGTAAAAGGACAGCCGTTTTTTGAAAAGTTATGGGAAATGGAAAATGAGCAGAAGGTAAATTAAAAAAACCGCCAATTGGCGGTTTTTTTTATGGAGGTGACAAGAATGTTCGGTGGCTTCGCGCCTTCCTGCGAGGCAAAACCCGCCTCTACGTCAGGAGCTCCATCCCCCTCACATTCTGAACGAGCCGCTTCCGCTTTATATATTACCTACGCTTTCTACTTAATCCCATTGCGTTTTCTACTTTGCGTAGTTGTTTGAATGCAACGTGGTTCGCTTTTTCGGCACCTTTGTCTAGAATTTCGTCTAGTTCTGGTGAGTTGATTAGTTCGTTATATTTGTCTTGGATTGGACGAATTGCTTCTACGACTACTTGTGCTAGGTCGCCTTTGAAGTCTCCGTATCCTTTTCCTTCGTACATTGCTTCTATTTCTTCAACTGTCTTTCCAGAGAATGAAGAGTAGATTGTTAATAAGTTAGAGATTCCAGGTTTGTTTTCTTTATCAAATTTCACGATACCTTCAGAATCAGTTACAGCACTTTTAATTTTCTTTTCAATTGTTTTTGGTTCATCAAGCATACTGATCATTGCTTTTGGATTCGGATCAGATTTACTCATTTTTTTCGTAGGTTCTGTTAATGACATAACGCGAGCTCCTACTTTTGGAATACGAATTTCAGGAACAGTGAACACTTCACGGAAGCGTTTGTTGAAACGCTCTGCTAGGTCGCGTGTTAATTCCATATGTTGTTTTTGATCATCACCAACAGGTACGATTTCAGTGTTGTAAAGTAAAATATCAGCGGCCATTAATGGTGGATACGTTAGTAATCCAGCTGGAACTGAATCTCTACCAGAAGATTTATCTTTATATTGCGTCATACGCTCTAATTCTCCAACGTAAGCAACTGATTGCATAATCCATCCTAGTTGAGCGTGTGCTGGTACTTCTGATTGTACAAATAAAGTAGCTTTTTCAGGATCGATGCCGCATGCTACATAAAGTGCAGCAAGACTGCGAATGTTTTTACGAAGTTGTACGGGATCTTGAGGTACTGTAATCGCATGTTGGTTTACAATACAGAAATAACAGTCGTGTTCGTTTTGAAGCTCTGTAAATTGCTTCATAGCTCCTAAATAGTTTCCAAGTGTAATCGTTCCGCTTGGCTGAATACCAGAAAAGATAACTGACATAAGTAATTCCTCCTAAAATTGAATGTGCGATGGGGAAGAGAAGGCAAACAAAAAAGCCCATTCATCCCAAAAAACTATAGGGACGAATGGACCGCGGTACCACCCTAATTATTTCACTACTGTGAAATCTCTCTAATCCATAATAACGTTTGGATATAACGCCAAAGCCTACTACTTTCGGTTCGGTTTGGTGCTCAAAAGCCCATTCCATACTGCGCAATTACTTGTTCACACCAGCCACAAGCTCTCTGAAATTGCCTCAATATGTACTCTTCTTTATCATCGCATACATATAAATTTATTTATTGTTACCTAAGCTCTTTTAATATGAAAGAACTAAAGTTTTATAACAAAATGTTTTGCTGATTATTATATCATATGGGATAGTGTTTGCAAACTACATCAAAATAGTAAAGCTAATGAGGATCGAGAACAACCCAAGTACGATACCGGTAATACAAATCGGATACGTCCATTTGAATGAATATGTTTTATAAATACGTTCTTTCTTATCGATAGGTTCCTCTGCTTCTTCAATTAAAGAGTCAATTTTTTTATTCGTACCAAATACTCTTTGGAATGCGTAAATTGTTACGTTAAAAAATCCGTTTTGAAATATGAATAAAAAACCACCTATAAGAATAAAAACCAATGCAATATAGAATGAGATGTTGACAAAATTCAACAAAAAATGAGATGAAACGAGGAATGCGCCCACACTAGAAGCGATTATCGCAACCAAAAATAGTATACAAGTATGAAAAAAAACTTTATTCAAAATATTCCCCTCCGTCAAAATATTACTAGAATTATTATACTATAAAAGTTATAATAAGTAATATAAATAATTTTTTGAAAATTATACGCAATTGAGGTTCTAATTTCAAGATGATGGTAGCAATGTTAACGTATCCCTTTACAAAAAATTAAAAATATAAACATTTTATTAAAAATTTTAACAAAAAAACAAAAAACTATATTCACAATCGTCATATTATATGTATAATGAAAATTGTAGAAACTTGGAGATTATTCTTTCAATTCTGTTTTTCTACAAGTGAGGGTACAGGAAGTGCAATTAGGGGAGGCAACACAGCATGAAGAAAAAGATACCGCTATTGCTTGCATCGACGTTGACAGTAAGTGTGCTAGGAGCCTGTAGTTATCAAAAAGATGATAATAAGGCAAGCGCGAAAGGATCCAGTACTTCAAATAAGCAAGTATTGAATCTAACAGAAACTGCTGAAATACCAACAATGGATACGACGCTATCAACGGATGCAGCATCTTCTAACATCATGAATAACACAATGGAAGGGTTGTATCGTCTGGGGAAAGACGATAAACTCGCTCCAGGAGTCGCTAAATCTTATGAGAAATCAGAAGATGGTAAAAAGTATGTATTTAAATTACGTGAAGATGCGAAATGGTCGAATGGTGAACCTGTAACAGCGAAAGACTTCGTTTATTCTTGGAGAAGAGCTGTTGATTCAAATACGGGTGCCAAATTTGCTTACATACTATTTGATGTGAAAAATGCAGAGAAAATTAATAAAAAAGAATTACCAGTTGAGGAACTTGGTGTAAAAGCAATTGATGATCACACACTTGAAGTGGAATTAGATAATCCTGTTCCTTATTTTGTAAGTCTAACAGTCTATCCAACATTTTATCCTTTGAATGAGAAGTTTGTAAAAGAACAAGGAACAAAATTTGGATTAGAATCCAATACGACACTTTATAATGGCCCATTCGTTTTAAATGAATGGAAACATGAACAAAGTTTCCACCTTAAGAAAAATCCAACGTATTGGGAAAATAAAGAAGTGAAGCTTGAGGAGATAAACTTCAATATTGTTAAGGATCGTTCAACTGCTATAAACTTATATGAAACGAAAGCGATTGATCGTGTAGTATTAACATCAGAATTTGTAGATAAATACAAATCAGATGCTGATTTTAAAACAATTAAGAGACCATCTACACAATTCATTCGTTTAAATGAAAAAAATAAATTTTTAGCAAATAAAAATATCCGAAAAGCAATTGCGATGTCCTTTGAACGTGAAAATATCGGGAAAGTTATCTTAAACGATGGTTCAGAAGGAATGTATGGTTTTGTTCCGAAAGGTTTGGCAAAAGGACCTAACGGAAAAGACTTCCGTGAAGAGAACGGAAAGCTTATAAAAGAGGATGTTAAAGAAGCTCAAAAATATTGGGAAGCTGGTAAAAGAGAACTTGGTGTAGACAAAGTAGAGTTAGAGTTATTAAACTTTGATACTGATGATGCCAAAAAAATCGGAGAGTATTTAAAGGGACAATTCGAAAAGAACTTACCAGGTTTAACAGTTTCAACAAAAATGCAGCCATTTGCACAAAAGTTAAAACTTGAAGCAAGTGGAGATTATGCGATGTCATATGCGGGATGGAGTCCAGATTATATGGATCCAATGTCATTCCTTGAAATGTATACAACAGGTAATTCGCAAAATAAAGTGAATTACGCAAACCCAGCTTATGATGAACTAATTAAGAAAGCCAAAACAGAAGTAGATGTACAAGCTCGTTGGGATGCTCTATTAAAAGCAGAACAACAACTGCTTGAAGATGCAGCGATTGCTCCAGTATATCAACCTGGAAAGGCATATTTACAACGTAGTTCAATTACAGGCCTATTAGAACATAAATACGGCGGAGAATTTAGCTATAAGTGGGTTGAACTCAAAAACTAAAAATGGTTTCCATCATGAATAAGGGTATATGCCTATGATGGGCATATGCTCTTATTTTAAAAAAATAAAAGTAAGAATATTTTAAACTATCTTATTGCTTTTGAGAAAAACGGGGAGGTGCTTGACTATGGGACGTTATGTATTAAAACGTTTCGTGTACATGGCTTTGACATTATTTTTAATTACTACACTGACTTTCTTTTTGATGAAATTACTACCGGGTTCTCCGCTTAAAAACCAGGAGAAGCTATCACCGGCACAAAAAGAAATCATTCTTGAAAAATATGGATTAAATGATCCAGTACCAGTTCAATATGCACGTTACTTAGGTAACTTAGCAAAAGGTGATTTAGGGGTATCATTCCAATATGATAACCGCCCAGTAACAGATATGATTGTGGATCGTATTGGACCATCAGCACAACTTGGTTTACAAGCGATTATATTAGGAACATTTATCGGTTTAATTTTAGGAATCGTTGCGGCGCTTCGTAACAATACGTGGGTCGATTATGGGGCGACAATTATTTCCGTACTCGGGATGTCGGTACCCTCATTCGTATTCGCCGCATTACTACAATATTTCGTAGGGGTAAAACTTGGTTGGTTCCCAGTAGCATTCTGGAAAGGACCGGAGTTTACAGTAATGCCTACAATTGCCTTATCGATGGCAGTTATCGCAACAATCGCACGTTTCGCTCGTGCAGAGTTAATTGAGGTTATGCAAGCAGACTACATTTTAACAGCGAAAGCGAAAGGAATTAGCCAAGGCGTTATCATTATCAAGCACGCACTGCGTAACGCATTAATTCCAGTTGTAACAATTTTAGGACCAATGGTTGCAGGATTAATTACAGGGACACTAGTTATTGAGCAAATTTACGCTGTACCTGGACTTGGGGAACAATTCGTTAAATCGATTACAGTGAATGACTATACAGTTATTATGGGAACTACAATTTTCTATAGTGCGATCTTCATCTTAGTTATTTTCATTGTCGATATTTTATACGGAATTATTGATCCTCGTATTCGTTTAGCGGGAGGGAAAAAATGATGAAAGATGTACAAAAATTATCTCCAGATTTATTTCAACCAGCCAATCAGAGTAATGTTGATAATGAAGTCATTGCCCGTCCAAGCTTAACGTTTTGGCAAGATGTAAGAAGACGTTTGTTCCAACATAAAGGTGCAATGTTTGGTTTCGTATTATTAATGCTTATTGTACTACTAGCAATTTTAGGACCGATGGTAAGTAAGCATTCTTATAAAGAGCAGGATTTAGGTCGTGCGAAAATGCCACCGAAAATTCCAGTGATTGAAAATGTTCATTGGCTACCATTTGACGGTACAGATCAATATGGTGTTGACCAATATGAAAAACGTGATATTAAAGAGTACTTCTGGTTTGGTACAGATGATCTTGGCCGTGATTTATGGACAAGAACATGGGAAGGTACACGAGTATCATTATATATCGCTCTTTTAGCAGCAGCGATTGACTTAGTAATTGGGGTTGCATATGGAGGTATTTCAGCCTTCTATGGCGGCAGAGTAGATAATATTATGCAACGTATTATGGAGAT
This sequence comes from Bacillus sp. SRB_8, assembly GCF_003264205.1. NCBI lineage: Bacteria > Bacillati > Bacillota > Bacilli > Caryophanales > Bacillaceae > Bacillus > Bacillus sp. SRB_8. Next base: position 98,354 of record NZ_NADT01000008.1, on the reverse strand, counting down.
CATTAACGGTATTCCATACTTAATCATCGTTATTTTAATGGTAATCATTATGGGATCAGGTATTTGGTCAATTACACTTGCGATGGCAATTACAGGTTGGATAGGGATGTCGCGTATCGTTCGTGGTCAGATCCTAAAATTAAAAAACCAAGAATATGTATTAGCATCTCGTACATTAGGGGCAACGAATACACAGTTAATTGTGAAGCACTTAATTCCGAACGTAATGGGACCAATTATCGTAATGACAATGTTTACAATTCCAACAGCGGTATTTGGTGAAGCATTCTTAAGCTTCATCGGACTAGGTATTCAGCCACCATTCGCATCACTTGGTTCTCTTGTAAATGATGGTTATAAATCAATTCAAACGTATCCACATATGATGTTCATCCCAGCGGTTGTCATCAGTATGTTAATCTTAGCATTCAACTTAATTGCAGACGGATTACGCGACGCGTTAGATCCAAAAATGCGTAAGTAAAAGAGGGGAGAAGTAAAAATGAAAACATTGCTAGAGGTAAAAGATTTGCAAGTCTCCTTTGATACACATGCAGGTGAAGTACAAGCTGTACGCGGTGTTACTTTTGATTTGAAAAAAGGAGAAACATTAGCGATTGTAGGAGAATCTGGTTCTGGTAAATCAGTTACTTCTAAAGCGTTAATGGGATTAATTCCGAATCCTCCAGGGCGTATTAAAAACGGTGAAATCGTATTTGAAGGTCGTGACTTAACGAAACTAACAGAAAAAGAAATGCAACAAGTACGCGGTAAAGATATTGCGATGATTTTCCAAGATCCAATGACATCATTAAACCCAACGATGACAATTGGAAATCAAATTATGGAAGGCCTTATTAAACACCAAGGGATGAGTAAAGCAGATGCACGTAAAGTTGCGTTAGAATTAATCGACCTTGTAGGTATTCCGAATCCAGAAGCGCGCTTAAAACAATATCCTCACCAATTCTCAGGTGGTATGAGACAGCGTGTAGTTATTGCGATGGCGTTAGCTTGTAACCCGAAATTATTAATTGCCGATGAGCCGACAACAGCGCTAGACGTTACAATTCAGGCGCAAATTTTAGAACTTATGAAGGACATTCAGCAAAAAACAGAAGCAGCAATCATTTTCATTACGCATGACTTAGGTGTAGTGGCAAACGTTGCAGACCGAGTTGCGGTTATGTACGCTGGTAAAGTTGTTGAAATTGGAACTGTTGATGAAATTTTCTACAATCCAAAACATCCATACACATGGGGCTTAATCGCATCTATGCCAAGCTTAGATGGTGCAGAGGACGAGCTATATGCGATTCCAGGAACGCCTCCAGACTTATTAAAACCGCCAAAGGGTGATGCTTTTGCACCACGTAACCCGCAGGCATTGAAAATTGATTTTGAAATGGACCCACCTTTATTTAAAGTAAGTGATACACACTATGCGGCAACTTGGTTACTTCACGAGCAAGCTCCAGAAGTAAAACCACCGGCAGTCGTTGAAAAACGCATTCTTCAAATGAAAGCAGGTGAACAACATGACTAAACAACGTGAGAAATTAATTGAAGTAAAAAATGTAAAGCAGCACTTCGACGTGAGTGGTGGTGTTGTCAAAGCGGTTAATGATATTTCATTTGATATTTACCGCGGAGAAACATTTGGTCTTGTAGGAGAATCAGGTTGTGGTAAATCGACAACTGGAAGAACGATTATTCGTTTATATGATGCAACTGCTGGTGAAGTGTTGTTCGATGGTGAAAATGTACATGGTAAAAAATCACGTGCAGAGCTGAAGAAGTTCAACCGTAAAATGCAAATGATTTTCCAAGATCCATATGCATCATTAAATCCTCGTATGACAGTAGGGGATATTATCGCAGAAGGTATTGATATTCACGGACTAGCAAAAGGCAAAAAAGAGCGTATGGACCGTGTTCATGAATTATTAAATACAGTTGGTTTAAATAAAGAGCACGCGAACCGTTTCCCGCATGAATTCTCAGGCGGACAACGTCAACGTATCGGTATCGCTCGTGCGCTAGCTGTAGAACCTGAATTTATCATTGCTGATGAACCAATCTCAGCACTTGACGTATCGATTCAGGCGCAAGTTGTAAACTTACTGAAACAGTTACAAAGAGAAAAAGGTTTAACATACTTATTCATCGCCCATGATTTATCAATGGTAAAATACATTAGTGATCGCATTGGTGTAATGTACCGTGGTCAAATCGTTGAGTTGACAACAAGTGAAGAGTTATATGCGAATCCAATGCATCCATATACAAAATCACTACTATCTGCAATTCCGCTTCCAGATCCAGATTATGAGCGCAATCGTAAACGTATCGTATACGATCCATCTCAACATCAATATGGTGAGGAAGCACCAACAATGCGTGAAATTCGCCCAGGACATTTTGTATTATGTTCTGAAGCAGAGTATAAGAAATATAAAGAAATCTATCAATAATAAAGTAGAGCCATTCTTCTATTACAGAAGGATGGCTCTATTTTTTTATACTAATTAAACTTAATTTAGTATAAAGAGATTTTATCCAAGTTCTTTTTCTGTTTAAAGACAGCAAATTAAGAGTTTCCAAGAATGAAGAAAAGGCGACTGAAATCCAGCCGCCTTTTTCTTCATTTAGAAACACTTTTATTTTACTGCGCCTGAACAGAAACACTCTCATCTTGCTCATTTGGTTTAACAAGTGCATAATTTTCCCACGATCTACTTCTCCAGCGGAAGAACATAATAATTGCTCGCGTCCATTCGTCGATAGCAATCGCTAGCCAAATACCAACGAGCCCCATGTCTAAATGGAAGGCGAAAAAGTAACCGAGTGGTAAGCTCATTAACACCATGGAGAATGCGCCGATTAAAACAGGGTATTTTGCATCGCCAGCTGCACGAAGTGAATTAATGATGACGATGTTCATCGTCCGTCCTGTTTCAAGTAGTACACTTAGTAAAAGAACGCTTGCCCCTAGAGCGATAATATGAGGATTATCCGTAAATAGTCCCATTAATTGTGTGCGGAATGTAACAACGAGCATGACCATAAATAAAGTTACACCAATCGCCCATTGTACACTTTTCCATACGCGTGTGTAAGCTTCATCCTTTTCATTTCCGCCAACTAGGCGTCCAACGATAATAGCTGTTCCCATACCGATAGCAATGGCGAATAAATAAGTGAACATGGAAATGTTAGTAGCGTATTGTCTTGCAGCTAACGCTTCCGTACCTAAGTATGTTGCGTAATATAAGAAGACAATTTGACAAGCTTGATACATGACTTGTTCGAATGCAGATGGAATGCCGATCTTCAAAATTTTTCCAACATATTCTTTTGATAAAGTGAAGTAATATTGTAATTTCACACGGTATTCCATAACGCGGTACAGTAACCAGAAGAAAATGATAAGTGCGATTAACCGGCTGACAGCGGAAGAAATCGCGGCTCCTTGCACACCAAGTTCAGGGAAACCGAATTTCCCGAAAATAAGTACGTAGTTTCCGGCGATATGAATAATATTCATTCCAAGCGAAACAAACATTGCTTGCTTTGTAAAGCCGTGAACGCGGATAATTGCGGCTAATGAGTTAATAATAGCTTGAAGGAAAATAGCTCCTCCGACGATGGATAGATAGCTTTGTGCATACGTTAGTACATCGCCTTGTAAATTCATTGCCATCATCATATGTTTTGAAAATAAAAGAAAACCAGCGCTTATAATGAGTCCGACCACTAAATTTAATGTGACGGCTAATGCTGATATTTTTGATGCTTCCATAAAGCGTTTAGAACCGAGGTATTGGGATACAACGATAGCTGCACCATTCCCTATGACTTCTAGTACTAAAATCGCGATATGAAGGTATTGATTCGCTGCACCAACCCCAGATACAGCATCGTCTGATAATGCACTTAACATGAAAGTATCAGCGATCCCCATCAGCATAAAAAGAAAAACTTCTAGAAAAATAGGCCATGTTAATAAGAATAAACTTAATTTCTCTGTTGGCCCGTTTTTTGAGCGAATTGCTGTCATGTCCGTCCCCTCTTTACCGATATCTATTTTTAGCAAAGTGTATCGTAACACACTTTCATATCCTTTGCACTTATTTTAGCCTACATATTTTCAATATGAATAAACCTTCATTTTATGACAAAAAAGGAGGAATAATTATGCATAAGATATTATAGAATATAAAATTTATTTTTCTCTGATAATTTAGAAAAGTATAAAAATGGTCATTTTTAACACTTTAGTTCAATAAAAACGCAATGTGAAACGTTTACAAATGCACGTGGTGTTAACAGAAAATTTTAATAAAATAGAAATATAAATATACAAAGAATATATTTGTGTGTATAATACGAATTGTTAGAACATATATATATTTCTTTCTGTTTGAAAATGAAAGGGCTAACATTTTTTTGGGAGGGTGGAAGTATGAAAAAAAAGATACCAGTTTTTGTAGCATCAACAGTAGCAATGAGCATGATTTTAGGGGCATGTGGCTACCAAAAAGATGAACCGCAAGCGAACGCAAAAGGGGATAGCGGGAAAAGCGGTGCGAAGCAAGTTATTAACTTAATTGAAACACAAGAAATTCCAACGATGGACCCAGCGTTATCAGCTGATGCAGTTTCTTCAAAAGTAATGAACAATACGATGGAAGGCCTATACCGCCTTGGGAAAGACGATAAATTAGTTCCAGGTGTAGCGAAGGAATTCCAAAAGTCAGAAGACGGTAAAAAGTATACATTTAAATTACGTGAAGATGCAAAATGGTCAAATGGTGAACCTGTAACGGCGAAAGATTTCGTGTATGCATGGCAAAGAGCAATTAATCCAGATACAGCTGCGAAATCGGCTTACATTATGTACGATATAAAAAATGCTGAGAAAATTAATAAAAAAGAGATGAGTCCAGACCAATTAGGTGTAAAAGCGATTGATGATCATACACTAGAAGTAGAATTAGATAATTCTATTCCATATCTTGTTGATTTAATGGTCTATCCGATCTTCTATCCTGTTAATGAAAAGTATGTGAAAGAGCAAGGGGCGAAGTTTGGTTTAGAAGCAAATACAACACTTTATAACGGACCATTTACATTAAGTGATTGGCAACATGAACGTAGCTTCAAAATGACAAAGAGCTCATCATATTGGGACAATAAAGAAGTGAAGCTTGAGGAAGTAAACTTTAATATTGTAAAAGATACGTCTACGCCAATTAATTTATATGAAACAAACGCAGTCGATCGAGCGACGTTATTAGCAGAGTTCATCGATAAATATAAAGGAAAACCAGATTTCAAAACGGTAGAAGATACTTCTGTATTCTTCCTTCGCTTAAATCAAAAAGATCCAGCTTTAGCAAATAAAAATATTCGTAAAGCAATTTCCCTTGGTTTTGACCGTAAACCATTCGTTGATACATTATTAAATAACGGTTCTAAGCCAGCGACGGGATTAATTCCTGACAATTTCATTAAAGGACCGGATAAAAAAGATTTCCGTGTTGAAAATGGAGATATTGTAAAACCAAATGTAAAAGAAGCGAAAAAGTATTGGGAAGCTGGTAAAAAAGAGCTTGGTAAAAACGAAATTGAATTAGAGCTATTAAATGAAGACGTTGAATTATCGAAGAAAACTGGTGAATATTTAAAAGGTGAGTTAGAAAAGAATTTACCAGGTTTAACAGTGAAAATTAAACAACAACCATTCGCGCAAAAACTAAAATTAGAAGATGCGGGCGACTTTGTAATGTCATTCTCTGGATGGAGTGCAGACTTCCCAGATCCAGTTACATATCTTGATATGTTCGTAACTGATGGGGCACAAAATAAAATGAAGTATTCTAATCCGAAGTACGATGAGATTATTATGAAAGCGAAGAAAGATGGAAGCGACGTAAATGCTCGTTGGAAAAACTTACTTGAAGCAGAAAAAATGTTACTTGATGACGCTGCGATTGTTCCAGTATATCAACGTGGTAGAGCATATTTACAAAGAGAAACAATTAAAGATATGTACAACCATAAGTATGGTGGCGAAGTAAGCTTCAAATGGGCATCAGTAGGAAAATAACAAAAAAAAGCAGGTAATTACCTGCTTTTTTTAGTACGTACGTTTTTTATAAATGCCTTTTCCGCCAACTTGGTTCCAGCCAGATTGTACATCTAAACTTTTGTTAACAAACTTCATTTTTTCTTTCCCACCAAAGAGTTTTTCACCGATGCTATTTGTAATGACACCAATCAATGCTGTTATTCCGATGATGAGGGTAGCAACAATGATAAAATCAGTAAAAAAAGCGATCATATGCAAATTCCCCCTTTGTCTGTCTGTATTTTTATTGTATGAGATAAATGGTAAAAAAGAAAGAAATGTCAGAAAAATATTCGATTTACTTTAGAAAGCATATAGACATGAGCGGAGAGATTTGTTAAAATAAGAACAAATGTTCCTTTTTGTTTCTAACCTTTAGAGTCTTACATTTCTCAATTGTTTTGTTGGGAAAAGGTAAGAAAACGCTCTCTTTTTAATGGGGAAGATTATGAAACTGTAATTGTATATCAAGTGAAGATTATTGTAGAAAGTAAGTATCAAAAGGGTTGAAGACCGTTGTTAAAGGACAGTTTTACTGAGTATAATCATGTTGCATAGCAGTGGAGTACACGGAGAAATTTTCTCAACTAGCAGTAAATTCACTGTATATTTCTTGCAAAAACTATTGTATAATGATTATAGAAGTTACTTATTAAAAGTAATTATTGTTGCTTACATGAATTGCGATTTTTTACTTTGCTATAAGACAAGTTATCGCGAAAAATTGCGGAAGTTAGAAATTTAAACTGTAATTAGTACAGAATTTGTACTCTTTAAGGAGAGTGAGCTTTGTATGGTAACATTATATAGTTCTCCAAGCTGTACGTCTTGTAGAAAGGCGAAATTATGGCTAGAGGAAAATCATATTCCTTATACAGAACGTAATATTTTCTCAGATCCATTAACGATTGATGAGATTAAAGAGATTTTACGTATGACAGAAAGCGGAACGGATGAGATTATTTCTACTCGTTCAAAAGTTTTCCAAGAATTGAATGTGAACTTAGAGTCTTTACCACTTCAAGATTTATATAAGATGATTCGTGACTATCCAGGTATTTTACGTCGTCCAATTATGATTGACGAAAAACGCCTTCAAGTAGGTTACAACGAAGATGAAATCCGTCGTTTCTTACCACGTACAGTAAGAACGTTCCAATTACGTGAAGCACAGCGTCTTGTAAATTAATTATAATAATATGAAAACCTTCTACCTATTATAGAGTAGAAGGTTTTTTTTTACTGTTTAACATTACGTAATCGCACTTGTTGAACGATAAAGCCTATGCATAAAATGGTGAAAATGAACAAATAAGGGATACTTGTGGCAAAACTAGGATTATGATGAAAAAACGTTGCAAGTCTGTCTTCATGTGTAATCATTTTTCCTGCTGTATAGGCGAGAACTGCTGCTCCGCAATAAATGAGAAATGGAAAGCGTTCCATGAGTATTAAAATAAGTTTGCTTCCCCAAATGATAATCGGGATAGAAATGAATAAACCGATAATTACGAGTGAAAGTCTTCCGTGAGCTGCTCCTGCAATGGCAATAACATTGTCAAACCCCATAACGAGATCCGCGAATACAATTGTACGCACAGCTTGGAATAAAGTCGTTTTTCCTTTGATAGAAGAAAGATCGTTGTTATTATCAGTGAGTAAATTGACCGCAATTAATGTAAGTAAAATTCCGCCGGTGAGTTGTAAAAATGGGATATCAAGTAAATAGACAGCTAGTATCGTGAGGAGAATTCGTAGCACAATTGCTAACATAGTACCAATCAAAATGGCTTTATTTCGTTTTGCTTCAGGTAAATTTCGGCTAGCTAGTGCGATGACAATTGCGTTATCGCCACCTAGTACAACATCGATACCGACAATCAGTAGTACAGATGTTAAAAACTCTAAGTCCATTCGTCTGCCTCCATTTATGATGTTTTAATAAGCGAAATATATGTATGTGGTGAAGAAAGTTTGTCTAGTTTTGATCCCGCGCTCCCAGGGACAAAATAATCACCTCTAATAGAAGTTTCACTTTATTACAGTGTACGAGGGAATATGGGAATGTATGTCCAAATTTTTTGCGAGCAGTGAATTAGTATAATGGTATATTTATTCCGATTGGTGCGAGCTAATAATCAGTGGAGGATGAAAAAAATACTGATTATTGTTTCACTTTATGTAAAAAGTCGAATACAGATAGGTATATAACTATTTTTGTAAAATAAATCGATTTTATTTCCCTTCTGGAGAATCTTATCATAAAATGAGAGTACAAGAATCTATTGTTTTGTCATATGAGTGGGGAATCCCTTCATAACAATTCTAAGCAGGAAGGGAGCGTTGTATTTTGGATATTGAAAGAATTAATGACCATACGATGAAATTTTTTATTACGTACATTGATATAGAGGATAGAGGGTTTAATCGTGAAGAAATTTGGTATGATCGCGAACGAAGTGAAGAGCTCTTTTGGGAGATGATGGACGAAGCTCGTGATCATGATGATTTCTTTATCGATGGGCCGTTATGGATCCAAGTGCAAGCAGTCGATAAAGGGATTGAAGTACTTGTAACGAAAGCGGAGCTTTCAAAGGATGGACAAAAGCTGGAACTACCAATAGGTGTAGACAAAATTATAGACATTCCTCTAGATGAAGGCATCGAATCATTATTCCAGCAAGAATTAGTGGAAGAGGTAGAAGAACAAGTAGGAACAAACTTTAATGAAGATGGTACGTTTGGCTTTTTAATTAAGTTTAATGATTTTGAAGATGTTATTTCATTAAGTCATCGTCTTATCTTTGAAGATATAAAAGATGAATTACATTCATTTGAGGACCGATATTATGTATATGTGGAATTCGATGAAGTGCTACATGATGAAGAAGAAATTGATCGTATTTTAAGTATTGTTTTAGAATATGGAGAAGAATCTACTTTAACGATTCACCGTGTAAGTGAGTATGGGAAACAGGTTGTGAAAGAGCGTGCGCTTGAGACAATTCGCAACAATTTCCCTCCTAAAATGTAGGCCGATTTCTATAGTATGAAATCGGCTTTTTTTATGAAGAATAGGAAGGCTTTCTTAGTAAGGAGGTAAGAGATGAAAAACACGTTAAAACTACTTTTCTTTTTTCTACTATTGTTCGCATTATTTGTTTCATTACGCATGTTTATTGATGTAGCATTTTATTCGGATGTCATTGGGATAAAGGATGTTTCTATTTTAGGTATTATTAGTATTTTATTTACGGTTTCCGCATTTTTAATTGGATGTGTTATTTTCTTAGAAAACCGCCATCCGTCTAAAACACTTACGTGGTTAATCGTACTAGGTATTTTTCCGGTGTTCGGTTTCTTTGCTTATCTTTTATTTGGACAAAATTTTCGTAGAAAAAGAATGTTCCAAAAGAAGGCATTACTCGATGAACAGGCGTTTTTACAATATAAGGGACACGAAGATTACGAAGAACGGATTTTACGAAATCATAAGCATCAAGAATTGTTATTTCGTTTAGCAGATCGACTAGGTGCTTTAAATATTTCATTTCAAACTGAAACGAGGACATTAACAAATGGAGACGAAACGTTTCAGGCAATTTTAGATGGGTTAAATCGAGCGAAACACCACATTCATATGGAGTATTACATTGTGCGTGATGACAAGCTCGGTACAGAAATTAAAGATATTTTAATAAAAAAATCAAAAGAAGGCGTTGTCGTTCGTTTTTTATACGACGCGGTTGGAAGCTTTAAATTATCAAATTCGTATATTGAAGAATTGAATGATGCAGGAGTAGAAATGATTCCATTTTTCCCTGTGCGCTTTCCAATTTTAAACGATAAAATTAATTATCGAAACCACCGAAAAATCGTTATTATAGATGGAAATGAAGGGTTTGTAGGTGGATTAAATATTGGTGATGAGTATTTAGGGAAGGATAAATATTTCGGTTTTTGGCGAGACACGCATTTATATTTACGCGGTGAAGCAGTTCAAAGTTTACAGCTAATTTTCCTTCAAGACTGGTTTTATATGACTGGTGAGGCGGTATTAGCACCTGAATATTTACAAGCGGAAGCAGTTGAGGGTGATCATTGGGGCGGAGTCCAACTTGTTGGAGGTGGACCGGATAATAAATGGGAAACAATTAAACATTTATATTTTGCAATGATTGCTTCAGCTAGGAAATCGATTTGGATTGCAACACCATACTTTATCCCAGATGATGATATTTTATCTGCATTAAAAGTAGCTGCACTTGCTGGTATTGATGTTCGTTTGTTAATGCCAAGTAAGCCAGATAAGCGGACTGTCTTTTATGCATCAAGATCGTACTTTCCGGAGTTATTAGATGCAGGAGTAAAAATATATGAATATGAAAAAGGTTTTCTTCATAGTAAAGTTGTCATCGTGGATTCTGATCTCGCATCAATTGGGACAGCTAATATGGATATGAGAAGTTTTCATTTAAACTTTGAAGTAAATGCCTTTTTATATGATACAGGTAGCATTCGAAAGCTCGTTCAAGATTTTAAAGACGATTTAGAAGAATCCAGTGAAATTCATGTTGACCGATTTCATAAGAGACGTCTTCATAGGCGGATTGTTGAATCGACGTATCGGTTATTATCACCTTTATTATAGAAAGAGATGTCCTAATTTAGGACATCTCTTTTTTTGAGAGGAATTTGTAGTAAATTGTAGAATACAAGAAGTTGAAAGGGTGTGATGGTGGATGTTTATTGCAAGGAGAGAAAACGGAGAGAAAATTCATCTATTATATAACCGGGATGAAGAACGTTTACGCGAAATGCGTAAACGAGAAAAATTCTTTTGTACAGCTTGCGGAAAAGAAGTGCAAATGAAATTAGGAACACAAAAGAGCTGGCATTTTGCTCATAAGAAAGTGGATTCATGTCTTACCTTTTATGAAGCAGAATCTATGTATCATATGCACGGTAAAGAATTGTTATATAGATGGTTAAAACATCAAGATTTTCATGTCGATATAGAGCATTATCTGCCAGTAATCAAGCAACGGCCAGATATTTACGTAGAGAGAGCGGATCGAAAAATTGCGATTGAATATCAATGTGCAAATCTCTCCGTAGAGCAGCTTTCTAAACGAACATACTCGTATTGGCAAGCTGGTATACAGGTCATCTGGATCATTGGTGGAAATCAATTAAAAAAGCAATCTGCATATTGGATGAAATTTTCCTCACTTCTGGCTTTCTCCTTACAATCTTATCCTCAGCCATTTCTTATTTTCTTCTGTCCGAAACAAAAATCGTTTATGAAATGCGCATTTATCACTCCGTTTTCTACAAATGTCTCTTTCTCACATACTATTTATTTACCAACTGATACGACTACTGTTGACATGCTCTTTTCCTCTGTTCCTTTCCAAAAAGAGGTATTAGGACAAGAATGGAAGAGAAAAAAGAACCATTTTCGGCAAAACGCTCTATCTATCTGGAATTATAATCATAAGTCACTACTACGCCTCTTATATCAATATAAATGTACCCCAGCGAGCTTTCCTTCTGAAATCGGTGTTCCGCTCCCATCCGCGTTTGCTTTTCAAACAAATCCATTTACATGGCAAGCTTCTCTTTATTTGAAGTGTATAGGTATGCTTAAGGTAGGGGAGTATATTTCTCTGCAATACGTATGTAACTATGTAGCAAAATATACGAAGAGGCGTCTACTTCCGTATTTTGCACAACATATATGGAAAGTAGCGGTTACTGAATATATGACTTTTTTATGTTTTGTAGGCGTGTTGCATAAAGTAGGGACTTATACGTACCGAAAAATGAGGAATATAGTTATGTTACAGGCGGAGGAGGAAGTTAGGAAATATGATGAGATTTGCCTAACTTATGCGCTATCTCTATTTGAGACAAAGTTCAACATGAGAGAAGAAAAAGGGGATATAATAAAGAATGAACGTGAAGGAATTACATAAGAAAAACAGAATTGTACTTAAGTAGAGATATTTAAAGGAGGGCTTACAGAATGTCTGAACAAAATAAAGCAAAAACATTACCAGATCGCAATGAGATTGAAGAAGCAAGCACATGGCGATTAGAAGATATTTTCCAAACAGATGCAGAATGGGAAAAAGAATTCCAAGCTATTAAAGAGCTATTGCCAAAGTTAACTGAATTTAAAGGGAAGCTTGGCGACTCTGCAGACAATTTGCTTGAGGCATTGCAATATGAAGATGAAATTTCAATGCGATTAGGTAAGCTATATACATATGCACATATGCGTTACGATCAAGATACAACAAACTCTGTGTATCAAGCACTGAATGATCGCGCAACAAATTTATACTCACAAGTATCTAGTAGCACAGCGTATATCGTACCTGAAATTTTATCTATTTCAGAAGATACATTGCAAACATTTTTACAAGAAAATCGAGAACTAAGTGTATATGAGCATGCATTAGAAGAAATTACACGTCAACGCCCGCACGTATTATCTGAGGCAGAGGAAGCGTTATTAGCAGAAGCATCTGAAGTGATGAGTGCATCAAGTAATACATTCGGTATGTTGAATAATGCGGATTTGAAATTCCCATCTATTAAAGGTGAGGATGGAGAAGAGGTAGAAATAACACATGGCCGTTACATTCAGTTTTTAGAAAGTGATGATCGTCGTGTTCGCGAAGATGCATTCAAAGCTGTATTTGAAACGTATGGGAAATTTAAGAACACATTTGCAAGTACGTTAAGCGGGGCAGTGAAACGTAATAATTTCAATGCACGTATTCGTAAATATGACTCTGCTCGCCAAGCAGCATTAAGCAATAATAATATTCCTGAAGCAGTATACGATCAACTCGTTGAAACGGTAAATGACAACTTACATTTATTACACCGTTACATTGATATTCGTAAGCGTGCACTAGGACTTGATGAGCTTCATATGTACGATTTATATACACCACTTGTACAAGAAGTGAAAATGAATGTGAAGTATGAAGAAGCGCAAGACCTGTTATTAAAATCTTTAAACGTACTTGGTGATGAATATGTTGAAATTTTAAAAGAAGCATATGAAAATCGCTGGGTAGATGTGTACGAGAATAAAGGCAAACGAAGCGGAGCATATTCATCTGGTGCATACGGAACAAATCCGTATATTTTAATGAACTGGCATGATAATGTAAATAATTTATATACACTTGCTCATGAGTTTGGTCATTCGGTGCATAGTTATTACACAAGAAAGACACAGCCACACGTATACGGTGATTATTCAATCTTCGTTGCAGAGGTAGCATCAACTTGTAATGAAGCGCTTCTAAATGATTATTTATTAAAAACGACAGAAGATAAAAAAGAGCGTCTATATTTATTAAATCATTATTTAGAAGGATTCCGTGGTACTGTATTCCGTCAAACAATGTTTGGAGAGTTCGAGCATATCATTCATAAAAAAGTACAAGAAGGACATGCGGTTACGCCAGATATGTTAACGGAGATCTACTACGATTTAAATAAGAAATATTTCGGGGATGCTTTAGTAATCGATAAAGAAATCGGTTTAGAATGGTCTCGTATTCCGCACTTCTATTACAACTATTACGTATATCAATACGCAACAGGATTTAGTGCAGCGACTGCGTTATCTAAACAAATTTTAGAAGAAGGGCAACCAGCAGTAGAACGTTACATTAACGAATTCTTAAAAGCGGGAAGCTCCGATTATCCAATTGAAGTGTTGAAAAAAGCAGGAGTTGATATGGCATCTCCTGAACCAGTGAAAGAGGCACTTCAAGTATTTGAAGAGAAATTAAATGAATTAGAAGCGTTATTATTTGAAGAAAAGTAATGAGAAAAGACGAGGGATTTTATCCTCGTCTTTTTTGTTTGAAAATGTTTTTGTCGATATTTGTCGATAAAATAAGGAGGATTTCCTTACTTTTTCTAAATTAGAAGGCAGTTTTACAGTTGATTTTTGTAATTAAAATCCTTTAAATCGTTTTCTATAGTTGAAATAAGAGACAGCGATGACGATAACTCCGAATAAAAGAGGAAAGGCAATAATTTTAGGGAAAGCTTGTAATAGAGAGAGGATATACAAGAAAAAAGAAACAATAACACATAGAAAGATAAGAAAAATATGAGATTTTTTCATAAGGAAACCTCCTAAATTGCTTTTTTTATAGCTTATTCAAGAATGAAAACGTTTAGAATGTGACAAAAATGTGAAATTAGACAAAAGGGGTTGTCATCTGACGTCGAATCTTGTAATATAATAAGCGTGAACGAATTCACATACAAACATATACCCCTTTGTTTGAACGTGAAAATTTCTCCCATCCCCTTTAATATTTTTATAAGCCGTAAAGAAAAAGACCTGGTGTTTACACCAGGTCTTTTTCTGTTGCTATCCATTTCCAATAACGCTCGCACTTCACTTCAATCATTTGTACTTTTCGTTTTAGTTGTAATTTTTTTAGTTCACGCTCTATTTCTTGCTGAGGGCAGTCATATATAAAAGAGATTTCCTTTGAAGAAATAAATTGTGTTGCTTCTAGTAATGCTTCTAAAGGAGGTAATGGTTCTGGCTCAATTTCGCATTTTACCAGTTCTTTTAATAGCTGTACGTATACATCATAGGAATAAATCCCTGTGATTTTAATACCTTCCTCATCTGAATTTGCATGAAAAAATAGGAGGGAAGGTATTTCTGTAATATGCATCTCATTTGTGAATTTTAGGTCGCATTGGAAAGCTTTTTTTGCGCTAACTGAGTGTAGGTCTTTTTTAAATTCCTCTACATCAATGCCACTATCTTTAGCACATGTAAGCAATAATTCACAGTCAGGGTTTGATACATTTTCAAGAAAAATGTATTCTTGGAGTTTTCGCAAAAACTTCGAACCTGCTTTTCGGCCTTGCAACTCCGCCGCCTTAATTGCCATCGAAACTAAATACGGTGTTGACGACGCCTCTTGCATATGTACTTTTCCATCACATGAAAAACCTTGTAAACTTGTTGTCTTTTCCCACACAAATCGAATATTAGCAGGTTTATTCCATTTGTGTGAGGAAGCGTTTGCCCCGTCCACTTTTCCTGTTACTATATGACGAATAGAGAAGTATTTCCCATACTCAAGCCATAGTTTAATAATAAATGGCTCGATATCCCAGCAATCTTTACAAAGTGGATCAATAAATAAATATGCTTCTACAGATTTATGCTCGCATGTGGAAGGAGAAGGCATATTTATATGCTTTGCTTCCTGCTTATCCATTACACTTCACCTGTTTCATTTGGAGTATTGACCATATGTTGAGCAGTTAATGCTAAACGTTCAAAAACAAACTCTCTTATATGACCGTGCACTCCTGTATCATCCATTGCTTGCTCCATACATGACAGCCAAGCTTCTGCGCGTTTTGGAGTAATCTCAAACGGAAGATGGCGTGCTCTTAGCATAGGATGCCCATGTTCTTCAGTGTATAAATTAGGACCACCTAAATATTGTGTTAAAAATTGTTTCTGCTTCCTAGCAGTTTCTGTTAAATCATCCGGGAAGATCGGAGATAAGTCAGGGTGTTCACTGACATAGGAATAAAATGTATCCACTAATGTTGCAATGCATTGTTCACCGCCGATTGCTTCAAATGGTGTCATCGGTTGCTTGCTCATCCTTTATAAACCCCTTTTTCCATGAAATGTATATCTATTGTAGCAATGGAATGTTATGAAGAGCAACTAAACAGCCTTCATAACATTCTTTACTTATTCTATATGTTGCTAATAAATCTTTTGCTTTTCAAAAAGGTGAAATGTAGCCGTAAGTACAGCTCTTCTTCACTGATGGAAATTTTACTTTAGCGCTCTTCGTTTTGTTTGGCAAGGAAAAAGCGTTTTACTTTGTTGTTTGTATGACGAACTGGTACGTTATGTTGCTTTAATAACCTTATAAATGCTGCTTTACCGGTCTTTTCATCTTGCACTTCGTATTCAATTTCATAATCATCGTGATTGTAATAGAAACTATGATCAAAGACAAGCGTTCCGCCTTCAAATAATATTTCAGCTCTTTCTGTTGTTAAACTACCCATATAAGTTAAAGAGGAAACGGGAATTTGTAATTGGTGTAGCTGACCCATTACAGTTCCTTGAATGATTGTGTTTGTTTCCATCATAAGTTGTGCTTCTTTTTCTGTTATAGACTGATGAGTTTCTAATAAACCAATTTCAGCAGGTTGTTTTAATGTTAATGTATAAGTTCCATCTTTATGACGAATACGAAGTGCAGAGCC
The DNA here is from genome assembly GCF_003264205.1 of Bacillus sp. SRB_8. Classification (NCBI taxonomy): domain Bacteria; kingdom Bacillati; phylum Bacillota; class Bacilli; order Caryophanales; family Bacillaceae; genus Bacillus; species Bacillus sp. SRB_8. Next base: position 81,919 of record NZ_NADT01000008.1, on the reverse strand, counting down.
TGCATCTTTTAAAGAGAAGTGAGGCGTTTCAAAGTAGTGATTTACTTGTTTTGTAAATGCTTCAATAGAAAAAGATTTGCATAATGTTTGGAATTCTTCCTCTGTAACCATATTTTTAAATTCAATTTCAATTTCTTGTGTCATTGTATGCGCTCCTTTTGAAAAATAATTCTTTCCACATTATCGCTTTTTCGCAAATTTGGTTCAATGTTTTATTTGTTTGCGTCCATGTTATGATACAATAATACTGTTAAGTAAGACAGGAAGTTGAGATGGAGGAGTTCGAGTATGCAAAATAAAATTCAAGTTAAGAGCGTAGAAACGAGAGAGAATGCGCTTATTTTTTGTGCGGAAAATACTGAAATAGAGGTAAAGGAGTTAAGTGCGCGTAATCACGTACTTGTAGACTCAGACAATTTATCATTTTTATATATCTTAGAAAATGAATCATCTTTCATTTATGTAAGTATTCCGCATACATGCTGGGAAGCAATGCATGAAGCGATGAATAAAGATACAGCGATGTTTATTCGCGTGAATGATGTTGAAATAGAATTAGAAGGATTAAAAGAAGAAGTAGAATATTTAGTTGAAAATATTGAAGGTAATGCAAATTACGGAGAAGAACTAGTAACTGCTGTAGAAAAAGTGTTTCTATAAGCAAATGGATTGATTTTGGTGGTGGTTGAAATGAATCGTAATTGGGAAGAATTTTTAGCACCGTATCACCAAGCGGTGGCGGAGCTGAAAGTGAAACTAAAAGGAATGCGTACTCAATTTGCAATGTTAACGGAGCATTCTCCAATTGAGTTTGTAACAGGAAGGGTAAAGTCGGTTGCAAGTATTATTGATAAAGCGGAGAAGAGAAATGTACCGCTAGACCGAATTAGAGAAGATATGCAGGACATCGCGGGCCTTCGAATGATGTGTCAATTCGTAGATGAGATTAAGCCTGTTGTAGAATATCTTCGAAAACGAAATGATTTTGACATTGTAGAAGAACGTGATTATGTAACGCAAAAGAAAGATAGCGGCTATCGCTCTTACCACGTTGTCATTAGTTATCCTGTTCAAACGATACAGGGGGAGAAAAAAGTGTTAGTTGAAATTCAAATTCGCACGTTAGCAATGAATTTTTGGGCAACGATTGAGCATTCTTTAAATTACAAATATAGTGGACGTTTTCCTGAAGATATTAAAATACGCTTACAACGTGCAGCGGAAGCGGCGTTTTTATTAGATGAAGAAATGTCTTCCATTCGTCTTGAAATTCAAGAAGCGCAAAAGGTCTTTTCACGAAAGCAGGAAACGAAAGATTCTGAATCATAAACTAAAGGGTGTTGGGCGATGAAATTTACAATTATGTCAAAGGGAGATCAATCATCAGATACACTAGCAAGTACGATGAAAGAATACTTGTTAGATTTTGGGTTTACAATGGATGAAAAGGAACCTGATATTGTAATTTCTGTTGGGGGAGATGGAACGCTTTTATATGCATTCCATCGTTACTATAATCGATTAGATGAAACCGCATTTGTTGGTGTACATACAGGGCATTTAGGTTTCTATGCAGATTGGTTACCGACGGAAGTAGAGAAGTTGGTGATTGCAATCGCTAAAACACCGTTCCAAGTGGTTGAATATCCACTTTTAGAAGTGATTATTCGCTATGTGAATGGTAGTAAAGAGTCGCAGTATTTGGCGATGAATGAAGCGACTGTAAAAAGTGCAGAAGGTACATTAGTAACAGAAGTGGAAATACGCGGAGAGTATTTCGAAACGTTTCGCGGAGATGGTCTTTGTATTTCTACTCCTTCAGGAAGTACCGCGTATAATAAGGCGCTTGGCGGAGCAATTATTCACCCTTCTATTGAAGCGATTCAAATTGCAGAAATGGCATCTATCAACAATCGTGTATTTCGTACGGTAGGTTCGCCGCTCGTACTGCCGAAGCATCATACATGCGTTTTAAAGCCGGCTGCAGGAATGAACATGCAAATTACCGTGGATCATTTGACGATGGTTCATCAAGATGTGAAATCAATTCAGTATCGCGTTGCAAACGAGAAAGTACGATTTGTTCGTTTCCGTCCGTTCCCATTCTGGAAACGTGTTCGTGACTCGTTTGTTGCAGATAAATAGAGAGGGTTTATATATTTGAACAGATTTACATTGAAATGGGATATAGGGCTGGCTGAAGAGGGAACTTTAGTTAGAGAATTTTTGAAAACAAAAGGGATTTCGAAAGCTGCTTTAACGGATATAAAGTTCCGCGGGGGAGCAATTGAAGTAAACGGTCAACACACAAGTGTTCGTCACAAGTTACAAGCTGGTGAAGAGTTACAAATCTTTTTTCCAGTGGAGGAAAGAAGTGAAGGGATGGAAGTGGAAGATATCCCTTTATGTATCGTATATGAAGATGATGCGGTTCTTGTTATAAATAAAGAAGCAAATATGTCGACGATTCCGTCTAGGGAGCACCCGTCAGGAAGTATTGCAAACGCTCTTTTATATCATTATGATAAACAAAATCTTGCAAGTACGGTGCACATTGTGACGAGGTTAGACCGTGATACTTCAGGGCTTATGTTAATTGCGAAAAATAGATTCGTTCACCACCTTTTATCGAAGCAGCATCAACAAAAAGGGGTGAAACGAACGTATGAGGCAATCGTTCATGGGACTATTTTAGAAGAAGTAGGAACGATTGACGCGCCAATCGGACGAAAAGCGGATAGTATTATCGAGCGAACTGTCTGTGAAGATGGTCAAAGAGCTGTTACTCATTTTAGAGTGATGGAGAGTTCTTCCGATAAGACGCATGTAGCGCTTGAGCTCGAGACGGGAAGAACACATCAAATTCGTGTACATATGGCATATATAGGAAATCCGCTACTTGGGGATGATCTATACGGTGGCCGAAGAGATGTGATAAAACGTCAAGCGCTGCATAGTACATCTTTGACGTTTTATCATCCTATTTTAGAAAAGGGAATGACTTTTACCGTAAGTATCCCAGAGGATATGCAATACGCTTTACATAACAATTAAAAGGGAACAAAATTCTTATCATAAAAAGAATTTTGTTCCCTTTTTTTAGCGAAATAATATTAAAATTTGATTTTCACCAGTACGTTTTATAACGAAAAAGCCACTTTCAGCTTTCGTGGCAATGCCGTCATCATTCGGACGACAATATCCGTGTGTTTCGCAAGTGCCGTCATCACGTACTAACATTTGTCCAATTAATCCGACAGGAAGCCACTCAGTACGGTCTCTTCTTGATATATACTTACAAGCTGGATCCCATTCTGTATTTAAAAGAGGTCGTATTTCTTGCGTATCCGTACGCGTATATTGACGTTTTCCGAAGCTATCTGTTTTATAGCGTTTTTGCCAACTTAAAGCACCACTATTTCCTATGAGAGCAGGAGTAGCGCTGGATATGCCTAATATGAATGTATCATTTGAAGTAGCTTTTCGAATTTTTTCTTCGCTACTAAATGTAATGAAATAGCCGATATCAATAGGGCTATGATCTGCTGCCTCAAACATTTGTGCAAAATCAGTACCAGCTGCATTGTAAGAAGCACCATCGATATACATTTCTCCGTTATGGGCAAGCCATTTGGCACCTATATTATAATCAGTGTCATTTGTCCCATTTGCGATAAACCAGGAATAAGCTTCTTCTGCTGTACCAAATTTCCCCATAATATGGCTGCCTGCAAAATTAGCTGTTGATGTATGATTTCCTTCCGCATGAGATGAGAATCCGTTAGCGATAGTTGCGGTTCCTTCTGCATGTGCTGCTTCGCCCAAAGCAATTGCATGTTTTCCTTCTGCATGAGAATAAGAGCCGCCTGCTGTCGTTTCACTTCCTTCGCTATGCGAACTATGTCCAGTTGCCTTTGTTTTTGTCCCTTCTGCATGAGAAAAGGGACCCGTTGCATGTGTAAGAAGCCCTTCTGCATGTGAAGCGATTCCATCAGCTTTAGAGTGAAGTCCTTCTTTATATGCGTGACGAGCTCCTTTGTTATTTTCTTTTTTTATAGGTGTAGGTACAGGAGCCTGAATAGGGGCGGATCTTTCTATTTGTACATCGTTGCCCGAGATTAATGCTTCTTTTATTTTTTTTACTTGATTTATAATAGTAGCTGGAATTTCTGGTTGTACTTTTTCCTTTATTGCTGCAGGAATGTTTTCTTCTATATTTTCTTGTATCTTTTCCGAATTAAGCACAGGTTCATCATTATTAGAAGCGAGCTTCTTTTTTTGTTTTGCTTTTATTTTCCTGCTATCTATAATTCGCCTCATAACAGCATTTTCTAAAGAGATATATTTTTCTCTCGGTTTGCTTTTTTTTGATGACTCTTGTTCTTCTATTTCTTCTATAGCTGCCGCTCGAATACTGCACCAGTTGTTAATTCCATACATGGGATGGTATAAAGGGTGGAATTTTCTTTTTTGTTTAGAAGATTTTTTCTTCATTCCGTCACCTCCTGCGACAGTATATGCCGTGCAATTAAAAAAAGATGCACTTTATTGCATCTTTTTTTAATTGCTTTATCTAGTTTTAGTGTGGAATATGTCTAGAAAACACCATGATCCTCTGCAAATCGTGAATTGTATTAAGTAGAGGTATTTATCCCGATTGGTGCGGGCTAATAATCAGTGGGGGATGAACAAAACCCCCACTGATTAAAGTTTCACTTTATGAAATTGGGCGGAACTTTTCAGGGACAAAAGGTAGGGAAGAAGGGACAGAAACGGTCTCCAACTCAGGGTAACGTAGTCCAGTTAGTTTACCACCAAATACAGCACCAGTATCAATATTGACTGTATGATTCACAAAGCGAGGTTCATTGACAGGTGTATGTCCATAAACAATCCATGTTTCACCCTTATACTCTTTCGCCCAATCTTGGCGGACAGGTGAGCCGTCAGGGTGTTTTTCGCCTGTAATATCACCATATAATACAAAGGTTTCTACTTTTTTATCTTGTCTTCCTATGTAATCTTGCCGAATACCAGCGTGACAGACGATTAATTTTTTTTCATCCAGTATGTGATATAGCGGTGATTGTTCGTAAAGAGTAATGAATTTTTCTTTTATTATTTGTTGCTTATTAGAAGGCAATGCTTCATATTCTGCAACAGTTGTTTCGAGCCCATGAGCGATTGTAACATTACGTCCAAGGAAGAAACGATACAGTTTATTACAGTGATTCCCTGGAGCATAATAAGCATCTTTTCTATTTATTACGAGCTCCCATACAATTTCAATCATCCGTAATGAATGAGGACCTCGGTCTGTAATATCACCAACGAATGCAAGCCTTCGTTTTGCGTTATGAATTGGGATACCACTATCCCAGCTATACCCTAGTTTCGTTGTTAAATCTTGAAACTCTTGGAAGCATCCGTGAATATCACCTATAATGTCATATTTCATATTTAAACCTCCAGCTCATTTTTTCATTAGTATATCTAAAATGGACATAGAAAAAAACCATACCGTTTTTCGATATGGTTCATTTAAACATAAAGATTTTAGTTCTTGAGCGTACGTTTAAAATAAATCCAATAGCAACCATATATGTGAGCAGTGAACTCCCGCCGTAGCTCATAAGCGGTAACGTTATTCCTGTAATAGGGAGTAAACCAATTGTCATCCCAATATTTTGGAATACTTGGAACGTAAACATTCCAATTGTACCAGCGCAAATATAACTACCGAAAGGTTCATTGCTTTCTAAAGCGATATGGATCATTCGGTAAATGAGTAAGAAAAAAAATGAAATAATAACACTTGCTCCTAAAAAACCGAATTGTTCAGCGATATTTGTAAAAATAAAATCTGTATGTGGCTCTGGAAAATATACTTGTCTATTCTCCCATCCTTTTCCTTGCATCTCTCCTGATCCAGTAGCTAAAAATGCTTGTCTTAATTGGTATCCTTGCGCGTCATATTCATAAGGTGCAAGCCAACCATAGAAGCGATTTAATTGATATTCTTTTAGAATGTGCTCTTTAAAGAACTCTGTATGCGTGAAATAAATATATGTTAAGGTAGAGCCTATGGCGAAAATACCGGAGGTTAATCCAAGGATAAAGCGCCAACGTATACCAGAAACTAAAACCATTGTTACAAGCATCGCTGAAATGACCATTGTGTTTCCTAAATCAGGTTCTTTTGCGATTAGAAGTAGTGGAGGTAAACTGGCTACAAATATTTTAAAAAGTAAAATGAAATCTTCACGACTTGTCCGAAAAAGGTATTTTTCATTATGATTCACTATAATTCGTCCAACGACGATAATCAAAAATAATTTCATAATTTCAGAAGGCTGAAAGTTTCCGATTCCTGGAAGTCTGTACCACGCGGTAGCCCCTTTAATTGTAACGGCGCCAGGAACTTGAAGTTCTAGGCCAATTAGAAGTATGAGTGCAAAGCTATATAAATACCAAGCAATTTGTTTATAGCGATCGAAATCAATAACCATAATAACACCAATGGCGATAAATCCAATGGCATACCATTGGATTTGTTTTAATACAAAATTTACGTTTTGTAAAAATGGTGGTAAAGAAGCTTGTGCACTTGCGATAGCAAAGCAACTAACAATCCCAATGGCAAATAAAATGAATATTAATATGTAGTCTATTTGATATTGAGTGTTCGGATCTTTCACTGTATGAATTCCTTTCTATCTCCTAATAAGTATGGTGATGACCTGATTGTAAAAATAATATGTAAGCAGACTGTTCATACATTTATTCCACTATTTGTGGGAAGTCATACATAACAGGGAGGAATAGCTCCTCCCTTATGCTGGGCTATTGTGTATTTAGCTTTTTTATAATTATATTCAAGCAATGTGAAAGACGAACATGTGCATCTGGAATGAGATTAGGGTATTGTTTGTAAAATTCTAAAGAGCCTATACACCATTCATATGCTTTTAATAAACTTGTTCTATAATCGACTTCATCTTGTAAAAAACCGTACTCTTTTGCTGTTAAAACGAGGTGGAGAAAATCTTCACTTCCTTCAAGTAGCTTATGATGTACTTGTTGACCAGTATGAAATCGAAATGAGCTTAAAGGTGATGCAATATACATTGCGTCACCTTTTGAAAGTAAGGCAATCCAAGAGGCCATATCAACACTGCAATTATAATTTCTGCCATTTAAGGTGCCGAAAGATTCCGTTAATAATTCTTTTCGAAATAGTACGGTGGTAGGCTCTCCGATAATGTTTTGCCCAGAAATAAGCATACGATTTCCGAAATCTTTCCCATTTACAATTGTGTCTTCTTTATATAACTCTTTTATCGAAGCATTGCTTTCAGTCGGGTTTCCATGATCATCAATCCAGTTGCGATATGAAGTTACTAGCGCAAGTTTTTTATTTAAATCTTGTTGGAAATAGGTCATCATTCTTTCAATTTTATTGCTATAAAATAAATCATCATCCATTAAGAAATTTATGTACTCTCCACCAGAGTGTTTTAAGAGCATAAGATCATTATGGAATTGTCCTAAAGTGGTACTATTCCGTATGTATTTTATATTAGAATAGTTTGGCAAGTACTGTTCATGGATTAATCTTTCTGTTTTATCGTTTGTACTATCGTCTCCTATAATGATTTCCATATTTGGGTACGTTTGCTTAAGAGCACTTTCTAAAGCAATCTGTAAATAGTGTGGGCGATTAAAGGTTGGAATAAGTATTGACACGAGAGAAGAATTCACGTTATCCCTCCTTTTTTGTTTGTTTTTTTAGGAGAACAATATCTTGATAACTCGTAGAATCCGTTCTGCCACACCATGAACCATAATGAGGTTGATTTGTTAATTCCAAATCATACTTATTTAAAAGAGTGTGAACATTTTTTTCGGCATAGGCGACAGCGAAATTAGGAATATCTTTATTGGCAACATAACAATTCTCAATTTGATGGTGAAATGCTAAAGTGCTTAGACCAGAATTTAAGTAATAAGATGATTCTGGATTGATTAAAAAGAAGGTAATAAAGCAGCGACCATCTTTTTTTAGAACCCGTACGATTTCTGATACATAATGTTCTAATTCTTTTGGGAGTAGGTGTGTAAATACCGAAGTTAAGAAAATAAAATCAAATGATTCATCCTCATATGGAAAACGATATTGGGCAGCATCTTCTTTTCCGTTTGGGTTGTAGAATTGGTTGTATATGTCGATATGTTCAAAGTGAAAATTGTTACGGATGGTTGAAATATTATTTTTGCACCATGTGATACCCTCTTTAAACAAATCAAATCCATAATAGGCACCATCTTCGTTTAAATAATTCATTAATGGAACAGCCATTCGTCCGACACCGCAGCCTACATCTAATACTTTTTCATTTGATTGTAAAGCGCCAATTTGAATAAAATGCTGCAGAAACTCTTTTCCAACTTTTTTGAAATCGCCACCTACATATTGGACGAGTTCGGGAGGGGGAAGTAAAGTCAGTTCTTTTTCAAGTTCGCTCATAAGTACACTCCTTTCTTATGATGGAAAATTAAGTGAACAGTATTTGTTTTATCAAGTTATTTGTTGTCTCTCTATTAATTGAAATTTCATTTTGTAGTGAGAGAATAATAAGCAAATGATTGTTATATGTAAGGAGATTCCTAAAACGACCACTTTATTGTGTTAGAAGTGAGAGAGGATAATGAGTGTAAATGGAACCTCCTGTCGATTGCAATTTCTCTTATTCTTTTCTCCAATAAACACCAAATACATCAATTTTAGTAATAGGAGCTTTTAAGTTTCTATGATTTCTAAAGTCTGTCACGGCCTCTGCGCAAGCTGGTAGTCCATAGTCATCGATAATAATATAGCCACCCTTAGAAACTTTATCGTATAAGTTCACGAGACCATCCATTGTGGATTCGTACATATCACCGTCAAGGCGTGCAATTGCAATTTTTTCTATTGGTGCTGTTGGTAAAGTATCTTTAAACCAGCCTTTTAAAAATTTTACTTGATCATTTAATAAATCATATTTTCTAAAATTCTCTTGTACTTGTTCTAAAGAAACGCGTAAGTAATCGAAAGAGTGTAAATAATCTCCGTAATCTTTCGGATAGTGTTCTAAATTCGGTGTTGGCAAACCTTCAAATGAATCTGCAACCCACACATTACGATCAGTAATGTTATTTGCCTGTAAAAAACCATTCATAAAAATGCACGATCCCCCGCGCCACACACCTGTTTCAATAAAATCACCTTCTATATTTTCACGGACAACTGTTTCTAGTGCTTCATGTAATTGATTCATTCGTTCCCGGCCGATCATACTGTGTGCTGCTCTGGGCCAATCCATCCCATCTTGACGTTCACTTTTTAAAACATCTGGTTTCACAATTTTCAAGTTATGGTTTTCAGCATATTGCTTAATGAATAAAGGAAGTGGTACGGTAACTGGTTCATATGGAAGTTCCTTAGAAATATGTAATGAAGCAGGTAAATATGGCTCATACTCTAGCCATATTTCAAATAAAATTGTTTTCTTTAACAACTCGAGATACAGCTGAACAGCAAATTTATTTTCCATATTTGTGCCTCCTGCAAAATGTCATACAACAATATGATTATGTAGATAGTGAAAGTTTCATGCTTGAATTCATAATTGAAAAAGCAGTAAAACTGATATCAGTTTTACTGCTAAGTAAAAAAATTAAGCGATTTTTTCAATAATAATGGATGCACTTGTACCAAGAGCTAATGATAATCCAATTCCAGTAACAATTGCTTCAACCATTGATGGAGTTATTGTAATTTGTGTAATTGCTTGGATAACGATAGGTGCTCCAAGTGAGATTAAGCTTGTGCCTGCACCTGGTACATTAACTCCATTAACTTGAATTGCAAGGCTACCTAATAAACTTACTGCTGCAGTATATGCGATAACAGTAATTTTATAGAATCCAGTTTCACTTATGATGAAAGTATCAGCGTCTAATTGAGAAATTGCTGTACCAAACTGAGATCCAACCGTGTTAAACGGTACAGGATCATTAATTCCAAGAGCTAAAGAAACTGTAGCAGAGTTAAATGCATACAATCCTGCTGGAAGTCCTAATCCAGATGGCCCAGTAGGCCCAGTCGGTCCAGTCGGTCCAGTCGCACCAGTTGCACCAGTGTCTCCAGTAGGCCCAGTCGGTCCAGTCGGTCCAGTCGCACCAGTTGCACCAGTGTCTCCAGTCGGCCCAGTCGGTCCAGTTGCGCCAGTGTCTCCAGTCGGCCCGGTAGGTCCAGTTGCGCCAGTGTCTCCAGTCGGCCCAGTAGGTCCAGTTGCACCAGTGTCTCCAGTCGGCCCAGTAGGTCCAGTTGCGCCAGTGTCTCCAGTCGCGCCAGTTGTACCAGTGTCTCCAGTCGGCCCAGTAGGCCCAGTAGGCCCAGTAGGCCCAGTAGGTCCAGTAGGCCCAGTCGGTCCAGTAGGCCCAGTAGGTCCAGTCGGCCCAGTCGGTCCAGTAGGCCCAGTAGGTACGGTAGGTCCAGTAGGCCCAGTAGGTCCAGTAGGCCCGGTTGGAAGTGTAAACGGTGGTATTGGTGGTAAAGTTGGACCTACAAGATTAGGATCAAATGCACTAGCTGATAAGAATTCATCAGGATTTAAGCCATCTGAATAATTATTATTTGACATAAATTCACCTCCATAAAGCTTTCATTATATAGTAGATGCAAAATCACAAGAAAATGACACGGACATTTGAATTATTAAAAAGAAATCTTAAATAGCTTGAACAAGTTAAAAAAATGGAAAGTTTATTGTATGTATAACATATGATTGAGTTGGAAGAGGGTGATTATGTTGAACAAGCAAGGAATTACAATTAGTCTATGTATGATTGTTCGCGATGAGGAAAATACAATAGATCGATGTTTGGACGCGGTAGAAAAAATTGTTGATGAAATTATTGTAGTTGATACAGGATCCACTGATCGAACGAAGGAAATTGTAGCAAAATACACTTCTAACATACACGATTTTCCGTGGATTGATGACTTTGCGGCAGCTAGAAATTTTGCGTTTTCAAAAGCAACGCAAGAATATATATTATGGTTAGATGCTGATGATGTGTTATTAGAGGAAGCTCAAGAATCACTGAAAACATTAAAACGAGAGTTAGATGGTAAAGTTGACGCTGTTTCTATGCCTTATTATCTTGTAATGGATTCTAATGGGAAACCTTTATATTGCACAAGAAGATATCGACTTGTAAAGCGTGAAAAACAATTTCAATGGTTTGGAAAGGTGCATGAGTATTTAGCTGTTTCAGGTGAGATTTACAATAGTAATGTCGCCATTACACATAAGAAAGAAAAAGAAATAACGAATCGTAATTTGAAAATTTTTCAAAATGCTGTAGCAGCTGGAGAAGAATTAAGCCCGAGAGATTTATTTTATTACGGTAATGAATCTATGGATAATCAAAAATACGACGATGCGGTTCTTCTGTATGAAACATTTCTTAATCAAGAGGAAGGATGGCATGAAGAGAAAATTTATGCATGTGGTAAGTTAGGAGATTGTTATGCGAAGTTAGGAGACTGGGAGAAGGCAGTTGAAACTTGTACGAAGTCGTTTCGTTATGGTATTCCTAGAGGAGAGAATTGTACAAGAATAGGATATATATATATGGAACAACAAAAGTATAATGAAGCGATATTTTGGTTTAAGCTAGCAACTGAAGTGCCGCTAGCAGAGGATAGTCCTTTTCACAGTCCGGCTAGTTATACGTGGATTCCATATTTACAAATGTGTATTTGTTATAGCAGATTAGGAGATCAAGATAAAGCTTATTATTATAATGAATTGGCAGCTTCTTATGTTCCGAATAATGCTGCGATTGAATATAACCGTAAATATTTTAGAGGCATCTATGATAAACAATATAAAATGTAATTTGTTCTATTTTTAGGAAATGACTTGTCGCTATTCTAATGATAGTAGAATGGCTATATATTAGATTATCGGTAATGCAACCAATAGAGATGGCATCCTTTGTAGAATATCTTTTGTTTATATTTCAAATTCAATTTGCATAAGGAGTGTGTGAAATGAATCGGGAGAAAAGTTCTTTATACGAAGAAAAATCTGAACATTATTATAATGCGATAAACCCTAATTTATTCAAGCATATAAAAAAGGAATGGCAAGAAGTTCTTGATATTGGTTGCTCGAGCGGTGCATTAGGAGCGGCTATAAAAGAAAATGGAGCACGTGTATCAGGAATTGAGGCGTTCCCAGAGGCTGCCGAAAAAGCGAAAGAAAAACTAGATCATGTTATTTTAGGTGATATAGAAACAATAGATCTTCCTTATGAGAAGGAACAATTTGATTGTGTCATATTCGGGGATGTATTAGAGCATTTATTTGATCCGTGGGCTGTCATAAAGAAAGTAAAGCCATATATAAAAGAAAATGGTGTGATTTTAGCTAGCATACCAAACGTTGCGCACATTTCAGTATTAGCTCCCTTACTCGCTGGAAATTGGACGTATACAGAATATGGATTATTAGATAAAACGCATATTCGTTTCTTTACTTTTAATGAAATGCTAAGAATGTTTTTAAAAGCAGGATATTCTATTAGTAAAGTAGATCGTGTATATGTTGATCATAAAATATATGAGCCACTTATTGAAGAGTTATATGGAATTTGTAAAAAGTATCGTCTTGGAAGTGGCTTCATGGCTGAGACAGTTGTATTTCAATATATTATTGAAGCAGAAAAATCACAATTATGAGTGCTGCAGAAAAAACAATACTATTTGTTACATGTATAAATGATCGGAAATTGTATGCACAATGTGCGCGACATATATTGAAATTGGCAGTACCTCCTGGGTATACTATACAATTTATGCCGATTCGAAATGCAAAAAGTATGACGAGCGGATACAATCAAGCCATTTCACATCCAGCGAAGTATAAAGTGTATTTACACCAAGATGTCTTTATTATAAATGGAGCCTTTCTATACGGATTAATTCAATTATTTGAGGAGCATGAACATCTTGGAATGATTGGGATGGTTGGATCTCAATATGTTCCTCCAAATGGTGTATGGAACGAAGGGCGTGGGATTGTCGGGAAAGTCATTGGTTATATGAACGATTTGTTTTATATGGCAAGTTTAGAGCAACCATTTCATGAATCGAAAACATTTATTCCTGTGGAATGTATTGACGGTTTATTGATGGCGACACAATATGATATTCCGTGGCGAGAGGACTTATTTGATGGGTTTGATTTTTATGATGTATCCCAATCTTTTGAATTTAAAAAAGCTGGGTATACAGTCGGTGTCCCTGTGCAGCGTGATGCTTGGTGTATTCATTATCATTTCGATGTAAATATGACGAACTATGAAAAGTATAGAAAAGTATTTGTAGAGAACTATATGTCAGATGTGAATAAGGAAGAATAGAGGGCTACAAAATGAAAGATCATACAATATTAGTCGTTGTTTGTGTAAATAATGAAGAGCTTTTCGAGCAATGCGAAAGGCAAATAAGAAACATTGTTGTTCCCCCTGGCTATGTAGTGCAAATTTTTCCGATACGAGATGCGAAAAGTATGGCAAGTGCGTACAATCGAGCACTTTCATATCCGGCGAAATATAAAGTATATATACATCAAGATACTTACCTTATTAATCGTGATATGTTTTGTACCCTCATTTCGCTTTTTAAAGAAAATGAAAAGCTTGGTTTAATTGGAGTAGCTGGTGCTCAGTTTTTACCGAGTAACGGGATATGGTGGGAAGGAAAAAATTTAGTCGGGAAAGTGATTGAGTACAGAAGACAGAATTATCAATTATTAAATTTGGATCAGGGGTTTTATGGAAATCAATCTTTTATGTCAGTGCAAGCAATCGATGGTTTACTCATGGCAACGCAGTATGATATTCCGTGGCGAGAGGATTTGTTTCAAGGATTCCATTTCTATGATGTGTCACAGTCTTTAGAATTTCAAAAGGCTGGATATTTAATTGGTATCCCTAATCAAGCAAATCTATGGTGTATTCATTACAACGGAGATGAGTTTGATGCGGATACATATGAGAAATACCGGGGAATTTTTGTGGAACATTATAAAGAGGTGCTATCTCCATCATAAGGGAGAGATGAAGGATGAAAGGGATTATTTTAGCAGGCGGGACAGGATCGAGATTATATCCAATAACGAAAGTAACGAATAAACATTTACTTCCCGTTGGGCGGTATCCGATGATTTATCATGCGGTATATAAGCTGAAGCGATGTGAAATTACAGATATTATGATTATTACCGGTAAAGAGCATATGGGAGATGTTGTGAGCTTTCTAGGAAGTGGTCAAGAGTTTGGTGTATCCTTTACGTATCGTGTGCAGGATAAGGCGGGTGGGATTGCGCAGGCGCTAGGACTTTGTGAAGATTTCGTAGGAAATGATCGGATGGTAGTTATATTAGGAGATAATATCTTTTCAGATGATATTTGCCCGTATGTTAAAGAGTTTGCAAGTCAAAAAGAAGGGGCTAAAGTGCTGCTTCAATCTGTAGAAGATCCCGAGCGATTTGGTGTAGCGCATATTCAAGGCCGAAAAATAATTGGAATTGAAGAAAAGCCGAATGAGCCGAAAAGTTCTTATGCTGTTACGGGAATTTATTTGTATGATTCGAAAGTCTTTTCTTATATAAAAGAATTAAAACCTTCCGCAAGAGGGGAACTTGAAATTACAGATATAAATAATTGGTATTTAAAACGAGGAGTACTTACTTATAATGAAATGAGCGGCTGGTGGACTGATGCGGGAACGCATGCTTCTCTTCAAAGAGCGAATACGTTAGCGCGGGATATAAACTTTGGGAAACAGTTTAATGGAGAATAGGTGAAAATATGAAAGTTGTAGAAACAAATTTTACCGATGCGAAATTGTTAGAACCGAGATTGTTTGAAGACGAGCGAGGTTTTTTTACTGAAAGTTATAATAAGAAGATGCTAGAATCGTTAGGGATTACGCATTCATTTCTGCAAGATAACGTATCTTATTCAGCGCATTCGGGGACGATTCGAGGGCTACACTTTCAAAAAAATCCGAAAGCACAAACGAAACTCATTCAAGTTATGCAAGGTGCAATATATGATGTTATCGTTGATTTGCGAAAAGATTCACCTACATTTAAAAAGTGGAGAGGTTATATTTTAAGTGCGGATAATCATAGGCAATTATTAGTGCCGAAAGGATTTGCTCATGGTTTTTGTACACTTGTACCTCATACAATTGTTATGTATAAAGTAGATGAGTATTATAGTGCTGATCACGATTCCGGTTTGCTTTGGGAAGATAAAGAATTATCAATTCCATGGCCGGTAACAAATCCTATCTTGTCCGATAAGGATCGAATATTACCATTACTTCAGGAATATGAAGATAGTTTTTAAGTAGGAGAGTTGTTTATGAATATATTAGTTACAGGTGGAGCTGGATTTATTGGAAGTAATTTCATTCACTATATGTTAAAAAACTATGAAACATATAAAATCATTAATTACGATGCATTAACATATAGCGGGAATTTAAATAATGTAAAGTCTATTCAAGAAAATCCTAACTACTCATTTGTAAAAGGGAAAATCCAAAATGGAGAGCTGCTGGAACATGTTGTTAAGGAACGTGACGTGCAAGTAATTGTAAATTTCGCAGCTGAATCACATGTGGATCGTAGTATTGAAAACCCAATTCCTTTTTATGATACGAATGTAATAGGTACAGTCACGCTGTTGGAGTTAGTGAAAAAATATTCACATATTAAACTCGTGCAAGTATCAACAGATGAAGTATACGGTTCTTTAGGGAAAACAGGAAAGTTTACCGAGGAAACCCCGCTAGCTCCTAATAGTCCATATTCTTCAAGTAAAGCGAGTAGCGACATGATAGCCTTATCTTATTATGAAACGTATCAATTACCGGTTATTATAACGCGTTGTTCTAATAACTACGGACCGTACCAATATCCTGAGAAATTAATTCCGTTAATGGTTACGAATGCGCTTGAAGGAAAGAAACTACCATTATATGGTGATGGATTGAATGTAAGGGATTGGCTGCATGTAACGGATCATTGTAGTGCAATTGACACCGTTTTGCATAAGGGATGTGTAGGAGAGGTGTATAATATCGGCGGAAATAACGAAAAAACAAATGTAGATGTTGTGGAACAAATTATAAAACTTTTAGGAAAAACGAAAAAAGATATTGAATTTGTAACAGACCGTTTAGGTCACGACCGTCGTTATGCGATTGATGCACAAAAAATGAAGAATGAGTTTGAATGGGAACCGAAGTATACGTTCGAACAAGGATTAAAAGAAACGGTGGAATGGTATAAAAACAATGTAGACTGGTGGAAACCACTAAAAGAAAAGTAAGGGGCATGTAGATGAAAGAACGGATTATCATAACGGGAGCGAACGGTCAGCTAGGGAAGCAACTACAAGAAGAGTTGAATTCTGAGGAATATGACATATATCCATTTGATAAAAAGTTATTAGATGTAACAAATATATCCCGAATTAAGCAAGTGGTACAAGAAATAAAGCCACATACAATTGTTCATTGTGCAGCGTATACGAAGGTAGATGGTGCTGAGAAAGAACAGGATCTTGCTTACTTAATAAATGCGATTGGAGCTCGAAATGTAGCGGTTGCTTCACAATTAGTAGGGGCTAAGTTAGTGTATGTCAGTACCGATTATGTATTTCCAGGTGACAAACCGGATGGCTATCATGAATTTCATAATCCAGCACCGATAAATATATATGGAGCTTCTAAATTTGCAGGAGAGCAGTTCGTAAAAGAGTTACATAATAAATATTTTATAGTTCGTACATCGTGGTTGTATGGTAAGTATGGAAATAATTTTGTGAAAACGATGCTACGATTAGGAAAAGAGAGAGAAAACATATCTGTTGTAGCGGATCAAATTGGCTCTCCTACGTACGTGGCAGATTTAAATATGATGATTAATAAGCTCATTCACACTTCTTTATACGGTACGTATCACGTATCCAATAGAGGATCATGTTCTTGGTTTGAATTTGCCCAAAAAATATTTTCGTATGCAAATATGAAAGTGAATGTATTACCTGTTTCAACTGAAGAATTCGGATCGGCGGCTGCGAGACCAAAATATTCTATCTTTCAACATAACATGCTACGATTAAATGGTTTTTTACAAATGCCTACTTGGGAAGAAGGATTAGAAAGGTTTTTTATAGAAACAAAAAGTCATTAACAAATTTATGTTAGTGACTTTTTTGTTTGCCTTTAAGAGGTTTTATGGTACTATAATTATAGTATCAGGTACTAATAACAAGTATAAGTATTTCTGGGAGGATATATCATGGAACTATTACAAGGGAAAACATTTGTTGTTATGGGCGTTGCGAACCAAAGAAGTATTGCATGGGGAATTGCTCGCTCTTTGCATAATGCAGGTGCAAAATTAATATTCACATATGCAGGAGAGCGTTTAGAAAGAAACGTTCGTGAACTAGCGGAAACATTAGAAGGACAAGAATCACTTGTATTACCTTGTGATGTAACGAATGATGAAGAACTTACAGCTTGCTTTGAAACTATTAAGCAAGAAGTTGGTACAATTCACGGTGTTGCACACTGTATTGCTTTTGCAAATCGTGATGATTTAAAAGGCGAATTTGTAGATACTTCTCGCGATGGATTTTTACTTGCACAAAATATTAGTGCATTCTCTTTAACAGCTGTAGCAAGAGAAGCGAAGAAAGTGATGACAGAAGGCGGAAATATTTTAACTTTAACATACCTTGGCGGCGAGCGCGTTGTGAAAAACTATAACGTTATGGGTGTTGCGAAAGCTTCGTTAGAAGCTAGCGTGAAATATTTAGCGAACGATTTAGGACAACATGGCATTCGCGTTAACGCTATTTCTGCAGGACCAATTCGTACGTTATCTGCGAAAGGTGTAGGCGACTTTAACTCAATCTTAAAAGAAATTGAGGAACGCGCACCACTTCGTCGTGCGACGACTCCAGAAGAAGTTGGAGATACAGCAGTATTCTTATTCAGTGATTTAGCACGCGGAGTAACAGGTGAAAACATTCATGTTGATTCAGGATATCATATTTTAGGATAAATATAATAGGAATTAAAGTTTAAAAAGGACAGTCTCTAAACGTTGAGACTGTCCTTTTTAATTGTTCCCAGAAAGAACGATTTTTAACGAAAGTTCTAGCCACGTTATGAATATAACTATAATAGTACACGATTTATCCAGCTACGTATGGAAGTGGGAGGGACGAGTGTGAAGAATAAAAATAAAAGTTCAACAGTTGGAAAACCGTTGTTATATATTGCACAAGTAAATTTAGAACTCGCTGCACCGAAAATAAAAAGAATTATTTTAACGAATTTCGAAGATGAGGATCAAAAAGAGCAAAGTAATAGAAATGAAAGTATTGTAAGTAGTGCTGTGGAAGAAGTGGTAGAACAAGAGAAACAAGAACCACGAGAGGAGCCTCAAGTGGAGGTGGAAGAAAAAGTAGAGGAAGAGCAAGTGAGAACGGTCCCTTACAATAAATCCTTTAAGGATATGAATAATGAAGAAAAAATTCATTTTTTATTAAATCGTCCTCATTACATTCCAAAAATAAGATGTAGAATAAGAACGACGACCGTCTCATATATAGGATCGATTATATCTTACCGTAATGGCATTGTATCCATTATGCCACCAAATAGTATGAGAGATATTCGATTATCTATAGAAGACATCAAATCGATTGATATGGCCGGCTTTTAAATATGTAAAGGTGGTAGAAAGCTTCTACCACCCCAATAGTTTTTTAGTTTACTTAACTATAGAAACGTCGCGTAAGCACTGAATAGCACAGAAGCAGCTTAAATCAACAGTAATGCAAGTAGATGTCGAGATTAATCTTGCATTTGGTATAGCTAAAAACGTACAAATTGGATCGTCGCCAGGTGGTACAGGAGACCCATCACCTAATACTACAGTTAACACACGTAGGACAGCACAGCTATCATCATCTACGCTTTCTACACGGAAAATTGGAGATTGGCAGCTAGTAAGGCTTGAAGATGGTGCAAATGCTTCAAATGGCGTTCCAGCTTTTGTGTATAAAATAAAAGGGCGTGTATTTGCTACTGCTGCTGTATTGTGTGCTCCTAAAAATGGAATTTCACAACCAGAACCACATGTTGAACTAGAGCAATCTTGTAGTTCATTGATGAATTTTACGACGTCAACTACGCAGTGAGAAGAGCTATGGTGTTTATTTTCGTTACAACTCATTAATGTCACTCCTTATCTTCTTGTTTGTATTTACATTAATAAGATATTGGAGTGGGGGAGATTTGGTCACAATCTTAAGACCTTTTTTTTTAAATAGGCTAAAGAGGATAGGGAAGGTGGAATTATGTTATTTACAAGCTGGCTTTTATTTTTTATTTTTGCGCTAGCTGCATTTAGGTTAACTCGTCTTATTGTTTATGATAAAATTACAGCTTTTTTGCGAAGACCGTTTATTGATGAGTTAGAGATTACAGAGCCTGATGGAAGTGTATCGACTTTTACAAAGGTGAAAGGGAAAGGATTAAGAAAGTGGATTGGAGAATTATTAAGCTGCTATTGGTGTACAGGTGTGTGGGTTAGTGCTTTTTTATTAGTTTTATATAAATGGATTCCTATTGTTGCAGAGCCTGTACTAGCATTATTAGCCATTGCAGGTGCAGCAGCGATCATTGAAACAATTACAGGATATTTTATGGGAGAATAATAAAGTGAAAGTTTAATCAGTGTGGGGCATCCCTCGCTAATTATCAGCCCGCACCAATCGGGATAAATCTTCATGATGTTAGAAAAAGCGGAGTTTAAGAGGATGCGGGAACGGAAATAAAGAGTTGTTCATATAGTAAATAGACAGAATTGACAGTAGAGGAGATGTTTGCTGTGAGCAATAATCCAAGGCAAAATTCATATGATCTACAGCAGTGGTATAACATACAGCAACAGCAACAAGCACACCAACAGGCATATCAAGAACAGTTACAGCAACAAGGGTTTGTGAAAAAAAAGGGATGCAACTGTGGGAAAAAGAAGAATACAATAAAACAATATGAAGAATGAAACACTCATGTTACGGTGAGTGTTTTTTATTGTAAAAATAAAAAGCGGTATTTCAATTAAGAAATACCGCTTTTTACTAGCTAATTTGTGCAACTGTTAATGCTGCAGCACGGATGTCTACAGTTCCAAGCAGTTCAACTGGTACAATTTGAATTAAGTCACCAGGGTTTAAGTTAATAAGAATAACACCACTGGATACGTCTACTTCACCAGTACCAATAACGTTAGAGCGAACCGCTGTACCTGATCCAGGAATAATGTTAGCTGGTGTACCTAATGATAAGAAGAAACGACCAGCTTCTGGTGCAGTAGGAACGTTATCAAGACTGATCGTTAATGTATAACTGATTTGATAAATACCAGCTACTTGAATTCGAATACCGTCTCCGACACTTACTGTATTATTTATTACAGGAACAGTAATATTTGGGTTTGGACTTACGCTAGGTAATAGTAGTGGTGTGAATAGTGAAGCGAACTGAGGTGCAGAAGCGTTGAAAGCAAAACCGAAGGCAGGTAGTGTACTAGCTGGTTTCGCCTCACAATCAATGTTATTAAATTCGCAATCAGAAGAGAACATGTTTTTCACTCCTTTATCTGTTTCTACTTTTAGTTAATGAAAAGGACAGGTTCTATGTTCTAGACAAGTTCCCAATTTTATAAAAAATACATAATAATACCTTTTAAGCATGGATTGGGTGGCAGAATCATCTGCCACCCAATCCATGCTTAAATTAGTATTCAGTTTTATATAGAAACATCGCGTAAGCATTGAATAGCGCAGAAGCAACTTAAATCAACAGTAATACAAGAGGAGGTTGATACTAATCTTGCATTTGGTACAGCTAAAAATGTACAGATTGGATCGTCACCAGGTGGTACAGAGGTACCATCACCTAAAACTACAGTTAATACACGCAATACAGCACAGTCATCATCATCTATACTCTCTACACGGAAAATTGGAGATTGGCAGCTAGTAAGGCTTGCAGATGGTGCAAATGCTTCAAAAGGTGTTCCAGCTTTTGTGTATAAAATAAAAGGACGTGTATTCGCTACTGATGCAGTGTTATGTGCTCCTAAAAATGGAACTTCGCAACCAGATCCACATGTTGTGGTTGCACATTCTTGTAGTTCATGTATAAAACGAACGACATTAGATACACAGTTGAAATCACAATCATGGTGTTGATGATCTTCATTACAATTGCAGCTCATTATGTTCACTCCTTATCGTGAGTTCTGACATACACTATTACAATATGAACGGGATATGGTTGATATTACGTTAATTCTCAGGATAGAAACAGGGAATTTATATAGAGGGGATGTACATATCGTGATATGGAAAAAGACACCCATTATTTAATGGATGTCTTTTCAGGTAAATCTTTTTGCGTAGTATATAGAAAACGAGATATATCTAGTTTCTTTCCTCTGAAAAATTGCGGGGAGGAAATGTAAAGTTCTTCTTTTGCGCGTGTAATGGCGACATAGAGTAATCGTCGTTCTTCTTCTAATGCTTCAGAAGTCTCCGTCACGCGGTCATTTGCATCTTTTAAAGAAGAAGTATGCGGCAATATACCATCGCTTGCTCCGAGTAAAAAGACGCATGGAAACTCAAGGCCTTTCGCGTTATGAATTGACATAAGCGATACAGCATCTTTTTGCGGCATTGTTTTTAATGCTTCCATTTCTTTTTGACCTTGAATGGCCTCGTTAATAAATTGTAAGTAAGCTGGAATATCCGTAAAGCGAGTTGCTGATTCCATTAATTCTTCTAACATTTCTTCTTGTATGTCCTTATGCATCGTAAAGGAAGAACGGTCATTACTTTGTAAGTACTCTAAATACTTTCCTTTACCATGAATAATTTCTTTCAATGCTTTTTTCGGTTCAAGTTCTTTTATAAACTTAATAAAATCGATTCGCTCATTTACTTTTTTAACTTGAAAAGGTTTCAAGCTTGGGTTTAGTAATAGAAAATGAAGAAGAGAAGGGAAACGGCCCTCACCATATTTCCATTGTTCACGTTCAATAAATGAAATGCACTCATCACGGCCAATATACATTGTTGGTAATATATTTGAAAGTGATTCGAGGCGGAACGGTTCGAGCACGAGTCGTAAGTGATCTAATACGGGCCTAATTAAAGAATGTTCGTAGAACGATTGGCTCGCTCCATGTTTAATAAATGGAATCTTATGAATTGTAAGCTGATCAAGTAAAGAACGGCTTACAGAATGTGTACGATATAATAAACAAAAATCTTTATAATTTCGTTCACCACTATCTACTTTTTCCTGAATGAGTTGCAAAATTTGATTTGCTTCATCAAGAGTTGTCGCAGGTCGTGCATAAAACGGCTGTATGCCATCGTTACGAACAGAATATAGCTCTTTATCAAAACGTTCTTGATTGAGCTTAATAACTTCATTTCCAAGTCCTACGATAAATGGATTAGATCGATAATTCGTATTAAGTGCGATAATCGTAGTATTATCAAATTCCTTTGGAAAAGATAAAATAATTTGGTGACTTGCCCCTCGCCAGCCGTAAATCGCTTGATCGTCATCACCTGCGATAAATAAATTATTTCTCGGCGTGGCTAACAATTTTACAATTTCATATTGTGCATACGACGTATCTTGAAACTCATCTACTTCAATGTAATGAAAACGCTCTTGTAATTGAGTAAGCAGGGGAGCGTTATTTTCTAACATATAATACATTTCTAATAAGATGTCGTCAAAATCGATATAATTGTGTCGTTGTTTTACCTTTTCGAAACGTTCGTATACTTCTTTGAACTCTTGTTCAACCGGTGTTTTCGCTTTTACATCTTTCGGACGATTCAATTTGTTTTTCTCAAGTGAAATCATAGCGAGTATCGTTTCGGCATCATAATCGTCTTTTAAGCGCAATTCTTTCAAAATTTTCTTTATCATAATTTGTTTATGTTTTTCATTTGCTAAAATTTGCTGATTATATCCTTGACTACGAAGCAATTTTAAAAAGACAGAGTGGAATGTACCAGCAACGACATAGCTACTTGCGGCATGATTCATACCAGGTAAATTCGCTACACGGCTTCGAATTTCTTCAGCTGCTTTTTGTGTAAACGTCAGCAGCAAAATATTTCGCGGATGGACATGTTTTACATTAACTAAATAACCAACGCGAGTTGTTAAAACAGATGTTTTACCACTTCCAGCACCAGCTAGTGTAAGGACAGGTCCTTCTGTCGTTTGCACTGCTTCTAACTGTTTTTCATTTAAATAAACACCTTGCTGTTCTAAAGCGCGGAAATACGCCGCATCTGCATCTTCTTCCATAATTAAATGGGTAGATGTTTTCGGAATATGATACGCCGCTTGCGGAATGCCAGCGTGTGTTAACGGTTTTTGTGAAAATTTTTCTTGTGTCATATATTCACCTTCAAAACTATAGCATCAACATTTAACTTTAGCGGAAGAAAAAGAAAATAGCAATGTAAAAAACAGGAGGGGCTACCTCCTGCTACAAAATTATAATTCTTTTATCATTACGACGTGTGGGATATTTGCTTCCATAAACACATCAGAAGCCGTCACGTATCCTAGCTTTTTATAGAAAAATTCAGCATGTGTTTGAGCATGGAGTTTCAATTTCGGTAGAGACTCTTCCTTCGCATACGCTTCAAGTGCATCCATAATGATTTTACCAATGCCTTTTTTACGATGTGAAGCTAGTACGCAAATGCGCTCCATTTTTCCTATTCCATCAACGATGCGGAAGCGACCAGCACCAACTGGAACATCATTATCATATATAACAACGTGTGTTGAAATCTCTTCAAACTCATCATACTCTTCTTCTGCAGAAACACGTTGCTCATTTACAAATACTTGCTTACGTACAGAGAATGCATCTCTTAGTTGTTCGTCCGTTTGTACGATTTGTGCGTGCAAATTAGTTGTTCTCCTTTCCAAGGTGGAATGTTTCATGTACAGTCCACGTTCCATTTTCTAATTGGTATAGAAGGTGGAAACGATCGATTGGTTGCTCATAATAGAAATCTTTCATACGTAATCGACCTAATACATCAGCGTGCTCTGCGTCTGATAAGTCTTGACCGATTGTTAAATGAGGTACGAAAGAGTACTCGCGCTCTTGTGTAAAGAAACCATTATGCATTTCTTCATTTAAGAAAGTAAGTTCAGGTGTTTTTTCTACTTTAAAATAAAGAACATTATTAACAGGTGCGAATGAACCGACTTTCCCAACATGAAGGGTGAAAGGGTTCGTTTTATTTGCGATTGTATGTAACTCATTCACAATCGATTCTAATTGTTCATCTTGCGTCTCAAAGGGTGTTTTCAATGTAATATGTGGCGGAACTAATGCGTAATGCGGATCATAACGTTTACGTAATCCGTTCGCTTTATCTTGAATCATTTTTGATGGGAAAATTACAATTCCTAATTTCATGTTCCAATTCCTCCCTTTGCAAGTCTAGTTAGATTTTGAGAATAAATCTCTTTATCTATTATATCAAATTATTCTGAATACCGCTCTCTATTATTTCATTGATAGGATATGAGAAAATGCTTTTGGTAAATCTGCTTGCCAATATTTCCATGTGTGATTCCCTTCAAACTCTTCATAATGCGTGATGAAATTTCTATCTGTAAGTAGTTTATTTAACTCGCGATTCGGTTCTACGAAATCAGATACTTGTCCGTCTGTACGCTTGACAGCTGTTTCTTCGGTCCCAATTACGTGATAAAGATCTAGCGCCCCCGGATTTTTGAAATCTTTTGCTAAGTTCATGACTGTTTCATCAACAAATGGTGATTGCATAACGACCTTACCAAATGTATGCGGATACATAAGTGCGGTCATGAAGGAAACTGTACCGCCGAGAGAATCTCCAATTAAAACGCGTCCTTTACCCATTTGATATGTTGGATAATTTGCATCAATATATGGAGCAAGCTCATGAGCAAGGAAACGAATGTAAGCAGCATTCTTTACATCATTTGGGAAATATTTTTCCTTACGATCGTGTACATTTTTATATGGAATACCGACAATAATTGTGCGGTCGATTTCTTCAGTTTCACGAAGACGCTCAATTACACGGTGCGCTTTACCAAGCTGAAAATAATCTCTACCATCTTGTGCAATAACAACCGTATGCTTATGGAGAGGTGTGTAATTTACTGGTAAATAAACAAGAAGTGTAAGCTCCTCTTGAAGTGATGTACTAAAAAATGAAATTTCTTCAATTCTCCCTATTGTTTGATTCATGTATATCCCCCTAAATAAAAATTTACTGTAATGATTGTAAGAGCAACGCTTGTAGTGAAAAGGAAAGACATAATCACTAATAGGTGCCTTAATTTCTATTTTACCATAATGGTACGAAGAATCTAAAAAATTAGTATTTAAGTTGTGAAAGAAAACGGATATAATGAAGTGGGATTTTTTACAGGTGAGAGGGGAGACAGGATTTGAAACAAGAAAGATCAATCGCACTACCACTAGCAATTTCCATTATAGCAATTTCATTCGCAGCTGTTTTTGCAAAGATGTCCTCAGCACCATCTTCCGTTTTAAGTATGTATCGATTATGGATTATCGTACTTATTATGCTGCCGATCGTTTGGAAAAAACGGGAAGAGTTTAGTAGGATTCAAATAAAAGATTGGGGATTTTTAATTGGATCTGGTTTCTTTTTAGCTCTTCATTTTCTTCTATGGTTTGAATCCTTAAAGCATACGACAGTTGCTAGTTCGACGATTATTTTAGCACTTCAACCGATCGTATCTTTAGTGGGAGGTTTTTTCTTATTTAAAGAAAGAACAACCTATTCAGCAATTGCGACGATGGGAATTGCGATACTAGGCGTAATGTGTATTGGCTGGGGAGATTTAGGGCTAAGTGAGCAAGCAATTTATGGGGATATATTATCCTTTTTAAGTGTAATTGCAGTTGTCGGTTATTTATTTATCGGACAAACGACAGTAAAGAAAGTATCTCATTGGATTTATAGTTTCACTGTATTTGCCTTCGCTGGTATATTTATAGCGATTTATAACGTTATACTTCAAGTGCCATTTACAGGCTATACGAAGTGGGATTGGAGTATTTTTCTTTTACTTGCGATTGTACCGACAGTGTCACACGTCATTAATAATTGGTTATTAAATTACGTAAATGCAACAACGATTTCAATGAGTATTTTAGGAGAACCAGTTGGGGCATCTATACTAGCGTTCTTCTTACTTGGAGAAAAATTAAACGCAATGCAAATTATCGGTAGCATGCTCGTATTGTTTGGTGTATCTGTTTTCTTACTACAGCAACAAAAGCGAACAGCAAAAAATGTGGTGAACGAACCGGCTTATACACAGGAATTATAACGAGCCTATTCTAATATACGAAAAGAGAAGTTATTGGTAACTTCTCTTTTTTTTGTTCCATGCAGAAAATAAAACAGATTAATAGGGGGAATTCCCGCCATGTAGCATGAAAAAAGATAATATATAGTGGGGGAAGGAGAGACCAAATGAAAGAGATTTTAATGAAATACATGACAAATCTTACAACATTAAGTGAAGAGCAGCAGCGCATGATCGTAGAAGAATTACAAATTGAAGAGTATAAAAAAGGAACAGTGCTCTTAAGACAAGGAGATGTTCCGTCTAAATGTTATTTTGTATTAAAAGGATGCGTGAGGCAACATTGTATAGATGAATCTGGAAAAGAAGTTACATCAAATTTTTATACAGAAGAACAAGCAATCGCAAATTTCAATCATCATAAACAAGATAAATTATCCCCACATACGTTAACGTGCCTAGAAGATTGTCTAGTTGTAGTTGGCGATCTGTATAGTGAAAAGGACATGTATAAGAAATATTCACAGTTAGAAGAAATGACGCGCCAAATGATTGAATACAATTTTGGTGAAGTACAAGAAGGACTTACATTATTTATTGCATCGACACCAGAAGAGCGCTACAAATCATTATTACAAAAACGACCTCATTTAATCGATCGTGTTCCTCAATATCAATTGGCAAGTTATCTAGGTATTACGCCAGAATCATTAAGCAGAATTAAGAAACGACTCAAACAGTAGAGTTTTTTCCACCTCTAAGCAATAGCCATATACTAAATCCTAGTTCACCTGCGATCATCGGTAGTTGAAAGACAACGTTAAGAATGGAAATAATCGCATCATATTGTGAAAACATCGTATTCATTACGTTAATGATGATATAGCCGATTGCAGCAATGAGCAGTAATATACTAATAGTTTTCGGTATGTTTTTAGATTGAAAGGTTACGTATCCTAAGGTGAGAAGATGTAAGCCGAAAATGATTAATCCTACAGACCAAATGTATTCAAAAGCTTCTAGAAATAACATTGTATATGCTTCTGA
This sequence comes from Bacillus sp. SRB_8, assembly GCF_003264205.1. Classification (NCBI taxonomy): domain Bacteria; kingdom Bacillati; phylum Bacillota; class Bacilli; order Caryophanales; family Bacillaceae; genus Bacillus; species Bacillus sp. SRB_8. The sequence goes on along the minus strand of NZ_NADT01000008.1, from coordinate 54,267 downwards.
ATTAGCAACTGTGTTTTTTGAAAGAAGTAATACAAATATTAAATTGAATATAGCAATCCCAAGTATAGCTGTATACATAAGACGAAGACAGGCAGCTAGTAATGAGAGGCTAGTATGGATAGGTTTTAGAAAGAAATAAAGAGCCCACGAGGCGATAATATCCGTAATGAAAATGATAATCCATCCGAAAATTTCTGCTTTGAAAAGTGAACTTGAAGTTTGAATATTATGGAGTGTCGTGCTCGCATTACTTGGTACAACGAGATTTCCGTGAACAAAACCGTAAGAAAAAAATGCAGTGAATGCCATGATAAGAAGAGAAGTGCCTGCAAATAAGGCAAAATTTCGCTCAGTCATAATACGTCCTCCTATTCTAATGTTGTTTTCATTGTAATAGGGAAGAGGAGGAGATTCATTGACTTAAATCAAGGGAGAGGAAGTTTAGTGGAATTTCCATCAAAAAAAGATGTATGGTTATATCCGATTTTTTTCGTTGTCATTGGAGCGTGTTTTGCTCCCATATTTGCAGGGAGAGAATATTTTCTTTTATTTTTTACAATTCCGTTGGCTATACTGTTTAGTTGGAGTTGGTTTTCAACAAAATATATCGTTAAGGAAGAAATAATTATGATTACATCAGGTCCGGTTAAAAAGCGTATATTTATACGAGACATAAAACGAATTTCCAATACAAAAAATCCAATAGCGGCTTATGCGTTATCATTCGATCGATTAGAAATTGTTTACGGATCATATGAAACAGAGATTATTTCTCCTAAAAATAAAGAACAATTTATTAATCTTGTGAAAAGTAAAAATCCGCACATTGAAATAAAGTAAAAGAGTGGCTACGAAGCCACTCTTTTACTTTGGATTTGTCATATAAGGTTGTACATGAATGACGCATAGGTCACGAAATTTTCCTTCAGCAGTTGTAACAATTACGACTGCTCTTCCCGCACTTTGTCCAGTAATCGTCACAGTTTCACCTTTTGGATATATTGTGATGACATCAGAATTCATATTGGTCCAAATAAGTTCTTTATTCGTCGCTTGCATTGGTAAAACGGAAGCTGATAACTCAGTACTTTGCCCAGTTTTTATTTTTAACTTATTTTTTTCCATATGAACACCGATAACTGAAATAACAGAAGGAGCAATTGAAATTTTGGGTGGATTAGGTTGAATGTTTAAACGAGAAGCAGAAGTATTTGTAATAGGTGAAAATTTTCTTATGTGTTGTTGCTGGAAAGCTGCTAACATGTTGGAGTCCCCTTTCTGTATAAGTGCTAATACTAATACTATAAAGGAGTAGTGTTATGTTAAATTTAACGAAACATAAAGAATTTGTTAAATTTGAGAAGAAGATTGTCGAACTGTAATAAAAAAAGCTCTGCTGTTACGATAACAGCAAAGCTTTTTTATAGACTATGACTATGTTGTTTTTCGAAATCCTCAAATTGCTCTTCAACTTCTTTTGAAGGTTGAGTTAGTAAACTAACGATTATGATTGCTAGTAAACTAATTGTGAAACCAGGAATCATTTCATATAAGAAGTTTGTTAAGAATTTAAATTGAGTCCATATAATAACAGTCGCGGCACCAGAAATCATACCAGCAAGCGCGCCCCATTTCGTCATACGTTTCCAATATAGACTTAATAAAATAGCTGGTCCGAATGAAGAACCAAATCCAGCCCAAGCGTATCCAACAAGAGCTAAAATCGTATCATTTTGTTTAAACGCTAATGCGCACCCAACTAAGGCGATACCAAGAACAGCCATACGACCGACAAATACAAGCTCTTTATCAGAAGCAGAACGTTTAAAGAATGTATGATATAAGTCTTCTGTTACAGCACTTGAAGTAACGAGAAGCTGAGATGAGATTGTACTCATAATTGCAGCTAAAATCGCTGCTAATAAAAATCCAGTAATAAGTGGATGGAATAAAATTTTTCCAAGCTCAAGGAAAATTGTCTCTGGGTTAGATAATGTCAAATCTTGTTGTGAATAGTAGGCAATACCGATAAGACCAGTAAACATAGCTCCGACAACAGAGAAAATCATCCAGCTCATACCAATTCTTCGTGCGCTTTTAAGTTCTTTTACAGAAGAAATTGCCATAAAGCGTACGATAATATGAGGTTGTCCAACATAACCAAGGCCCCATGCGAATAAGGAAACAATTCCTAAAGTGGAGGCACCTTTAAAAATATCTAAACGTGTTGGATCTACAGATCGAATTGTATCAAATGCAGGTCCAAGTCCGTTTGCATTCATAATTGTTACGATAGGAACAAGAATAAGAGCAACTACCATAATGATTCCTTGCACGAAGTCTGTCCAACTTACAGCTAAGAAACCACCAAATAATGTGTAAGCTACAACAACGCCTGCTACAATGAATAATCCAATATGATAGTTCATACCAAATGAATTTTCAAATAATACAGCGCCTGAAACTAGTCCTGAAGCTACATAAAAAGTAAAGAAAATCATAATAACAAGTCCGGATACTAAGCGTAGCATGTGAGATTTGTCGTGGAAACGGTGTTCCAAAAATTCTGGAATAGTAATAGAGTTGTTTGCAATTTCAGAGTAGGTACGTAAGCGAGGAGCGACATAAAGCCAGTTTGCGTATGCGCCTAATGTTAGGCCGATCGCAATCCAACTACTACTTAATCCAACGCTAAACATTGCACCGGGTAATCCCATTAAAAGCCAACCACTCATATCAGATGCTCCAGCACTTAATGCTGTTACTGCGGGGCCTAGTGTACGCCCGCCAAGCATATAATCTGTTAAGTTGGACGTTCGTTTGTAGGCGAAATAGCCGATTACTAACATCCCGAGCATGTAAATAGAGATAGAAGTTAAAGTTAACATCTGCGTACTCATGTAGTTCCCCTTCCTTTTGTCATGTCTTTTGATGCGTTATGCATATTTATAATCTATCATGATTATTCAGAAAAATCCATTCAGAAATATGAATTTTCTGAAATGTAAGCGTTTTTTGACAATGTTTCGCTTTTGTAATATATGATTTTCTGACAAAAAACCTTAATTTTAATAGAGTATTTATTATATTTACATAAAAACAGGTTGTTTTGTCAATATAATATCGAACGAAGAAAAAATATTTTTTTCGAAAAAAGTATTGACTTTTTAGAAACGTGAGGAATATAATGAGTGCAACTTAAAAAAATGCAAGCGTTGATGAAGAAGAGTACACATGATGAACATGTCAGAGAGCTGATGGTTGGTGCGAATCAGTATGGAATTGATGTGGAATGGGCTTCGGAGCTTCCAAACCGAAACGAAAGAAGTAGGCTTTGGCGACATGATCTCATCGATATAAGAGACACGTATTGTTTTTGATACGGTAAAGTGCGTTACGTTTGTAACGAATTAAGGTGGCACCACGGGAGTACCCGTCCTTTCTATAGGATGAGTACTCCCTTTTTGTGTATAAAAAATTAAATATGTTAAATCGTTTAAGTAAGAAGAGTACGTATAATGGAGACGTTACAGAGAGCCGGGAATAGGTGGGAGCCCGGTGCGGTGCCATATACGGAATGGGCTTACGAGAGGTATGCTGAACAATTGTTTTCAGTAGGCAACCCGGGTTCCGCCGTTACAAGGATAAGGTATATATTTTGTACCTGAATAAAGCGGGATGCTTTTGCGTCCAACCTGAGGTGGTACCACGGTAAATTTATCGTCCTCTACATATTTCGATATGTAGGGGACTTTTTTATTTTTCAGAGTGAGGTGAAAGGCATGATGACAAAAGAGGAATTTATGAAGCAAAAAGAACAAAGAAAAACATTTTTAGTAATCGCTGAAGAAGAAGGAGATAGCATTACGCCAATTTCTTTATATAGACGTATGAAGGGAAAGAAAAAGTTTTTATTAGAAAGCTCACAGCTTCATCCAGATAAAGGGCGCTATTCTTACTTAGGGTGTAATCCATATGGAGAAGTGAAAAGCGTCGGTATAGAAGTAGAACGAACGATGTATGGGCAAACAGAAAAGTTGCAAGGTAACGTATTGCAAGTGTTAGAAGAGGTAATCGCACCATCGCTAGTAGAGAGTCCATTCCCATTTTGCGGAGGAGCAGTTGGTTATATTGGTTATGACGTCATTCGGCAGTATGAAAACATTGGAGCAGATTTACACGATCCATTAAATATTCCAGAAGTACACCTTTTACTATATCGTGAGTTTACCGTTTACGATCATTTACGCCAAAAGTTTTCATTTGTATATGTATGCAGGGAAGACGATTCAGCTTCTTATGAAGAAGTATACGAAAGATTGCAAGTATACAAAGAGGAAGTGCTAAAGGGAGAAGAAGCGGAAGTAAATGAAATACAATCAACATTATCATTCACTTCTTCCATAACGGAAAAAGAGTTTTGCGAAATGGTAGAAACGGCGAAAGAACATATACGAGCCGGGGACATATTCCAAGTCGTATTATCTCAGCGTTTGAAAAGTGAGTGTAAAGGCGATCCATTTGCACTATACCGAAAACTTCGAATTGCAAACCCGTCGCCATATATGTTTTATATCGACTTTCAAGATTACGTTGTACTCGGTTCTTCGCCGGAAAGTTTGTTATCAGTTAGAGAGGATAAAGTGATGACGAACCCAATTGCGGGTACGAGACCGAGAGGGAAAACGGAGCAGGAAGATGAGGAAATCGAAAAAGAACTGTTAGGAAATGAGAAAGAGCGGGCGGAGCATATGATGCTTGTGGACCTAGGGCGAAATGATATTGGCAGAGTAAGTGAAATTGGATCTGTGATGATAGATAAATATATGAAAGTAGAAAAATACTCTCACGTTATGCACATTGTATCTGAAGTTTACGGAACATTGAGAAAACGAATAAGTGGATTTGATGCATTAGCGTATTGTTTACCAGCGGGTACAGTATCAGGTGCTCCGAAAATTAGAGCGATGGAAATTATTAATACGTTAGAGCATGAAAAAAGAAATGTATACGCCGGAGCAGTTGGATATATTTCATTCTCAGGAAATCTTGATATGGCGCTAGCAATTCGAACGATGGTTGTAAAAGACGAGAAAGCGTACGTTCAGGCAGGAGCGGGTATCGTCTACGATTCAGACCCGGTTGCTGAATATGAAGAAACATTAAATAAAGCGAGAGCGCTTTTGGAGGTTATGAAATGATTGTACTTATCGATAATTATGATTCGTTCACATATAACTTGTATCAACTATTAGGCGAGTACGAGAAAGAAATTGTTGTCGTAAGAAATGATCAAATAACAATTGAACAATTAGAGGAGATGAAGCCGAAAGGAATTGTGCTCTCGCCAGGACCTGGGAAACCAGAAGATGCTGGAATTTGTATCGATGTTATTCGTCATTTTTATAAGAACGTTCCCATCTTAGGAATTTGCCTTGGCCATCAAGCAATCATATCCGCATTTGGAGGAGAAATTGTTAGAGCAGAGCGCATTAAACACGGAAAAACATCGCGTGTGAAACATAACGGAACGTCAATCTTTTCGTACGTAACGCAGCCGTTAACAGCAATGCGTTACCATTCACTCGTCGCAGTGCAAAATAGTTTGCCGCAGTGTTTTGACATACTTGCGACAGCGATGGATGACGGAGAAATCATGGCAGTTCGTCACAACTATTATCCGCTCTTCGGATTACAGTTTCACCCAGAATCAATTGCAACAGAAGAAGGCGGAAAGTTAATACGTGCCTTTTTAGCAGAAGTGAAAGAGGAGGAGAGAGTATGAACAGTTATCTTCGAAAATTAGTAGAGGGACAACATTTAACAGAAGAAGAAATGTATGAAGCGGGACTTCTTTTATTAAGTGACAACATATTGGAAAGTGAAGTTGCAGCTTTCTTAGTATTGCTGAAAGCGAAAGGCGAAACAGCAGAAGAAATATACGGTCTCGTTCGTGCTCTTCGCGAAAAGGCATTACCGTTTTCAAATCATATAAAAGGCGCGATGGACAATTGTGGAACGGGTGGTGACGGTGCGCAAACATTCAATATTAGTACAACATCGGCATTTGTACTTGCCGGAGCTGGTGTAAAGGTTGCGAAACATGGAAACCGCGCTGTTTCTAGTAAAACAGGAAGTGCTGATTTATTAGAAGAACTCGGTGTAAACATTAGTTGTACGCCAGGTGAAATTGACTACTTATTAGAAATTGTAGGGATTGCCTTCTTATTCGCACCAGCGATGCATCCAGCATTAAGACGCATTATGAAAATAAGAAAAGAATTAAACGTTCCGACGATCTTTAACTTAATTGGACCGTTGACGAATCCGGTTAATTTAGAAACACAATTTGTCGGTATTTATAAGCGAGATATGTTATTGCCGGTAGCGGAAGTATTGCAGAAACTTGGCAGAAAACAAGCGCTCGTCGTAAACGGAAGTGGCTTTTTAGATGAAGCATCATTACAGGGAGAAAATCATGTCGTCGTTTTAAAAGATAATGAAATAGTAGAAATGAGTATTGATCCAGAAAAGTATGGTTTTTCAAGAGTGAAAAATGAAGAAATTAGAGGTGGGAATTCAAAAGAAAATGCAAAGATTACACTCGGAGTATTAAGCGGAGAAAAGAGTGTCTATCGCGATACTGTTTTATTAAATGCAGGTCTAGCCCTTTTCGCAAATGGAAGAGCAGAAACGATTGAAGAAGGAATTACACTAGCGGCACATAGCATTGACTCTGGAAAAGCATTAGCCAAACTAAACTTATTAATTGCAGCAAGCCATGAAAAATTAGAAAGGGTGAATTAAAATGGGGACGATTTTAGACAAAATTGTAGAGCAAAAGAAAGTAGAAGTTGCGGAGTTATATGAAACATATTCACCAGTGAAAGAAAAAAGGAAAACACACTCACTTGTAAAAGCTTTAGAGCAGTTTACTGTAATAGCAGAGGTAAAGCGAGCGTCTCCATCAAAAGGTGATATTAATTTACACGTTGATGTGCCAAAACAAGTGAAAACATATGAAGAATGCGGTGCTGGAGCAGTTTCGGTTTTAACAGACGGTCAATTTTTTAAAGGGTCGTTTCACGACTTAGAAACGGCAAGAGCAGAAAGTAACATTCCGCTTTTATGTAAAGATTTTATAATCGATAAAATCCAAATTGATAGAGCGTATGAAGCAGGAGCAGATCTTATTTTATTAATTGTTGCAGCATTGTCAAAAGAGAAATTAAACGAGCTTTATAACTACGTGCTAGAAAAAGGATTAGAAGCGATTGTTGAAGTTCATGATGAACAGGAATTAGAAATTGCAATCCGATTAAATCCGCACGTTATCGGTATAAACAACCGTAATTTAAAAACATTTGAAGTAGATTTAAGCCAAACTGAAAAGCTCGGAAAACGACTGAATGAGGAAAACCTACTTTGGATTAGTGAAAGCGGCATTCATTCAAAAGAAGATATTATTCGCGTCAAACGAGCTGGTGCAAAAGGTGTATTAGTTGGAGAAGCACTTATGACATCATCTTCTATAAGTAACTTTTTCGAAGACTGTAAGGTGAACATATGAAAGTGAAAATTTGCGGCATCACTGATGTTGAAACAGCAAAACATGCTTGCGAATACGGAGCAGATGCAATTGGATTTGTTTTTGCAGAAAGTAAGCGGAAAATCACCCCAGGGCTAGCGAAAGAAATTATTGGGGAAATTCCAGTCCACGTTTTCAAGGTAGGTGTTTTCGTAAATGAATCATTAGAAGTGATCCAGAAAATTGCAGAGGAGTGCGGGTTAACGCATGTGCAACTACATGGGGATGAAGACAATCATCAAATTAGGAGATTGAATATTCCGTCTATAAAAGCAGTAGGAGTAGCTTTAGAGAAAGATATTGAATGTGCGAAAAAATACGATACAGATTATCTGTTATTTGATAGCCCGAAAGAAAAGTTCCACGGAGGAAACGGAAAGACATTCTCATGGGAGTTACTCGCACATATGCCAAACGAGTTGCGAGAGAAAACGATATTAGCTGGCGGATTAAACATCCTTAATATAGAAGAAGCAATTCGAACCGTTCAGCCATATATGATCGATGTGAGCAGCGGAGTAGAGACAGAAGGAAAGAAAGATCTAAAGAAAATAAAACAATTTATTAAAAAAGCGAAGGAGTGTTCAAAATGAACTACGCATATCCAGATGAAAAAGGTCATTACGGTATATACGGAGGACGATACGTTCCAGAAACGTTAATGCAATCCGTATTAGAATTAGAAGAAGCATATAAAGAAGCGATGCAAGATGAAGCGTTTCAAAAGGAATTAGATCATTATTTACAAACGTATGTTGGAAGAGAAACACCGCTTTATTTCGCTGAAAATATGACGAAGTATTGCGGCGGAGCAAAAATCTATTTGAAACGTGAAGATTTGAACCATACGGGAGCTCATAAAATTAACAATACAATCGGTCAGGCACTTCTTGCGGTAAGAATGGGTAAGAAGAAAGTTGTCGCTGAAACAGGAGCAGGACAACACGGAGTTGCAACAGCTACTGTATGTGCACTTTTCGGTTTAGAATGCGTCATCTTCATGGGAGAAGAAGATGTGAGACGACAAAAATTAAACGTGTTTCGAATGGAATTACTCGGAGCAAAAGTAGAAAGCGTTGCGGCAGGTAGCGGCACGTTAAAAGATGCGGTGAACGAGGCGCTTCGTTACTGGGTTTCACATGTACACGATACGCACTACATTATGGGATCAGTTCTCGGGCCACATCCATTCCCGCAAATTGTTCGTGATTTCCAAAGTGTAATTGGGAAAGAAACGAAAAAGCAATACGAAGCGTTAGAAGGGAAATTACCAGAAGCAGTCGTTGCTTGTATTGGCGGTGGTAGTAATGCAATGGGAATGTTTTATCCGTTCGTACACGATGAAGAAGTTGCTCTTTACGGTGTTGAAGCAGCTGGAAAAGGTGTTCACACAGAAAAGCACGCAGCCACTTTAACGAAAGGAAGTGTCGGTGTTTTACACGGATCGATGATGTACCTTCTGCAAAATGAAGAAGGGCAAATTCAAGAAGCGCACTCTATTTCGGCAGGGCTGGATTACCCAGGTGTTGGGCCAGAACATAGCTTGCTAAAAGATATTGGCCGCGTTTCTTATCATTCCATTACAGATGAAGAAGCGTTAGAAGCATTTCAATTATTAACGAAAAAAGAAGGGATTATCCCGGCATTAGAAAGTTCACATGCTGTTGCATACGCTTTAAAACTAGCGCCGCAAATGAAGAAAGACGAAGGACTTGTCATTTGTTTATCCGGCCGCGGTGATAAAGATGTAGAGAGTATAAAACGTTATATGGAAGAGGTGTAAAAAATGGGAGTAGAAAAAATTATAGCAGCGTTTGAAAATGGCAAGAAAGCATTTATTCCGTATGTAATGGGAGGAGATGGTGGACTTGAAAAGTTAAAAGAAAGAATTCGTTTTCTTGATGAAGCAGGAGCAAGCATCGTTGAAATCGGTATTCCGTTCTCAGATCCAGTCGCAGACGGTCCAACTATTCAAAGGGCAGGAAAAAGAGCATTAGATAGCGGTGTAACATTGAAAGGTATTTTTCAAGCATTAATAGAGGTGAGGCAAGAAGTTCAAATTCCATTTGTACTTATGACATATTTAAATCCAGTACTCGCATTCGGAAAGGAACGTTTCATTGAGAGCTGTCTTGAAGCAGGGGTGGACGGTATTATCGTTCCGGACTTACCGTATGAAGAACAAGACATTATTGCACCGCTCCTTCGCGTGGCGAATATCGCTTTAATTCCACTCGTTACCGTAACGAGCCCTATTGAACGAATTGAAAAAATTACGAGTGAATCACAAGGATTCGTCTACGCCGTTACAGTAGCGGGCGTAACGGGAGTACGTCAAAACTTTAAAGATGAGATTCGTAGTTACTTAGAAAAAGTAAAAGCACACGTCCACTTACCAGTAGTCGCAGGATTCGGTATTTCAACACGAGAGCAAATTGAAGAAATGATTACAATATGTGACGGCGTTGTCGTTGGAAGTAAAGTCATTGAGCTGTTAGAAAATGAAAAGCGAGAAGAAATTTGTGAGTTAATACATGCAGTAAAAGAAACAGAAGAGGCTTAAGTCTCTTCTGTTTCTTTTGTGTAATAAATGTTAAAATATACAGAAAATACTTATAACTTAGAGGGTGAGAAGGCATGCTAAGACGTAAACTATTATATCTTTTTTTAACTGTACCATTATACGCTTGGCTCATTAGCATGACGAAAATAGAGTTGATGGCTCTGTTTTTAGGATATATATTCATCTTTTCCCAATTAAATCGAATACAAGAGCAATCTATTTTAGAAGTATGTATATTTTCGGTTAGTATAGAACTATTTAGTATCGTTTCGATTGTATTATTAAGTGAATTATTCCAATGGATCCATTCATTTGAATTAATAAAACTTGGGAATATTGTATTGCAAGTAATATGTGCTTATATTGTGTTTGTTGTACTAGAAAAAATGATTGGACAGCAGACGGTTTTTCAGGATAAAAGATAAAATATTAGTTATTCAAAAAAGGAGCCAAGCGGCTCCTTTTTTAAATCTGTTATAAAAATAATTGAAAATCATAACATCTGTTATATAATAGTTAAAAATTGCAATTTTTACGAAAAGAGATGATAGCATGGCCATATTGTTGGCACTTATCCCGATTATGATGATTTTTATTTGTTTGTTTTTGTTTAAACAAACGTCATTAAGAGCCTCATTAATCTCTTATGCCGTTTCTGTCGGAATCGTTTTACTCTCGCCAACGTTTCAATTAGGGATAAGTGAAACTGTACACGCAACAATTAAAGGGTGGTTAATTTGTTTTATTGTCGGATACGTTTTATTTTTCGGTATTTTTTTATTTCACCTCATGAACAAAATGGGATACATCGATCAAGTAGCACGATTTCTAGAACAAGTCACGCGCGATCGATTATTGCAAATGCTTCTTATGTGTTTTGGTATTTGTCCACTTATTGAATCAGTGAGTGGATTCGGAATTGGTTTTATGGTCGCAGCACCTATTTTTCTTTCGCTCGGTTATAAACCGTTTCAAGCTGTGCTACTATCGTTTATCGGTTTACTTGCAAGTTCATGGGGCGCAATGGCAACGGGTACGATTATCGGTTCTCAGCTTATTAACATGCCGCTCACAACTCTTGGTACAAATACAGCATTATTAAGCATCCCGATTTTTGCATATTTTATCTTCCTTTCTTTATACGTTGTAGGTGGCTTTCAGGCAGTTATAGAAAAGTGGAAGGAAGGGATAGGATTCTTTCTATTATTTTCTCTTGGAATATATCTTTCTAACGCATACGTAAGTGTTGAACTAGCGGGGATATTAAGTTCTATCGTTACCATTACATTTGGTTTTTTAATCATTAAATTAAAAGGAAAAGATGAACAAAACCTTCTAACAGAGCATGCGGCGGCTACGGAGAGAGAAGTATCTATTATAAAAATTATTAGCCCTTATATATTCTTAACAGTTTGTATTTTACTTTCTCGTCTCGTTCCAGCATTACATGATTTTCTTAGGTCATATGCAGTTCTCGATTTAAAATCATATTCTTACAAACTAGAGCTACTATATTCACCAGGATTTTGGCTCGCTATGACTTGTTTATTTACAATTATTTTCTTCCGCATTCCATCTAATGTTATTAAACAATCACTCTCGCAAACGATAAGACAATGGATTCCTTTCGCTATTACAACGACGATGTTCATCGCCATTTCAGAACTAATGGGCGCATCTGGTATGCATTCATTACTCGCAAAAACAGCTGGTGAAACATTTGGGACATTTTTCGTTTTCGTTGCACCATTCATCGGCGGTATCGGCGGTTTTTTAACAGGTAGTAACGCAGGATCAAATGCGATGTTTATTAAACTCCAAATGCAAACAGCGCAAAACGTAGCACTCCCGTGGCAATATGTCACAACACTACAAAACACCGCGTCATCAGTAGCGACAATCGCTTGCCCATCACGGATTACCCTAGGTGCGTACTTATGTAATATCCCGTATCGTGAAAATGAACTATTAAAGAAGACGACGTTAATGATCTTTGGTGCGGTGTTACTTGTAGTGGTAGAGGTTATTGTTTGGTATATGTTGAGAAATTAAAAATCCTCCTAGCATAGGAGGATTTTTTTTATGATTGGATAATGTTTTAAATATGAAAAGCTTCTACTAAATGAATAGGAGATGAAATGTATGCCCCTAAAAAACTACGGCGTGTTAAAAGGTACAGTTGTACAATCTAAGATTGGAAAAGGGAAAACACCTCATTATCAAGTTCATTTACAAGGCGAAGCAGGGGTTAATTATCGTATTGCAATTAACGTGAAATCGCAAAGCTATCCGTCGGAAGTTTTATATTTTGCGAGTAACAATATTCGATCAGAGGCGATTGATATTTTACCGACATTACCGTTCGGTTTTACGGAAGTGAAAAACAATGAGCCGAAAGTGGCTTTAGATTATGTAAGAGGTAATTTATTTGATTCGAAGCAAATGATTCCTTTACCTGCTGAAAAATCGGGATCTGATAATGATTTAAATGAGAAAATAGAACATTATATAAAAAGAGCAATAGATGAGAAAGCAATTATTTATGCGTTTGGTGAAAGGTGGGGACCAGAAGAAAAGATTCCGGATTCGTATTTCCACTTTACACCTGGAAACGGTATACACGATATTCATATGAATCAAGGAAATGTAGAGAAATGGCAAGGTGATGATGGCAAATGGCAAGACGGTGGGATATTGATTCACTTTGAGAAGAAGGAAGAGTGGATTGGTATTTTTCTTGCCTTTCAGTCACAGTCATGGTGTACCGATGAAGAAGGGCACGCTCGTGTTCCGGTTGAGCATTGTGATTATAAGAGGGAGAAGTGATAAGAAGAGCTAGTTCTAAATGAACTAGCTCTTCTTATCGTGAGCGAGGTATATGGCATGGAATGGTGAGATTATGTTTGCAATATTAAAAGCAGTGATAGAGTAATCGATTTTCATTCGTATTAGAAAGTAGGTACCAATTAGCAGTACAAGGAGGTCTACGCTTGAAGATAACAGAAGAAAATGTTGTGCAACAAATTCAACAACGTAATGAAAAGAGCATTACGTTCATTATCCAAACATATGGAGGTTTACTCAGCGCTATTATTAAACGATATGTATATAGTAATCAGCAAGATTATGAAGAATGCTTAGATGATGTATTATTAGCCATTTGGTTTCATATCGATTCATTTGATTCAAGTAAAAATACGTTTAAACAATGGATAGCAGCCATTGCTAAATATCGGGCAATTGATTATCAGCGGAAAAATGCGAGAAATCAGCAACAAACTGTCTGTACAGAGATTAATGATCGTCTGTATCAAGAACAAAGAAAACAAAATGACTTCTTAGACGTACAGGAATTGCTTAGTGAGTTGTCAGCAACAGAGCGTAACATTTTTGAAAAGTATTATTTAGAAGGTGTACCGTCTCGTGAAATTGCATCCCACCTTAATGTGAAAGAGTCATGGATTCATAACAAACTGTCACGCGGACGAAAAAAGCTCAAACAGATTTTTATTTTTAAAAATGGAGTGTGAGGGCATGTCTATTTATAAAGAGTTAAATGATATTCAGTTGGACATCACAGAGTTTGAGGAGACTCCCTTAACCAAAATAGAGGAAAAGCAGTGGGAAAAACGTGTGAAAAATAAGCTACGCAAAAATAAAAAAACAAAAAAATGGTTCGGAGTCGCAGCAGCTTGCATGTTAATTGTCAGTATTATAGTGCCACTTGGACAAACATCTTTAGCAAATATGCCATTTATTGCGGGATTGATTGAAAAATATATTGATAAACAGCAACCACTTGACTATTCTCCCTATAAAACGGCTATTGGGAAAACTGCTGAAAATAAATACGGTAAACTGACGTTAAATGAGGTATTAGTGGATGACAATAAATTATTCATCAGTTCAACATTTGAGCCAGCGAAGGGTGTGAAATTTGATTATCAAACATATTTAATTCCACAGGTACGAATAAATGGGCGTGACTTTTCTAATACAAAGGATGCACAATCAATTGAAGTAAATGATTCTATGTTTACAATTTACGGTGGTATCGAGTTAAGTGAAATGCCACAAACTGATGAACTTCAAATCGAAATTACTTATGATACATTCAACAGGGATACTGTAATTGAGCAACCATGGATATTTGATATTGAAGTATCGCAAGCTCAGTTGATGAAAGAGAAGCAGACGTTTGATTTAAATGAAACAATTGTTTTATATGATGGCAATAAAGTAACTGTTAAAAAAGTAGTTTCTACGCCGATTTCCACAACGATTTATTATGATGTGACACAAAGTACAAATGAAGATATTTATTTTAAAATCGAATCAGAATCTGGGGAAGCACATACATTTAAAGAGGTGGTTATATCGAATGAAGATGGCGGTATTTCTTTTAGTAGATTTGATGGAATAAATGTAGCGGTGGGAAAATATTCACTTGTACCGTATTCGGGGAAAGAAAACAAAAAAATTGGACCACCTATTCCGATTCAATAACTTATTAAAGCTGATAAATAATTATTTAAGGAGAGAAGAGGACGTTCACAACGAACGTCCTCCTCTCATTTTATAAAACCCAAAACTAACAAGTGTAGAAATAGAAGAGAAAAGAAGCGCCACACTAGAAAATGCAATGAGATACATATTATATTTCATAACTTTGCCGATTAGTTGATTACTATCGTACTGAAAAAGTCCTGCTATTATATTGAATAAAAATAATATGATAAACATGACGATGATGCCGTCTATTGATCCTTTAATGTCTGGTTTACTTAAAGCGATATGTGCGGAAATACAAATAGCGATAAATAAAAATAACCAAAAAGAAGGGGTCAATAAATTGCTCATTGTAAACAAGCTTTTTAATAAAAAGAATGTTGATAAAAACATGTTTTGGATCATGTCTAAGTTAATAGAAGTCGATGCGATTGTTGTTTCGAGAGTTGTATTAAATAAAGAATATGACTCTGGTACGAAATAGCGCATTAAAAGTATTAATGCAGTAATACCAGAAATAATAGGACCGATGCCGATAAAAAAATTACCGATTCGTTGGTATATACTTTTTTGATTGTATTGATGTTGTACGTAACCTAAAGCTCCCTGACTTGTATCTGTCGGGAAGAACTGCGTTGCTATAATTTTATGGCGGAATACTAGACACATAATTGCATGCCCAAGTTCATGAACGGGAACACCAATCCATGCGGTTAAAAGAAAACCTTTCCTACCAAAAGCTCTCGACCAATACGTTCGTGTGAGAGATTCTAAATAACCTAATATAAACCCAATTACAATGATGACACCAATTAAAGAAAATAATTGGATCACACTTGTAAGGAGTGTTTGAAAAATCGAGTTTACAAATTCCACTGTCTTCATCCAATCTGTTAAAAATGTTATTTGCTCTGTTTCATAATAACATTATTTTTCTATATTACTAGCATACATAGTTTCGTTTAAAAGAAGGATTTCATATTCTTTTTCTTGTAGTCATGTTTTATGTACAAAGTCATATATTGAATTTGTAACACCCTATCAGGTATATGCTTAAGGAGGGATGAGAGAATGAAATGTCCGGCATGTAATACTGAAAATGCAGTGGAAGCAAGATTTTGCGGAAATTGTGGATATTCGTTAACGGAAGAAGTGGTAGCGAGTGGTGGGCAGGAAGAAGGGCAGCTATCGCGCCCGGCACGAGTAAAGGAAACTCGTCCGAATGAAACGGTAGAGCAAGTGAAACAATTTGCAAGTGGCTATTTTCAGTTCTTTAAAAATGCTTTTAAATCACCATCGGCCATTATGGAAAGTGGAAATATTGAAGTGCGAAATGGAATTGTAAGTCTTGTGCTTATTTGCTTTTTAGGAGCGTGTATTTTTTATAGAATGATGAGCGCAGCGGCGACTGTTACGAGGACATTAGTGCCAGATATAGCTAATCCTACTTTCTTTGGAGAATCTGTAATGGTCTTTTTCTTTTTATTAATTTTAACTTTATTTGTCGGATTTATTATTTTTGTAAGTGGTAAGATGATGAAATCATCTTTTTCTTTTCTTGAAGCATTCGGTATATGGGGGACGATAGCGACGCCAGCTATTGCTATACTAGTCCTTTCTTTTCTTTTTAGTTTCTTATTAATCTTTTTCTTACCAATCTTATTAGGGCTGGCTACAACGTATATGGGAATTAGTATAATTGTAGCTATATTAAAACTAGACAATGGCGGAGTAGATCCTGTTTACACACTTATTATCGCAAATGTTTTAATCGGAATTGCAACGTTTATCGTGTTTTGGTCTTACATTAAAACGATAATCCAAACCTTTATCGGGGGATTAACAGGCTTCTAACGAAAAGGTGGTTGAATGGATGAATGTATGTACAAAATGCGGAGCTCAGTATGAAGATGGAGTGCAATTTTGCCAAAACTGCGGGATGAAGAGGGAAAGTCTTGTAGTAAAGAAGAAAATGAGCGGCGGTACAAAAGTTGGCATTACACTCTTAACATTACTTGTTATAGTAATTGTTGGATTGTATTTGTATGGATCATCGTATTATAAGCAGACGGCACAAGTAGACCGGATGATTACTGTTTTACAAGAGAGGGACGGGGAGAAATTAGCCGAGATCATCAGGGCAGATGATCCAGCCGTTATTGTAAAGAGAGAGAGTTTAACGCCTCTATTTTCATATATAAAAGAAAATCCATCTTACGTGAATGAATTGAAAGAATATTTGAGGCAAGGTGAAAAACAAGGGGATGGAATAGAAAGAGCAGATTTTTCTTTAACGAAAGATGGGAAGTATTTTTTTATATTTGATCGGTATAAATTGAAAGCGAAGACGTATTATACGACGCTGCTTACAAATGAAAAAGGTACATCTTTAAAAATGAACGGAAAAGAAATTGATAAGACAAATGACAAAAAGTTTGAGAAGCAATATGGACCGTTTCTTCCAGGGACTCAAGTGTTTCAAGCGGAATATAAAAATGACTATGTAAAACTATCACGAGAGGAAAAGGTTGTACTTATAAAACAAAGTCAAAATAATGTAACGATAGATTTAACACTGCAAGGGCAATATATTACAGTTCAAACGAATGCGCCTGGTGCAACATTATACGTGAATCAAAAGCCAGTTACAGCATTGACCGGAGAAAAAATTATGTGGGGACCGATAGCGACTGATGGAAGTGCGGCGATTTATTTAGAACGAAATGGAGAAAACGGAAGGGAAACGACAAAGGTAGAAACGGTAACGGAACTGTCGGCTTATAATCTTCCATTTCAAAAGAAAAGTGTAGAAAAAACAGTTGTTTACAATGTTACTCCGCCTACGACTGGGTATGTATATAATGGTTTCATCTTCCCTGATAGTGATATTCGAAAATTAACGAGTGCGGACTTAACATATTTATCGAAAGAACAGTTGAAAATTGCTAGAAATGAAATATACGCAAGGCATGGACATATGTTTCAAACGAAAGATATGCAAGCGTATTTTTCAAAACAGTCTTGGTACAGAGAAAATCCGTATTTTACAGGAGTGTTAACTACTATTGAAGCTTATAATGTTGAACTGATCAAATCAAGAGAATAGAGTGCGTGAAAAAGGTACAGTGCATAACTGTACCCTTTTTATGGTTATTTATCTGAACCAGGATCCCTTGAGAAAAAGATGTGAAAGAGAAATGTGACTTTACTTGATCCTCCTGATGTACTAGCTTGTATATGGGATAAAGGACCAGACGTTAAAGCTGCCTCGGAATGGGGTGGTACGACTATTTTGAGCGCATTATCTGATTCTGGTGATGCAGTAACAGTTATTGTATCATCAGAAAAATTCATAATTTTAACAGAACCGACTGGAAAGATGGACTTGCCAGCATGTGATACTGAAGCGAATTGGGTGGCTTTCCAAATATCTTGCGCAAAAGTATCATCGTTAGATAACCAAGCACGAGCGCTGTATATTGTTGCATTAATGGAAAATTCTTGGTCAAGTGAGAGGGCGGGTTTCGGTTCTTTTGGTTCTTGCGGTTCCTCTGGAAGCCTAGCGAGAAGGCCAGCGCACATATATGTTTCACCTACTTTCAATAGTAACTGTTATAGCATATTAAACATCTTGTTTATAAGACACGACGGATACCTATTCATGCATAGGTTTGTGCACCAAATTTGTAGATGGAATTCTCTTTCTTTACAATGGAAGTAGGTGTTATTTCTATAAAATATGGAAATCGTAAAGAGTATGTAAAAAAGAAGGAGTGGTAAAGTGAACTATGTCATTATTGGCGGAGATGCAGCAGGTATGAGTGCAGCAATGCAAATTGTTAGAAACGATGAAACGGCAAATGTTGTAACGTTAGAAAAAGGTGAAATCTATTCATACGCTCAGTGCGGATTACCGTATGTGATTAGTGGTGTTATTGCTTCTACTGAAAAGTTAATTGCACGCGATGTAAAGACGTTTCGTGATAAATATGGAATTGATGCGAAAGTACGTCATGAAGTAACGAAAGTAGATACGGAAAAGAAAATGGTGTACGCAGAGCATACGGAGACGAAAGATGTTTTTGAATTTCCGTATGACCGTTTATTAATTGCGACTGGAGTGCGTCCTGTTATGCCAGAATGGGAAGGGCGAGATTTGCAAGGCGTTCATCTTTTAAAAACAATTCCGGATGCTGAGCGCATATTAAAAACGCTAGAAACGAATAAAGTTGAGGCTGTAACTATTATTGGCGGCGGTGCAATTGGACTAGAGATGGCAGAAACATTCGTCGAACTTGGTAAGAAAGTAAGAATGATTGAGCGAAACGATCATATTGGCACAATTTATGATGCCGATATGGCGGAATATATACATAAAGAAGCAGATAAACATAATATTGAAATTTTAACGAATGAAAATGTAAAAGCGTTTAAAGGAAAAGAAAGAGTAGAACAACTGGAGACGGATAAAGGGACGTATAAAACTGATCTCGTTTTAGTATCTGTCGGTGTACAGTCAAATACTGATTTTCTTGAGGGGACAAATATACGTAAAAACCATAAAGGTGCAATTGAAGTAAATGCTTATATGCAAACGAATGTGAAAGACGTATATGCTGCTGGTGATTGTGCAACACATTACCATGTTATAAAGGAAATTCATGACCATATCCCGCTCGGAACGACTGCGAATAAACAAGGGCGACTTGCCGGACTCAACATGGTTGATAAACGCAGAGCATTCAAAGGTACGTTAGGTACAGGCATTATTAAATTTATGAATCTGACGCTCGCAAGAACAGGCTTAAATGAAAAAGAAGCGAAAGGGCTAAACATCCCGTATAAGACGGTCAAAGTAGATTCAACAAATATGGCGGGCTATTACCCGAGTGCTTCGCCACTTCACTTGAAATTACTATATCACGCCGATACGAAACAATTATTAGGCGGTCAAGTAATTGGAGAAGAGGGCGTAGATAAACGTATTGATGTTATCGCGATGGCACTTTTCAATAAAATGTGTATTCACGATTTAGAAGATGTCGACTTAAGTTACGCACCACCATATAACAGCGTTTGGGATCCAATTCAACAAGCAGCAAGGAGAGCGGAATAGCACTTTTTTAAGTGCTATTTTTTTTGTGAAAGGGGAATAAATAAAGTTTCACTTTATTTTGAATATACCGTTCACCCTTGAAAACATAGTACGTATCGCTTATATTGTCATATAGTATTTGTTTTTTAATAAATCAATGAACGAACCAGGGGGCACAGTATGGCAATTAACATGAATACAATCGAAGAATGGATTGCTGAATCAAATGCAAGAAACGAAGAAGACTTAGGAAACGTTGTTGAAGAGATGAAAGAAGTATGTGTCGGACTTGATAACGCGACATTAATTTATACGAAAAACGTATTTTGTTTCGGTAAGAAAGTAGAAGTATTCTTCTTCTTCCAAGATCACGTCGTTATCGGAGAAGAGAAGGAAGAGTATATTGAGATTGAAAAATTAAAGTATGATGACATTACAAATAGCAACTTAAAAACAAATGACAAAAATACAACGTTAGAACTAAAGTTTTCTAACGGGAAAGCTATTAATTTAGATAGTCTAAATGATAACTACGGTACGAAAAACTGGTTATTTGCAAGACAAATTAAGAGTATTTTTAAAGTAATCTAGTAAAAAAGGCAGACCTTGAAAGGTCTGCTTTTTTACTTATTTCCTATTAAATAAAGGCAACCTCTTTCTTCATAACATTTCACGCTTGTAAATCTCGTCTCATAAAAAAGGTTTACTAATTCTTCGGTCGTCTTAAATTTATCCATATGATATTGGATTGTGAAAGTTTCAGCGACTAGTAAAAAGGATCCATTCGGTTTTAAGACGCGAAATACTTCTTTCATATCATTTTTTATATAAGAATATGTATTTATTTCGCTTTTAATAATTTAACTCCTTTAAAAAAAGCACGCCATTAATCGGCGTGCTTCTAATTATGCAAGGACCCTTTTAGCCAATTTCGCGCTCGATACGCCCCAACCGGAATTTGAATGAGTGAAGTTTCATTTCCGGCATCAATCCCGTACAACTGATCACATGAATTTGTATCAAAACTTAGTAACGGATGCCCGCCCATCCCCATAGCGGTCGCAGCTAAAACGAGTTTATGAACGAGCATGCCAGCTTCCATTTGATGAATTCGATATCCTCTATAACCTAATTTATTTTTATAGTAATCTTTATTTCCGATTACATGTAGACAAAGTGGTACTTGAAAAAGGTTTACGTTATCCATCGTCATACTGGATTGCAGAGAATAACGAAGGTCTCCGTACCGAATTGGCTGTATGGAATGTGTCCTACTGTTATAAGCGTAAGCGCCGTTTTCTATGTCTTTTACGTTATAAAAACATCCATATAGTGAGACTCGTGCGTTTTCATTTAAATATTTGCCATCAAGGTCGTTGTAATAAGGGAAGGAGAGGCTCGCTGCTTGTAGTAGAGTAGCGAGCTCGGCTGCATCCCATTTCGTTAAAATGAAGTCAGAATCAGGTGAATATCGTTTTTTACAAAGTTGTAAAAAATCATATGATAAACGTTCCACTTTAGGTAGCTGCATAGCGTGTGCACTATATTGTTGTCGTTCTTCACGGGTAAATGTTTGGAAGTGTTCTGTTGATTCAATCATAGAAGCTGCGTTTATTTTTTTTATCATCGGATATTCATCTACATATTTTGAGCGAACGAAATGCTCATGTGTTAACGGCGGGATTTGCTGCAACAAGTCATGAGAAGTAATAGTTTTATTTTCGTGATGATCATCATGAAACCAATCTGTATTCGGTTCTGTACTTAAAGGAATAACAGCATACACACTTTCTTCACCTTCTGACAGTCCAAGTAAATGATTCATTGCCCGATCTAGAAACTGAAAATATACACCATTTGTATAACCAAATTGTTTTGCGCATTCAAGTAATTGACCGATTAGAACACCACTATCTAATCCTTGCAGACGATACGAAAAGTTATTGTATTTAAAGAAGTTTTTCCAAAACATAGTGGATACAAATGCAGCACCAAAACAAGAATGTATGTTACAACGATTGCCGAGTGCTTCTGTAAGATAAGAATCAAAATTTCCTTCACGAAGTAAGATAAGACGGTGGTGCGCGGCGTCGTAATGGTAAATGCCGTCTGGATAATGATCAATTTTTAAATACATATATAATTCATTCGGATATAAAGCACCCCCAGAAGGGATGAATCTTCGAAATAGAGTCGTTGTTTTATTATTTTCTAGGTTAGTAGTAGGCTGACATAATTGTGTTAAACCAAATGAGTACCAAAGATAATGACCGATTTCCTCTAAGTTAGGTTTAGTAGAAGAATTCCGCAAAGTTAATGGGATTTCTAAAGAGAGAGGGATTACTGGTAAATTTCGATATAATTTATAAGGAAGTGGTGCGTCTTCCCAGTCAATCTCTTTATCGGACGACATAATTTCATTAATAGAAAAATGGAGATGATGTAAAAAAGTATCAGGTTGCATCAAATTTCCCCCTCACTATGAATTATGGAAACGGATGCGGATGTGGATTTAAACTTTCATTCGTTAAAGGCTCAGCCCAATATCCAAGTGTCATCGGTACGGTATACACTCTATCCAGTCCTGTAACCCGAGTGAGATGGTGACCGAACGTCATCGGTAACATGCCTGGAATAATTACTTTTACACAATGTAAGCCGTTCTTTTCTATAAGGGGGACCGTTTGATTTACAACAATTACTTCAAGTCCAGATTGATGTAACCTGTTTAAAAGTTGATGAAGATCAGATGTTAAATCCATATCAAATGATTGTAATGCATTCATTTCTTGGAACGTTTGCACTGGAGCATCATCACGTAAAAGGAAGTGAAGACGTTCTTCCGCTTCTTTCAATCCGTACAGCATACTATGATCTTCCATTTGCGAAACAAGATATGGATTTTGTAAACCGTTTTCATATTTCTCTCTTTTTTGTTCAAGCTCTTCATCTGTTATAAGTAACATGCCCGCTATTTCATGAATTGCATTTTTTACAGCTCGAATTGGTTCCATATGTGCGCCGCCAGCACAGACGAGATTCATACCATCTTGCCTTGTATTTTTCGCAATGACCCATATGCTCGGAATACCATGTTCCATCGTCGCGTTGAAAACGTATAATTCATATCCAGTAATTGTGCGTAAGCGTTCCAACATTAGTTGCAATTCAGTATCATTGGCTGAACTAAGATCGAGACGGGGAAGAGGTAATTCGGCATACCAAGTGAGCAAAAAGGCGTCACGCTCTACAATTTCTAAAATGCCGTGAAAAATTGCTTCTTCTAAACTACCACCAATTGCACATCCATTTGATGTTTCATACACGAAAGCATCTCTATGACCAAGGCTATAATAAGCGATTGATTCTGGAACTAGAAGTGGTCGGTTTTGTAATAAAGAATATCCCCATACCCAGTTTTGCTCATAATCAGGATCAAACGGCTTAAATGGAAAACTATCACGATTGTAATGTTCATTTGTATGCACACCAAGTGTGAGGGGATTCAGTGCAATATCTTCTAGCTCACGAAAACTGCCATGTACATTTGTTTTTTTTCCACGAGGCGACATACCGCAATAGCGTTCTAAACCTTCTAAAATAGCGGTTGCTTTACTAAGTGAAAATGAATGAGTCCGGCCCGCGACACCTTCATTTCCAAACAGTAACGGCATGTTTATAATGACATCAGCAAACGGTAATAGAGAATGTTGCATTTTACCGTTTAAAATACCAGTCCGGTAATCTAAATAGTCTCTCGTTAAAAATGTGTTTAGCTCATGAATGGAACGACAGCGATACGTTTCAGTACTCGTTTTCAAACTTGGTTGTAAAGAAATTTGCGCTGCATCTGCTGTATCGTCAGGCAAATTGCTGCATACCGGACAGAGAGGGTCTGGAAGAAACGAATTCCGGGTACATTGTAACGTTTGTAAGTCCAGTAAAATGAGTTCGTTTTCTAAAGAAGAATATCCATGAGCTAATATTTTCTCTGTTTCAACATGAATGAGCTGGCACATTTGTAACATTCCATTTTGGGTGGCGCGTACATCACGCCTCGTCACGTTCTCTGCTTTTAATGCATATTTTCGTTGTAGTTCCCACATTTCTTTTTGATCAAAGCCAGCTATAAACCGGCGTCCATCAGCGCAGTGGGAACATCCAGTTGTAAGAGGCTTCACGTAAGGACCGATAATACCTTCACCAAACGAAGTAAACGCGCGAAGCCACGGAATATTATTTGAGCGAAAGATAAGCTCAGCATCACGATGTACGGAAGAAGGAGACCCGTCATGTAAAACGAGAGCAAGATGAATGTTTTCAGGGAGAGCTTCTGTAATTGTATGCTGGCGGATGAGTGAATGTTGCTTACACAATTGCTCATGTACATAGTCTGTGAGTAGGCCATCTCCTATAAGTAGTATGTTTTGAGTCATTGGTCATCCTCCTTTGCAATTAATACCCCATATACACCGTCTAAGTTGTCTCTTAAAAATGACTCAATAGCTAAATCAAAAACGAATGGATACAAGTTGTTTTCCGTTAAATTTTGCAAAGCAACTTGTAAAGACTGTACGCCTGGAATTTCTTCCTCTTCTTGTATTGCTACTCTAACAGGATCCGTACTATATAAAACAATGGATGATTCCGGTAACATATTAGCTTTATAAGGAATCTCTTCATTTTGAATATGAAGGAGTGCTTGTTGCAGAGCATTTCTTAATGCGAGTGTTATATTAATATTTGCCGCACCATACCATCTATCATTAATACCGATCCAAACGACAGGAAAACCAAGTAACTCCTCACTCATTCCTACTTTAGGTATTTCATGAATTGTAGAGAGAGCATCGTAGTAAAACCTACAATGTTTATCATGAATTTCGGTTAAATAAAGCTCTGTAATCTCTTCTAGCATATGTGATTGGCGTTCATATAACTTATTATTTAAATGTTTTTGGAGTGCTCGGTATACACCTTCTGTCATCGTTTCCCCAGCACCAATACCGATATCAGTATGTTCGGGGATAAGACGATGAATCATTTCAGCTACATATGTTTCAACTCCTGTTAAACCAGCTTCGCGGCGTGCTTCATTATGAGTTAATCCACCGCAAGTTATAGTAGGAAGGGGAGAGGTAGGTCCGTCTGATAATGGATTTGCAACTTGAATATTGCACTGTGATAAAGGCAATTGGTGTAAATCTTGTTCATCCCACATGTGGAATATACCAGCTTCTTTAGAAGTTAACGTATCAAAAAAACGAAAAAGTTCAGTTGAAGTATATTGTCCGGAACGTTGGGCAAGGTTTTCTTGAAGATTTTGCACCGTATCAATTGTAAAGATTTCATCGGTTGCGAGAAGATGTTTTATGAAAGGGTGCCACTTTCCTTCAAGTGTTTCCAAGTTTAATAAAAAGAATTGAGGATTATGCTGCCTATGTGAACCTTCAGCGACATGTTTAAATAACTCAAAAACGATAACATTTGCTAACATTGCAGATGCAATTGGTGAGAAAAGTTCAGGTGGATTTTCACTTTGTAAAGTAGTTTCGTGTAGACGATGCCAAGCTGATTCCCAGCATTCTTCACGGTCTGCGGTTACGACGGGTCCAGCTAAACCAATTCTTGATAAGCAAATAGCTGGTATGAAATTTTTCTTAAACTCTCTACAAATAGTATGGATTGCTCTTAAACTTTCAATATCTCCATTTTGGGAAACGTATAAAATCCAGTCGAAAGGCTCGAATACTTCATGTAAAGGGCGATCAATTGTAATATCTATTTCTTGAATAAGTACATTGTCATCATTTGCATATGCACGTTCGCTTAGTTCGTGAATTCGATCGTAGTTTGTTTCAGCACGATCTGTAACAAGATAATGGAATGTAGGTAAACCAGATTCTAATAAAGAAGAAACTAGGGAAGTAAGCATATCGCCAGAACCAATTATAAGCACATTTGCTGCGCGGTACGTTTCGAATTTTAAAGCGCCTGAATGGGAATCAGCTTCTAAAAACTCAATTTGCGAAGCGTATCTGTCGAGTAATGCACTGTTTAATTCGTGGGGAGCATCTTGGCTTACATCACGAATGAAACCATTTTCATATAAAATCTCTCCAATTTCAAATACACGATTTTGATAGGGGAGAGGGAGACCATCGGTTATTTCTGTCAAAGAATGATTACCGTTAAACATAGGCATTAATTTCTCAATCCAGTCATAAATTCCATCACCATCCATACGGAATGAACTGGAGTTATTTCGAAAGTAAACACCCCCGTTTGAATCGGGGAGGAAGAAAGTATCCTTATTTGCTTTAAGTTTTGCATGAACTGGAAGGTTATTCATGTTTATCCCCCTTACGTTTTAGGCATACATTATTAGTCTATGTATTGTGATTTGTCCCGTATGAACATAATAAAAAAAGGCTGTAGAATGATTCATTCTACAGCCTTTAATAGATTAATAATCTATCAACCTTCTAATAATAATGATTTTGGATCTTCAAGCATATCTTTAACAGCAACAAGGAAGCTAACTGCTTCTTTACCATCAACAATACGGTGATCGTAAGATAGTGCAAGGTACATCATTGGACGGTTTTCCATACGCTCTGCATCAATTGCAACTGGACGTACTTGGATTTTATGCATCCCTAGAATACCTACTTGTGGACTATTTAGGATTGGTGTCGACATTAGAGAACCGAACACACCACCATTTGTAATTGTAAATGTACCACCTTGTAGCTCTTTTAATGAAAGTTTATTATCGCGTGCTTTCAGACCTAAATTACGAATCTCGCTTTCAATTTCAGCGAAGTTCAATTGGTTAGCATCGCGTACAACTGGAACAACTAATCCATCTGGAGCTGCTACTGCAATACCGATATCATAGAATTTTTTAATGATAAGCTCATCGCCTTGAATTTCAGCATTTAATAATGGGAACTGTTTTAATGCTGCAACAACTGCTTTTGTGAAGAATGACATAAAGCCAAGACGTACATCATGTTTTTTCTCGAAAGCATCTTTGCGTTCTTTACGTAATTCCATGATTGCACTCATATCAACTTCGTTAAATGTAGTTAACATTGCAGATGTTTGTTGAACTTCTACAAGACGTTTTGCAATTGTTTGACGGCGGCGGGACATTTTCACACGCTCAACTGGTTTTTCAAATTCAGTTTTTGCAACTGGAGCCGGACTTTGTTTTGGAGCAGCTGGTGCTTCTTTTGGCGCTGCAGCGTGAGCTTGTACATCATGTGGTCTCACACGTCCAAGTGGATCTGTGCTACGTACTTCGTTTAAATCGATTCCTAATTCACGAGCCATTTTGCGAGCAGCTGGTGATGCGATAGGACGATTTGTATTTGGTAAACCTTGCAACGCTTTATTTTGTTCAGCACTTGGAGCTGCTGCTTTCGGTGCTTCAGTAGTTTCTTGTTTTGGTTGCTCATTAGCCGGAGCAGGTGTGCTTACTTCAACCGCTGCGCCGTTTGCATCTAAAATTGCGATAGTAGCACCAACTTCAACTGTATCTCCAGGTTCGCCTAGTAACTTCGATACAATACCTGAATCCTCTGCAATGATTTCTACATTGACTTTGTCAGTCTCAAGCTCAACAACGCTGCCACCTTTCTCAACTTTGTCGCCTACGTTGATAAGCCATTGTGAAATAGTTCCTTCTGAAATAGATTCTGCAAGCTCAGGTACTTTAATTTCGATCATTTTAAATGTCCTCCCCTTATTTGCCTAACGGTGTGTTTTATCTTCTTTAATCTTCGGTAATCTCCATTTGTTAGCCTGGCTGTGGCAGACTATCTGCCACAGCCAAGCCTGAAAAACTCATTGTTACTTTCAGTTGCTGAAAACTTCAATTTCTTGTTTATCTTGACGGAAGTTGTACTTCACATCTAAAGCGTGTGCAACGATTAATTCTTGCTCAGCTTTGTGAGCGAATGGATCGCCACCAGATGGGCTAGAACGATCCGGGCGTCCAATGTAACCTGTTTTCACTTTATCCCCAGCTAGTTCGAACAGAATTGGAGCCATGTAATGCCATGCGCCCATATTACGAGGTTCTTCTTGAACCCAAATGATTTCTTCTAAGTTTTTAAAGCGTTTAATAATAGATTGAACTTTTTCAGCAGGGAATGGGTACAACTGCTCGATACGAACCATATGAACTTCATCTAGGCTGTACTCATGCTTACCACTTTCGATTTCTGCTGCTAAGTCAATTGCCATTTTACCTGTACTTAAAACAAGACGTTTTACTTTATTTGGTTTCGCACCAAGGTTTCCTTGTTCTAAAGCAGGTTGGAAACGTCCTTCACTTAACTCACTACCTGTAGAAAGTGTAAGTGGGTGACGTAATAAGCTTTTCGGCGTCATAATTACTAATGGTCGAACAGCTTCTGTTCCTAAGATAGATGCTTGACGGCGCAAGATATGGAAGTATTGTGCCGCGCTCGTTAAGTTTGCAACTGTCCAGTTGTTCTCCGCAGCTAATTGTAAGAAACGTTCTGGACGTGCACTAGAGTGTTCTGGCCCTTGACCTTCATAACCGTGTGGTAATAGAAGAACTAAACCAGATTTTTGACCCCATTTTGCTCTTCCTGCTGAAACATATTGATCAAATAATGCTTGCGCAGTATTTGAGAAGTCACCGTATTGAGCTTCCCACATCACAAGAGTTTCTGGAGCAAATACGTTGTAACCATATTCGTAACCAACAACAGCAGCTTCTGATAACGGACTGTTATGAACAGAGAATGATGCGTTAATGTTCGGTAAACGGTGTAATGGTGAATATGTTTCGTTTGTATCAGTATCGTGTAATACGATATGACGGTGCGCGAATGTACCACGCTGTGAATCTTGACCAGTTAAACGAATTGGCGTACCTTCTTGCAAAATAGAAGCGAATGCTAACGATTCAGCAAGTGCCCATTCAATTTTACCGTTCTCTTCAAGAGCATCTTTACGGCGCTCAAGAATTTTCTTCACTTTTGGATATACGTTAAAGCCTTCAGGCCAAGATAATAGTCCTTCATTAATTGCACGAAGTGATTCAATTGAAACACCAGTGTCAATCGGTTGAATTCCTTTTGCAACAACCTCTGGAACTTTAACGTGAATTGTTGCAGCACTCGTATCAGCTGGTGGCACTTGTGCGTATTCAGCCTTTAATTCCTCTTGTATAAACTGAGTAATTGTTTCAACCTCATCTGCATTCAGAACGCCAGCAGATTGTAATTGATCTGCATAAATTGCTCTTACAGTTGGGTGATTTTTAATTTTTTTGTACACTTGTGGTTGCGTAACTGCTGGATCATCCATTTCGTTATGACCATATCGGCGGTAACCGATTAAATCGATTAAGAAGTCCTTTTTGAACAGCGTACGATATTGGATCGCAAGGTTTGCAGCAGCAAGACAAGCTTCCGGATCATCAGCATTCACGTGAACAATCGGAATATCGAAACCTTTTGCAAGGTCGCTTGAATATTTAGTAGAACGAGAATCATAGCTATCAGTCGTAAAGCCGACTGCATTATTTGCGATAACATGAATAGTTCCGCCAGTTTGGTATGCATTCAATCTACTTAAGTTGAGTGTCTCAGACACAACACCTTGACCAGGGAATGCAGCATCACCATGAACTAAAATTACGAATGATTTTGTAGTATCTTGTTCTGGAAGACCAGATTTTTTACGATTCTCTTGAGCTGCACGTGCGAAACCTTCAACAACAGGGTTAACGAACTCAAGATGACTCGGATTATTTGCTAATGTAACACGAGTGCTAACCTCTTCATTACCAACGACTTGTTCTCTACCTAAATGGTATTTCACGTCGCCAGTCCAGCCAGCATTTGCCACTGCACCTTCTATTTTTGCATGTTTGAATTCTGCAAACATGTGATTATATGGCTTTTCTAATACGTGAGCGAGTACGCTTAGACGACCACGGTGAGCCATACCAATCATGACATCTTCAACGCCGCCTTTAGCACCTTCTGAAACAATTTCATCTAGTACAGGTACAAGCATATCAACGCCCTCTATTGAGAAACGTTTTTGACCAACGAATGTTTTATGCAAGAATTGCTCGAAACCTTCAACAGCAGTTAAACGTTTTAAAAGAGCAGTTCGTTTTTTATTTGATAATGGTTGACGCAATGAATTTGATTCCACCATTTGATGCAACCACGCGCGTTCTTCACTATCTTGTATATGTGAGAATTCATAAGCTAAAGATTTTGTATAAACGTCTTTTAATCTATGAATTACATCAAGCGCAGTGTGAATACCCTCTGGTGCATCTTGCCATACTGTTTTTGCTGGAATCGCTTTCAAGTCAGCATCGCTCAGTTCGTTCATTGTTTTCTCGATAAGAGATTGTCCGTTTGCAGCATCTTCCATCGGATTAATGTGAGCCAATGTATGCCCGAAAGAACGGATCTGTTCAACAAGTTGAACGACTTTAAGAATCTTTTCAATGTTCCCTGTGTTTTGAGGAGAAAAATGTGTTGCTGTGTTGTCCCCTGTTACGACATCATCTTGAAACGAAGGAGCTCCAAAAATTTCAAAAAGCTCTTGTAATTCCGGATCAACAGAACCTGCTCCAGTTACGTAAAGATCATACTGTTCAATAACATAACCAAGGTTCGGACCATGGAACTTGGCCCAAGGGTTTGTCGTTGTATTCTTCCTCGTCATTTGTTTAAACCTCCCAATGCATATAATCCTTTTTCCATACAAAAAGGTGCATTTTGCTCTTTTCAATAATTGATGAACCAATAATCAATGTAAATGTTTTTCTTTACTCTTATGTTATTACAATAATTTACATAATACCAAACACTATTACTTATCTGTTTTGTAAAAAAACATTCACAATAACTTATCACCCAAGTTAATCTTTCATGTTATAAAGTAATTTCACGGGAAAACGGGGTGGATATATTTGGTATACCTACATTAATACCTATAATTGTTGCATTTAAATATAAGTATAACTATCAGAATGTTTCGATAAAGTTTAGTTCGAATTATGTATATTGGAATAATAAGCGCTTTCATTGATATTATACAACAATATAACGGAATATAGTATAAAAAATAAAAAATTATGAATTTACCATAAACTTTATCTCGATAGTGTTAAATATCGAAAGGAAAATGAAGGATTTCTACAAAAAAAGTGGCTATACATAAAAAATGCTTCATAAACCGTTAGTTTCTATAAATATGGCGAAAAATAACGTAAAAACAATAGCGTATTTCACCCGATAAAGAGCAGAATGAAACATTTTAAAAGGATAAAACAAATATGGAGATATTAAATTTTCATAAAAACGGAGAGGAGATATAGTAACGGCTATATACATTGTTCCATGTTTCATTTCAAAATAGACGTGCTGAATTTGAAAAAGTTTCTTCTATATAAATAGAATGAAAAATAGACGAAATGAATGTAAAGGAAACTTGACGTAAAGTTTCCTTTACATATATACTCGGTATAAGGAAGGAGGGAGAAATTTCCTTGGAAAATAAAATGGTTGAATACCGAAAAAAATTTGGACTATCTCAAGAAAAATTGGCTGAGAAACTTGGAGTTTCCAGACAAACCATCATTTCAATTGAAAAGGGAAAATATGATCCATCACTTCCGTTAGCATTTGAAATAGCAAAAACATTTCAGACAACGATAGAACATGTATTTATTTATGAAGGAAAGGAAGAGGGGGAATAAAGATGAACTATTCACAAAAGTACTTCGTTATGATGGGAATTATTTTTCTATTTATGAGTGGATTTATGATATTAACAGGTATAATGACGCATTCTGCACCACCGGCTCCAACGTATACATTGCTTGCGATGATGATTATGTGTTTTTGCTTAAGTTACTTACACCCGCAATTTAAAGAAAAAGACGAGCGAATGAAGCTTATTCGTTATAAAGGGATGTTCGTGACCTTTTTTGCACTAACCGCATATTATCTTCTTTTCTCTATCGGCTTAAACTTAAAAATACTTACACTATCTGCTACTGAACTATTAAACATACTTATGGCACTTACGATGAGTACAGTTTTTATATCGTTTGTTGTTTTATCGAAAAGATATTAAGATGTAAAAGAGAAAGGAAGATTAACATATGCAAATGATGTATGCTTTTGGCATGGGGCTTGTATTATTTTTAGCGGTATTCTTATTTATTCGTAAAGACGTTCAAGGCGGGACGTTAACGAAAAGAGGATTTTATAAAATGATCGGCTGTTTAGTTGTTATGTTTATAGCGATTATCGTAATGATCGTTTTAATTAATAAAACATTATAGAACTTAAAAACGGAACCTTACTTTTGTAAGGTTTTTCTGTTTGAAAATAAAACAAAAATTACCATAAAATCCATTTGTTATCTATACTGTATATTATATAATCCAATGAAATGATAGGTATGGAGAATAGTATATGAAAAAAAAGCTATCTTCTTTATAGCAGTATGTCTACTACTTATAGCTAGTATTACTTATATAATATGTAACAAACGAGAACAAGTGCCACCTATGTTAGTATGGGAGAACCAAGAATACTACGTTACGAATGAACCTGCCAAAGCAGAAGAAGCCGGGCAAAAACTTGGAGAAGTGACGAAGAAAATTGAAGCAAGTAAAGCACCTACTAAAAATAGCTAATCTAATACATTACAAGAAAAAACAGAAGTATTCACAATGATTGAAGAAAAAAGATGATCAATCGCCTTTAATCATAAAGGAACCTTTTGGTGACGAATATAGAATCGTAAGACCGATGTTAAAACAAGTATTATAATATAAATGAAGAAACAAATTTTTAATAGAGAGTAGTGAGCGGTATGAGATGGAAAGCAGGAACTTTTGAAAAGATAGAAACGAATGATTTATCTATTGAGCAGCTTAAATGTGCCTATAAGTTATTTTAAAGTACATAACGAAAATTTTTTTAAAGAAATACTTTATGAAAAAATTAAAATATGCAAAATTGCATATTGGTTATTCTAAATCTTATGCTAACCTTATAATGAAAAATATAACATTTGTTGGTAATGAATGATTTTTGAAGGAAATAAGTTATTAAAAAAGATACCATATAGTGAAAATGTTGAAAATTCAGATTTTGCAAATGTCATTTTATTTTTAATGTCTGATAAAAGAGATGCCATAAGAGGTCAAAATATTGTGGTTGACTGGATATACAATTGTATAAATAAATCATCTTGAGAATTAAGGGTGTGGATAATGAGTTTACTAATTAAAGATTTAACAAAGAAATTTGACGAGCATGTTGCAGTGAATAATTTGAATATCGAGATACTAAAAGGTGAAATTTTTGGATTCTTGGGCGGGAATGGAGCAGGTAAAACGACTACATTTCGAATGATACTTGGCCTTTTATCGAAATCAAGCGGAACCATTTCATGGAATGGTAAGCCTATAAATTATGATGTAACGGATAAGATTGGGTATTTACCCGAAGAACGTGGGC
This sequence comes from Bacillus sp. SRB_8, assembly GCF_003264205.1. Lineage (NCBI taxonomy): Bacteria > Bacillati > Bacillota > Bacilli > Caryophanales > Bacillaceae > Bacillus > Bacillus sp. SRB_8. The sequence continues at coordinate 20,968 of NZ_NADT01000008.1, read as the reverse complement.
TTTATGCGAAAATGACTGTCAAAGAACAAGTTAACTTTTTTGCAAAATTAAAGAACATGAAAAGTAAAGATGCAGAAAAAGAACTTCACTATTGGCTGGAGCGTTTTAATATTACTGAGCATCTGAACAAAAAGGTAGGAGAACTTTCAAAAGGGAATCAGCAAAAAATTCAGCTGATAACAGCGATTATACATAAGCCTGAACTCTTAATTTTAGATGAACCATTTAGTGGTTTAGATCCAGTAAATGTTGAAATGTTAAAAGAAGCTGTTCTTGATATGCAAAAACAAGGGGCGTCGATACTTTTTAGTTCACATCGTATGGAACATGTGGAAGAGTTATGCCAACACATTTGTATCATGCACAAAGGAGTACCTGTTGTTCAAGGAGACATCGCCAAAATTAAAAGTGACTTTGGTAAAAAGAATGTTGTAATCGTTGGCGATCATGACTTTGACCATTTGAAAGAAATAAAAGGTGTAGAAAGTATGAAGAAACGTAAAAATGCAGTTACTCTTAAAATTTCATATGAAGAAGTTTCGCATGTTTTATTTAAAGAAATAACGAAGTTAGGGTATGTTAAAAAGTTTGCAGTAGAAGAGCCTACATTAAATGATATCTTTATTGCGAAAGTAGGTGCGCAACATGAGTAGTTTCTGGACAATTTTTTTACAAAACTATAGATCTAAGGTGAAATCAAAATCATATTTTGCTATTACAATAATAATTTCTATGTTAATTATAGGATTGATGAATTTTGACAAGATTTATAACTATTTTGCAGGTAACGAGGACGATCAAGTTGTTGTTGTTACAGAAAAAGAAGAATTATATACAACTATTAATCAAGTGTTTAAAAATGTCGATAGTAAGATACATGTTAAGCGTAGTACGGATAAACCAAAAGCAGAATCAGGTGTTAAAAATGGTGATTATACATATGCAATCGTTGTAGAGGAATTGGATAATAAACAACTAAAGGCTATGTATATAACTGAGACAGATGTAAATCAGCAAGATGTTAGCAAGGTTCAAACTATTTTATCTCAAATACAATCTTCTAATTTCGCTCAGCAATTGAATCTATCGCAAGATGAATTAAAGGTGTTAACAACGCCAGTAGAAATACAAACCAAAACTGTTTCAGATAAGGTTAAAGATGGAGAACATACAGAGGGTGTAGGAATTTTAATTAATACCTTTATCATGCTAAATTATGTAATGATATTAATGTATGCTGCACAATTAGCTACAGATGTTGCAACAGAAAAATCTTCTCGTGTAATGGAGTTAGTTGTTTCAAGTATTTCGCCTACAAAACATTTATATGCGAAGCTCTTCTCAACATTATTGGCAGGTATTACACAAATAATAATTTGGGGCTTGGTCGCAACTGTAGGGTATAAAACAGCAATTAATGAATCGAAAAATGATATTTTAAATAGTATTGATTTAAATTCTATTGCTCCTACTCTAGTGTTTTATGGGATTCTATTCTTCACATTAGGATTCTTATTATATGGCTCATTATCTTGTCTACTCGGCTCTGTTATTAGTCGTATAGAGGAATCTTCTCAAGCTGTTATGCCGCTGACATTTATGTTAATTGCTGCTTTGTATATCGCACTTTATGGAATGTCAAATCCAAGCAGCACGGTTGTTACCATTACTAGCTATATACCTTTTTTTACTCCTATTGTTATGCTCGTACGAATTGGATTCCTCAATATCCCAGTATGGGAGATTGCGCTTGCATTAGCGATTCTATTAGCAACAATATGTATGATGATTGGTTTAACGAGTCGTGTTTACCGCGGTGGCGTATTATTATATGGTAAAGGTGCATTCAGTAATATAAAAAAGGCAATCAAGTTAGGGAAAAAATAAGATTGGCCTATTCATATTTAAATAGACTACATAGTTAATCTATGTAGTTCTTTGTTGTTACAAAATATATATAAATAAATATAAAAATTATTGTATTAGGCTATTTTTCAAAGAAAACTTTAAAAAGCTCCCAAGAAGAGAGTGAAGAATTGAGTTCTGGCGAACAACGCAGAGTGATGATTGATATAATTTATGTCTTTCTCAAGAATTGAGGAAAAGAAGTAGGGGAAAATGGTAGAAATATAATATTAGCGATTGATGAACCGGAAGTTTCACAGAATCTTACGCAATGTTTCAATCGAGATGAATATAAGTTGAAAGAAAAGGATATATTTACTGGTTTTTGAAGATATGTAGAATATTACAAGTTTAGAATCGCACTTTGCTATATCACGGTGAACGATATTACAAATAGCAGTAAATCAAATAAAATAAAGCTAGCTTAGATTGAATTTTTTTGTCTAAAATATTGACTCAAATCTAATAAGAGATTTAAAATCATAAGTTTATTTTCATATGAAAAATTAATCGTTAACCAAAAGAGAGCTATTGATCAAATCTTGAACAGTATATAAAAAATTTATTATAAAAATAATATATTGATTTGCTACATAAAGAAAGCCCCTTGACTATTAAGGGGTTTCTCATATGATCCCGACTGGCCTCGAACCAGCGACCTCCACCCTGTCAAGGGAACTTCCCAGTGGACTGTAGAGGTTTGGGATCAGTAAAACTTATATGTATCAAGGCTCTCAAGTTATTATCCTCATTGAGAACTACTTCAATTAGAGTTTCTTAAGTGAAATACTAAAGTAGTTTTAATATTTAGTCAACCCTCTTTTGCTACGACCTCCACAGTTTTAGTCTTTGAGTTAACGTTCTCAAGGGAGGTATTGTAAATGATTATTAACTAATAGATTCACTGAGACAGCAAACTAACAAGGTGTACTATTCAGACAAAACTTGTGAGTTAGTATTCGACAAAAAGAGGGTGACTAAATAGGCTAACTCAGGTGGTATTGATAGGGAAAAATTTGGGAATAAATAGAATAACTATTTATGAAAACTAAGAGGAGGAATATAAAATGTTTAAGTGGTTTAAGAAGTGGGTTAACTGGCACGATAATCTAGATCAGGCAGCTATTGAGTTTTATATCGGTGACGATAGAGTCGTTCTCATAGGTGCTGATGCAATGAACTTTATAGCTAACTTTAATAAGAAATACAAAACTCTATATGTTGAAAATAAATTAACTGGAATGAATATACGGTTCAAGGTGTACCACGTGGGTACCTACAAGAGAACAACTTATAAAGTAGCAACTGGGAGGTAGGAAACTAATGGATCCAGCTATAATGCTTCACACTAAATAGTTTCACGCACCCCTCGATGTGGTCGTTTCTCCCAAGTTATAATATCGAACAGTTATGAAAGTATAACTATCTAGCTACTTCCTCTACAGTGAACAGTCACTATCGTTCCAGTAAACCCTCCCTAGTAACACTGTATAGAATAGTGCATAATCCCTACCCTATTCCCTACGAGACCGCTATCTCCTATGTATATCTATACAGCAAGTACTCATAGATACCATACAGATAATTATACAGTCTATACCTAGGTAGGTACACTAAGAGTAGGTGGCTCTAAGGCTTAAGCCTGTTTGTGCTTCCTCTCAATGACTTCGTATAAGCTATATTATGTTAACTAGAGGACGTATACTTGTTAGATGTAACAGTGGAGAGGATGAACGAGCAGGAACGCCTATGAGCTTCTCTGTGGAGTCAGTAACTGATTTGCACCACCTCTAGGGGTGAAGTGTCTAACGGGGAAATCTGGGGCTTCTCAGGGCTATTCCTGTTGGTCACTTTCTCGTTGGCTGACTGTCAGTAGCTCCACTGGTGGTGGCGTGCTCGGGGGGTGCTCTCACAATCAGGAGGCGTAGGGGGGTGTACGTATACGCATGTAAACATATGTAGTAGAAATTTATTAGGAAAATCGACCCCCAAAGTTTTACCCCATGAGCCAGTACACCTAGAGTTTTCCACCTCAGCAGTAAATTTAAAAAGTTTTCTCCCAACATCGAGCCTTAGGGAGTTGCAAGATGCAACCACCTAACAGGACACCTACAGGGTTTTTATAAAATATTTATCTCCCAAAGTTGAACCCCTAGAGTCAGCCCCCAGTAGCAACCCCCTAAGTTTCACCTACAGAGATCGGCTATCTCAGGTATTACTCAGGGACTATGCTCAACATAGGTCGTCCTCATAAGGTATTTAAATATATTCATATATGAGATAGTAACCCCCCTAGAGTCGGCAACCTACTTGAAGTATCCGTTAAACGGAGAGTTAGTTTTACTACCTAAGTTAACTTGTGAGATGAGACAAACCCAGTAAGGTGTAGAAATTAACTCCTAAGTTACCGTATAGTCTACCTCAAGTGTTGATACATAGGAGTGAAATACACAGGATACGCCCCCTGAGGTAGTTGTTTTACTACAATATCTAAAAAGAGTTAACTCGATAGGTACCACTTGATAGAAATACCTAATTAGGAATAACCAATAGGTAATCATAGAGAAAGAAAAATAAAAAAGGTCTATAAGAGGAGTAACTCTAAGAGTATCCTATCAAGTAGTAACTATCCGATGAATCGGAAAGAATAACCCTGATAGGATAAACTAAGAGATGCCAGCTCATATAGGTATTAGGTATTAAATGATTTTAAAACAATAACTATGAGGAAGCAGCAATAGAGGTTAAGCTATCAGGTTATAATCTTCTCGTAAACGAGATAGACAAGCCTTGATAGAATAGCCTAATAGATCTCCGTCTCAGGTTTTTGTATTTATGTATTGAGAAAGTAGAATCTAATTAGGAATATCCCAGGAGGCAGCCAATCAGGCTTGTCTCTTTTTGTTATGCCTAACGAGGACGGACAAAGGAGTTTTTTCTTTTATAGTTATATAGTAGTTGGATTTCAACATCAATAGAGCTGGACTAAGTGGTTTGACTTAGGAGAGGTAGCTGAGTTGGTTTATATAAGAGTTAAGAGATAGTTCAGCCTAAAAAGTGCCTTGAGCCTTACTCTCACAAGGGATTAGCTCAAAATAACATGTGCGGTTTCATGTGCATAAATCGGCTAACATGTGCGGTTTCATGTGCATCCATTTATTGGATATACCTAGCGTACTACTAGAAAAGTTAAATAAACAAAGAATTTATACATATATCTTGTGTCTTATTTTGAAACGTAATAAAATATAAAGAGAAGGAAAGGTAACATATAATCATATCACACAGTTGACTAACTCGTCAAATACAGTTATTGGAGGTAGACAAATGATTACAATTAAGCAAGCAAAGGAAGTTTTACACGATGCAGGTTATCAAATGGGGTCACCAGCTCAGCAACAATCTAGAAAGAATTATGCTATTAAGAAAAGCGAAATGAGTGAGAAGCGGTTTGCTATGCAGGATGTTACTAATTATGAAACTATCAGAAATCAGCTAACTCAGGGACAAAAAGGAGTTCTCCTACTGTTAACAACTGCTATGAAGGTTAAGAAAGGAGGACAACTATTCAAAGGTCAGTTTGAGCGTTTAACTGTAGAGGATGTATCCAGTATGATTGACAAAAAGAGGAGACAAACTAACGATATATTAATCGAGCTGGAACAAATAGGAGCTATTTCCAAGGAGAAAGTTGGAAAGAACGTATACATTAACATTGTAGAGGATTTCTACCTCTGTGGTTTTATGGAAGAGAAAAGACCAATGGTCAAGATATTCAAGAAGAGACTACGAGAGGTAGCTGGTTTACTATCACTCAATGAGATGGGATTTCTAGCAGACATACTGGCTCATGTACATTGGACAACTCATATTATCTGTAGTAATCCTACTGAGCCTGATGTTAGCAAATTAGAAGTATGGAGAGCGAAAGATATTGTTGAGGTACTTGGCTACTCTAGAAACTTTGTTGGTGCAACTCTGAGGAAGTTTAAGCGAAATGAAATCACAATGGAGATCGGAACTATTATAGATGTCATCTGTTTGGATCCTGAATTGGTACACCGATCTGCTAAAGAAGTTACCCTGATGGATATCAAAGAGGTGGCTCGTAAGATTCACCTCTCCAGTTCTAATTATCGAAACGCAAACAAAAAGTAATCCCCTACCAATGATCCACAAGGTACACCCCACCACATTAACCCCCCAAGGAGGAAAACAAATGAGCATTTATTCAAAAGAAATAATCCTAGAGATATTATCTGAATTGAAATACTACGGTAAAAATATAAGCGAGGTAGCGTTCTCCAGAGATCGTCCCCAGTTGTTGGAAGCTATAGAATTACACTTTGGTTCTTTAAATAATGCACTTCACGAGCTGGCCTGATTAGGTTCAGCTCTTTTGTTGTCTAAGGGGGGAATATTAATGAGTAACTTAACAGTAATTCACCAACAAGAAGTTTTAGGGCAAGGCTTTAAAGTTTATGGAACTGTGGAGGATCCGTTATTTCTTGCGAAGGATGTAGCTAATTGGATTGAACACACGAACTTAACTATGATGCTGAAACAAGTAGATAGCGAAGAAAAAATAAAGCACAACTTGGGGGTAAACAATAATTATACCCAAGTTGGACATGGTGGTTTACGAGAAAACACGGAATTTTGGTTCTTAACCGAGGAAGGTATCTATGAATTACTAATGCTCTCTCGCAAGCCAATCGCCAAACAGTGGAGGTAAAAGAAGATATTAGCACGGTAGTAGCACTACTACTATATAGTAGGCAAACAAAAGAGCACACTACGGTAGTCTTACTATATATATGAACCCCACAAAAGAGGATACCGCACTGAACTACTGAGAACTTCCCGCCCCCTTAGTCTCAGTAGTTGCGTGGGGTCGTCCTCCATAGTATCCCCTTTTCATTGTACCTACTGGAGCACGGAAAACTCCAGTGGATCACCCTTTTAGCTTTGCGTAGTACTACCGAGTCTCCTTCAGAGAGAAAAATCACTTCCTCGGTAGTACTACGGAGAGTTAATCTCCATGTCCTAGATTAAATCAGACATATGTATATAACTCTCCTGGGGTTTGGTGATGGGGATCGCCTACATATGCACGCTCCACTGGTACGAGCTGGTGGAGTCTTTATTTAATTACAGATGAATAGACAAATAGATGAATAGAAAACTAGATAGGAGAGATGAAATATGCCATTAAAGTTAACTGAAAAGGAATTAGATATCAAGATTGTAATGAATGAAGCTACACGAGAGCGATACCTCAAGTACAAAGAAATCACAGGTTGCTCTAACTCGGCTTTTGCTGTGAAGGTGGGCTTTGGTAGGTGTACGATTCAGAATTGGCTTGCTGGAAAGTTCGATTTTTCTCAGCAGAGTCTAGAGCATATACAGTTCATTATTGGTAGCACTCAAGAGCAACTGAGAAGCATTTAACTCCTAGATAGCTCCAAAGTAAAACGAAAGTAGCATACACGAGTTGGGATGAACGCTGAACCTGTCAGACTAACAGGGGAGTTCTTCTGTCTCGTGGCTATTAATGAGAATACGAGCAGAGTTTTACTCCTGAGGTTTTGCTCACTCGTATTTTCATTAATAGTTTAGCCTAAACAGGCACTTACCACTATTACCATAACTAAATGATTGTCTATCTCAAAGGTAGACTGAGGAGGAAACACATGAGTGATATGATTTTGGGTCAACATCCATTACTAAAGAAGGTATTTCTAGATCACCGCTTCAAAGATTTAACAGAGAAACGCTTCATTGCTGATACACTATTTACAAAAACTACTGCTGATGCTTTAGCTATCAAGTACTTCCAAGACACTGATGCAGACGCTAGTGGGCGTTACGCTTACGAGGAAGTGCCAGAGGTTGGTGAAGGAAGTTCATACAAACGAGTTGGACTATCAGAGCAAGCAAAACTAGCTATGATTCGTAAGTATGGTCTAGAGATGGCGTTCTCTTATGAGATGCAACGCTTTGGTTCTACTGGTCAGTTTGAACGTGGCTTCCGTAAGTTATCTTCCTCGGTGGTAAATATGGTTAACTCGCTTGGTTATGATCGCATCGAGAACGCTAACGGAAGACTTGGACGCACAAAGTCAGGTGCTACTAGTGGAACAGTCGATGCTTACTGGAATAATGTAACTCTTGGAGCAGACCAAATGATTAATGACATCGTAGATGCTCAAACAGAAGGTATTAAAGCTGGCTACGAGTACGACACAATGGTAATTTCCCCTAAAACACACGCTCTCCTAGTGAAAAATAAACAAATTCGTGACGCTCTGAAAGTTAACAATACAGATATTGCTTTATTGAAAGGCTATATCGGTACACTGTTAGGGATGGATATCTTAGTTGATATCAACTTTGGAGATGACAAAGCCTTATTTGTACAGCGTGGTGCTATTGGTGATATCGCTGATGCTGATGGAGGTTTACGCTCTATGACGTACAACCAAGATGAGGACGAGACTACAATCCTACGAGTTAGCCGATTCGTAGAATGCTACATCACAGACCCAAAAGGTATCTACCTGTTACAAAACATTGAGGGTTAACAAAGACATAACTAGGGGGTAGCCATATAGGTTGCTCCCTTTCTTTGATTATAGACTAAACGAGGTGAAACATATGAATTACACAATAGAGAAATACAACGAGGTTGGCCGACTAACAGAATCATTCTCAGAAGAAGGACAAGACCTACTAAAGGATGCCGAGTTATTTTCTACTGGTACACACAGAGGGAGAACCTATACAGTCGACCATCTAGAAGCATTGGCTAGCTCGTTTAACAAAGAGGACATGATACCAATCCAGTTAGATCATAGCGAGTCGGTAAAAGATACATTGGGTTTCTTGGAGAGCGTATCTGTAGTAGGTAATAAGCTAATTGGTAAACTACGTATTGTAGAGGATTCCATTAAGCAGCGAGTACAAAAAGGGTTAGCCAAAAAGGTTTCCATCTCATTCTACACAGACAAAGAAGGCAACCCCTCACGGATTCGAGAAGTCTCTCTCGTAGCATTCCCTCAACTAAAAGGTGCTCAACTGTTCTACGAGCAGGAACAACCCCTAAAGTACAGCCCTCAAGAAGTTTACGAGGCTTTCTCGGTGACTATGGAGGCAATAGCTCAGGAAGAGAAATCCTTTAATGAAGAATACAAACAGTATGTTAAATCATTAGGAATCAAATAGGAGGTAGGCTAAATGAATAAAGTAAAGATCGTAACCCCAACAGGTGGCACTCTAGAAGTAACTATAGATGATGGTAAGCTAGCTGAATTCATGAGCTGGATCGAACGAGAGGAGTCTGACTTGTTTCCTATCTCAGTTGATACTAACAAGACAGTATACCTGACTAGTACATCTGTACTACTATTCGCAGTAACTAAGGAGGGGAACTAATATGGCTAGGCCACATAATCCAACTGGAGGGCCAAGTACCCCTGAGGGGAAAGCAAAGGCACTCAAGAATCTAACTCCAGGTAACTACATTCACGGGTTGTATCTGAAGGACTTTAAAGCAGATCTAACTGAGGAGGAAAAAGCTTGGTATAAAGAAACGTTCGAACACTACCAAGAGAAATACGAGTTGGACAAGCTAGATTTAGAAACACTTGACCTAGCTCTGATTAACCTAATTAAGGCTAGACGTAAGAATGTTAACATGGAGTATGCAGTCAATGAGAAGGTAAGTATGGCAGACTTTGAGAGTCGCTATATTAGGTTAATAGACGAGTTAGGACTATCTCGTAAGTACCGCTTGTCCAAGGGTAATATTGAGAATCCTAACACGTTTGATCCATCAATGTTATTTGATAACTAAACCATCTGAGGGGGAATGCTATATGTGTAAGTATAGATGTTATGTTAGATGGACTAGTGGAGGCAAAGGATACCTAAGTAACTTTACTACTGAGACGGATAAAGGATCTAGCTGGCTCCATAGTGATATCACAAAGAGTTATAACAACCAATTGAGATACACCATAGATGGAAAACTAATAAATGTGGAAGTAGAGGAGATAGTAGCTAATGAGAAATAACCGTAGAGAGAAACAACTGAGATGGTCACTGTGGCTTTACTTACTCGTGTATGGTCTGCTTGGGTGTCTTGTCATGTTCGTGCTCATGTAGGTATATCTAGAAAGTAAAATACCGAGATTCGCATTCTGAGGAGATTATCTTTTCCTAGTTGATACTAGCTAGGTAAGGTTAACTCTGTAGAAGTGCAATCTCGGTATTTTTGTTATCTCCGCTTATTAAGAGGAGTGTTTACTTATTAGAATTCACCTATTCTTGGATTACCTTCTTGAATAGCTTCACAGTAGCCCTCGTACTCAACTAAGAAGTCGTCCCATGCCTGTGCTAACGTGTCACCTGTAATAGTTGATCTGTCTAGTAACCTTTTGTATTCATTCTCGGTAATTGTATCTGGTACGTCGTTCAATTCAGTTACCGCTCCGATATCGTTCTCTTCGGCCATTAATAACTCCATGATTACGTCATCTAACGGATGACTTCTGTCAGGTAAGATTAGTAGTTTTACCTCTCGTAGGATATCGACCTCTGTGTGTGCGATGGATTCAATTAAGTCGATGTTTTCTTCGGTAGTTTCAGCCTCCTGTAATTTTAACTCTACTAATTTTCCTACTAGTCCGATTAACTTTTCCTCTACTTGTTTAACCTCAATAGTGTTTGTCATTTTACATATCCCCTTTAGTTTTAGTTTAGTTGTACCTGTGAGACGGCTTACTTACCGATAGTAGAAACTACCTCGGCGATAAACTTACGGTGCTTCTTCTTGAAAATCAGAGAGTTGTCTTGAGAGGCAAGTCCGATCTTACCCTTCTTATAGCCTGTTTTTGGTGTAAACTTGAAGCTGATAACTCCTCGTGTGAACAGTGATGGCTTACGAACATCCACCTTAGTAATATCCTCGAAGTAAATATCTATCGTTCTTTTACCTAGAAGTCTATTAATCATATTAGGTTTGATTGTTACTTTCTCGTTGTCTACTGTTAATTTCCCTGTTACTAATTTAACTGATTTCATTTTACATACCCCTTTAGTTTTATTTGTTTTGTTACTTCTATTTTAGCTACGTTTCAAAATAAGACACAAGATATATGTAAAAATTCTTATTTTGAAACTATCATATGGGTTATTACTTCTTGAATTAAAAGTTCTCCTCAGATTAATCTTGTAGGAAATTGAAAAATTTATTCTTCAGCTTTCTTTGCTCAACAGACATCATCTTTGCGAGAACGCCAAATAGGTAACCTTTGAAGTCTTTTCTAATCTTGTTCATCTTCAGAGCAAATACAGCTTGTTTAAACGCAGAAATCGCCACCTCAGTTGTATCAATTAAATCGGGTGCATACTTGTTTGTAGCCAATTTAACTTTCCCCCACATAGCATAGATTTCCTTAGCTGTATCAAAGAAAGGGGATACTGTTTTGATAAATTCCATTGGTACACATGAGTTAGCCAAATAAGATACATCTAACGCATCCAGCTCAATAGGTGCGCTATTACGTATCTTTAATTCTTTAGAGCTTTTAGCTTTAAGTGTAATGGCTTCTTCCCTGTGAGATGGCTCGTCAGGTTGCTCAGGAGTAGGCTCTACAGCTTCCTTACAAGATGCCAGCTCATGGTGACGCTCAAAAGGATTAATTACACAGATAAATGCTGAGTAGCCACCCTTAACAGGTTTGAATTGTTCAATGCGAGTAATGATACCTAGCTCGCTGAAACGTTTGAGGGCACGCTGAATAGTACGTTTAGAGTATCCTGTTAGATCAGCTAACGTGTTATTTTTTAAATATGAAACTCCCACGAATTTACATGAGTAGTTTGATAGCTTTAGAAGTATTACTCGCTCGCTATCTTTTAAGTTATATTCCTTAAGAGTAAAATCAATAGTTTTGTCCATCTCAGCTACTGAATCAAATGATATGTATTTTCGTAGTTCCTTCATTATAATGTTCCTCCATTTTTATAGAAGGAACACCCCTTGAGCTAGTACCAATAAGCATGATACAATAGCAAACAAGAAAGCTCCTTCGAGTTTTCCTCCAAGAGAGCCCTGTCTGGTCGCCAAACTAAGAGCAGGGTTCTCTTTTTATTTGTTTTAAATCTCAAGTGAATTAAGTGGATTAAACTTATCGTTTTGCTCTCTCAAGGCAGTTCCCCAAAGAGCAAGATACCTCTCAGTCATTCTTAAGTTGCTGTGTCTTAGCATTCTTTGAAGAGTGAAAACGTCCATACCAGCCATTAAGCAACGATGAGCAAAAGTATGACGGAAAGTATGTGCTGATAAGCGAACGTCAGTAAAGTTCATTACTTGTTTGAGTCGCTTGAACATGAGTTTGATGCTATTAGGGCTCATCTGTTTCCCTTCTCGTGTGGTAAATACGTACTCTGGGAGTTTTCCAATTTCACGTTCTATAAACACTTTGTACTCACAAAGCTCCTTTACAAGCTTGTCTGTGAGAGGGACAGTTTGTTGCTTTCGAGCTTTACCGAATAAGGTTACTGTTTGGTTTACTAAGTCCAACTCACTCCAGCGAATGTTAATAAGCTCACCAAGCCTTGAGCCAGTTCCTAAAAGGAAAACAATAATAGTGTGATCTCGATAAGCGTATAAGCTTTTATCTCTTGTTTTAAGCCTTCTGTAGTAACTCAGCATTTGCTTGATATGGTAATCTTGAAAGACCTCAATTTTTATATCCTCTTTAGCCAACTTCATTTTACGAATAGGGTTTTCTTTCTCAGTGATAATGTCCTCATGTTGTAAGTAGTTAAAGAATATCTTGAGGTGGTGAAGCTTGGTGTTTCTTGTTACTACATTGTTTTTTCTTGTTCGTTGGCAATACATGAGATAGCTCTTAACAGTTGCCTCTCGGATATCTCTTGTATCGATGAGCTCACGCTCAGAGCAGAATGCTTGGAACTCATGCATGGTAGCCATATAAGATTGAATTGTACGAGGAGACAGATTAGCGAACTCTTTTTCCTCTTTGAAATCCTTCATAGCAAACTTAAGTAGCATTTTCTTTTCAGTCCTTTCTCAGTTTTATGGAAACAAAAAAAAGAGGACTACCCCTGAGCCAGCTGATTTGCTGACTAGAAGTAGTCCTCTTTTAACTTGTGGTGTCTGATGGAGACCTCCACAGTTTTAGCTTTTGAGAATGTCCTCTCAAGCCTTGATACTATTGAGTTTTATGATCCCGACTGGCCTCGAACCAGCGACCTCCACCCTGTCAAGGTGGCGCTCTCCCTGCTGAGCTACGGGATCTTCAAAAATGCTTATGTAATAGCATCTTTAATCATTATGCTAAAGCAATTATATATAATTAACTGAAATTTTACAATATTTTTATAGTAAGTTTTTAAAGAGGGAGCATGTGCAAGTATATTAGTAGTGAATAAAGGGAGAATTAATAAGAAGAGAACTGAATAGAAAGTAGGTTTTGAATGTAGCGGTTATATTATTTTCGATATTTATCTAAAGGATTTTCGTCACTTAGATCAACAAGTAAAGGACATAAGAATAGCAAAGGTAAAGCGGCGTTAGCATGATGAAAGGTATCATTAGACATATATTACCTGTGGTGCTAGTTGATTTAGAATCTTTAAAATGATGGAAAAACATAAAAAGATTGCATATATTTAACTCAAAACGACCAAGAAATGAGTGAATGATATGCAATCTCCTAAATACACAGATAATTATACAGATACCCACACAGTTTTCAATCAAATTTTAGAAATCGTCGTTAAACTATATAAAAAATGTGTACCAACCAAAATTAAAAATCGTAAGAATGTTGATAGATTGGTCCAACCTGATACTGTGATAATTACTTGTGTTTTATGGGGGTTAATGCTTGGCTACACCAGTCAAAGAGCCACGTACCGTGCGTTACGAACCATTTTATCTTTCAGCGAATTCCCAAGCAGAACACGATACACTCGCCTTTGCGCTAGTTTAGTTTATGCTATAAAAATCATCCGTTTCTTTTTTGTGAAGCAAAAAACTAAAAACGTTACGACAGCAATTGTTGATAGTTTTCCGAGCCCTTTTTGTAAAGAAATCCGAAATCGATGGGCAAAAGTTCTGCGTTCAATCGCTGAGATTGGCTATAATTCTACCAAGGAAATGTATTATTATGGAGTTAAAATAAGCGCGGCAGTCACTGAAACTGGTTTTCCAGTAGCTTATGTGGTTAGTTCACCTAAAATCCACGATATTCAACTACTGGAAACCCTAGCTAACGAAGCTCACGTCACCCATATTCTTGGTGACAAGGGCTATATCAGTAGTTCTATTCAAGAAAAAATAGCCCAAAAGGGCGTCACAGTCACCACTCCATTACGCAAAAATATGAAAGATGCAGACAAAATCAATGATACTTTATTAGGTAAACGACGCAAAAGAATTGAAACAGTCTTTTCATCCTTAGAAAAATTAGGGGTACAAGATTTTAGAAGCCGCTCCATATTAGGATTTGAAAGTAGACTAGAAAGCATTTTGCTTGTTTATTGTCTTATGCTAAATAAGGCTAGGGAACGCTTTGGGAATACCTTGAAATACTCTTTAGGGTGCTTCTAAATCAACTAGCACCACGGGTAACTATGGAATTGCAATTAGAAAATTTACCAAGCGACAGAATTATTAAAGTGAACGGAAAAGTGGGGAAACCGTACCCTATATACAAAGACAACAATTATACCAATGATATGTTTGGTTATGGTTTAGATTTAGGAAACAAGAAAATAGACAAACCTATTGAGGCATATGAAATTCCTACAAATGAAGAAAAAGTGAAGTATCTAAAAAGATCTGTTGGGTATGCGAAGATAACAAAAGCGTACTGCTTCAAGGATTGTCACTATGTAATTTTAGAATGTGTTGGAAAAGAAGATGGTGAAATAAGTTACTCTGCCTATATTGACTTCCAAATGATCAATATAAGATATGACACAATTGAAGAAGCGATATTAGGTGTACTGGAAAACAGATTCAAAGGAGGAACGACTCCACCAGGTTTAGCTCCGATATTAGTACATGCAGCAGCTCATTGTGGAGTTTTATTAGAAATGGAGAACTTCCAATACAATGCGTTAGAGAAGAAGTTAACCGAACAAGAAAATAAAGCGAAATTAGATAAGCTAATGCAACAAGACTTATTTGGATGTGAAGTTGATGATTTGATAGTAATCGGTGAGTATGAGTATGTTATTGTAGAGATTACAACTAAGAACAATTCTAAATTGTACTATCCGTACTACAATTTCAATACCGACATCTTACCTACTAATACAATAGAGAGTGCTCTGATAAACTTGCTGGCGGATAAATACCAACCGTATAGCAATGAGGCATCACTGTTCTGTAAACGTCTATTACAGCTAGATAGGCAGGTTTAAATACATACTCTATTAATAGAGAACAGAAATGTATATCCTTATCCAATATTAAAGAGAAACCCTCTGATACGTAGTTATACAAACTTTACGTGTCGGAGGAGTTTTTTTCTCTATATACATTGAAACCATAAGTGCAATAAGGTAAGATGTACCAAACAAAAATAACTAAACATACGAATGTGAAAATAGTGTTGAAGATACGAGAGGATTTATTGGAAAGTTTCTCTAAACAGGGGTGATTATTATGATATATGCATGGGCAAGGGATAAAAAAGATAGACCGAAGCTAACACAAAGAGACTACGAGAGATTTAAAAAAATGAAGGACGAAGTAGACAAGAAAAACGAAGAACTAATAAAACTGGCAGAAGAGGTACGGAAGAAAAATAACAAACCATCCGACCAATGAATATTATTCTTAGGTTTCAGATACAGCCTAGTAGCATCATTTCCTCATATACACCTTCAAGACCCTCCCTATGAAAAATAAGGAGGGCTTTTCTTTTTTCAGGTACCAAAGACCTACGTATTCCACTAAAAACCGTTCTGTTTCACCTTATCCTAAGGGAGGACCGCAATCCCAGAAGACAATCTATCGAATTTGATTAAATCCACAACAATATTCGTTAGGCCATCAATCACTGAAACGGTTCTATCTGCAAAATTTGTATTATACACACGGTTAGTTAATGGGTTTACCGCAACTCCAACTGGTTGTTGCCCAACCTGAATTGTGACCAGCACAATGTTTTTATCCCCATCTATTACCGAAACAGTACCATCACCAAGGTTTGTAACATAAAGTCGCGGTGAAAAAGGATGAGATAGATTTATTGCAATTTGTTGAGGCGATTCTCCCACTACTATCTCGTCTAGTATTTTATGTGTAGAACCATCCACAACTCTCACACTCTTAGTTAAATTATTTACAATATAAATCTGATTATTAATAGTGTTCACCGCTAAACCAGTTGGATGACTTAAACCCAAAATAACTCCAAAAACTATATTAAGCTTCCCATCGATAACAAAAACATTTTCATTCTCGTTATTCGCAACATATATTCTATTCGTAATAGGATTAACAGCAATATCGAAAGGTCGTTTCCCAACTGGTATGGTATCAATCACTTGATTTAAAACCCCATCAATCACCGAAACAGTATCTACTCCGAAATTGGCCACGTATATTCTGTTAGTGACAGTATTAACTGCAATTGCTCCAGGTTGTACGGCAGGAATTCCTCCAGTACCCATTTGAATCACAGTGATAAGCGCATTTGTTAGAGTGTCGATTACCGAAACTGTATCCCCGTTAAAATTTGTGACATATATGCGATTCGTAACTGGATTAACCGCAATTCCAGACGGGGATGTCCCACTCAAGACTTTTGTAATAATAAGATCCGTATTGCCATCAATTACCGAAATGGGTTCACTAGCGTTATTGGGAAGGGGAGGGACATCCCCATTTGTAACATAAATTCTGTTTTTAGGAGGAGGGACCTGACACTCTATCTTTGCTTTTTTGGATATAGAAGCAGAACCTTCTTTAATTTTAGTTGAAGCAGTTATTGATATCTCAGTGGATTGCACACCGGATTTTATATCGACAACTGAGGAAAAGTTCCCCTTTTTATCAGTTGTCGCTGAGGAGATAGGATTAATTTCTGGAGAAGCGCTCTCGAACTCCACAGTAGCATTTGTAATAGGTTGTCCTCCACAAGTAACTGTCCCAGATAACTGAATAGAGCAATTTTTCGCAGGAGAAACATCGAGCGTAATCTCTGGTGTGCAAGGAGACGGGGATGGTGGTTGTTTTTGAGGTGGTATTGGAGGTTTTTTCTTAGGAATAGGCAAACAGCAAAACTCCTTTCTGAAATTGGATTTATTATATTAAATGCAATAAACAACACTAATGATAGTGTGTTTGTACGCAATGGGAAAATAATAGAGTAGTGTTATTGATTTTTGAATAAAAGATTTTGTAGTGCTGAACCCTTTCGATAATAGAATTAGACATTACCTAATAAAACTCCAATTTAATTCTGAATTAACTAGCACCACAGGTATATATTGTCTTTCGAAACAATACGGACAATCTTTTTCAAATGTCACGAGTATCGACCATACATCTTTTACTTTCCACTTCGTTTTACAATATGTACAACGCGCCATGGAGTTCCTCCTCATTTTAAGGTGTTTTCTAATATATTCTATTTGATCGTACTAAAGTCAAGTGTAGTTGGTGTGATAGAATATAAGTTGGTTTGTTTTTTTATATGGATGTATTCCGTAATTTATGACTAAATGAATGTAGTGTGAGGGTTATATAATAAGAGATTTTCATTTTTAATATGCAAATTGGCCAATATATCCTTTTTACAATTTTCAAGAAATCATGTATAAAAGAAGTACAAGATATTTATAAATATTCAGAAGTAGAGGGAGAATTATTGTAATGGTA
This sequence comes from Bacillus sp. SRB_8, assembly GCF_003264205.1. Lineage (NCBI taxonomy): Bacteria > Bacillati > Bacillota > Bacilli > Caryophanales > Bacillaceae > Bacillus > Bacillus sp. SRB_8. Next base: position 3,132 of record NZ_NADT01000008.1, on the reverse strand, counting down.
AGAAAAACGTTCAAGATGCGCGTATCTAGAAATAGAACGATTTCGATTAATGGCTCAATTCTTGATGTGGATGTTACACATGATGAGTTTTTACAAGAGTTTGTTGAGTGGGTCGATTCTAAAGGTTGGTCGTTTATGGGGATGACAGATGAGATTACACCTGAGGAAGCTAGTCAAAATTTAATAGACTCATTGATTGATGAGAAGGATAAGAAAGAGTAATTCCTTCTTATTTTTTGTTGTATATTTATGTTCCTAATCGTAAAAGTGTGATATAGTAAAAAAAGTGAATATTCTTCCAAATTAATACAAATTACATATAGGTTGGTAGAGGTATTTTATAGAATGTGAAAGTAAAGGGAAAAGGGAGAGTCATATGGTAAATTTTAAGAAAATTTCGGTTTTTGTTATGGTTATTTGTTTATTTTTTTTGACACCTATGACGTTATATGCTGAGACGAATATTGGAGTAAATCCGGAGCAAGTGGCACCTCCACCTGCGGAAGGGCCGAATGTTTTTAGTCAGTTTGCGACTACGATTGATGCGAAAACAGGAGATATGTTGTACGACAAAAATGCACATCATCGTGCGTTCCCTGCTAGTATGACGAAAGTGTTAACGGCGATTTTACTGATGGAGCATACGAAGCCAGAGGATCAATTTACGTTTTCACAATTAGCATTAGATCAAGAGAAGAGTAATTATCAAATTGAGTTTCACCCTGGTGAGACTATTAATAGAAATACTGCACTTATGATTTTAATGGTGCTGAGTGCGAATGATGTGTCGTATGCGATTGCGGAGCGTATTGGAGGAAGTGTTGAAAACTTCGCCAATATGATGAATGAAAGGGCGAAGCAATTAGGGGCTAAAGATAGTCATTTTGTAACGCCAAATGGATTGCATGATCCAAATCATTATACGACGCCATATGATATGGCCATGATTACGAGAGGTGTGCAAAAGTATCCTGAAATTTTACAAGCGATGAATACGAAAAGAACGACGGTTACGACATCTACGCAAACAGTTTCTATTTTTAATAAGTCTACTTATTTTGAAAATCCATATAGTATGGGTGGTAAGACAGGATTTACGAATGAAGCACGCAATACGCTCGTTTTATTAAATGAGAAGGATGGTAATCGTATTATAAATGTAGTAATGGCTTCTCAAAGACCTGAAATTTATGAAGATTTGAAGCAGATGGCGGAATATTCTTTTGGGCAATTTACGAAGCAAACTGTACTAGATAAACATAGTTGGCACCAAAAGGCAAAGTATTTAAATAAAGATGTTGATTCTGAGCTGGAAAAAAGTGCAGAGCTTATGCTAAAGAAAGATGAAGGGAAAAATATAAAAACGGCTTTTCGGGTTAATTCAGTGGATAAAGAATCTTTGTATCAAAAAGGAATTCATCGCGGTGAAGTAGTTGGTGCGGTAGATATTATAAAGAATAATCAAACGATTGCGACTATAAATGTTCTTTCAAAAGAAGATGTTACTTTTGCGATGCCTAAAAAAGATACAGTTGCACCTGAAGTAAAGGAATCGAATGTGAAAGTGATAAGTGTTGGAATAGGTGCGATTTTATTATTTGGAGCGATTTTATATGTAGTGCTGCGCCGAAATAACCAAGGGATGAAATCAGAAGAAAAATAAATTGCTAGTAGACCGTGATGAGATTTTGTCACGGTCTTTTTTGTATGCATTTCAAAAATGATTTAACTAATAATTGTAAATTTTCTTATTGCATTTCCAAATCGTTCGTTATATTATTTACTTGTGTTCTTGTTAGAGAACTAAATGAATATTGTATACTTCAAATAACATAAAACAACGGAGAGGGAGAGAGACGATGAAATTAGTTTGGAAGGTGATTAGCAACGTTATCTCATTTGTTTTATTTGCGGTAATGGTTTGTTTAGCTTTTGTAGTTATTTCTTCAAAAGCGAGTGGCGGGGATCCAACAGTGATGGGATATCAATTTAAGAGCGTTCTTTCAGGATCGATGGAACCAACATTTTTAACAGGATCAATCATTGCGATAGAGCCAACGAAAGATGGTTCTAAATATAAAAAAGGTGATGTTATTACGTTTAAAGAGAAAGATGACAAAATTATCACTCACCGTATTATCGGTGTGAAAGATACAAATGGAAAAGTAATGTATGAAACAAAAGGGGATAACAACAACGGACCAGATTTAGCACCAGTACTTGCAGAGAATGTAATTGGAAAGTATGCAGATATTACAGTTCCATACGTTGGTTATGGACTGAATTATGCGAGTTCAAAAGCGGGAGCAGCATTACTTCTCATTATTCCTGGAGTCTTTTTACTTGGCTATTCCGCAATTTCTATTTTTGGCGCTATTCGTAGCATTGACGGAGAAAAGAAAGATAAAAAAGTAGAACAATCCGTCTAGTTCGTTTGGTTATACTTTCCGTTTAGGAAGTTAACAAATATATATATATATTAAGGGGATATGGACATGACTTTAAAGAAAAAATTAGGAATGGGTATCGCATCAGCAGTATTAGGAGCAGCATTAGTTGGTGGAGGAACATTTGCATTCTTTAGCGATAAAGAAGTGTCAAATAATACATTTGCGGCTGGTACGCTTGATTTATCATTAAATCCATCAACAGTTGTTAATGTATCGAATTTAAAACCTGGTGATACAATTGAAAAAGAATTTAAACTAGAAAATAAAGGCTCTTTAGATATTAAAAAGGTTCTATTAAAAACAGACTATAATGTAGAAGATACGAAGAAAGATAATAAAGATGATTTTGGTAAACATATTAAAGTAACATTCTTAAAAAATGTAGATAAGCATGAGACGATTGTGAAAGAAACTACATTAGATAAATTGAAGGGTGATACACTTACAGCAGTAAATAATGATTTAGCTGCTTGGTTCTGGGATGAAAAAGGTATTTCTGCAGGTAAATCTGATAAATTCAAAGTGAAATTTGAATTCGTTGATAATAAAAAAGACCAAAATGAATTCCAAGGCGATAAGTTACAATTAACTTGGACGTTTGATGCACAGCAAGGCGATGGTGAAACGAAATAATAATGACAACAAAAAGAGACTATCAAATGGTCTTATCCCTGTCAAGTAG
>NZ_NADT01000078.1:0-211 GCF_003264205.1 Bacillus sp. SRB_8 | reverse complement strand
CCTGTAGCGATTCAAGAGTTAAAAGAAGAGAAACATATGCCTGAAGGCATACAACTAAGGCAAGTTAGATATCTCAATAATATAGTGGAACAAGATCATCGTTTTATTAAGAAACGCGTGCGTTCTATGTTGGGATTCAAGTCATTTAAAACGGCAACTTCTATATTGAGAGGTGTTGAAGCCATACATATGATGAAAAAAGGACAAACCT
>NZ_NADT01000077.1:0-2569 GCF_003264205.1 Bacillus sp. SRB_8 | reverse complement strand
AGAGTCTTGCGATTTTTGCACCAGAACCACCAATCAGTATGTCCAAGTTTCGAAGATTCGTTACATGAGCTTTATAGTTTTTGCACCAGAACCCAAGTGGTCCTTATATGTTTGTTAAAATGTGGGTATTTATGGTGACACTCTACTAATAAAAAACATCATTTCCATATATTGTAGATTGTAATTATGATTTTTAAAGTTATACTTTTTGTATAACTTTAAAAATTTGTATTATCAATTATACAGGAATAATAACTACTCAGCTATACCTTTAATTTAGGAGTTTCATAGGCGAAAAGTCGGTCTATTTTTTTTGCTACAACACAAACATGTGTGATACCACTACATCTTGTGATAAAACAGATAAACATATTTTTTAGTAATTTTCCCCAACTATCTTATATCTTCATGAGGTGACTGAATAGTTATCAAAAATATTTATATAAGTTATGTATTAGGGTTGAGTTTTTAGGAGGTTTAAATGAGAAAAATATTGCCAGGGGCCATTTTGTCTCATACCCAGTATGGGTATTTAAAGGTACCGAAAAATGTCAAAAGTCAGTGTCCTAAATGCGGTAAATCAAGTGAATTTACGTTAAAAACGAATTTTTACCAAGTTACAAAAAGGGGATTATTCGCAGAAGGGCTTTGTTTTGAATGTCAAAAGCCATCAGAATTTGTGATTATGTTTAATGATTATCCGAATCGAATAAGTGAAGAAGTAGAGGTTTATATTTATAGTCCTTCGGATTTAAGAAATCCTTTGGATCAGCTCGAACGCAATAAACATATCCCTATAGACCTTGTCAGGGCATATCGCTCTACTTTAAATGTAAAAGATAATTCTGCTGCTGCAGTACTGTCAAAACGAGTTCTTGAAAGTGTCCTCAAACATTTTCTTGGAGAGCAAAGTAATGGGCAGTCTCTTTCCCAGCAATTCGAGCAATTGTCAGAATATATCGATTTAACTAAACCGATTCAAGATATTGGCCACCTCGTTCATCCCGACAGTCCTCTTTATGGGATGCTTGAATTGCAACAGGAAATTGATGATGAAACAGTAGATTTATTAACAGAATTATCAGAAGTCCTTATCGAATATTTATTTGTGTTGCCTGAAAAAATCGAATCAGTACATGATAAGATTGAACAGAAATTTCCCAAGGGATAGCATGCACATTTTAATGGGTTCTGGTGCAAAAATCATTTAATATAGACATAGGGAACCTACACAATCTGTTCAATTCCAAATAAATTATGTACAAATTCAACTTCATTTTGGGTAGACTTCACCTGTCGGTGAAGTTGTCCTTTTTTCATCATATGCATGGCTTCAACACCACTCAATATAGAAATTGCTGTTTTAAATGACTTGAATTCCATCATAGAACGCACACGTTTCTTAATAAAACGGTGATCTTGTTCCACTATATTATTGAGATATCTAACTTGCCTTAGTTGTATGCCTTCAGGCATATGTTTCTCTTCTTTCAACTCTTGAATCGCTACAGGATAGGCAGGGTTCTTATCTACTGATATCACGCGAGGTTTAGAAACGTACGAAAAAGCCAAGGCTTTCTTGAAAAAGCGCTTGGCTGCTTGTTTATCTCTTGATTTACTTAGATAAAAATCAATTGTATTACCTTCTGAATCGACTGCACGATATAAATACATCCATTGCCCTTTTACTTTAATATAAGTTTCATCGACTCTCCACGAGTCATTTGTTGATTTAAGATGATGTCGTACTTTCTCTTCTAATTGAGGTCCATATTGATGAACCCAACGCATAATCGTTGTGTGAGCAATTGATAATCCTCTTTCCTCCATCATTTCCACCAGGTTACGAAAGCTCAAATTGTACCGTAGGTACCACCTTACTGTTAATAAGATTAGTTCAGGCTGATAATTCTTCCATTTGAACAAATTTTCCTTTTCCACACTGATCACACACCTTTTGTAGAGTAGTAATATCAGTATGTCCAAATTTAAGAGATTTTTTGCACCAGAACCTAATTTCTCAATCTGCTAAAGTTTTTGAACTAGGAACCAATATCCCTATAAGGCATAGCACAATAATTAATTTACTCTTCATATTTTAGTCTCCGACATTTAATGTATTTTCATATTCTTTTATTACTTTGTAAAAAGTATTTTTCTTCAAGTCTAGTACCTCCATGAATTGAACCCCAGTTATTTCTCTATTTTTCCACTTCGGATAAGTTTCTTCTATTAGAAGTAATTGCTTTGAGCTTAATGTTGAAAGGTTAAACTGAGGACGACCTAAATGCTTCCCTTGAAATTTTGCTACTGCAATTCCTTCCGCTTGTCGCTGATGAATTTTTTTACGTTCTTGATCTGCAACATAAGAAAGCAAAGATAAAAATTGATCTTCCATCAACCGACCCATGTCACCCATTTCACGAAACTTACGGCTATCGAATAAAGTTTCATTTTCTAAAACAACAATATCAGCTTGTAATTCTCTTGTTATGTATTTCCACTCTGAAATTACTTCATCATAATTACGTCCCATACGATCTAGAGGGTTCTGGTGCAAAAACTTAAG
>NZ_NADT01000076.1:0-7018 GCF_003264205.1 Bacillus sp. SRB_8 | reverse complement strand
TATAACATGTTATAATTTGGAATGAAAGGGGGGAGAATGATATGTTATTAGGCGCAATTTTATGTGACTGTAGTAGATATTCTTGTAGTCCAGATACATATTGTGGTACAGGTGGTAACCCACATCCATATGTAGGGACAGGGAAAAGGTATGTTTGGGACTGTAAATCTGGAGCTGACTGTGGCTCGAATCAGACCGGTTCTAGATGTAATTGTAACCGTTAAAACCAAAACAATGGATTAGTTTATAAACTAATCCATTGTTTTATGTTGACTTATTGGGGGAATATAAATGTTTTACTTTGTACTGTTTATTCTAACATTAGTGATTTTTATATTTACAAATCTATCACTTAAAAAATTGCATTCTAAACTACATACAATAAAATCTGCAAAGCAAAATACTATGGCTTCTAATAGTCTACCTATCAATTCAATTGCTCCAAGATTTAGTTTAGAAACCCTAACGGGAAATATAGTGACATTAGAAGAGTTACGGGATAAACCCGTTATACTCTTAATTGCTGCTGATACTTGTGATGCTTGTTCACTAGACATTATTGAATTTAGAGAAGAAGCCAGAAAGTACGGGGATAATTATAATTTTGTCTTGATTGTTGCAACCTCTGATCCTACTATGTTAAATAACATGGACTTTGTAGAAGAAACAAAGTTGCAAGTATTATTAGCCACAATGAATTTTATGAAAGACTATAAAATCTCCATGATTCCTACATTTTTATTTCTTGATGAAAGAGGTACTGTTTTAGGCTCTCCTTACATAGTAAATCAATTTGATAGATATTATAAACTTCTCGGTAATTCTACAATAACTGCATAATTTCCCACACATTGTTTTAAGAATGTTACATAAAAACTGAATAAAATATAATTAATCAAAACAGGTTACAAGTAAAGATATACTTCCTTACTTATAACCTGTTTTCTGTACCTTTTGGAATGAATATTTATTACAGTCTTACGATATAAACATACGTTTTTTTAAAATGCTATTTCTCTACATATATTCTTTTATTCTATATAATAAAAAGAAGAACATCTCTGTAATATTATAGTTAAAAAAGGAGGAACGGTACAGGTGGAACTTGATGTGGCATTATAACATTTAGGAGGATCTGATATGTACTCATTAAAAGAGGCACAAGCTATGGATTACCTATTAAAGAAGTTACATTATAATGGGTTATTAGAAAAAATAACAGGGAATACAAGCGAATTAAAATTGGTGATAGTATTTAATAATCAATATATATCAGGGGATTTTATTAAGTTTCAAGAAGGTTCCATTGAACAATATGAAGTCGATGGTTCACATGATTATGAAAAAGTTAAATATAATAACAAGGAATTTTCTGCCTACCATAAATTATGGTCATCGTTTTGTGAAAAGTACATAGCAGGTGGATCGGGTTATCAGTTCAGACAAATATTAGATTTAACAGTTATTTTTGATGTTCTTAATGAAATGGTGGAAACAATATCTTTTGCAAATGAGTCAATTCCATTAAGACCTGTTTTTATGAATATGGAGTACTTTAATGAAGAAAAAGGACCAAGATTTCTTTATTTAGGAAATCAGAAAATCGAAATTATCTCAATTATGAAAAGGGAGAAGAGTATAAATGGGTAATAGTCCTGAAAAAGTTTTTGTTAGTTATAGTTGGGATTCGGAAGAACACCAACTATGGGTATTAGAGTTGGTGAGAAAACTTCGGTCGGAAGGATATGATGCAAATTATGATCGAGGCATTACATCTACTTCAACAGTCAATTTGAATCAAATGATGGTAGAACATATGCGAGATGATGATTACATTATAATGATATTAACTGAAAAATATGCAGTTAAGGCTGATGATTTTGCAGGGGGAGTGGGCTTTGAAACAATTCTTTCATTACCTATTATTCAGCAAAATCTTAATAAATTAATCATTTTAACTCGGCAACCTGCTGTTCTTCAAAAAGTTATTCCATTTCATTTGCAAGGAATAAATTATATTGATTTTTCAAATCCAGCTGAATTTGGTGATAAGTTTGAAGAATTGGTCTATCGACTACAAAAAATTCCTATGTTCGATATAGGTCCTATTGGCGAAAAAAAGCTAAGAAAACCTATATCGCATGGTAATTCCGTAGTAAACGTTTTTAATGATGTTACTATTCCGAGATTAAGTCCGCCTACAGATTTAGAAAAAAATTCTTTTATCGAAGAAAGCTTTAATCTTATTACTAACGGCTTAGATGAAATATTAAATACTTTACATAGTCAAAATCCAAACTTTATTTATCAAAAAGAAAATATAACTAGTGATAAGATTATATATGCATTTTATTTGAACGGTCAAAATTCAGGTAATTTTAAAATATGGTTAGGAAGCTTTTATAATTCATCCAAACAAATCCAATTTTCAGTTGGTCGGCATATTGATGTAAATAATGATAATAGTATGAATGGCTATATAAATGTAGAGGTAGATCAGGAGTACAATCTTTCTTTATCACTGCCTATGAGTATGTTTTCTCCTAACGCTAAGAACATGAAGTATATTGAGATTGTAAAGGCACTATACGAGCAGCATATACTGCCATATTTAAGATGAAAATTGATTTGGAAAACGAAATACATCTTTAAAACACCCCATATAATTACAGAATGTTTATTTTGGAAGCATAAACCTGCATTTTATGCTTCCTCTGCAATAAAAAATATAAACTCAAGTATTTAAGTGATGGAAGATTTCTGATCGTATTTGATCAGAAGAACAAAAAGAACTTGTAGAAATCACTACAAGTTCTTTTTAGTTTCAGGTGAATATTCGGGACAAACAAACTATCATCATAGAAACTACAGGGGTAATGCTTTGATAAGTATATTATATAACAAATATTAACATCCAGGTATTTTATTTTTGAAAATTATGTGAATTAAGAAAGCAGAATGGTATATCATTTTCTCTTCCTAAAAAATCTATTTATTTCTTTTGTATAAATAACTTTAAATTAATATCTACATCATAATAAATTAGTCAAAATATAAGTATAGATTAATAGAGAAGAATGGTGCATTCTTACAGAAAGACCTATATGTATATTCAATTGATATTTATTATAATAATATGAATTGATAGGTATAGATAACTATAATATCTCAATGTGTTTGTATTACATATATTTCCATGATGTGTTTTGCGAAAAGTTTAAATTGTATATTTTTTATAAAAATGAGATATAATTTTGTTGAAGAGCAATCTGTAAGTCTCATGAAAATATGTGGTAAATTTGCATGGGATATGCCATACGTATTCGAAAAGAGATAATGCACGTAATGAAAGTGTTCTTATCTCTTTTTTACTTATATAATGAAGAAATTTATTGGGAAAAAGTAAACAAACAATTATTTGAAGAATATGATGTACTATTCTTTCAGACTGATATTTTATTCCTTACAGTATCAAATAAGGTACTTTATCAAAAGCTAGCTAGGTAATATTAAATTAATGTCTACTTTATTGAATTTCATTTTTATTATGTAGTTTCTATATAACAGAGAAAAACGCACCCTATTGGGATGCTTACATGAGTGTTTATGTTCTATATGGTGACCCCTAATAGGGAAAGAACCGGAAGAGTTTAAAGAATTAGCCACAGCTTTTCAAGAAATAAAAAAAAAATTAGAAGAAAGCTTTACTAAGTTAGAAAAAGGAGAAAAAGAACGTACTGAGCTGATTGCGAATATTTCACATGACTTACGAACTCCTCTTGCTAGCATACAATTGATCATAGAAGCGTTACAGGATGGTTTAATTGAAGATGCTGATATGAAAAATCAGTATCTAACGACAATTCTAAACGAAATACAACGATTAAGTGGATTAATTAATGATTTATTTGAGCTTTCTAAGTTAGAACTTGGACAAGAAGCATTTCATCCAAGTCTAAAACATGTAGATAGTATTCTATTAAAAGTAATAGATTCACATGCTATCCTATTGAAAGATAAAGAGATTGACTTGCAATTACGTGTTTCAGATACATTACCAAAACTTTGGATTATGCCATGTAAAATAGCACGAGTTATCAATAATTTGTTACATAATGCGATTAGACATTCTCCTACATGTGGCACAATTGAGTTAATTGTAGAGGAAAATAAACAGAAACAGCAAATTATATTCACTTTGCGTGATGAGGGGAATGGGATTTCCTACGATGAACAACTACGTATATTTGAACGCTTTTTCAGAACAGATCCATCAAGAAGTTCACAATCTGGAGGATCTGGACTTGGACTCGCCGTTGCAAAATCACTAGTGGAAATGCATAAAGGAGCAATTGGTGTTCGGAACCGTCCAGATGGTAAACAGGGATGTGAATTTTGGTTTACTCTTCCCGTTATATCAGAAAAGAAATAATACAGTTGAAAGACTTTTTTATCAGTAATCATTGTATCTAAAATGAAAAATCCCTCGGATAATTGAAGGGTTTTTATTAGCATAAGCGGCAAAGATGTTAATCACGCAAATAGAGAAAAAGAATCCCTTATTTCTTTTGGGATTCTTTTTTGCTAAAGCTTGCTCACACAAATGATCTGCACATCAATTCATCTTTGGGATACAGATCATTTGTATGATAATTTTTATAAATAATTGCGAAATAACGAACTTACATAAATGCTTTTAAAAGTTCTTGAACGAATGGAAGTAATCCACCTACAAATTTTAAAACTGCCATTGCGATTGCCATGTTATTTTCTCCCCTTTTTATGTATTAAGATGTGGTACATCTTTATATTTTTATTAAAGTAAGCGATCATATAAATATCAATACATTCTGATATGCAATATTGCATATTTTTATATAATTTTATATACACTTAAATAGATTGATGATAAAGCCAATAAACATGCGGGTTTCCTTCTTTGTGTGCTAGTTTCACCAACAAATACGTCAGACCTTTGAAAGACTTTTGTAACATTCATGAAAGAGAAATGAAATATTTGTTTGCTATGATGAGGCTTGTCCACTAGTAGACGATGCGCGCAGGGAGTAAAACCATTAATGAAAATAAGGAGATATTAAGATATGTTGATTAAAAGAAAACTACCTATACTTACATTCTTAGCATTCATATTTAGTTTGATAGTTACTGTTTTTCCTACAAATTCTGCTTATGCAGCTGAGGACAATCGTATACTGGATATTTATGGGGATCCAGTCAAGACATCTAAAGATTATATAATGGTACGTAAAATTTGGGATGGTAAGCCTCGGTATGCTGCTTATGCAGGTGTAGGTGAGAAGAGACTTGGAGTAACTTATGAGAAGTTTGCGGGTTGGCATTATGTAATGCAGTATAAAGATAAATCTTATTATGGTACTGCTGAGAATCATAAGGATACAAAAGGTAATGAGTACTATGGTACACCTATCAATTTCGAAACTCCAGATGGCGTAGAAAGTGATGGATATATAAGACATAATACGCCAGTTACCATGTCAATGTGGATTGGGGGACCAAATGCTGAGGCAGGAGGAACTAAAAAATATGTCAATGCAGGGAATCGCGGCTGGATTTATTTTAGCGATCAATCAAAAAGCACGTTAACAGTTCAGGAACAAAATGCAAAGGAAATCAATTTAATAACAGGTAAAACTGATTATCTTAGAGATAAAATGGGTAGACCTTGTGATTGGTACAGTGCAGATCCACAAAATTCTGAGTATGGAGTTACATCGTATTTCGAACTAGAGCCTTCAGGTCAACCATTTTCAAATCAAGATAAACTATGGGGAAGTTCTGCGCCGCCATATCAATCTGGTTATGAATTGGTACCTTTACAATAGGGTATTTGTTACATTCGGCTTTATATAACTGTACTTATTAGCATTTAACGTGTCTTCCGGTAAGGTAAAAGAAAGCTCTATGAAGGAAAGTTAAATTATACATCAAATGGAGGAATATTTATGAAAAGAAAAATGTTTGCTATAGCTTCTGTCATTGCTTTAACAGCTCCTATTCAAAGTGTGGCGTTCGCACATGAAAATGATGGGCAATTTGATCCACCTATTGCTCAAAGATGGTCAGCAGAATCTATACATAATGAAGGAGTAAGTTCTCATTTATGGATTGTAAACAGAGCCATTGATATTATGTCCCAAAATACGAGTGTTGTGAAGCCAAATGAGACAGCTCTATTAAATGAATGGCGTACGGATCTAGAGAAAGGCATTTACTCTGCGGATTATCAAAACCCATACTATGATAATTCCACATTCGCTTCACACTTCTATGATCCTGATTCAGGAAAAACGTATATTCCATTTGCTAAACAAGCAAAGCAAACAGGAGCGAAGTATTTTAAACTAGCTGGTGAAGCTTATCAAAATAAAGATCTGAAAAATGCATTCTTTTATTTAGGATTATCACTTCATTATTTAGGGGATGTTAACCAGCCTATGCATGCAGCAAATTTCACTAACATTTCGCATCCATTTGGCTTCCACTCAAAATATGAAAACTTCGTTGATACAGTGAAAGACAATTATAAAGTAACAGATGGAAATGGCTATTGGAATTGGCAAAGTGCAAATCCAGAAGAGTGGGTTCATGCATCGGCAGCAGCAGCAAAAGCTGATTTCCCATCAATTGTTAATGACAATACGAAGAATTGGTTCTTAAAAGCAGCGGTATCACAAGACTCTGCTGACAAATGGCGTGCTGAAGTAACACCGGTAACAGGAAAACGTTTAACGGAAGCACAGCGTATTACAGCTGGATATATTCATTTATGGTTTGATACGTACGTGAATAACAAATAACAAAATACACTTATACATGGCAACAGTTATGTATGTTATAAAGTGAAACTTCCAACGGTGGGGGCTTCATCCCCCACCTATCTTCTTTGTTTCTCTCTGAATCTTGATGTGGAAGTCTTACTGACCGCAAATAGCGGGATCAAGTAAAACGGAAACGACGGTTCTGGTGCAAAAATAAA
>NZ_NADT01000075.1:0-5590 GCF_003264205.1 Bacillus sp. SRB_8 | reverse complement strand
TACTTAACGTGGAACCTTGCAAACCGGAGGAGTGATTCAACAACATACGCGGGGTAATGCGTTTGTACCGCCCATCTTTCATCTTAAAATCAGGAACATAGTTGACCACAGGAGCATCCAAATCGACTTTTCCTTCGTCGACCAATTTCATTACAGCCGCTGTTGCATACATTTTACTGACTGAACCAATCCCGTATAGAGTATCTTTTGTTAGTGGCTGTTCCCCTTCCATATCGTTCTTTCCAGCCTGCCCCGACAAAGTAAGCTTGCCATTATCAATTAGCGCATACTGCACGCTAGTCGTCCCATAGGACTTCGTGAGTAGCGCAGCCTTCTCTGCTGCAATCTTCTTCAGTTCTTGGCTAGCTACTTCTGCGTTAGATACAACTGTAGTCTTACCTTCAGAAAATGCTTTCGCCCCTGTTGGTAGAATCATAGTTAGCGCTAATGTAGCGGCTAATACACCAGTTAGTTTATTTTTCATGAGGGAATTGCCTCCTTAGATAAGTGATCAATTTCATCATTTATTTGTTTAACTATGAAAATATGATAAAATTTATCCGTTCTTCCTTTTGGCCTACTTGCTAAATTCAGCAAGTAAAATATTTTTAAAAGGATCATGATTATCAGCATTAAGGCTGTTCAAATTGACAGCTAATGTATGCTTGCCTCCAAGTGTGCCTCCAGCAAAAGTAACAAACCCTGGAATGCTACCTCCGTGTCCCCATATTGAGACACCGTTTGGAAGCTTAGTTTCATAGATTCCAAGACCATATCTGCCAAATGCAGCTTCTCCTGTTGGAACTGTAGTAAGCATTTGTTTTAGTTGCTGTTCTTTTAGTAATTTACCCCCAAGTAAGTAAGAGAAGAATTTGTTTAAATCATCAGCAGTAGAAATCATATCTCCAGCCGAGCTCCCCATACTTGGGTTATAATAAGTAACATCTTTTGGCTCACTTGCTCCGTCTAGTTGGATATATCCACGGGCATGCTTGGTTCCTGGAATCACGCTTGAATTGCCAGGTAAGAATGTATTCGATAATTCAAGCGGTTCAATAATCCGATTTTCAATCTCTTCCGCATAGCTGTTCCCGGTTACTGTTTCAATAAGGATCCCTAGTAATACGTATCCTGTATTTGAATAAGACCAGCTCTTTCCTGGAGCAAAATCTGGGGGCATCGAAATCCCCATCTTTACTAATTCTTCAGCCCTATACGATTTTTTAGTATCCATAAGATTAAAGCCTTTTGACCTTGTGTATTCAGCGATACCACTTGTGTGGTTCAATAATTGCCGGATAGTAATCTGTTTATCATCATACCCGTTTCCTTGAATGACACCAGGCAACCATTTTTCAATAGAGTCGTCTAGATTCAAGCTGTTCTCTTCGGCTAATTGAAGTACAACTGTTGCCGTGAACGCCTTCGTCACGCTACCAATGCGAAAGCGAAAATCTGTTTCCATTGGTTTCTTGCTGCTCAGATTCGCTACCCCAGCGGCATAACTCCATGTTTTTCCACCCTCAGAAGTTTTAGCAAGTACCCCCGGGAATCCAAGTTGCAATGTATCCCGCACTGCTTGCTTGACAGAATTACGATCTCGTTGAGTACTTGTTTGTAACGAACTAGATACACTTTGAGTAGGTTCTGCTTTTACAATTAAGGTTGGCGTTGTGTATAACAGGGAACTTCCAGCTATTAAAAGGGCAAGACTTGCAAATGTAATTTGACTATGTGTTTTCATAGGGCATTCCTCTCCTCTATTCATATTGTATAGTTGGTTTCTTGCTATTTCGTATTAACCACACAGCTACCATCTCCACCAATGAAAAAAGGTCAACATTGAATTCGTAATCATCTCCATAATTATTATTTTTACAAACGCCATTCTATCCTGGGTAAATCCCTCTTTTTCTACATATATGTTAACCACAGAAATTACTTCTTTTCCTTGAAACACTCTTGTTACTGGTCTGTTTTTCATATATAAGTCATATCTGTTCCGCCTTTCACGCCTCTTTATATTTTTATCATACACAATGAAAATTTCTTTTTTCTTACCCATTTCTTACAAATTACTTACGTTCAAAATCGCTTTTATACTAGGGTAGAAGGAGCATCTGTGCCGGAAGGTTCAGTAAATATATTAATCAAAAAGAAACACAGAGGTTTTTTACTTCTGTGTTTCTTTTTTTCATCCTTTTAAATATTAAGAGCCGATTTACCCTTAACAGGATGAATTCTGGCTCTTTTCTAATGTAATTTTTCTTCTTGCAATACAACACAAATGACATTGTGCTGCATGAAACACTCCTAACGTTGTTAAAATCACTTGTTTTTAAGTCAAAATTTATTTAACTTAGGGCAGATACTCCATATCCATCAGCTTAAGAAAAATAAACGCCCTCAAAACGAAAAAATAGACTACCTTCTCAAAGTAACTACCTGTAGAAAAAGAAAATGTTCATTTAGGAGATATATTAAAACCTTAGCTTGATAGTAATGTGGTGCTACCCCACATCCGTCAACTTAAGGAGAATAAACGCCACCAAAACAAAAAAGCCCCAAATTTTTCATGAAAATAAGTTGGGGCTTTTGAACCAGAAAAGTATATTTTTAACTATGAAAACTACGATAAATTTTTCCTTTTTTCCTACTTGCTAAATTCAGCAAGTAAAATATTTTTAAAAGGATTAGGACTGTCAGTTCTACCCAAACTATTCCAATTGACGACCAACGTATGCTTGCCTCCAAGTTTACCTCCAACAAGAGTTGTAAACCCTAGAATGCCACCGGTGTGTCCCCATATCGAGACACCGCTTGGAAGCTTAGTTTCATAGATTCCAAGACCATATCCATCGATTCCTTCTTTTCCTGTAGGAACTGTAGTAAGCATTTGTTTTAGTTGCTGTTCCTTCAGTAATTTGCCACCGAGCAAGTAAGAGAAGAATTTGTTTAAGTCGTCAGCAGTAGAAATCATATCTCCAGCAGAGCTACCTGCACTTGGGTTATAATAAGTAACGTCTTTTAGCTCACTTGCTCCGTCTGGTTGGACATATCCACGGGCATGGTTAGTGCCTGGAATAACACTTGAATTGCCTGGTAGGAATGTATTCGACAATTCAAGTGGCTCAATAATCCGATTTTCAATCTCTTCCGCATAGCTGTTTCTGGTTACTTTTTCAATAAGAATGCCCAGTAATACGTATCCTGTGTTTGAATAAGACCAGCCATCTCCTGGGGCAAAGTCTGGAGGCAGAGAAACCCCCATCTTCACTAACTCTTCAGCCGTATACGATTTTTTTGTATCCGTAAAATCAGCGTCTTTTGACCTTGAGTATTCAGCGATACCACTTGTATGGTTCAATATCTGCCGGATAGTAATCTGGTTACCATCATATCCATTTCCTTGAATGACACCAGGCAACCAGTCTTCGATGTAGTCGTCTAGATTCAGGCGATTCTCTCCAGCTAATTGAAGTACAACTGTTGCGGTGAACGTCTTCGTCACACTCCCAATGCGAAAACGAAAATCTGTTTTCATTGGTTTCTTGGTGCTCAGATCCGCTATTCCAGCGGCATACCCCCACGTTTTTCCACCCTTAGAAGTTTTAGCAAGTATCCCCGGGTATCCAAGTTGCAATGTATCCCGCATTGCTTGCTTGACGGAAGTACGATCTCGTTGAGTATTTGTTTGTAACGAACTAGATACATTTTGAGTGGGCTCTGCTTTTACAATCGAGGCTGGTGTTGTATATAACAGGGAACTTCCAGCTATTAAAAGGGCCAGACTTGCACATGTAATTTGACTACGTATTTTCATAAGGCATTCCTCTCCTCTATTCATATTGTATAAGTGTTTGCTTACTGTTCCTTACTTCCTGACAAGACTTAGGGAAAGGCCCTGACGCATATAGATTAAAGCCCCAGTACAAAGGTATCTATCAATACCAACAATTTGAGCCAGTTAAATCTCCATCCCTTCTATAACAAAATTATTCAAAGGTATGAAAGCATATTATGTACCCTTAGTTATTGTTAGGATTAATACAACATGAGACATAGCTCCAACCCATATTTTACTTTATTTATCCATGATATGTATTGAGAAAGAATGTAAATTCGAATCCTTTCCGTACCCCAACTATTGATCGTTTTTTTCACCTATTATAAAATCAACAGAAAACTATTCATTTACGCAAATGTACATCAATATCAGCCTTGAATTTCAAAATACAAATTATTAATAAAACAAGTAAAGTAGCTATATTAAGAACATTGAAGATATAAAAAAGACAACAAGCCTGTCAGTATATCAGATATAAATCCTTCTCTGACATTTTTTAAATATTGATTAAATTTTTGAAGACAGCATAACTTTCTCTAGTATAAATATGATAATGCAAGCAAGAATCTCGTTTTACATATAGCAAACACGTTATAATGATTACTGAAATCTTGCCGGAATATAATAGGTGTGATAGATGAAAAAATGGAACTCATTAAACAAGAAACAAACTTAATATAAAAGATGCGTTTTCAGCAATAAAAATAGAAGTGGACCAAATCGCAAAATCTTTACAACATGGAGAAGAAGTACAGTTACTTGGTTTTTGAGGACATCCGAAGTCCAGGAACTTGTAGAGCGTAACGGTCGTAATCCAAAAACAGTAGAAGCGATGAAGATTCTCCCTTCAAAATTACCAGGTTTTAAAATCAGCTAAGAGCTTAAATATATGGTAAAGTAAAAAAGTATTTCCCTACATATTAAGAGAATACTTTTTTTAAAGGAACCTCAAAACTCACACATACCCTATACAGTAAAGGAAGTTTGGTACATGCAATTTTCTATAGACGCGATTCGTAATTTCCTCATACATGATATGGAATCCTATCGTGAAATGCTCCTACAAGAAAATGATTATGACAATATGAAATGGAGTTACACTACATTCATCGATATGAATAATTACCTAAATAAAACAAATATGGATCAAGAGGAAATTCAAGAGTTATTATCGGTGAGCCGTGAAGGGATTTCTTTTGGATCGGTAACAAAACGTGATATGCTCTTTATACATTCTCTTACTAGTCCAAATCGATGTTTGGAACTAGTGGAAACCTATAAATTGATGGAACGAACAAACGAATACGTTCCCAATATGAAAGAAGAATTGCAATGGCTCAAAGATCGATGGGAAAAAGGGTTTTATATTTTTGTTAATCAATAAATATGTTGTATTTATAAAAGCGCTTACCATAGCAAATGTAGAAGAGTCAAAGAATATGAATATAGCTTAGAAAAAAGCAAATCTTCTTAAAAGGGAAGCTTGCTTTTTTCTTATTCCCCCTTTTCGAGGGGATGAGCAAAAACCACCCTTAATGAACTTTATAAATTATGTTTAGTACTTGTTAACAGCAAAAGGAAAAAAATAGGTATTAAAGGATATTTATTTTATTGATATTTTAAAATCATATTGTTTTAGTGTGTTTATCTGTGAAGAATGGAGACTGGTTTTTATTTAATATCTTCCGAAATAAAAAAAGAGACCTACTAAATGGTATTATTGGTATTATCCCCTTTAGGTAG
>NZ_NADT01000074.1:0-8416 GCF_003264205.1 Bacillus sp. SRB_8 | reverse complement strand
AGAGTAGGACGTCGCCAAGCAACTTTAAGACGAGTCAGAATGACTCGTCTTTTTTGTATGCTTTCATACCTCTGTTAATTGCCTGCTTAACTCCTTCTAAATAGGCGAATCCATGCCTTTTATCTGGTTCTAAGTAAGTACCTTCTGCCCATTCATTCCACGCATTAATAAATAAAAACTCGCTGTTGTAAAGAGAATAGGTACGCTGGATTTATTTGCTTAAATATATCGTGAACTTCCTAGGGGTAGAACCTAGGAAGATGCTGCTATTTAAGTCTTTGCGGCGTGCTGTATTGTCCCAGTCAACAAAGGCACCAGGAAATGTTTTTTTCTCTGGAGGAGATCGCTTTAGTATATACATCCACACTTTATCATAATCCCAAGCGTTTATTTGTTTACCAGACTCATATATTGTCTTATTTATGTCTGAAGAGCTATCATGAGCAATTGTATAAAAAGGCTCGAATTGAATGCTAGCATCAAATCCATTTATATTAGGAAGTGGAAAGCTGTTTAATGTTTCTGCAAAGTATATACCTTTCAAACCATTTTCTTGTGCGAGTGTATTCCAATAATGAAGCATTTGTTCACAATGAGGGATATGCCCGGGACGATAAATAATGAATAGTGGTTTATCGTCTATACGGATATATCTCTCATCTTGGAAAGCTTGCAATAAATACTCAAAGTGTTCTTTCCAATCCGATAATTCTCCATAATTTTGAGGCATTAATATGTGACTATCAAGACCATCCCAAGTTTTTGTCCACGGTTCATTTGCCCAAGAAAGGCAAAATGGAAAATCTGGTTCCTTCATCTTAAGTACCTCATTAAAGGGTGCCTCCAATAGCCTCTTCCCTTTAAACCAGTAATGGTAATAACAAAAACCATATATGCCATGTGCTTTGGCGATTTCTGCTTGCCATTTTCTTACGGATGGGGTGGTTAAGTCATAATAAAAATCTTGATAAGGTTCTCTAGGTTGGTAATGTCCTGAAAATAAAGGTCGTGCACTTTTAGTATTTGTCCATTCAGTAAACCCTTTCCCCCACCATCGGTCATTTTCTTTTATTTGATGAAACTGTGGTAAGTAAAAAGCGATTATTTTCAAGATATATCCCCCTTATGTTCTTCGTAGTTCAAGTGGTGGGAAGTTACTTTTGATTTTTCGAATCTAGTTAAAACATGAGATATGTTATTTACTTACTGTGTTTATGCTGCATAATGAATTCTTTTGTGCAGTTTGCTTGATATGGAAATCTTTGATGAGTTAAGATATACAGCTGAGATACAAAATGATCTTCATTATATAATGAGCGAAAAGAGTTAATCTTTTTGGAGAACAAATAGAGCTTGGGGTAACCGGTTTGTATCATCAAAAAAGTCCCGTAGCTTTAAATACTTCTCATAGTGGTTTTTAATATAAGTTCTAGGTATAACGGTTTCCCCATAGAAGCTACTGTTTCTAACGTCTCCAGCTCCCGTAGGGCTGTGGATAAAATTGCCGCTTTCATAATCCGAGATGGCACGATTTATATCTGGAAAAGCTTGAGATAAAGTTTTATGCCACCCAGTTTGAATTAATTCAGGGTGTTCCTTGAATTGTTGACAGAAATCGAGAAAATAGCGTGCTTGTGTTGTTGCGATGAAGATTCCACCTGGACGAAGAATTCTTGAAAACTCCTTTATCCAATTTTCTGCTGTTTCTTCGGATAAATGTGAGAATACAGAATAAGCGAATATGATATCTAATGAATTGTCATTAATAAATTCTACAGGAGGTTGTGGGGGAGCTATTTTATACCTGCCTCTTCCTAACGTTTCGTTGCAAAGGTTAATCATTGCAGGATCTACATCAATACCAAGTAAATTTTTATGGCGAACATCTTTGAAAAAGAAGCGTATGATTCTTCCCCATCCGCAACCAAAGTCTAAAATTTTCCGTTCTTTATTCAAGGGAACGCCTAAATTTTGGGCATATGTTTTTACAAGGCTATAAAACAAATATGCTTCATAAAGAGCATGTTCATAGGAAGCACCTACAAACTGTTGTTGAATTTCTTCGGAGGGGAACATAGGTACTGGGATGCCATTTATCTTTGTTTGTGAGCAACTTTGTATAAATAGATTAAGAAGTTCAACATCAGAAAGCGGGCTAACAAGGTTATCAAAATCACTTCCTAACTTAAAGTTATTCATTTGTTAACCTCCAAATTATATAGTGCCTAAAAATCATTTTCGTGTTTTTCACTAATAAAAACATGTAGAAATTCAGCATCTAACCCCAGTGATCTATCCTTTTGTAAATAAACAATGGTATACATATTTGCATGTGTATAAATATATTCAATCATATCTTGACCCCAATCAAATGTTACTAAAGACCCGTTCTCATCAATAGGATTACCATGATAAATTGGCTCCTCAATATATTCGATTCCTTCTTTATTGATTCTTGCTCTTTGTAAAGTCTTTGTGAGTGTATGATACCAAGGGACAGTAAACACATGAGCGCCGCCAGGCTTTAATACACGCTCTATTTCTTTAAAGGCTTTGTTTGGCTCCATTACATGTTCAAAGACATCTTGAGTAATGAATAAATCAAAAGATTCATTTTGAAAAGTCATGTCTTCTAAGTTCTCGCATCTAATCCCTTGAAAGTATTGACCGAGAGGGTAGTTTTTAAAGTATTGAGAGTATGTATAGTTTTTGCAGTTTTTTATTAGTAGTTGAGTTATAACTCCTCCAGGAGAGGATTCGTGGATATGATAGGAACCCCATTTTGGAAAAAATGTATTTAAAACATGGATTAGAGCGCGCTGCCTTGGTATAGAGTGGCATGTAGAACATAAGTAGTGATCTCTAAGCCAATCATTATGCTCTATAAATGTAGCTTTCTTCTCACAAATAACGCAATATCCATTATTGTGCTTCAAATTACCTTCCACATGACATCACTCCTGTGTAAAAAAATGCATATGACACACACGTCAACAATCAGCGAAATCAAAGAGAGTGGGTGGAAATTAGGGAACTCATAAAAGTGAGATTGGTAGAATGGAATAATTAGCGGGAGAGAACCCCACGCTAATTAAAGTTTCACTTTATGCTATGCGATACATTCGCTTTTATTCATTGAAGAATGTATCGACTTAGAATATCCCTTTTGTGTACGGATACATTTCAAAGTCTTGTGCATATATTTCTGTAACTAAATCCATGGTTTCTTTATCATAAAAGCTTTCATATGTTGGAAAGCGGGGGAAGGATGCATCTGTAATGCTAAGTTCTGCATAGCTTCCCGTATAAAGCATCTTATGAGCACGATGATGATCTGAATTTATAAGAAGCGCTAAATTTGATTTAGTCAAATCGTACGTGTGTTCTATCTTGGTGATTTGTGTATTAAAATCTTCTAAAGGAATATAGTATTGGATGAAGTTTTCTTCACCTGGGACGTATTGCTGACTAAAATGTATATCTATTGCTAGGGAATTGGAACCGAATGCTTGAACGTAATATAAAAATTGTTTAAATGATATTCCTTGATTACTATATTTGTCATTATAAAAACAATGCCGGATACTTTCCCATTGAGGGCTAGCATATGGATTGTCAGCAAGCAATAAAAAGGAGCTGACCGCCCTTGTATAGGGATTCCGTACAAGTTTACAAACATCTTTTTTTGCTGTTAGAAGCCCATTTTGTAACTCTGGTATGTAGTTGGTGTTGTTTTTATACACCCAGAATTCATAGTAATGAATAAAGTCATGGTATTTCTTTGCTTCAGGAAATAATCCAATTTGAAAAAAGAACCAATTAGCTAAAGTAGTACATCCGCTTCTATGGCTCCAAAATAGTATAAGTGGAAAGTCTTTATGGAAATGTGGGATTCGATCTTTATGTAGGATTACATGATTTAAAAGCTCTTGATTTACACTCTTCATACATGTAGTGCTCCTTTTTGAAAGTTTTATTTATGGAGAAGGTTTTTAAATAGAATAAACGAGAATATGAGAAGGAAAGTTTTTACTAATCCAATATATTCATGGGAATGAGTAAATATTATGAGTGTTTTTGCGGTCATCTTAAATAAGGTATCGATTCTAAAAGGAAAATATAAAATAAAGATAATGAAAATTTATAAAGGGCATACAATTATAAGAGAATGAATAATAGAGGTGACCAAGTTCGTTTATTTGTATTTCTAGGTGTGATAAGCAAAAATCTTATTACTAGAGAGGATATTATGAGGAAGAATAATTATTTAATAGTAGGTGGAAATAGTTTCATTGGTATAAACCTCGCATTAGGTTTATTGAAACAAGGTCAAAATGTAAAAGTATTTTCCAGACATATAAATAATTTCCCTCAAAATATTATAAGTGAGGTTGAATTTATTAAAGGTGATTTAGCGAATGTTAAAGATATATATAAAGCTTTAGTGAGTGTGGATATTATTATTTATTTAGCTGCAACGTCTAATGTAGCAACTTCAATTGAAGATGTTTTCGGAGATATAAACAGTAGCTTTTTTTTCTTAACTTCATGGAAAGTGTTAAAAATTTTCCTGTTAAAAAAATTGTATTAGCATCTTCTGGAGGCACTGTTTATGGTGAACCGGAATATTTACCTATTGATGAGGAACATCCATTAAAACCACTTTCTCCTTATGGAATAACAAAAGTATCGCTTGAAAATTACTTGTACTTTTATAAGAAAAAATACGGAATTGACTATGTTGTATGTAGATATTCTAATCCATATGGAAAATATCAAAATCCTTTAAAGAAAGTTGGGGCAATAAATTGTTTTTTGTATCAGCATCTCAGTAATGAAAAGATTAATATATATGGGAATCCACAAGAGATTATTCGAGATTATATTTATATCGATGATTTAGTTGAAATCACTATACAACTATCGCAATTAAATCGTTTGAAATCTTGTGTGTATAACATAGGGAGCGGCAAGGGTCTCTCTTTAAAACGAATTATAGTAGAATTGGAGAAATTAACGGAAAGAAAAGTGGACTTTACCTGCTATAAACAAAGGCAAGAAAATGTTCAAAAAATCATTTTAAATATAGATAGAGTAAGACGAGAATGTAATTGGGAACCGAAAATAGATTTCAAAAGTGGAATTAGATTAAATAAGCTATGGATTGAAGAGTTCTTATATAGTAAAAAATAATAAGCCATGCCCTACTTTTGTATCAGTAGAGCGTGGTTTATTATTTTATTTCTTTTTTTATTACCCAAAGGTCTTGATGTTCCCACCAAAAACCTTCAGTGTATTTTTTGATGACAGGGTTATAAGGTAATAATTTAATTTTGTCACATACGTAAGAGGGACTAACGATCGTTTGCCCGTATTGATGAACATCTAAATCCAATTGTTCACTAGAAGGGAGGAACCAATAACCCTGTTTATTTAAATCTGGAAAGCTGAAGTACTTTTTACTTTGATAACCATGAGTTGTGAAAATGAGTAAGCCTTCAGGAGAAACAGCATTATACAATGTTTGAAGCCAACGAAACCAAGTTGTATCAGGCATATGAGAAAAAAAGGATAGACAAAAGACGATATCATACGTAGACGAGGCCAATTTTACTTGTTCAGGTTCAGGGTGAGATAAGATAGAAGAAGTATTTAATGTGTTTTCAATAAAAGTAATAGCCTCTTCATGTATATCACAGGTAGTTATACTTAAGTTCGTTTGTGGGTTTAATAAATGACGTGTTACGCAGCCATATCCGGATGCGAATTCTAATAATTTAATTGGAGTGTCTATAGGGGGATAAAAGGAAGTAATTAAATCTAAAAGTGTTTCTGCGGATTTTCTCCCATCTTGAAAATAATAATCTATCGCTTCTTTTTTAGATGGGAAGACTGGATTAGTGACAAGGAATTGAAAGATATGATCCTCTGGATGGATACTTGCATTTACATTGTATTTGTGTGCAATTTGAGAAAGCAAATCTTTATTTGCTTCTATAAATTCTTTCAAAGAGTAACCCCCCTTAAATGATAGTAACGTTTTACAAGAGATACTGATGGCGAAGAAAATATATCATTAAATCTTCAAATATGCTTTAAGGTACTTTCTATATGTGTACATTTTCTTTTTTGAAATATCGTCGATAGTAAAGGTTTCTTTAATGAAATTCTGCATTTGTACAACTTCACTGTAATGGGCATATGAATCTTCTGTTCTCGTTACGCTATTTGTATGTCGTCTATGATAGTTTAGCGGTTTTGGATTGAAATAAATGTTCCCCTCTTTAAGAATAGAAACATAGAAAAACCAATCACCAGCTACTTTAAACTTTTCTAATTGTTTTTCTGTTGTTTTTATATCTATGTTTTTAAAAACTACACTTGAGACATTAGGTATGGTGTTTTTAATAAGTAATGTATCTTGTATTTCATCTATCCCTTTTCGGAAATAAGAACTTTTCCATTTTTCTTTATCAATATCATTTGTGTAATCTAAATAATGATTGGCTAGGATATTTCCTTGTTCATCTATTTGTTTTGATTGTGTGTAGCTTAAGGTAACATCACCATTTATATGAAACCCTTGTATTACTTCTTCTAAAAATGTCTGATCACATAAGTCATCGGCCTCTGCAATCCAAATATAATCACCGGTTGCTGCAGAGATGCCTTTTATCCATTGTTTAAATACAGAACCAGAGTTTTTATCATTAATAATCTGCTGAACTTTTAGGTGGGGCTTATTTTCGTTTGAGAGCACCTGTTCAAATATAGATACGCTATTGTCAGTAGAGGCATCGTCTAGGAAAATTAGTTCGTAAAGGGGATAGGTTTGGTTTAATATGGATTTAACTCTGTCAGATAAGTATTTTTCGTAATTATAGTTCGGTATGATTACGCTTATTTTTTTGTAATTATGATCAAGTAGGTTTAACAGTTGATAAATGTAATGAAGAAAGTTGAAATCTTTTTCAATAAGCTCTTGGCCAAAGCGCCCTTTTTGTAATCGTAATTCTTCATCTCCAATAAATTCATATATTCTTTCCAGCACCTGCGGTAAATTTAAAAAGTCTACTAAGGCGCCAGTTTGTTCCGTAACAACATCTTCAAAACCTCCAGCGTGTTTAAACCCTATAACAGGGACTTTTGTATCTAATGCTTCTAAAACAACGTTTGGAAAAGGATCTTCTCTTGAAGTTAATAAATATAAATCAGCCCCGGCGTTATATAAACCGATATCTGGAGTAGGCTCAACTAATGTGAAATGTGCTGTATATCTTGGGGATAGCGTGTTAAAGAAATGAACATCTGTTCTCCCGACCCAGATAAAATGAATATTCGTATGAACCTTTCTTACTGAGTAAGCAATAAGTGAGAATAAATCTATCCCTTTCCGATGATCAGCGAAACCTACTCCTAAAATGATTTTGCTATCTAGAGGCAGGTTGTGTTTTTTTCGTAATTCGCTTCTAGCTTTTGCAATATTGTTCTTATAAGGATTGTGGTTAAACAAGCCTTGAGGGAGGATGTGACATTTTTGATGATCTAATTGGGTGATTGTACGGAATTTGTCATACACGTACTGTGAAGGGAAGACAATTTTGTAAGCAAACTGGGCAATGTTTCTAGCTTTCCCCTCGGCAGAGTACTGTTGTATTAAATGCGGCAATTCATGTATTAATGAAATAACTTTTATATTGTGTTTAGCTAGCAATGCAACTATATCACCACTTATGACGGTACTACATATGGCGATGGTATAGTCTTGTGATAGTAACTTCTTTATTAATAATTCGACCCTTTTTTCTGTTGGGTAGTCTTCCTCTAGGCAATAAACAGGACCATACTTTTGAAAATCGTGGATTAAAATGCCCGTTCCAATAGAAATAATTGCGACGGAGTAATGAAAGTTTTCTTTAAGAGCTTTAATAGTATGTAAAGAAAGCAGCTGTGCTCCGTGGAAATGGGCATCATGGGATACATAAATGATCTTCTTATTAACATGCATTTCATAACGCCTCCTAAGTTAATTAGATTTTTAGTAAATGCATGGTGTATGTATAATTCCTAGAGAGAAGTGGTAGGAGATAATTGTGAATGCAGCTGGAATGTACTCGAAATAAAAAGTGCTACCTTTAATATATATTTGTTTGGCTTGCTATTCATTCTTTAGAAAGGTGTAAGTAAGAAAGTATAAACTGTCGATTATGAAAGTGATTGCACCAGTCTATTAATCTCTAGGAACGGAGTATAAATGAAGAAGGTTCAATACCCTTTAGAATTTATAAAATAAAAAGGATAAAAGGTATTGACGATTAGGATATAGAGGTGTAATATAGAACAAGTCGCCGATAGCAACAACGCGGAAAGCGACAAAACAAAATGAAAAACTTAGTTGACATTGAAATATGAAAAT
>NZ_NADT01000073.1:549-16811 GCF_003264205.1 Bacillus sp. SRB_8 | reverse complement strand
AAAATTAGAAGCTAGGATAACGTCTTGCGGACATGGGAGAGTGGTCCGAATATTTCTGCTTCATCTAATTGGATCCCAGAAGATAGGAGCACATTTACAATTATTCCAATTGAAAAAGGATCTAACAAGGTGTACATAGAAGCAAATGCAACCTATCTTACATCTGCAAATGATGAGGTGGGCGTTACAGGATTTCGCGCTTATGGACAAGTATGGACACTTGTTAATTATGGATTTGAAAGCTTCTCTTTAAAAAATAACCACGGACAATATTTATCTGTTCATGATACATCCGTATGTCTTACTGACAAGCCTGATAAAAACACTATATTTGCCATTACTATTCAAAAAGATAAATGGAATGAGTGGTTAGCTAAATGGTATTCTAGCAAATAAAAAGCAAGTTGATTTAACCTCTAGAAGCTTTACAAACATTTTTAATGAGTAATGAACCAACAAGCCAATTTTCTGTACGTTAAGGAAACTGGCTACACAGATCCTTAAGTTATTTTTAATCAAGCTTTATTTCAAACCAAAAATAATTCGCCCTTACGTTGCGTATATGTATGCAACGTAAGGGCCCTTTTAAATTCATATTTTAATTTTCTTGGTTAAGATAACGTATATATCTCGGCTGAACCCCTTATTCCCCCTTTTCGAGGGGATGGGCAAAAACACCCTATTACCTTTCCACCTTCATTAAATACTTGTTAAATCCACTCTACCGTGATCTAATCTCGAAGGTTCCACCAATAAAAAAGGAACTGACATAGGTCAGTTCCAATCCTAAGCTAACACACCCGTTAATTTAAGTACATTTATTCACAAAAGTGTAACACTTGACAAACTTCTTGTGAAAAATAAAGAATTGCCGAAGCAACTTCATTTTTTAATTTGTGAATGAATAGTATTCAATTTTTTCTTCGCTAGTTTGAATATCTTTAATTTTTATTGGGGAGGTAACCATGTTACTATTGCGGTATTTACTTTCTTAGCGCAACAGCTGGCTCAGTATGAATAAGCTTATGACTTGCTATTATGCTGATTACGATGACAATAATTGCTGTCGCAAGAATAGAGAGAAACATTTGAAGTATCGTGATGACTAAATTTAAATCAAAAGCAATACTTGCTACATAGATGCAACCAATTAGGACAGCATTAAAAACAGACGCCAATCCCGACAACAATATATTCTCACAAATAATCATTCTTCGTATTGTACCTTTACTAAAACCTAGTGCAGATAACAATCCTAATTCCCTATATCTCGAATTTTGTAA
This sequence comes from Bacillus sp. SRB_8, assembly GCF_003264205.1. NCBI lineage: Bacteria > Bacillati > Bacillota > Bacilli > Caryophanales > Bacillaceae > Bacillus > Bacillus sp. SRB_8. Next base: position 15,528 of record NZ_NADT01000073.1, on the reverse strand, counting down.
TTTAACAAGCAGAATAACACTGATAAAGAGACCAATTGCTAAAATCAAAATAGATACTACTAGGAACAGACGGCTAAGGCTGTTAAAGGTATTTTGTAAGGCTGCAATTTCGCTTGAAACATTTTTACTGTCTATATCTTTTGCCTTCAGCATTTCACTCACAGAAACAATATCATCAAAACTTGTCACATCATAACTAATTGAATAACATTTTTTATCCTTAATATTCTTATAAAACTTCTGTTCAACATCACTGCTTACAATGAAATCATCATAGCCAGCATTAAAGATACCGCTTATCTTCAACTTGTACTCTTTTCCTTCATACTTTAATGTGAGTTTTTGACCAATTAAACCTTTGAAATTATTATTGAATTTTTTCGCAAGGCTTGGCGTAAGGGATATTTCATTAGCCCCTCTTTTTGGCATAGTGCCATAAGACATGCTTTCGGTAGCCTTTGGCGTTGGATATTTCTCAATCATTGTTTCAGATTTATCTTCTATGCTTAAAGACACATTATCAATTTTGTATTGATAATAAACATTTTCGATACGCTGATCAGATTTTAATAGTTGAAAAACTGTTCCGTCATCTTCCCCTTTGATGTAGCCATTGTTAAAGGCGGTGTTTTTTTCTTTGAAATCAGCAATAGACTGTTCCAAAATATTCCCTGAAGATAAGGACAACATAAAGGCAAGAATGCCGATAGAAATGGCTAAACTGACCAACATGTATCGCATGAAATGTACTTTGAAATTTTTAAGTCCTCTTTTAAAAGCAGAAACTCTTACAGTCGGATTAAATGTAACCTTATGTTCGCTTTTTTCAGTGCCTTTAACCACTTTATTAGCAGCAACAATTCTACCATTTTCGATAGACATTACCTCATCAGCGAAGTCACAGATTTTTTGATCGTGTGTGATAACTATAACTAAACAGTCTTTTGATATTTCTTTCAAAATCTTCATTATTTCCGTTGAATTGCTACGGTCTAACGCTCCAGTTGGTTCATCTGCCAAGATAATTGATGGATTACTAATTAACGCTCTTGCGATGGCAACTCTTTGCTTTTGACCACCTGAAAGATTTTCTATATTTTCATTTGCCTTTGATGACAATCCAAGTTGATTTAAAAGTTTCTCAGCATTATTGATGTATTCTGCTTTCCCCACAGGATGTAACTCTGAGGAAAGCAAGATATTTTCAAGCACGGTATGTCCACTTAAAAGATGATAATTTTGAAAAACAAAGCCGATATTGTCTCTTCGATATGCACAAAGCTCATCTACTTTCATTCTACTAATTGATGTATCACCTACGGATATTTCACCGTCATAGGTGCTGTCAAAGCCAGCAAGCATATTAAGAAGCGTACTTTTACCGCTACCTGAAGCACCTACAAGGCATATGAGTCCTTTGCTTGGAAAATCAAAACTCATATTGTCAAAAATAAGTGTTTCATCATACTTTTTTGTAAGATTTTTTATCTGTATCATTATCGATCACCAGTCCTAAGCGCTGTGGATACATTGACTTTAACAAAAGTAGAGATAGTTACTCCAAATGCCACAACTGCAACTCCCACTAACAAAAGTACACCTGTGAACAGCATTTTTGCATTTAAAATATCAACACTAAACTGGGCTTTGGTTACCAAATTGATAAGTGGAGAGGTAACAAGCAAGAAAAGAATTGCCGTAGCCATTGCAATGACTGTTTCACTGAAAATGAGTAAGCTTAAATGCTTGTTATTATAACCGCTGATCTTATAAATGGCATATTCTCTTTTTCTCATAATGCCTGTAATAAGAAAGATCGCCATTACCATCACACCTGATAAAAGAGTAATACTAAGGCTTACAGATTCAGTTTGTTCGGTCGTTTGTGCATTAAGTCTTACAATGTCCTCAACTCGTTCAAAATCGCCAATAGGAACGATACCTTTTGAATTTAACTCATCTTTAATAGAAATCATATCTGCTGGAGTTTTTGCACGAATGATAAAACCCATCTTTTCAGAACGGATTTCCGCTTGTTTTCTCATTTCACCGAGTGCAGTTTTACTAAAAAAGAAAGCATCATCAATGTATTGTTCCATCGTCTTTCCTTCATATTCATATACTAAATTTGCATCAATTACACCAACGATCTTTGCCTTTATTGAAACGTCTTTTAATAAAGGTTCACCACCTTCCAGATTATACATGGAACTATTGAAGGTGATCTCTTTTCCAATTGCTTGTTCATTATCGATACCTAATTTTTTCACAAAGCTTTCAGGAACAACAACCTCATTACTGTTTCCCATAGGCATTTTACCCGATAAAAGTTTGTTAATGTGAGGTACGCTACCAGTACTTTCAACTTTGTATTCTTTTCCATCAACATTGACATTTATATTCTTAATATTGTCTGGTATAAGCACTCCAAATCCAACTCGCTTATCATTTACAAATTGTTCATATAATCCACCTATGTTCTGTGTTACATCTGCCTTTGGTCCCTCATCGTTATTTCCCTCTGTACCGCTTGCACTTGTAAAATTATCAACTACGGTAATGTTCAATATTCCTTTATCATAAGTATCCAATAATTTATCATACTCTGCCTGACTGCTGTTGTTAATTGCACCATTCACTATTGTAAGCAATAGGATCGCCGCAACCATAAGAGAGAGAGTTGCTACCGCAAAACGCCCAAATTTACTTTTTATATTAGATTTTGCAAGTGACAAAGAATTTCCCAGCGATAACTTAGGACGATTTTTCATTGTAAGTGTAGGCGTTTTTGCAAATGGAATTTCTGACTTTGAAATAAGCTTGCCCTTATCCAGTTCAAATATATGATCCTCTTCAGAAATTAAAGATGTATCATGGGTTACAACAATAACTGTTCGATTTTTAGAAATAGCTCTTAAAATATCCATTGTTATTTTTGCGTTTTTTCCGTCTAAAGCACTTGTCGGTTCGTCAGCAATAATGACTTTTGGATTTTTCATAAGTTCTCGTGCAATGGCAACACGCTGTTTTTGACCACCTGAAAGTTTTTTCACCTTTGTGTGTGCTAAGTTAAAAATCTTTAGATCTTTAAGGATTTTTTCAGCACTTTCTATATTTTTTTCACCTTTTAGATACTCTGACAACAGTACATTGTCTAAAACCGTAGCATCCTCAATTAAGTTAAAATCCTGCCATACAAAGCCAAATATGTTATTGTAAAAATAACTTTTTTCATTGGCAGATAAATCTTTGATATTTTTACCGCAATACAGTACCTCTCCATCAAAGTCTTGTTCCATACCACTCATGATTTTAAGAAGTGTGGTTTTACCACTGCCCGAAGAACCAACAATAAAGTTCAGTCCTTTGTTGATATTCATTGAGACGTTGTATAAAGCGAATTCACTTTTATACTGCTTCGATACATTTTTTATTTCAAACATTAACTTTATCCTCCATCAATTTATTTCTTCACAAGTGATAAAACTTCTTGATACTATTTTAATTAACTGTACAACGAAACTTCCCACTTGATTGGATAGTGTCATTTTACAGCAACCGATGTTAAATCCCTGTTAAGAAAATGCAAATATGCACAAAAAAATACAGAGCTTTAAAATATGAGGTTCATCCTCTATTCAAAGCTCTGTATTTACATTTTGCTTGATTTCATTTTATTTAGCGTTACCGTAAAGCAAGTACCACCTGTTTCGTTGTCACTTACAGTAATAGTGCCTTTATGCTTTTTAACGATGGTTTCTACAATCGAAAGCCCCAATCCTGCTCCGCCCATTTCACGGGAACGAGATTTATCAACACGATAAAATGGTTCAAAAATATTTTTCTTATCGATTTCAGAAATGCCTATACCTGTATCCTTTACAGTGATTAAAATCTTTTCAGCAGATCTACCAGATACTCCAATAGTGACGCTTCCACCATTCACATTATATTTTATACCGTTTTCAACAAGGTTATAAAACGCACGGTAAAGTAAATCTATATTCCCATGAATAACGCTGTTATCACCATTCAAAGACAATTGGACATTCTTTTCTTTAGCAATACCAGAAAGCTCGAAGATAATATCTTCAAATAAGTCTTCCGTAGTAATATTATTCTGTTGGATTATTTCATCCATATTGCTCATATCTAAAAGATTACCTACCAAACCTCTTAATCTGCTTGTCTGTTTTTCAATAACCGTAATAAGTGTGTGATACTCCGCCCTTGTGTGTACATTTTTCTTTTTAAACACATCCACCTTTGTTTGCAAAACCGTAAGGGGAGTTCTAAGCTCATGTGCTGCACTTGCTGAAAACCGTTGTTGCATTTCAAAAGCAGCGTTTAGCTGATCAGTCATAGTATTAAAGGACCCTGTAAGTTCCGCTATTTCATCTTTAGTAGGTGGTACGTCCAATGCCCTGGAAAGATTATGGGCATTGATGCTTTTGACTTGTTCGTTTAGATGCTTAAGTGGTTTTAAAGCCTTTCCAGATAAATAATATGTTAAACCTCCACCAGCCAAAATGATAATCATTGCATATAGGATACTTTCCATACGGAAATTTACTTTTGCGTAATTTACATCTTGGTTCATATCCAATGGTGGGTATCTGTTGATTCCTTCTGCACCAACGCTTCCCTCCTCAACAATAGTTTCTTCCTCGCCAATGGGTTTAGCAGGTGTCGTTTGAGTAGCCTCAATGGTTTCTGCCATTATGTTGGCAGAAAAATTGAGAATAAATGTAAGTCCAATACAGCATACTGCCAAAAGTACAGAAATAATTAAAGTGAGTCGCCAACGGAGCGATAGTTTTTTAATCATCGTTTTTATCACCTTTTTGAGTAATAAAATACCCTTGGCCAATTCTTGTTTCAATCGGATCATAATTTAGAATTGCTTTCAACTTTTTCCTTAATGTTGCAATGTGGACACGAATAGCACCGCTAAAGCTATCTGCATTTTGATCCCAAATATGTTCAATCATTTCTTCTTGGCTTATGACTCTGTCTTTATTGAGTAAAAAATACTCAAGTAAAGCAAATTCTTTTTTTGTAAGGGAAAGTTTCTCATTACATACAAAAGCAATGCGCTTTGATAAATCTATGTTGATATCTCCACAGGAAACAAAACTGCTTTCCTGGATAAATCTCCTCCTTAACAATCCTCGAATTCTCGCTTCCAATTCTGCAAAATCAAAAGGTTTTGCAAGATAATCATTTGCTCCAAAGTCCAAACCTTTTACTTTATCGTTCACACTATTTCTTGCACTTAATATCAGTACCTTTAGTTCTGGCTTTTCATCTCTTATTTTTTCTAGGACCTCCAACCCATCCATTTTAGGTAGATTAAGATCCAGAACAACCAAATCATAATTTTCTATATATAAAAGTTCATACGCATCTTCGCCGTTATCACAGGTGTCCACCACATAGCCATCTATTTCAAGCCCCTCTTTGATGGATTGCTGTAAATCAAGTTCATCTTCCACAATGAGAATTCTCATTTTTAAAATCACCTCGCTTTTTAGTATACGCAATCCAATGTTAAATCTTTGTTAAGATTCATGGCTTTACCTGCTCCTTTTTTATTAAAAAACTAATTCCTTATAACTCATACACTTCCTAATTTTCAATAGATTTCTATTTGGGGTTCAGCCGAGATACGTGTAAAACTAGGTCATAGTAATACATTTTTTACCAAACGCTGTTTATCGGTGATATTTGTAACATAAACGTTCGTTTTTGTTACGTTTTGTATTTGGAAATAAGAAATATCCTAACCGTTGAACTAGCTGTAACAAAATACTGTATCAATAATAATCCGTAAACATTATTATTAAAATACCTTTTTGTTACACGATAATCAGATAATGGAAATAAAATACAGCCTATGACCCAAAATTACATGTATCTCGGCTGAACCCCTACAATGATTATATTTATTTTTTACTAAGAAGAATATCTAATGACATTGTGATATCTTTTTTATAAACACTTATCCCTTTTTCCTCAGCAATCCTTGTCATATATTCAATTCTTGAAGGTTTATTAGGTAAAGATTTTAGCTGATCTATATTCTCCGTAATTAAATTTTCAAGCGCTTCTTTTGTTTTTCGTTCTTGTTCTCTACGTAAATTCATTCTCTCTTTAAAATTATGGTGTCGAAGTTCATTTTGATGTTCTTCCATATCAGATTCATAGTTACTAAGAAAATCTTCTATTACAACCTCAGGGGTATCAATACCAAAATTAGTCGTTCCCACTCTATATAAAACCCCTTCATTAATAACCTCTATTATGTAAGAATCTAATAAACCCAAATGTTTTTTAACTTGTTTATTATGTTGGCTAATAACAGACCATAAGTTTTCCATATACCCATTTTCTTTCAAAAATTCTATTGTATCTTCGTCCATCAGATCTTCAATCATATCATTAGAAATAAAATAATCTTCTTCATTTACAATATAAGATTGATATAATACCGTTTTTATTTCATTTCGTTTAATAAATTGAAGCATTTTTTCAAATCTATTCTCACCAACCAATAAAACTTCTGTAATATCACCTTCTAGCTTGAGAGCCTCCATTGCAAAAATATCTTGTTCAATAAAAAAATTCTCTAAATCATTTACATTTTTAAAATCCATTTCCCATTCTCCTCTTTAATCCTTTTTACTTATCTTAACAATAAATTTATAAAACAACTACTAAATGGGGTCTTGCCAAAAAAACAAACAGGAATGACTATTAGGGGTACCGCCCCATGCCCATCAACTTAAGCATTTTATAACACCCCCAAAACGAAAAAACGGTATTCTTTCTATTCAAGATGTAGAAGGATTATCGTTTTTTTTAACTCTCAAAAATATTAGTGGTTTTAAAAAAAAGTGTAAAAAGTTTTTGACATCCGGAACATAATTATATAAACTGAAAATGTAAAAAGTTTTTGACAAAAATAGAGGTGATGTTCATAAAAATGGAAAACATAATTCGTATTTTGCGTAAAGAGAAAAAGCTTTCCCAAGATGATTTAGCTAAATTATGTCGTGTTTCAAGGCAAACGATTAATGCGATTGAGAATAACAAATATGATCCTACATTGGAACTTGCTTTTAATTTAGCTAAATCCCTTGGTGTAACGGTTGATCAATTATTTATTTATAAAAGCTAGATAAGGAGAAGAAACAAATGAAAAATGGAATTAATATCTTATTTACTTGTTTATACATTGTGATTATGGGTTTACTTGCTTTTGAATGGTATGAGAAGCAACAAGTCTCTATAACTTCGTTATTTGTAGCAACAATCATTTTGCAATCTTTATTTATGAAGCGAATTTTTAAAGGGAAAAAAGAGAGCGAGCATTTTATTGATGAAATGTTTTTACATATCAGACAGAAAAGCTTATCAATTTGTTGTTTTGTAATGTATGTATTAACCTTAGGTACTTTGTTTTTATCAGAAGGAACATGGAATTTTAACCATATGCATAATAAACCTTTGATTTTTCTGGTTTTCTTATATCCTATCGTTTACCAAATAAGTCATATCTTCGTTTCAAGAAACAACTCTTAATAGACTATTTAAAAGTGAAAAATACGCTATTCTTTCGGTATAAATTCAAAACGAGAGGATGGCGTTTTTGTATGTCTATTTCTGTATCGGATGAATTACAACTATTTGCTGAAGAATTATATGAATATCTTACTCCTTCATTTCTCGAAAATATCGCTAAAGAACTAGGTTTTGTACAACGAAAACGTAAGTTTTCAGGGCATGATTTAGCTACTATCTGTGTTTGGGTTAGTCAACGGGTAGCTAGTGATTCTTTAGTGCGACTATGTAGTCAACTTCATGCCGTTACAGGAACACTTATGAGTCCAGAAGGACTTAATAAGCGTTTCAATAAAAAAGCTGTTTGCTTTTTAAAACATATTTTCTCTTCGTTATTAAAAAGTAAAATTTGTGAAACATCAGTGATTCCTAGTTCTTCAATCGCCTATTTTCAACGAATTCGTATTTTAGATGCAACGATTTTTCAGGTGCCAAAGCATTTAGCTAGTGTGTATCCTGGATCAGGTGGTTGTGCTCAAACAGCGGGTATAAAAATCCAATTAGAATATGATTTACATAGTGGTCAGTTTTTAAATTTCCAAGTAGAACCAGGGAAAAATAATGATAAAACCTTTGGAACAGAGTGTTTAGCAACATTACGTCCTGGTGATCTATGTATTCGGGATTTAGGCTATTATTCACTGGATGATTTAGATCAAATGGACCAACGTGGCGTGTATTATATATCACGGCTCAAATTAAACAATAGGGTGTATATCAAAAATGAATTTCCTGAATACTTTCGAAATGGGACCATAAAAAAACAATCTCAGTACATCCAAGTTGATTTAGAGCGCATTATGGATACCTTAAAACCAGGACAGTCCTATGAAATAAAAGAAGCTTATATTGGAAAGGATAAAAAGCTATTCACTCGAGTGACTATGTATCGATTAACTGAAAAACAACTTCGTGAACGTATGAAAAAGCAAGTGTATACGGAAAGTAAAAAGGGCATTATATATTCGGAAAAAAGCAAACGATTAGCTGGCATGAATCTATATGTTACCAACACACCCTGGGAAATCGTTCCGATGGAACAAACCCACGATTTTTACTCTCTCCGCTGGCAAATAGAGATTGTATTTAAAACATGGAAATCCCTATTTCAAATTCATCATTGGCAAAATATTAAACAAGAGCGATTAGAATGCCATGTTTATGGAAAACTCATTGCCATTTTTTTATGTTCTTCTACTATGTTTAAGATGCGCCAGTTAATATTACAAAAAAAGAAACGAGAATTAAGTGAATATAAAGCAATTGGAATGATTCAAGATCATTTATCGACTTTGTATCAAGCCATACAACAAAACACCCAAGAAATAACAAAGATTTTAATCCGCCTGTTCCACTTGCTCCAGAAGAATGGGCGGAAATCTCATCGATACGAAAAGAAAACAGTCTTTGATATTTTGGGTGTTGTCTATGAATATAATGGATTGAGAAAACAAAAGAAAGCTGCATAATTTTTAAAAACGATACCTATCTAGGTTTATTTGTTATGCTCATTTTTAAAGATACAAAATATTTTAAGAGTTTTTTGGTTGTATGAACGAAAGTTCAGTGTGTTTCCATTCTTAAGTTGATGGGCATGTATGGTGACCCCAATTAGGAATTACCGCGAGGTGCTGAATATGGTTTCTTACTTTATTCAGTTGTTACAAATATAGTTTCATTCGGATCGGAAAATTGATACAGTTTCCTTGCGAACTTTAAAATATCTTCTTCGCTACCAGTTAACATTTTGAAGTCTTTCTCAATGTGTTGCCCATCTTTTTTTAAAGAAGATAATTCTTGCTTTGCCTTACCCATCATGATTTGTTTTTCTTTAATACTATCTTGTTGCTTATTAAGGGAGTATTGTACACCAAAAATCACAGGTAATATAAAAGCTAAAGCAGCTATAACACGGCGTCTTATTTTTTTATTATTAACTTGGTACGTATTAGGGTTCACTTGCTGTGATGGTATTTTGGGGTTCGATTGTTCTGATACTACTTTTGGGATGTTTCCCATTAAAAAGGCCTCCATTACTGATTGTAGAATTTAAATCGTTTGAAAGTATTATATATGTTCAATGGAAACTTTGAAACGATTTTAGTGAAAATGAGTTTTATAAAGTTGAAACAAAATCGTTATTGGATATCTTTGTCCATCCCCTCGAAATGGGGGAATAGCAAGCGAACTATAAACAAACCGCTTATAAATAAAGGGTTTTAACTACTTTTAATAATCTACATGTCAAAACATATACATTTTAATTGACATATTTCAAATAAGCATAAGTTGTATTTTTGAAATGAAAAATTCTAGATTTTTAGCTATGTCATAAAGTGTACTTTTTGACGTAGTGCATAAATTTAGCTAATTCCCCCTTTTCGGGGATTTGGGCAAAAATAACCTGTATAAGACTTCAGATCATTACAAAACGTTTACTGAAATAAAGTAGAAAGGAATTTAGTTATGGAAAAAATATATTTAGATGGACGGATGTTTACAAGTAAAGATGCACTGCATAAAACATTAAAGAACAAATTAGATCTTCCAGATTACTATGGTGAAAATGCTAATGCGTTGTGGGATTGCTTAACTGCATGGGTTACTCTTCCTTTAACAATAGAATGGGAATTTTTCAAAGAAAGCCAGAATATGTTAGGACAAGAAGCAGATTTGATTTTAGAAACATTTCAAGATGCTCAAGAAGAAATGGCGGATGAATTCTATATTGTTGTGAAATGATTAAATAAACTTAGGTAAACATAAAACCGTAGAAATAATTAATTTCTACGGTTTTTATTGTATTTATTTGAATATTTTTACAGAGTGGCCCCTCATACCCAGAATCGTTGCCGTATCCCAAGTTAGTACAAAATTTCGTTCTAGGGGTACTATAAATTTTTAGCTTGATGGGCATGTATGGTGACCCCATCGCCATCAACTTAAGAAATTAATTGTTCCCCAAAACGAAAAAAATGAGCCGAATTCTCATAAATAACTGTAAAAAGGTAAAGTTTTCGTTATGGGGGTGTCTCAAAGTCTTAGCTTGATGGGCCTGGGGTAAGACCAACCAGTCTGTCCAAAATCAAAAAGAGTTCATCCACCAAGTGTTTGGACCTATAGTATAAAATACGATTCCGTTAGGAGTCTACTATTCTCCGTGTTATTCTTCATATATTTGCACCAGAACCTTTAAAAATACATATCACAAAACAAAAGTGTGAAATTACACTTATATAGACAAAACTTCTCTTATAGTGTAAAATTACACCATAAGAGAAGAAGAGATATTATGGATAAACAAGAATTTATTCAATTAGTAAATAAAAATTTGGAGAGTGATTCAAATGAAGAAAAAAAGCAACCATTATCTTTTTATAAATAACGTAATAATTGGTATGTTAATATTAAATTTATTTATTTTCACATCATCAATACGCTTTTTACCTTGGTTTATTGAAGATGGTTGGGGAACTTTAGGTCTATTACTGACATCTTTTGTTTTATTAATCACCTTTTTTAAATCTTATCAGCTTCACAAAAATGGAGAGAGAACTATTTTACAGACTTCTATCCCGCTTGTTTCTGCAATGTTTTCATTCTTCGTTATGTTAACCTTAAGTGATTTTATGACTATATTTTCTCTTATAGTCAATGTAAGTATATTAATAATTTGTTTAATATCTTTTGGGAAAAATTCTAATTAAAAAATAAAACCATAGATACAAAGGTTATTGTTGTTTTATTTTCCCCCTTGTTTTTAAGTGTGAGTGCGATGAGTATAACTGTTATACGGATTTTATACTATTTTTCTACTAGTTTTATACCAATTTTATAAGGGTTTTCTACTTATATTTTTAAAAATACATATCACAAAAAAAAGTGTAAAATTACACCGCAAGAGAAGGAGAGATATTATGGATAAACAAGAATTTATTCAATTAGTAAATAAAAAATTAAAACTCATCCGTATTGAAAATGATTTATCACAAGATAAAATGTCTGAAGTTATCGGTTTATCAAAAAAAACCTTAGTAGAAATAGAAAAAGGTAGACGTAGTCTCACATGGACAGGTGCAGTGTGTGTTGTCACTCTTTTTGAAGATAGCGATATAATCCAGATGACTTTTGGAGACGATATTAACGAGATTATCAAAACAATTGCTTTTACACATTATAATAATAGTTCCTCAAAAACTTTAGGAGGAAAACTATGGTGGAGACAAATAAGAGAGTTAAATGGTTATAAAGTACAACAAAATATTCTTTCTCAACATTATCGAATTTTAAATAAAGAAAACCATAGGATATGTAGTTCATTTGAATTAGATGAAATTGAAAAAAGATTTATAGAAGTAACAAAATCATTACAATAGATTCACAGAAAAAACGTATTAAATGATCACTAATCGATGTTATAACAAAAATCTTAAATAAAGTAAAAATACAAAATCAAATTTTGGAGAGTGATTCAAATGAAGAAAAAAGCAACCCTTTTCTTTTTTTTTAATATCGTAATAATTGGTATGTTAATATTTAATTTATTTGTTTTCACAACACGAATGCCCTTTTTACCTTGGTTTATTGAAGATGGTTGGGGATATTTAGGACTAGTACTGACATCTTTTGTTTTATTAATCATCTCTTTTAAGTCTTATCAGCTTTACAAAAATGGAGAGATAACTATCTTACAGATTTCTATCCCGCTTGTTTCTGCAATGTTTTCACTCTTTGTTATGTTTATGCCCTTAAATGATTTTATGACTATATTTTCTCTTATAGTCGATGTAAGTATATTAATAATTTGTTTAATATCTTTTAGGGGTACCATCACATCGCTATCAAACTAAGATAAATTTGTATCCATATAATCAAAAAAACGCTATTCTTTTTGTAGAAATATACAGAAAGGATGGCGTTTTGTATGACTCTATCGATTCAAGATGAGTTTCATTTATTCGCTGAAGAACTACAGCGATATCTATCTCCAAACATCCTTCAACAGCTCGCACAGGAGACGGGTTTCGTAAAACGTAAAAGTAAGTATGGCGCACGAGATTTGGCCGCTTTATGTATTTGGATTAGTCAACACGTAGCAAGTGATTCCCTCACTCGATTATGTAGTCAACTTTATGCAAATACAGCTACACTTATGAGTCCAGAAGGACTTAATCAACGTTTTAACCGATGCGCTGTTTTATTTCTACAGCGTATATTTTCTCTTTTAGTCAAAAGTCAACTAAATGATTCGTCTCAAATCAAAAACCAATATACTTCTTATTTTCAACGTATACGTATTTTAGATGCTACTATTTTTCAAGCCCCTAATCATTTGGCTCCTATTTATCCTGGTTCAGGAGGATGTGCACAAACAGCTGGTATCAAAATTCAGCTAGAGTATGATTTACATAGTGGAAAATTCCTCAATTTTCAAATGGAGCCAGGTAAAAATAATGATAAAACCTTTGGTACAGATTGTTTAGATACCTTAAGCCCAGGAGATTTATGTATTCGAGATTTAGGATACTTTTCTCTAAAAGATTTAGACCAGATGGATCAACGCGGTGTATTCTATGTTTCACGGTTGAAATTAAATAATAGAGTATATGTAAAAAATGATTCTCCAGAATTCTTTCGGGATGGGACAGTAAAAAAGCAATCTCTATATGTTTTACTTAACCTTGAAGATATTATGCATCAGATAAAACCAGGAGATACTTATGAAATTCGGAATGCCTATATTGGACAACAAAAATTACCCTCACGAGTTGTAATATACAGACTGACATCAACTCAAACTCATAAACGTAGGAAACAGCAAACCTATGTTGAAAAGAAAAAAGGAGTTACATACTCTGAAAAAAGTAAACGATTAACAGAAATCAACGTTTATATTACCAACATACCATGGGAAATTGTTCCGATGGAACAGGTTCATAATATCTACTCACTACGTTGGCAAATAGAGATTGTATTTAAAACATGGAAATCTCTTTTTGGTATTAATCATTGTCACAATATTAAGCGAGAGCGTCTAGAATGTCATCTTTATGGACAGTTAATCGCTATTTTTCTTTGTTCTTCCACTATGTTCAAAATGCGACAGCTGTTACTACAGAAAAAACAAAAAGAATTAAGTGAATATAAAGCAATTTATATAATTCAAGATCATCTGTACTTAGTATATGAAGCTATACAAAAAGACACCCAAGAAGTATCAAAAATTTTCCTTCGTCTGTTTGACTTCTTACAGAAAAACGGACGGAAATCCCATCGATATGAGAAAAAGACAGTCTTTGATATTTTAGGTGTCGTTTATCAGTTAACTGTATCCAATCTAAAGCAGAAAACTGCATAATCTTTAAAAATACACCGTATCAAGGTTTATTTGGTATGCGTATTTTTAAAAACAAATAAACAAATTATCAAGCATGTAGGCAACAAGAACGGAAGTTCATGGAAGACCCAACCTTAGCTTGATGGGCATGTATGGAGACCCCTACTAGTTGTAATAGTTGGGGTTTGCGTAGCAATGGAACCAAATCACGCAACAAGCATTTTAAACAGACTATAATAAAAGCGGATACTATTCATGCACATAAAAAGGAAGACTTTCCAAACATAGAAGGTCTTCCTTTAAAAAATGTATGTTGTCATCATTTATAGATATCACCACGATTTCCAATCGCTTGTATGTATATTACTTTCTCATCATGACAATTTGCTTTTGTATCTCTTTCTCTTACTTTGCAATAAACTTTAATGCGGACTTATAGTAAATCAACTTGTAGTCCGAATTCACGTTTTGCATCCTCCCCTGATACATATCCTTCGTCACTATTTAGCAGTTCTAATTTTTGTTTAGATAATAATTCATGATCCAAATCCGCTATATGTGGGCCCACCACATAGCCATCAAGTTAATAAAAATCCTCCAGATGCTGAAAGCATCTGGAGGTCGTGGGGATCTCATTTAGCGATTCATATTTATAAAAAATAGATTTTTTTGGGATGATTAATAACCTTTGTGTCCATGACTATCAAATTTATAGGTTTTTCCGTCAATTTCAACCTTGGTATCTGTATAAATTGAACCATCCTGTTTAGCATAATACGTAAAGTGTCCGTAATAAGGGAAATGATACCCACCACCAACTGAGAACCATCCTATCTTAGCTGCTCCAGATCCATCGAAGTAATAGTCTTTACCATCGATTTTTTGCCAGCCCGTTTGTGCTACGCCGTTATTGTCAAAATGGTATAGCTTACCATCGATTTTTTCAAACCCTGCTTTGTTAACTGATCCGTCTTCATGAAAATAATATCTTTTTCCATCAATGTCTTCATACCTATTGA
>NZ_NADT01000073.1:0-353 GCF_003264205.1 Bacillus sp. SRB_8 | reverse complement strand
TATCTTTCAAGCCTTCTTTAACGAATACTCCATCAGCATCGGAATAAGTATCACCTTTCCAGGTTGATCGTTGCAAGGAACCATCATCATTGAAGTTGTAGTACTTCCCATCGATTTCAGATCCACTTACAGTAACCATGTCACCATAAGTCGGGTTGAAATAATAAGTCTTCCCCTTAATGTCTTGCCAGCCTGTCAAAAGGGCTCCTTCAGCATCTGCAAAATGATAACCAGAACCTTGGTTTACCCAACTGTTCTTTATTACATTTCCAGAAGAATCTTTTGCATTCCATTTAGTAGAATCTTTTTCATCAGCTACAAGCTTTACTCCGTCATACTTCTGTCTCTCATTT
>NZ_NADT01000072.1:0-16905 GCF_003264205.1 Bacillus sp. SRB_8 | reverse complement strand
TTATCAATCATTCCTACATAAGCATCAGCTATTTCACTTGTTTGTCCTGGTTGAAGGGAGTTCATTAACGTCTCCATATCTATCTGTATATACTCTGTACCTTTCTTAATTCTTCCATCTTGAAAATAATCAGGGTTAGGATTTTTTTGATAAATACGTGTATTCGACTTAATACGAGAGATATAGTAGGCCTCTTTATCTTGTATATATTGAAGGTCTTTTAAATGAAAATAACCTAAATCTCGGATGCATAAATCATTCGCTGTCACAGTTGGGGCACACAGAGAGCCGTAAGTGCGATCATGTTGTTTACCTGGACCTGTATGAATATGTAGGAACTGTCCACTTAACAAATCATACTCAAGTTGAATTTTTATCCCAGCTGTATGGCTGCATCCTCCTGCACCTGGATAAACCGATGAAAATACATCCGGGAGTTGAAATGCAGTTGAATCTAGGATACGAATACGTTTGAAAATAGAAGTGTATGGGGACGTGAATAGCTTAGTTGAAGATAACTTTTGGTTGAGAAGTTCGGCTAACACTTGTTGTAGAAATTGCACGGCTGTGGCATTAAATCGTTGATTCAGTCCCTCAGGACTGATGAGTACTTCTGTTGATGCTTCTAAACAGCTACATAACTGAGTTAAAGAGGTTTTAGCAATATTTTGACTCATCCATACACATAAAGCTACTAAATCTTTAGCTTGATACTTACTGGTTCGTTGTACAAAACCAACATCTCTAGCAAGATCCCGTAAGGTATTTGGAGATAAAAACTTTTGAATCTCTTGAGCAAATAGTTGTAATTCTTCAGATACAGAAATAGACATAAAGAACGCCATCCTTTCCTATGATTCTACAAAAAGAATAGCGTATTTTTTCATTTTAGGGGGAATTTTGTTTTGTTAGCATGATAGCGATGGGGTGCTACCCCTTGTACTACTGGTGTAACTTGGTTATTAGCTGTGGGATGATTAAAGTTTAGTTCGATAAATTAGAATATTCATTTTTTTATATTGTAATTACTGTCATAATTGTTTATTCTAGTAATTACCAAGTGGGATAATTTGGTATAGAGAAGTAGAAGATACATACAGAACAAAAGAAAAAACTAGATATGAAGTGAATGGAGTTATGCAAATTGGGGGGATATCATTATGTATATTTTTATGTTATTTAAGGCTTTGGTGCAACTTATCTTAATCGGACTGATTTTGTTGCTCAGCATTATATGGGCTAAAATAGAAACATTTCTTAATGCTACTTTATTTAAAGGGGTTTCTAAAAAAGTTAGAAATAGTATAACTATGATATTTGTTATATTAATAGAAAGCTTTATCATATTCGTTATTTCATTAAATTGGGGGATTTCGTTTATTGATACATTATTTGTTGGAAGTTTTATTATATTATCCTATATTTGGTTAGTACCTTATTTCGTTAATCATCAACAAAATGTTGCTAAAATTGCTGACAAGCATTTTAGTGGGAACGTAGATATAGGTGAAGTTGAAGTGTATCAGGCAAAATTTACTCCATTCAGCTTAGGGAGCACATTCTTTTCTATAATAGGAATTATCATTAATGTTTGTTATTACTATAAATACTTCTTATAGGTTTTTATAAAAAGAATATCAAAAGTATTACGGGCTTCTTTTTTGTTTATAAAGTTTACAATTCGTACTAGCATCGCCATCAACCTAAGAAATCAATTACCCCCAAAACGAAAAAACGAGTTGAATTCACATAAATAAATGTAGAAAAGTAAAAATTTCGTTTAGGGGGTACTTCAAGACCTTGGCTTGATGGGCATGTGGCGGTACCCCAGTATGGGTGTTTTTGCCCATCCCCCAAAAAGGGGGCATAAGACAGAATATACCAAATTATATTTTGTCTTATTCTTCTGCAAATGAATGTTCTTACGTTAATCTGGTTAAAATATCATCTTCGTTGATGTTCTCAATGATTGTCTCTAAATTTACCATTGTTGGGGATTTGCTAAATTCATAACGGCTATAAAAATTGATATGTTGCTAAGCAACTGGTGAAATATACTTTAGTATGTTCATTTCGATACCTTTATTCTGAGATTTCGTTAATAAATTTGATAATATACTTGCATTATAGTAAATAATACAATTAGTTAACAACCTACTACATTCATTCCAGATTTGCTGATCTTGTTCAGTCTTGAAACGAAGTTTCCCAGATTAGATGAAAGTTTTGGACAGGGAAATTGATTATAATATAAAAATCCCACCTTATTTTTTTAGGTGGGAGTAGTTGTTTGTATACACTTTATATTATTGATTGATGATGGGATATTTTTTCCTTATTGTTCATTAATATACCCATCTTTAATTTCAATAATTCGATTACATATAGAAGAAACTGTATCATCATGTGTTACTAAGATGAATGTTTTTCCAGTTTTGTTTATTTGTTTAAAAATGTTTAAAATCACTTCTTCAGTTTCTGCATCGAGTGCCCCTGTTGGTTCATCTGCTAAAATAAGTTCTGGATCATTAATTAAAGCTCTTGCAATCGCAACACGTTGAGATTGACCTCCAGATAATTCTCGTGGATATTGATAAGTTTTGTCCTCTAATTCTAGTTGTTTTATTAAAGATATTACTTTAGCTTCTATTTCTGACTTTGATTTTTTAGCATACAATAATGGTAGGGCAATATTATCAAATATATTTTTCTCTTCTATTAAGGCATGATTTTGTAAAATAAAACCAATTTTATTTTTTCTCCAAACAGCCGTTTCTTTATAATTAAGTTGTGTAATATCTTTATTATCAAAATAATAATTTCCACTAGTTGCTTGTTCTAATCCAGCCAAAATATGTAGCAAAGTTGATTTCCCTGTACCACTGCGACCTTTTATTGCAAGCATTTCACCTTGTTGAATAGTTAAATTAATTCCCTTTAATATTTCCTGCCTCATTTTTCCATTGTTATAAGACTTTTTTAAGTTAGTTAATGTGATCAATATTCTACACCTTTTTCTTTAATATGTTAGATATATTTAATTTCTTTAACTTAATGTATAAAGGTAATATACTAAATAACGTTATCGCTAATCCGATTAGTATAATCATAAAATAGTATGTGATTGGCATAAATCCAATAAATGTAATACTAATAACAACAGCAATTACGCTTATTGACATAATTATAAGTATCTCCCAAAACATATAACTTAAAATATTGTATACTGTGGCTCCTGATATAAGGTGAATTGCATATTTTTGTATATTTATATTCCATTTCATAATGAATGAAAAGAATACGGTCACTACACAGAAACAAAATAATAGAACAGTTAACATAATTAGTAAATTTATATTTTGCTTTAGCATGGAAAACATTATGTCTATCCCAGTATCGTTAGCTCCTATGATTATTAGGTCATAAAAATTTGTAGATTGTGAAATTTCGTCGATTAGTTTTCTTACTTGTAAGCTTCCTTTTTCTGTGAAAATTTGACCATTAATCAACTGTAGATAATGTCTTTTTTGAAATGTACTATCATCTTTATTTATTGGTGCTTGTTCTATAGAAAAACTTGGGAGTATTATATGTTTATCTAGATAAAATTCTATATTTTCTCTTACAGGTAAAACTGAGTTTGGCTCTAATATGCCTATAACTCGTCCTTTAAGTGATTTCATCATGTAATCTATTTCAACTTCATCACCAATTTTATAAATAGATTGATAATCTGAACCTAGAATGACGGGGATCGATTTATTATTATTATATATATAATCATCTTTTTGAAACATATCACCTTCTCGGAGTTTTAGGTCAAAAGAGTCAATGACTTGTTTATTTATCTGCAATGATTTAACAAATTCGTACTTTTTTCCATCAATCTCATGAGGAGGAAAAGAGCCATCTTCATATCCTTCCCAAAATGTTTTATTTCCTTTAAAGTTAACTATCCCTATGGGTTGTGTTGTAGTATTTAAATATTTAAAATCACTACTTTTATTTAACGTATTATAAAAGTTTTTTAAGTTTGCTAAACTTTCATCTTTGGAAAGGTATTCTTGTTCTTTCTCATTGAATAACTCATCTGATAATTGATAAATGTTTTTCCCTTCATATTGTGCATAAAAGCTTTTTGTTTTTGTATCTACATTATTAAAGTGTAAAAATAAAACTGATAATAAGAAGAAAAAAACGGTTGCTTGTACTAATATTAATAATGCAAAGATTTTTTTCTTTAATAAACTTTCTTTTGCTTCGATAAAGATTTGTTTCAATTGGATTTCAACACCTTTATACAATTTTTTTTTGTATATATACAACTAGAAACTATACATATTCCTATAGTAAATATAAGCATAAATAATATGCCTATAAAAAACAGTTTATTATATGTATAAATATGGTCATTGTATAATTTAATATTGAATATTAAAAACAATACAAATCCTATACTATAAGAACATATTGAGATGAAAATGTATTTGTAGTATAAGGAGCGATAAATATAAAATGATTTATGACCTATAAAATGTTGTATAGAAATTAATATTCTTTTTTTATATATCCAATAACTTGTGGATAATATATTCATCATCAATGCAATTATAAATAAAAGGAATATCATACTGTTATCAATAAAATTATTTTCAAACAAACGTTTAGAACCTTTTCCTTTATCTTCTATTGGAAATACAGAATCTTTTCCTAATATAGATTCTAATGTCGAAAATAACTTTTCCCCATCATCATTACCATCTATTACGTATATACCCGTAGAATTAATATTTAAATCCCAAAGAGCATCCAAATTGAGGTATATAATATTATCGACTTCAGATTTCACTTCCCCACCGATAGTACCAATTACTTCAAATTTATGTCCTTTATAATTCACGAATTTTTTTCCGCTTATATTTTCTATATCTTTAAACTCTTTGCCCACGACAGCTAATTTTTTATTATGAAAAAAATCTTCTTTTTGAAAAAAACGCCCACTTTTCATGGGAATAGTGTTTAATGTTTGGCTTGAATAAACTCCTCTTATGTTTGGTTTTTCTATATTTTCTTTAAATAAAATATAATTACTTTGTTTAGTTTGTTTAATAAATTTGTGCAAACTATTATTTCCCTCTGATTCTTTCATGCTAAAACGGAAATTTGTTGAACTATATAATCCGTTTGTTAATTTATCCATTTCATTTTTTTTAAAAAAATAGGAACTTACTATCAGTAACATCAGTATAGTAAGAGCTACAACTATACCCAATAAAAGATCATCAGTATTTATTTTTTTTCTTATATTCATATAGGCATCATTCCAATCAATTCCAATATAGGACAGTTCTGAAGAATTATATCCTGATTTAAAAAAATAAAATATAAAATAAAACTAATGTGAGTGTATGCTAAATAATCTATACCACTCACATTAGCTTCGTTTTATATTTTATTATAGACCCCAATAAGTTTTAGCAACAAGAGATGTATATGTAGTATCATACCATCCAGATGCTGCTGAGGTACTATTATATCCATATTTTCTACCGCTGTCTGCTGCTACTTTTGAACCGCCATTATCAAACCTTGCGCGAGTGTAATGATTTTTACCGCTCCATGTTGTATATCCAGTGACCTTTCTAGTATTCATTTGAGAAGGACTATAGTGATCAATTTTTGCTCGGTGACTGTCTGGTTTGCTACTAGCATACATTACTGGAGAATACATAACGTTTTCATCAGTATTTACATATCCAGTTTCTTCACTCCAACCCAATGTTTCAGCTCCAGCATTAGTAGGTAAAAAGCTAATTCCACCTACAAGTGCTGTAGTAAGTGCCAATCCTTTAATTCCTTTTGTAAAATTCATAATTATGCCCCCTTAAATAATTGTTATCATGATAATTTGTTATATATTACCACTACAACAAAATGTTAACATTTAAGTTAATTTTTATAAACGTTAAATATTAATATTTATTTATTTATTATTATTTTCGTAAGTACATATTTTGTTAACATTTTCAAAATATACCTTCAAATAACCATCTACATTTCTTATTGATTGATTGGATGTAAAAGAGTTCCCATAATCAATATAGTACATATTGAAGTCATTTACGTAAGTTCCTTGGTATAGTTCACCTTTTTTACTATCTGTATACATTTCTACTATTTTTTTTGTTAGGTTCTTTTTTTTCTTTTTCTATAGTTGTCTTAAATTTGTAGTATATGGGACAGTCATTATCTTGTTTTTCAGCTAAATCCCAAGAACCTTCTATACTAGTAGTTTTACATCCACTTAATAAAATTATTAATATAGAGAAAGAAATAAATATTTTTTTCATTTTGAAATAATGCCCTTCTTTTAAAGATTATTTAGATAATACCATATAAAGCCATAAAAGGGTAATTTAATATTTAATGGTATATTATATTGAAAACACATAATAATATGTAATAAGTGAATAATTATCCAACCTTTAACTGTCATACTTGTAGGCGTATGGCAACCAAAAGCGAAATATGGGGGCCATATGCAAATATATTCCAATTAAGTTCGGATCTCTCGAGAAAGATAGTTCAAACGAATCTACAAATATAGTGGGTTCTTTTTTATTTTTTCTGGAGAAAGCCAGATAATGAAAATTCCAGTTGTAACAAAAACGACCGTTTATGGGACTTGGTTGATTTTTAACAAAAGCGTTAAAAACTCATCCATATTGAGTACCAAAACCCATATCTAAAAACAAAGTCCCTTATTTTAATTCAACGAGGTTTTTGGTACTATTTTATGTGAAAAATCGCTTAGCGTACGAAATTCGCGTTTGGTTGGTGCTACCCCATCGCCATCAAGCTAAAATTTTATAGTACCCCCAGAACTAAATTTTGTGCTAACTTGTAACAAAAAAGCTCATTTTTTCGTTTTGGGGTAATTCTGAATTCTTAAGTTGATGGGCATGTATGGTGACCCCTATAAGGAAAGATTATTGCGCCAAGAGCAAATTTTGTTTTCGAATTTTTTTAAACTGACCAAACTTTACTAGTTGCCGATTTTCTAGTCCAGGGATCTTATTTGAAGAATCGGAGACATCCACAACAATGGTATTAGTTAATACATTAACTACCGAACCAATTAGTGTTACTGAAGAATCATGACGATAATGGAATTGTACAGGATCACCAATTTTTACATTTACAGATTTTTTATTCATAAAATAGTTCCTCCTTAATTATATAGGTTGAAAGATATTAGAATTAAAACCCAAAATATACTCCAGAGATCATATATGTAGCTACAACCATAAAAATAGATATTCCAAATGTACCGAAGAAGCAAATTTGGGAGGTAATACAATTATCTATACCAAACCATTTACAAGTGACATTATATCGCTTATTTAAATTGGTTTTTATAATAATTTTCATTTTTTCTTTTTTAGTTAAATGTGATAAAATATTCTTGCTGTGATGAGTTTTTAGGTATATATTTGCCTTCTAGAATCAGCCTTTCTTTTATAATGTATCTGGAAAAGCCCTTACTTACTTGGCGGTGGTGGGGGCTTTTTCGTGTCTATTTTTAATGGGTAATCCCTAATTCTTTTGAGATCCGTAAACTTTAGTCATAACCTCTTTAGTTAGAAGCCATGTATTTCCTGACTTCTTGACTAATCCTAATTCCACGTAATTTTTTAATTTACCACGTACACATGACGATCTCACGGTACCTTTTTCTAATCCCCACTTCTGTTCGGCTTCACTTGCTGTAAAAACATTGGAAAGTGGGGAGTTTAAAAATTTTTTTCTACAGAACTTTTCTTATCAGTCATTATATTCCTCCTCTCTAATCACGAAAACATGATGTTCTATGTTTTTATTTTATCGCGTTTTCGTGATTGATCAATAATATTTCTGAAAATTATATCTGTTAATTTCGACAAAAAAGCACATAACCTAAATAGATTATGTGCGTAATAAAAATTTTCTTTTTAAGCAATGCTTATATGATTGGAATTGGTTGATTTACTACTGTGTTCTGTAATTATCTGTTTCAAATACATATATTGTTGATATAGTGTACAGCAAAAGGATAAATTCGTGTCCTTTCTCACATTTCCACCATGCTTTTTTATTGGAACCAACTGTAACATGGAAAGGAGTTAGTTTTCCATTTTTAGTTTCATGCCACTGTTTAGCTAGTTCAGGGTTTCTTATTGCTATGCTGTTTTCCATAAAGTGTTACCTCCTCTCTTTTATATGCTAGGGGTATAGACCATACAATTTGTTTACACATTATAGCTATTTGATATACCTATATGGGGGTCACCATACCATGCTCCAAAAAGAAAATTGTATGTTTAGACATAAAATCGACACATTTTGATTAGTTCCCTGTATGTTAAGGAGTTAGTTTGTATATTTGAGGAAATGTGCGAGACAGGTGTAAATTTAAAGGAATCCAATATTTTCTATTCAAATATGATAGAATGGAAATATATGCAAAACGGAGGAACGACAAATGAACTCAAACACAAAACAGTTTATTTATGATATCCAGCAAAGAAAGAACAATTATATGGAAAATGTATTAATAGCAATACAACACCCTAAAAAAGAGCAATCTGAACAAGTCATTCAAAATATAGTAGAGAAGATGGATATGATGATCAGTTTAGTTACTACTTACATGGCTATTGAATCAGAATCTATGAAAGAATTAAAAGAGCTTCAGGAAGAAATTATTCATGCTCAAGCATATATTCAAAAACGAAAATTTGAAGAAACACAGAGATAAAATCCTGTGTTTTTACTTGTTCGTCTATGACGCTAATCTGTTATAAATCAAATTAGATTATTGTTTTGGCATAACCCATACAATTTTTTGAATACGTACAATATACGGTACCGTATATTCAATAAGCAAATGATCTGGTTTCGCATCCTTTAACTTTCCTCTTACAGTTTCAATAACTACATATTTACCAATTGTTGATTGTAATGTCTGATATACGTAGGGATTAGGTACACTTACCATGTTTTGTTCGCTAAAGTCATTTCCCTCCAAAAAACTCATTAATAGGTAATGATATAGGGATATTTTGAATGTACATCCAGGTTGTTCCTTTCAAGATATGTATCATTTTAAATACGCCCTTTATTAGAATACTGCTCATACTTTTTTTGAGATTCTTTAGTAATACGTGCGTTAAGTAAAATTGCTAACAACAAAAACACGCCATATTTTCCCCCTGTAGCTCCTATGATAATCACACTACTACAAACAAGTACAATTAATAGGAGAAACGAAACTAAAGAAATACGTTCATAGTTCTTTGACATCTTCTCGTATTTTATGCGTTGTTTCCTTGCATCCATCTAAATTCCTCCTTAAAATTATCAATTTTCCTATAAAATAAATCTCGCCCTTAAAAAGAAAACAATCTATCATTTCAAATAATTAGTGTTTTTAAGCAGCTAATGTATATAACATAAAAAGAAATCCTACCAATATTAAGCTTTCCACCATGATAATCCCGACCCTCTCCTTCCTTTTAACCACATCAGATGGAATATATGTATATCCTATTATTATCAACAGCAAACAAAAAGGATCCTCCCTTCTCTTAAAGGCTGATCCTTTTCTTCGTGCATGCAACTATTTTTAGCTATTCTTGATTAATTAGAATAACAGCTGGTCCATCTACACGAATTCCACCAACTTCGATTTTTTCATAAGGCTCAACTGTAATAGAAATGACCCCTTCCCGCTTCTTTAATTCTTTACTTAATTCTTTGGTTAACATTTTTTTCATGTGTGCACTCCTTCTTACTGCTTAATTTACTATTGTTATGTAAATGAAATTTAAAATGGTTTCCTGGTCTGGAAACCATTTTTTGTAGTTGACCATATGGTGTTACCAGTTCGTTTATCAATTTTACGTAAAGAAGATAAACAATTACTATTCACTGTCTCAATAGATGTAAGAAACTCTTAAAGATAGCGGTGAGATTGATTGTTTTTTCTTCTAGAAATAATGACTTAGATAGTATATTACCTAAAACAATGAAAGCCCTACCTCTCTTTCATCCTTACGGCTCCTTGTCCGTGCCAGTGTGAATCAGGATTGCAAAAATCAAGTGACTATTTAATCGAGTTATTTGATGAAACTTCGAACGTTCGTAAAAGAAATGTAAAAATAAAAATGGATTAGATTGAAGTAATAACAAAAGAGGTTCCTACTCTAAAAGTGAGTTGAAGAAGTTGAATGTCTTTGAAATGATTTATTTTTAATAATAATCATATTCCCGAAAAATTCAGGATATTTCCGGGGGATGTAATACATTATCTATAATGAACCTTAACCGAAACTTTTTATTTGATTTTCAGTGATCCCTTTAATTAATCCTAGTTCACTAATCAAAAATTCATGTGCGTTATCCAACATTTTTTTTTCGCTTGTATTAAGTGCTTTTTCTTTCTTCATACGCATTAAATCACGTACAACTTCAGCACCTTCTTGTATTTCACCCGTTTTTATTTTGTCCGTGTTCACTTTATACCTTTGTTTCCACGGCAGTAATCTATCTGATTCTCCATGCTGAAAAATGTGTATAATGTGTTTTAATGCAAGTAGATCAGTAACTGGGCGTATACTCGAACTTAATATTTTACCCATAGGAATCATGACTTGCATATTACTGATTGACATTTTTATGACATAATACTGTTGTTTTTTCCCTGAGAATTCTTTTTCTTCTATGGCTTCAATTATACCTGCTCCGTGCATTGGATAAACAATGTTATCGCCAATTTGAAACATATAATCCACCTCCATATATGGTAACCTTCTTAACCTTAACATATATGTGATTTTTTATCAAATATTTTATAATATCATAAAATTATTTTTTGTGTCAACTACTTTTTCTTTAAAAATCAAATTAAATAAAAACAGCACCAAAACAATAGGGATCGTGTCAGATTTCCAATAAAGGGAAGGGGAATTTCCCCGCGTATATTCTGAAACCTCTACTCATTAACGTAGATCAGTTTCCCCTTGAAAACGACCAAATCGATCCCGTATTTTTTTCAATCTTGTGTGGTACTCCAAAATCTCAATTCTTGCTTTTTCAGCTAGAGGTGCAATGGGTCGTAAGTCTTTTAACCCCCAATAATCAACTACTACATCAAGTACTTGATCAAAATATTGCAGCGGCCCATAGTTAGCTTCTTTTGCAATTACAGTCATTCTATTTTCAAAATCAGGCATGACAGCACCTGGCATTTTAAAATTCCTAATCACATTGGCAATATGATAGCAATAATTAGGTTCCAATTCCAAATGTGTTCGAATGACGTCTCGATAAAACGCATAATGAAGAGTTTCATCTTTTGCAAGACGGCGTAATAATGTAGCAAGATCTGGATCATGCTTACTTGCAACCTTAGCTACATTATTGTAAAACACCATCGTTGCAAGTTCTTGTAGCGTCGTATATGTCATTGCTTCGATTGGTGTGTGAAAATCGGGCTCAAATCCCCCCTCAACGACTGACTTTCTTAATTCATGTAATCGTTTGGGATTCACACTTCGAGTGAGTAGTAAATATGTCTCCAATAAATTCGAATGTTGATCCTCTTCTGAAGTCCAAGTATGAATAAAGTCTGTAATAACAGAAAGGGACCCTTTAAAAGTCGCAGATAAATACGTTGTAAACCATGGTAAATTCACTTCTGTTAATAAAGCTGTTTCAATGGCTGTAATTACACCAGAAGGAAGAGTAACTTGACTTTCATCCCAAGGAACTCTTTTAAAGTCCATTCCCTTATCCCATGGTAAAAACTCATGATAACCCCAGTCTATCTTCTGCGCTCTTATTTTATGTTGTTCATACAGTTCTTTTAAACGTGGTTCTAATCGGAAATCTAAATCATTTGTTAGCATACATAAGTGCCCCCTTTTTTTATCATAGATAGTCATTCTATTTCTACACTCATTTTTATCCTTAAAAATTTTCTATAAATAAATATTGCTTTCCTTTTTTAAGTTAAAAATAACAAATTTTTAACAAAACTCATTAAGAATAGGTTAAAAACTTACGTCGATAGCTATGTTGCGATACCTGTATTTAAAGCGGTTCTGGTGCAAAGATTGCATTTATTTGAAAGAGGTATATAGATTCCTAATGGAATCTATTCTTATGCAGCCATTCCGAATAGTTGATGAATAAACTTCATTTCATTTTGGACAGACTTGTCCCGTAAAATAAGTTGGCCTTTTTTAATGATATGCATCGCTTCTATTCCTGAAAGAATAGATGTAGCTGTACGAAAAGACTTCAATCCTAACATTGAACGAACTCTCTTTTTAATAAAACGATGATCTTGCTCTACAATGTTATTCAGGTATTTTACCTGCCTTATTTGGATGCCTACAGGCATCTTTTTCTCTTTCTTCAACTCTTCAAACGCTATAGGATAGGCTGGGTTTTTGTCTACTGTAATCACACGGGGCTTTGAAGCATGAAAAGACCACAAAGCTTTCTTGAAAAAACGCTTTGCAGCCCTATGATCTCTTGTTTTGCTTAAATGAAAATCAATTGTATTTCCTTTTGAATCAACAGCACGATATAGGTACATCCATTGACCTTTGACTTTCACATACGTCTCATCGACTCGCCAAGAATCATTGGTTGACTTCAGATGACGTCGTACTCGCTTATCTAATTCGGGACCATATTGATGAACCCATCGCATGATAGTTGTATGGGCAAGGGATAGCCCGCGTTCTTCCATCATTTCGACTAAATCACGAAAACTGAGGTTGTACCGTAGGTACCATCTCACGGTTAATAAAATAATATCCGGTTGATAATGTTTCCACTTGAATAGATTTTGCTTTTCCATACCAATCACATCCTTTTTAGAATACTAGTATCAGTATGTCCAAGTTTAGGAGGTTACTTACAAGCGTTTTGAAGTGTTTGCACCAGAACCTCTTTCACCCCATCCGATTGTTTTCCCGCAATCTACACAATAGTCATACTGCGGTTCCATAACTGCTTCACCAGGGATGTATCCATAATGCGTATCTATGTTTTTGTGCTTGCATTTAGCTTGTTTTTCTTTTTTTTCCTTTCTAGAACCACTGAGCAATATTGTTCTTCATGGACTTTTGCGCCGTGTTTTGTAAGTAGGCGTTTTCCGCAATGATCACATTGATACAAGGTTTGATTTGTTAAAACTTTCATTTCCACATTCCTCCTTATTTACTACGAAAAGTCGATGTGATATAATGAAGGCATCTTAATCTTTCGACTTTTCGAGAAACGCCCTGTCTCCCAACTGGGCGTTTTTTCATTTTTAATATCCAAACCGTCTTAGGGGTAAGTCGTTTTTTTATTTTGTTTTGATAATTTCTAACTATTCTGTTAAAATGTAATTACCGTTGTGTTACAACCGGCCTGTGCTTCTGTACGGGCTTTTTATTATGCTAGTTTTTAGCTAGCGGATACATTATTCTCACTCCTTTCTGATGCTTCGCGCATCGGAATATCCAGGAACCCATTTGCTAGGTGGGAGATACCGTTAGATTCCTGAATATTCAGACGAGCGAAGGCTTGTCTATATTTGTAAATTTGTGGTATTATAAATTTATAAGGTCGCCAATTCGACCTTACCCTTAAAAAATGAGCCGTTGAGTTTCACACTCATGGCTCATTTTTTATTTAGCTTTAGACTCTTTTTTTAGTTCTAAAAGCGTATGGAACGTATTTCTTTTAATCGTTTCTAACAGTTGAAATGCTTCATGTGGCGTATAATCTTCTTCCTCAACTAATCTCGCAAGACCAGTAATTATTAGCTGTTGACCAAAACTCTCTAGATTCAATTCATCTTTATTCAATTCCCATTCCCCTCTCTATTTAGCTAGAGTGATATACTCATCTAAGGACTTTTCAATTGGACACATTTACCACTTTTTATTTTTGAAAATTATGATAATATAACTTTACCGAGTCCCTTCATTCTCGGTACAACTCATATTAGAGAGCCCCGAATCCCTCAACATCCCTTTGCTCGGGGCTCTTCTATTTAATTAACTCCGCTAAAACGATGTATCCATGATGTTTTACAATAGCTTCCGCGCTGTTATGTACTCCTCTAGCCTTTAAATCTCGTATCATTTTGATGATGTTTTCTCGTTCTTCTTTATCTCGCTGCTGTTTATCCATTTCCTTACCACCTTATTTATCTATTAGGGGTCACCATACATGCCCATCAACCTAACAGAACAAGTTGCCCCCAAAATGAAATTTCTATGTTTGATTAAGCCCTTTTTGTTTTAAAGATTGTATACTACTTTATAGTGATGACAATAGTAGCTCTAAAAAAATAGTGTTCTCAAGATATTTATCTTAAGAACACTATTTTCTAATTCAGCTTTATTTAAAATACTAACGGTGATTACTATTTGATACGCATATAGACAAGTCGTACGTCATGGGAAGTATACAAAGGGTGGAACAGGAGGAACCGATTTGTACATTTTCGATGTGAATTATACGGTGAACGGTGAAGTATATCTGAAGTCGTATTTACTTACCCAACCAGAGGATGGTTTCCGTTTAAAGGAACAGATTCAGACTCTATTGCACCATGAACAACAAGAACCTGTTGAAATTATATCGACAGATTTAGAGGAGCTGTGATGATGAATACACTGGAAAAACAATTAGAAGAAAAAAGAGGAAACAAAAAATGGATCGTATTTTTAATCATGCAGTGAACGGAGAAGCATATTTCCATAGTCCATCATATAAGTGGAAAAGTATTGTGTTACAACATTTCAACAAAATACAACGCAAAGAAATGAGCATTGAACAGCTCGTTTCTTTGCTTGAAAAAGAAGGAATTCAGTTCGCTCAATCTAAATCTTTAATTCGATATCCTGTTATAGATTGCTTGAAGTATATCGCAAAAATTAGTGGGGCGAACCTAGAGTTGTAAAATTGTATAATAAACAACGATATTCTTAATTTTAGGAGGGAAAAATGGTTGAGTGTGTGACTCGCAACGCAACTATCAGATTCGATATACAATTATTGCACCTAGTGGAGAACGATATACGCTACGATCAACTCACTTTATTTTAATGTAATATTTGCATCCCTGAAAACTTTATATTATGATAATAGAATGATGTAACTAAACCTAATTATTTATCGGAAGTGGAGCGAATCGTTATATGTATCCTAAGTTCATTGACAAAATGGCGTTTTCAAAAACACATAAAGAGTTATTAATTAAGCTGTATAACAAAGAAATTACGAGAAGTGAGTATAATCGTTTGATAGATACGTTCTATCAAACGCAACAAAAAGTAGTTGTAAAGTAAGTGGATTTTTGTTTTATAAATATAAGAAATTTGGTTTTGGTGCAAATATATGAATAAGAACATGGATGATAGTAGATTCCTAACGGAATCGTATTTTATGCTATAAGTCCAAACACTCGGTGGACGAACTCTTTCTGATTTTGGACAGACTGATTTGGACTTATCCCCGTCAAGTAGACAACTGTAAAAAAGACTATGCAGCCATCGAAATTCGATATTCGATCGGAGCTCGATGATTGAGTCGTTTTTGGAATCGTTTGTAGTTATAATGATAGATGTATGTTTCAATTGCTTGAATTAGTTCTCCCTTTGTTTGATAGTCATTAAGATAAAACATTTCAGATTTAAAATGAGAGAAGAATGATTCAATGCAAGCATTGTCATGGCAGTTTCCTTTGCGGGAATGGCTGCCGATGGCGCCTAGCTGTTGAAGCATACGCCAATAAGCAGGAGATGTATATTGGAATCCTTGATCTGAGTGGATGATGGTTCCATACACATCTCTTTTTTGTGTTGCTAAATCTAATGTTTTTAGAACAAGTTGTAAATCATTGCGATGTGAGAGTTTCCAAGCAACGATTTCATTATTGTAAAGGTCTTGAACGACCGATAAATAGAGAAATTTATCTTTGAATGGCAAATAAGTGATATCTGTGACAAGTACCTCATTTTGTTTGCGGTTTTGGAATTGTCGTTCTACTACATTTGGGAAAATCTTTGAGGATTTCCCTTTGAAAAAGCGTCGCTTTTTACGGATAATCGATTGAATGTGAAGCTCTCGCATAAGTCTATATACTTTTTTGTGGTTCACGAAAAATCCAGCCTCTCGTAAGGCGATTGTCATGCGAGGATAACCGTATTCCTTGTGTTTTATGTGAATTGCTTGAATCTGTTCATGCAATGTATTATCCTTTGAAAGGCGTAATTGCCTTTGACTACATGTTGAACGCCACTTATAGTAGCTAGAGCGATTTAACTGCGCAATGACGACAAGCCAGGTTACTTTGTACCGAGAACGTAGTTCTTCAATAATCTCGTACTTAGCCGTTTGAGCAAGAACAGCTCCTATAGATTTGGATACTGCTTTTTTAAGTAAGCCACTTGCGCCTTGTAGTATTCCAATTCTTCTTCCATACTATCGAACTTCGTACGAGGACGACCTTTTAAGAGGTTTTTTAAGCCGTTATTACCACCATTTTGCCCCCGCAAGTCTGAAATATCACCTGTTTCTTGATATTTCCGGACCCAATTCATTAACTGTGTTCTACTTCTAAGCTTATATTTTTTCGCTATAGCTGATTGGCTACCCTCACCATTTAAATAACTTTTTACAACTTGTATCTTTAATTTATCTGAATAAGTTTGAAATTTATCCCCTTTTTTAACCATAATAAAATCCCCTCCAAGTAAAAGTGTAACATCCATGTGTATTCATGGTCTTTTTACACTGTCTACCTTAAGGGGATAATATCATCCCCCCTTGAAAGGTTTGTCCTTTTTTCATCAT
>NZ_NADT01000071.1:0-3030 GCF_003264205.1 Bacillus sp. SRB_8 | reverse complement strand
GTATGTTCTTTGAAAACTAGATAACAGTGTAGCTCATATTTTTTTAATTTTAGTTTGGTTAAGTTAGAAAGGGCGCACGGTGGATGCCTTGACACTAGGAGTCGATGAAGGACGGGACTAACGCCGATATGCTTCGGGGAGCTGTAAGTAAGCTTTGATCCGAAGATTTCCGAATGGGGAAACCCACTATACGTAATGGTATGGTATCCTTACCTGAATACATAGGGTATGGAAGACAGACCCAGGGAACTGAAACATCTAAGTACCTGGAGGAAGAGAAAGCAAATGCGATTTCCTGAGTAGCGGCGAGCGAAACGGAATCTAGCCCAAACCAAGAGGCTTGCCTCTTGGGGTTGTAGGACATTCTATACGGAGTTACAAAGGAACGAGGTAGACGAAGCGACCTGGAAAGGTCCGTCACAGAGGGTAATAACCCCGTAGTCGAAACTTCGTTCTCTCTTGAATGTATCCTGAGTACGGCGGAACACGTGAAATTCCGTCGGAATCTGGGAGGACCATCTCCCAAGGCTAAATACTCCCTAGTGATCGATAGTGAACCAGTACCGTGAGGGAAAGGTGAAAAGCACCCCGGAAGGGGAGTGAAAGAGATCCTGAAACCGTGTGCCTACAAATAGTCAGAGCCCGTTAATGGGTGATGGCGTGCCTTTTGTAGAATGAACCGGCGAGTTACGATCCCGTGCGAGGTTAAGCTGAAGAGGCGGAGCCGCAGCGAAAGCGAGTCTGAATAGGGCGTTTAGTACGTGGTCGTAGACCCGAAACCAGGTGATCTACCCATGTCCAGGGTGAAGTTCAGGTAACACTGAATGGAGGCCCGAACCCACGCACGTTGAAAAGTGCGGGGATGAGGTGTGGGTAGCGGAGAAATTCCAATCGAACCTGGAGATAGCTGGTTCTCCCCGAAATAGCTTTAGGGCTAGCCTTAAGTGTAAGAGTCTTGGAGGTAGAGCACTGATTGAACTAGGGGTCCTCATCGGATTACCGAATTCAGTCAAACTCCGAATGCCAATGACTTATCCTTAGGAGTCAGACTGCGAGTGATAAGATCCGTAGTCAAGAGGGAAACAGCCCAGATCGCCAGCTAAGGTCCCAAAGTGTGTATTAAGTGGAAAAGGATGTGGAGTTGCTTAGACAACTAGGATGTTGGCTCAGAAGCAGCCACCATTTAAAGAGTGCGTAATAGCTCACTAGTCGAGTGACTCTGCGCCGAAAATGTACCGGGGCTAAATACACCACCGAAGCTGCGAATTGATACCAATGGTATCAGTGGTAGGGGAGCGTTCTAAGTGCAGTGAAGTCAGACCGGAAGGACTGGTGGAGCGCTTAGAAGTGAGAATGCCGGTATGAGTAGCGAAAGACGGGTGAGAATCCCGTCCACCGAATGCCTAAGGTTTCCTGAGGAAGGCTCGTCCGCTCAGGGTTAGTCAGGACCTAAGCCGAGGCCGACAGGCGTAGGCGATGGACAACAGGTTGATATTCCTGTACCACCTCTTTATCGTTTGAGCAATGGAGGGACGCAGAAGGATAGAAGAAGCGTGCGATTGGTTGTGCACGTCCAAGCAGTTAGGCTGATAAGTAGGCAAATCCGCTTATCGTGAAGGCTGAGCTGTGATGGGGAAGCTCCTTATGGAGCGAAGTCTTTGATTCCCCGCTGCCAAGAAAAGCTTCTAGCGAGATAAAAGGTGCCTGTACCGCAAACCGACACAGGTAGGCGAGGAGAGAATCCTAAGGTGTGCGAGAGAACTCTGGTTAAGGAACTCGGCAAAATGACCCCGTAACTTCGGGAGAAGGGGTGCTTTCTTAACGGAAAGCCGCAGTGAATAGGCCCAAGCGACTGTTTAGCAAAAACACAGGTCTCTGCGAAGCCGTAAGGCGAAGTATAGGGGCTGACACCTGCCCGGTGCTGGAAGGTTAAGGAGAGGGGTTAGCGTAAGCGAAGCTCTGAACTGAAGCCCCAGTAAACGGCGGCCGTAACTATAACGGTCCTAAGGTAGCGAAATTCCTTGTCGGGTAAGTTCCGACCCGCACGAAAGGTGTAACGATTTGGGCACTGTCTCAACCAGAGACTCGGTGAAATTATAGTACCTGTGAAGATGCAGGTTACCCGCGACAGGACGGAAAGACCCCGTGGAGCTTTACTGTAGCCTGATATTGAATTTTGGTACAGTTTGTACAGGATAGGCGGGAGCCATTGAAACCGGAGCGCTAGCTTCGGTGGAGGCGCTGGTGGGATACCGCCCTGACTGTATTGAAATTCTAACCTACGGGTCTCATCGACCCGGGAGACAGTGTCAGGTGGGCAGTTTGACTGGGGCGGTCGCCTCCTAAAGTGTAACGGAGGCGCCCAAAGGTTCCCTCAGAATGGTTGGAAATCATTCGTAGAGTGCAAAGGCATAAGGGAGCTTGACTGCGAGACCTACAAGTCGAGCAGGGACGAAAGTCGGGCTTAGTGATCCGGTGGTTCCGCATGGAAGGGCCATCGCTCAACGGATAAAAGCTACCCCGGGGATAACAGGCTTATCTCCCCCAAGAGTCCACATCGACGGGGAGGTTTGGCACCTCGATGTCGGCTCATCGCATCCTGGGGCTGTAGTCGGTCCCAAGGGTTGGGCTGTTCGCCCATTAAAGCGGTACGCGAGCTGGGTTCAGAACGTCGTGAGACAGTTCGGTCCCTATCCGTCGTGGGCGCAGGAAATTTGAGAGGAGCTGTCCTTAGTACGAGAGGACCGGGATGGACGCACCGCTGGTGTACCAGTTGTTCTGCCAAGGGCATAGCTGGGTAGCTATGTGCGGAAGGGATAAGTGCTGAAAGCATCTAAGCATGAAGCCCCCCTCAAGATGAGATTTCCCATAGCGTAAGCTAGTAAGATCCCTGAAAGATGATCAGGTTGATAGGTTCGAGGTGGAAGCATGGTGACATGTGGAGCTGACGAATACTAATAGATCGAGGACTTAACCATATAATATGAAGCAAATGTTATCTAGTTTTGAAGGAATATACCTTCATAGTTT
>NZ_NADT01000070.1:0-41882 GCF_003264205.1 Bacillus sp. SRB_8 | reverse complement strand
CCTAAGTATTTGCACCAGAACCATATTTACTTTTGTGGGAGTTCGAAGATTTACAATAAAAGATATTATATGAATAGGAGTACAGCGAATTTATTGAAATATTAGGCGACAGAACAGATAAAATTTCTAGGTAAAATACGTGGATTAATAAAAGAGCTAACTTTACTCTTGATAGGGTAAAATTGGCTCTTTTTATCGTGGCTTGCTTAGCGTGGATTTTTTCCGAAATGCTGGCGGTACCTCTTTTAGAATTCCAAAAATCCATTTTGGAACCTGCACTTTTGTATGTCTCAGCTTTCACATTCATTTCTTGTATCCCTAAGCTCATCATGCCTATTAATGCGACTATCGGTATGATTTTTTCATAAATTCCCCTTCTTTCCATGATAGTTTCCTATTATAAAATAAATCACTGTTGTTACAGAAATGTGACAATTTCAAATAGGGGCACGGCAAGAATTCGTTTTTTTTGAGCCACTCACCATTTTGTCACATTCCTGTCACAATGTATTTGTAGGATAGAAATACAAAAAAGGAGGTTTATAAGTATGAATAAAAAAATGAACAAGCTAGTCATTCCAATTTTGATGAGTTCAATGTGTCTTACATTACCATCCCTGAGTTATGCGCAACAAAAGGATTTTACAACAAAGGGACAAAGCGTGGTTTCTCAATACAAAAATTTCACTTTTGATGTGAATCCTGAAACGGGTGAAATTTTTGTGGAAAAAGATGGTGTAAGAGAAAGTGCTTCCTTACCACTATCGAAGAAAAAAATAACAAATCTAATAAAAAAAGATGATTGTATATCATGGAGTTATCCAGATGACCAAATAGATGTGAAGATTGAAAAGAAAGAGTCTTATTTAAATATTAAGTTAAAATCTACTAAGTCTGAAGGAGCTAATGAATTTACATGGCCTAAAGTAAGTGCGGACAGCTATACGTTACCATTATGGGAAGGAAAAAATATACCTAGCAATGATCCAAACTGGAAAGAATATTTAAAAGATCAAGAGATGTCATTCATAGAAAGTTTTTCTATGAGATTCTTTGCATTGAATAAATCTAATTATTCCATTATGTATATAGCTGAAAAAATGTATAACGATAATATTCATTTCACTGCTGATTCCGATATACAGTTTAGTTTTACACATCAATATCCTTCTATTAATAAGAATAAAGAATATGGATTCAGATTGTATCTAACTGATAAAAACCCTGTCTCGATGGCAAATATTTATAAAAATTATATAAAAGAACAGGGAGAATTTAAGACACTAGAAGAAAAAGCAAAAACAAATCCGAACATTAAAAAATTATATGGTGCTCCTCATATTTATTTTTGGGACCACAGTGGGATTTCAGTAGAAAATATCAAGTGGGATAAATTCACACAAAAAATGGATGAGCCATTTACAAATTGGATGGCACAGTTGTTACAAGAAAATACGGAAGATGGCTCAAAAGATTTTGAAACTGTTATGCAAGATATAAAGAATCAAAAAGCTATCGATAAAAGCCAGCAAAAAGTAATAGTTAATGCGATAAATCAGGTATTAATATTAGAACAACTTTATAATAAAGATATTTTCAGTAATCCAGATACTGGAATGGATGAATTGTTGAAAAAAGGAATCCAAAACTTAAGTGAACAAGAATTATATACACTGAACAAAGGATTAATTAAGAGTAAGTTAACAGAGGCAGTGGATGAAGTAAGTAGATGGGAACAGAAAGAAACAACAGATGTTTTAGTTGATATGAAGAAATCGAATGTTAAAAAAGCATGGATAGGTTTACCTAATTGGGCTAATGGATTAATGAATCCCAAAATGGTAGAAGAAGCAAATAGAATGGGGTATTTAATCGGTCCTTATGATTCATACCACTCGATTCATGAAGTGGGAAGTAGAGAGTGGAATACAGCTTCTTTTAAAGATAAAACTTTATATGAAAACGCTACAATATCGAATGAAAAAGGAGAAAAAGTAGGAGGATTCTTAGGAAAAGGAAGAAAGTTAAATCCAACTTTATCCTTACCTAGTGTGCAAGAACGTGTAGGTGATATTTTACAAAATAATATACCGTTTAATTCTTGGTTTGTCGATTGTGATGCTACAGGTGAAATTTATGATGATTATTCTCCAAATCACATTACTACTCAGGAGCAAGATGTAAAAGCAAGACTGCAAAGAATGAAATATATTAGCGAAGAAAAACATATGGTAGTCGGATCAGAAGGTGGGAATGACTTTGCTAGTAATATAATTGCCTTTGCGCATGGAATAGAAACGCCTGGGATTTGGCCCGACTCTGATATGAGAGATAAAAAGAACCCATATTATGTAGGCGGATATAAATCCACTTCACCAGATGGTGCTATTCCAGAACTGAATGGAAAAACCATACCTATTAAGCCTATTTATAAAAATATTTATAATAATCCTGTATATTCAATTCCGTTATATAAACTTGTATATAATGATTCAATTATTACGACTCACCAATGGTCATGGGGAAGTTTTAGAATTAAGGATGAGATAGGAAATAGAATGTTATCTGAAATGTTGTATAATGTACCACCTTTATATCATATTGATAAAAATGAATGGGAGAAAAGTAAATCCATCATTACCTCTTATTTGAAAGTATGGTCTCCATTTCATGAGAAAGCCGTAACAAAACCAATGACTAATTTTGAAGTATTGTCTGAAGATCGGCAAGTTCAAAGTACGACATTTGGAAATGACATGAAAGTGATTGTGAATTTCTCAAACCAAGATTTCACATATGACAATGAGAATATAAAAGCAAAAACAGCTATAGTATATGATGGGAAGAAAAAGAGTATATTAGAAGTTCCAAAGTACTAAGATACATGACATGGTTTTTGCTGTGAAATAAGGTCGTACTATTTTGAATAAAATTTAACTGTTTGCAAAAAAAGTTGCACCGTTTTGCGTCATTAGATAAAGCTGTCACGGTAAAACCCCTGAGTTTTGATCAAGCTTTATTCCAAACCAACACAAAAAATGGCTTCTGTGTTTTGAAGTCCCTTTTTATTTGTAATCAGGATTTTTGAAAGGTTTTTGAATTTCATAGAAATCAAACGGGATATAAAGTAAATGTTATAGTTTTGTATATTAAAGGTTATTTATGTTATTTAAACTATATTTTTACGAAGGTACTAGAGGGAGTGCCATCATGTATAGTGTGGTTGAAACTGCAAAAGAGAACAATTTAAGTCCTTATCATTCTCTTCGATATTTGTTTGAAACACTCCCCAATATCAATTTAAACAATTATGAAGAGAGATCTGTGTTGGATTCTCTTTTCATTGGTCTTAGTTATGGGGGAACCCTAGTGTTGTGTTATAACCCTGAAATATTGACATATCTAGGCGGACCTATAGATTTCAGTTAATTATATGAAATGAAAAATCAAGTCGTTATTTTGGGGATTCAAACTACCATTATTTAAACTATTATTCACACTAAAAGAAGTACAAGGAGGAAGGTATACCTATTAAAATAGTGAGATATACCAAATTATAAATGAATATTAAATTTAACAAAAAAGTAGTAGCATTAACAGCAGGCTTAACGGTATTATCTTCACCATTGGCATCATTTGCAGAGGAACAACAATCAGTAAACAATAAGCAACCTACAAGCGTCCAGGAACAAAGTAAAACAGACCAACTTCAAACATCAGATGAACAGGCTTTAAAAAGTATTGAAGCTAGTTTTGAAGGGGTAGACGGACGTGGTGGAGGTACTATCGATAATAAGAAAGCAGACAGTCTTCAACGTTCAGAAGGTATTCATGAAGAAACGGGTACATTAACTGTTCCAAGCAATTCGAACAGAACAAAACGTAGTCTATCTCCTGCATCACCTAGCATCTCTAGTACAATAAACGGTGTTCCATTCACTGAATGGATTGTTCCAGCAGGTAACGATAATATTCGTCCTCAAAACTACATGAGTCCAAAGTACATTACAATTCATGAGACTGATAATACAAGTGTAGGAGCAGGTGCTAAAAACCATGCTCAATACCTATATAACCAAGCAGTAGGGAACACAAACCGAGTTGCATCATGGCATTTTACAGTAGACGATAAAGAGATTTATCAACACTTACCATTAAACGAAAACGGGTGGCACGCAG
Source organism: Bacillus sp. SRB_8 (assembly GCF_003264205.1). Classification (NCBI taxonomy): domain Bacteria; kingdom Bacillati; phylum Bacillota; class Bacilli; order Caryophanales; family Bacillaceae; genus Bacillus; species Bacillus sp. SRB_8. The sequence continues at coordinate 37,703 of NZ_NADT01000070.1, read as the reverse complement.
GAGATGGTGATGGTCCAGGTAATAGACAATCTATTGCAATTGAAATCGCAGTTAACAGAGACGGTAACTACAGTAAAGCAGTAGATAATGCTAAGAAACTTGTAGCTTATTTAATGAAAGAAACTGGTGTACCGTTAAATAATATCGTAAAACACCAAAGATGGAGTGGTAAAAACTGTCCTGCTAACATGATTAACAATGGACAATGGGATTCATTCGTAAATGGTGTTAAGGGGAATTATAATAACCTTTCTCAACCAACAGACGATATTACAGGGGGGGGGTATGAGTCAGCTATTCGAGAATTAAATAGAAGGGGTATTATGGTAGGGGAAGGAAACGGAATTTTCGCACCTAACAGAGCAGTAACAAGAGCCGAATTTGCCCAATTAATCTCTAAGTCTCTAAACTTGCCAGCCGGAGATGCATCATTTAAAGACTTAAATGATGCAAACCCAACTCTACGAGATGGTATTAAACGAACTGCAAGTGCAGGTATCATTGCAGGTAGAGGAGACGGTTCTTTTGACCCAAACACACCTATTACAAGAGAAGAATCAGCAATCATTGTAAACAGGGCTTTACAGTATAAAGGTCTATGGGGGCCAGTTGCAAACTTACCATTCGTAGATAAGGAACAAATTAACTATAAAGAAGACGTACAAAGATTGTATGGCTTAGGTATTGTAAAAGGTAAAGAAGACAATCAATACGATCCTAAAGGAACAACAACCCGTGGTGAAACAGCATCGTTCATTCTAAACATGCTTCTAGTAATTGAAACTGGTAGTGTTCAAAATGTAATTGGAACGGCTGAAATCAATGGTATTGGAGTAAATATTCGAAGTGGAGCAGGTTCAAACTACTCTATTGTTAGAAAGGCAAGTAAAGGCGAAAAAGTTACAGTATATGAAGAAAAGAACGGTTGGTTAAGAATGGGAACAGGTCAGTGGGTTTATTATGACTCTAGTTATATCAACTATAACAGATGATAAAAAACTAAAGTCTTTAAAGCATCTACATATAGACTTTCGAAAAAAAGAAACAATCTTGCTTATCATTGACGTTACATGAGCTTAGTTTGATGGGCATGAGGGTATAACATTCTCTGCAATACAAAATAAAAGGGGAAACTATTCAATTAGTTTTTCCTTTTTATTTTGTCAAACAAATGGGTTCTGGTGCAAACACTCCAAAACGCTTGTAAGTAACCACCTAAACTTGGATATATTGATACTAGTACTCTAAAGAAGGATGTGATTGGTATGGAAAAGCAAAATCTATTCAAGTGCAAACATTATTAACGGTTCTGGTGCAAATACTTAGGAAAGATATAAAGATGCGAAAAGTTTCCTAGTGAAATCTAGTCTTAAGCAGCAATCCCAAATAGTTGATGGATGAACTTCACTTGTCCAATAAAACAAGTTGCCCTTTTTTCACCATAGGCATAGCTTCTATTCCAGAAAGAATGGATGTAGCTGTGCGAAAGGATTTCAATCCTAACATCGAACGAACCCGCTTTTTAATAAACCGATGATCTTGTTCCACTATGTTATTGAGATATTTCACTTGCCTTAGTTGGATGCCTAATGGCATCTTTTTTTCTTTTCTCAATTCTTCAACTGCTATAGGATAAGCTGGATTCTTATCTACTGTCACGACACGAGGCTCAGAAATATGAAAAGACTGCAAAGCTTTCTTGAAGAATCGCTTAGCAGCCTTGTGGTTTCTTGCTTTTCTTAGGTAAATTTCGAATCGACAGCACGATACAGCTACATCCATTGACTTTTCACTTTGATATATGTTTCATCGACTCTCCAAGAGTCATTGGTTTGCTTGAGATGACGACGGATTCTTTTGTCTAATTCAGGACCATACTGATGAACCCAACGCATAATCGTTGTATGAGCAACGAATAAGCCCCGTTCCTCCATCATTTCCACCAAATCACGAAAGCTCAAGTTGTACCGTAGGTACCATCTTGCTGTTTGCAAAATAATATCATGATGATAATGTTTCCACTTGAATAAATTTCGCTTTTCCATACTGATCATGCCCCTTTTTTAGAGTAATAGTATCAGTATGTCCAAGATTTAGAGATTACCTGCAATTATTTTGAAGTTTTCGCACCTCCTTAAATTATAGTGTTCTTATATTTTACTACATTTGTATTTTGAAATGTAAGAAAACGAAAAAAGAGAGTTTTTAACAAAATAGTTATTTAAAAACAAGAAGCCCTAGAGTTAGGGCTCTAGGGCTTCTTGTTTTGGTATTCTCACATGGTTCTTTAAAAAGAATAGAACATATTAAAGATAATATATGAATGTTTCATAAATGTATCAAAAAAGTGAACAAAATTGCTATTGCAGAAGAAGCAGAAATGAAGTTTCTAATACGTAAGTACGTGAAAGGTATTATTTCCAGTGAATAAAATGCGCATGGGGCACCTAATCATTATTTTATCAGAGGAAAAGAATATGTTATGAACTCGGTTGAATGAAAAAATGAAAATTTTACTTTTAGAGTGAAACTAAACAAAAACGCTATTTTATTAGAAAAGGAGAATGAACAATGAACTTAAAGGAGTACGTCGTTTATAAAGGTGAATCATTGCTATGTATCGGGACCATAAAGGAATGCGCTGATTATATGGGCGTACTTCCTGCAACAGTTCGTTTTTATACAAGACCAGCGTATCAAAGGAGAATATCGAATCGAAAGAATGCTAGAAATTATATAACTGTTACGGAACTTGAGGAGGATTAATGATGAAAGAAAACAGCGTGAAATTAAACAATATTACAGCTTGGATGATCTTTAACGTTTTTACAATGGACGATTCATTTATTGAAGAGATCGAGGTATCTTGTGGTGAAGATATCGAAAGCTTTATGAAAATGTATTTGAATGAACATTGGAATGAGCTATTTGAAACGAAATCATATTTAAGGGATATATGTGATGCCTCATTTCAAGGCATTCAATTAAAGGCCAGTGATGAAAAAGAACAACATGTATGTTGCGTAGATTTATTGAATGGAGCGCGACATTCTAGTGTAGTAATTGATATGAAAGCTTTAGGAGACGTTAACGCAGATAAGATTAAAAAAATCAGAGAGATTATAAACTCTTAATAAAAATTTCATTTTGTAGAAAAAAAAAACCTAGTTTCCTAGGGTAATGGTATAACAGCTCAATATATTTTATTCTTTTAAATTTTAACGTAATATTACGTTAAAAACATCAGGTAAATGTAACCAATTGCAGAAAATAAGAGCAGCTAGCAAAAGCTAACTGCTCCCTGCAAGGAGATACAGAGAAAACTACTTTAAATGAATTTTGGCTAACAGCCTATCTACAGTATTGACGGAATAATTGATAATTAAACGGAGGATGTTTTAAATAGTTTTATTTTAATTTAGGGTTGATTTCAAAAGAGTGACATACCAACAAAATACAAAATTATTACAAGGGAAATTGTTATGAAAATAACTAAAAAAATCATTTTCATCAGTAAACCTCCTTTATGAAGAATATTAATATTTATCCAGAATTTTAACAAAATAATCCTTTGCGCGACACGTTTCCTTATAAGTGTGTAAACACGAAATGGGAGGGTCATCAATTTGATAACAACAACTGATTGACTGAAAGTAGGAATGAAAGCTGTCAGGTTGAGCTGAAACTACTTATCTAATACTCCTACATGCAAGGCGTGATAGTAGTCACAAATTGTATGAAGCTAGGTGAAGTCGGCTGAACAAAACCTAAGTGAGAAATCATATGGTAATGGATAGGTCGGGATGCTACAAAACATCTATGATGAGAATGTCTAAAATAACGGACTGGCGAACTTGCGAATATACGGGTCTAAATTATTAATACATAAGAAATATGTATGTCGTCAATGACGATGTTATCTACCGAAAAGTAAGATTAAAGGATATGAAATTCGGAACATCTAACGATGATGATGTAAAGATAACAGGCTTACAGCAAGCACCTAAGGATATATGTATAGCTAGGTCAATCGGAACGTGGTAAGCAAGAAACTGTCACCAACGCCTACTAGCGGACAGATGCATATAAGGTTCTAACGAACCGAAATTGCTTCATTCTTGTGAAGGTAGGGAAACAGTACCGACGAAACATGTAACGAATGTGGAGGGATAGTCCCTAGTCTTGTTCTTTGAAAACTAAATTAACTAGATGTAACTCACAGGATCGAGTAAGATGATGGGACTTTTCGTAAGAAAGGGGAATTAATACGTTGGTGAGTACAACATTGTTTGTAATCTAGTTGCTTTAGTATAGCAGAATAAGATGGGGCGCTGTATGCGATGAAAGTAGCACGTACAGTGTTAAGCGGGGGAAAAGATGGAGATAACTTCAAAGTCTTACCTATCGCAACTGCACAAGAATTTTTACGATTATACACAAAAACAGCAGGCAACTGATTAAGTTGCCCGCCATGTTCTTGCACGGCACGGAGGAGCGCTTTCCGTTTTGAAAGAGTGCAGCCGGGGAAAGGTCGGCTTAGAGATAGTATGTGCGATATAAAAAAGATTATTCGAAAAAGGAAATTGGATACTTAAAATCTTAACAAAATAGTTATTTAATGGGATGTTGATAATAAGCGATTATCATTAAATTGCTCATTGATTAATGATAATTGCTTATATATCGAAAAGCTATTTAGCTATTAGAAATATAGTTTCATCAGCCTTGGAAAACCCATACAACTTTCTTCCGAACTGTAAAATACCTTCTTCACTCTCTGTTAAAGTTTTAATATCATTTTCAAGATAGTGTCCAACGTTCTTTAAATAAGATAATTTTTGTTTTTCATTATTAAGTATAATTTGTTTTTTCTTAATCATTTGCTCCTGCTTATAAAGGGAGATTTGGGCGGAAATAACAATAGGTAGCATAAAAGCTAGCGCTAGTAAAAGACGACGTCTTAGTTTTTTATTCGTTTGTTGGTGATTGTTAGAATTAATTTGGTTTTTTAGGGATGATTGTTGTGATGGTAATTTTGGGATGCTTCCCATTTTAATGCCTCCATTACTAATTATAAATTTAAAATGTTTAAAAGGATTATATTATGCTAAATGGGTAATTTTGAACCTATTTTGGTAAAGATAGGTTTTGTAAAATTTAAATAACATCCTTATTTGAATGTAAAAAAGCCCTCACATAAACGTAAGGACTTTTCTAAAATGAAAGTTTTGGTTTTCGATTATCATTATATACCATAAATGAAGTATATTGAAGTGAAATTTTAACAAAAACGCTATTTTGTACACACAAAAAAGGAACGCTTGACCAAGGCGCTCCTAACCGCTAATAAATACCCAGTCTCATTAAAATTTATGTTGTTTTTATCTAATTATGATTATAAAAATTTCATTTTGTAGAAAAGGGGAATGGATATGGGCCTGAATTTAGAAGGTGTTAAATACTTTATACAAACAGCTGAAGGAGAAAGTGTGGAAATACAGGGTGGTATTCAAGAAATCGATATTTCTTCTGATGAAACAGTTGAATCTGGTTTTGATTTTAGTAGAGAAATAAGTGTTCCTTGCACATTTGAAGAGCCCCAAAATATAAAAGAGCTGCAAGATATAGGTTTTACACGACAACAAGCATGGAATATTCATTTTCGTAAGGGTGAGAGTTGGAAAGAAAACTAAACAAAATAATCATTTTAATAGAAAGCGAGGTTGGCAGAGTGGAAGATAAAGTAAAGCTATTAGGTGCAGACGGAATGTGCGGAATGGAGTTTACAGGAAATAAGGTTAATGTTTATAACGATGCAGGATACGTAATGGAAAGTATGACAACAAGGGAGCATGTTCAGGAAGTTATTGATTTTCTTGAAGGCTGCAAGAAAGAAATGGAGGAATAAAAATGGGACAAGGTAACCGTGGAATGGCTTTTGAAAAGCTTATCAATCTATCGAATGAAATGTATCAAAGAGGGAGAGTGGCGCTTATAAACAAGCGTCCGACTCCTGTAAAGGTATTAAAGATGGTTTATGGCCGTGTGAAAGATGGTTATTACGAATCTAAAAGTACAGTAGACTATGACGGCGTGTATAAAGGACGAGCTATAGCGTTTGAGGCGAAGTCTACAAATGAGATAAATAGATTTGATTTAAAAAACATTGCGCGGCACCAATTGGATTATCTAGAGAAAGCAGAGAAGATGGGAGCGATTTGTTTCTTCCTTATTGGATTTAGCAAGGACAAGTCAGTATTTCTGGTACCACTATCAGTCATTCAAGCTTATGTAAGGATGTCGCAGCAGCCAAAAGGTAAGAAGTCGATACCGAGAGCAGACTTTGATATTTACGGGTACCTGGCAGATCAGACAGAAAGAGCGCCAGTTGATTACTTACAATACATTGATGAGCAAGGATTCACACCGGTAATAGATAGCATGATTCAATTTGATCAGGACCATAAAAAGGTAGCGAATGACATTGAAGCAGCGAAAGAGAAAATGAACAACAAGAAACGTAAATTATTAAAGGCTTAATGGATAGCGGAACGATGGAGAGTAGATGGTGGGGCTACTTACTAACCGTCGTTCCCTTATTCAACAATGAGATATTAAAATTTCACGTACCTTATGTGATGTTAAAATTACAAATTCAGAAATAGGGGGATTCCTTCATGGAGAGACAATTAACTTTATTACCAGCTATCGATGATAAGAAAGTACAAAAGGAAGTAGGGAGCGTATTAAAGGAATACAGAGCACTCAAGATGCGATTCAGTAATGAAGTGGAGCAGGAAGGAATCAGTTTATTCCCTGAGTTACGTGATTCAAGGAATACAAGTAACTGGAAGGTGCAGCAGGTAGAGAAGGCGCTTAACAACTTATTAGATGAAGACGAGCGTAAAATCGTTGAGCGTAAGTTTCTGACAAACGAGAGAGTAAAGGATTCAGACGTTTATCATGATCTACTACTCAAGAAGACATATTTCTATGAGAAGAAGCAGAGTGCGGTTAAATTGATTGCTACAGCATTAGGGATAATCTAAAAACCGCGAACAAAATGCGAACTTTTTGGGGGACTAAATAAAAACGTGAAAATTATAAGCTATTTCCATAAACAGTTCTTTGAAAAGAGAATACGTTTTGGGGATAGCGTTCCCATTATAATAACGTTACTCGGTGACGCGGAGGCTAGAGGGAATAAGAGCTTCCCGAAATTATTTATATTTATCATTCAGCTCGGGATGCGTCCTCTGGGTTGATAATAAATATAAGTCTATTTCTCTAATATGTCGTTTCTTGAAAATGGAATGGGGGTGGTTGCTCATGATTGAGTGACACTTGCGTTCTAAAATTCTAAAAATGTATGCGTAATCTCGTTCATTAGTAATTACTCACAATTCTTATTAATGACCAAAATGAGAGCAGAGAGCTTTCGCTCTTTGTTTGAGCCAATACAGCGGAAACATTCCCCTTCCGTCCCTCTAGTGTATTGGTTCAGACAAGGCGTCGGAAGAAATATATACGTCTTGATATTAATCCTTTATAATTCGATATTGGTCTGCAAAGGTGAAAATGACATTAAGTAGCCGAAGTATTGAGCCGACTCTACGGAGTATAAACGAGAAGATTCTTAGTCTTCTCCCAGTCACCGAACTAACCAAATGTGAAGCGTGTAGCTAATATATAGTGTTGCGGTGACTTGGAGAAGGTTGAGAGTTATCTTGACCTTTGAAGAGGAATTTTTGCCATTTGTTTTTTTATTTCTCTCTATTAAATATGTGAACTATGGGGAGTTTTATAAAACATAACTTTTGAATTATGTAATAAAAGTATATATAATTATACTGATGTCAATATATTAACTGGTTAAAAATGGGGAAAGATAAATGAAGATTAAATTTGATGTAGTTAAAGATGAAAATTTTGATTTTACTTTATTAGAAACAAAATTGCTGAAAACTTTTAAAGAAGTAGATAATGTAGCAATAATTGAAAAGGTTGAAGATAAAATTTTTGAAAAAGATGATGTGCAAACCCATTTAGCGGAGATTACTATTAATGTTACAGGAAATAATATTGGATATAGATCAGCTTCAGCTAGTATATTCATTGTTCTAGAAAGTCTATCAATAGAGCTATTCAATATTAATATTAGTATACATTAAGCATCCAAAATGGGTGCTTTTTTCTTTGTTATATATAAATTACACATTAAACCAGTGAACATTCTAATAAGACAAGCATATGATGAATTCGTGGGACGAGTTATCATATGAGGTGAAACTTGGGGCGCCATACTTATTTGTTGAAGGGTACCTAATGACGGGTACTCTTTTTATTTTGCACCTTTTAATAAGGACAAGCATATATTGGAGTATGGGGTTGCCCCACTTCATATATTTGAGCACCTATCGATTATGGGTGCTCTTTTATTTTGTATAAAATTAACACTTGGATTAAAGGATATCTATATAAATTGGTAGAATCTAGTTGTTTGGTTCACATCTTAATCCAAGGGGTACAAATTCGATGCGAAGTGAAAAGGATTTGTTGAAACAATGGAAGGCGGATTTGCAAGCTGTTCAAGAAGAGAAAAGGCTGAAGAAGAAGGCTAAGAAAAAGAATAAAAGATATAGCATGCCTGGTAATACAGCTGACTCCATGAATGGAAAGGATACTTATCGTAAAGAGAATGGGGTATGGAAGCAAAGAAATAAATAATGTGAGGATAAATGTGTTTGATTAAGTGTATAGCAATTATCGTAGGCGCTGCCGTAATCTGGCTGGCGTCTTGTTTGTTGTTAAGAGATGATAAGGGGTGAAATAGACTTGCAATTTGAAGATTAGATAATAATATTATTACTTTAAAATGCAGAAAGTAGACTAATAAACAAGCTGTTTTTAACTTTTAATCATAGAATATGAGGAATTCTATTGTTAAGAGGAGGTAATCATATTTATGGGATGTAATTGTAATTTCAGACATTGCAGAGATTGTAATAGATTTTGGGATGATTTAATGTTTTGCAGACGCAGACATAGAGATTGTGATGACCGTCGTTGTAGACGTGACCGCGACTGTGATTGTGATGAATGTCGTCGCAGACGTAATCATGATCGTGACTGTGATTGTGATAAGCGTAAGGATTGGTAAAGTCCTTTGAATGAGTGTGCTTCTTTACAGCACTCTTTTTTTTATTTATAGGTTTTCTAAATTGCTACTTACTAAATATGAAGAATATAGTTGCGATTCGGTTTAAGGTCTAACAAAACAAACGAACACAACGAACGAAAATAGAGGTGAAGAATGTCCGGTTCTTCTGTCTAAAAGTTGACCCTTTTGTACAATTAAAATTTATAGGGTAAAAACTTTGTAAACAGATAGTTGTTAATGTCTAAAAGATAGTCTAAAATAAAAGTATATAATTCTTAAGACTTTTAGACTATTTTGAGGTGATTTGGATGGCTATCGTTGGTTATGCAAGGGTAAGTAAAAAAGATCAAAACTTAGATGCACAAATTGAAAGGTTAACAGAATATAGATGTGACAAAATATATTCTGAAAAGTACAGTGGAGCTAATAGTGATCGGGAAGAATTGCAAAAGGCACTAGAGTATATGAGAGAAGGAGATAAATTTGTTGTTTGTAAAATAGATCGTTTGGCCAGATCAATATTTGATTTGCATAAGATTGTAAATCAATTAGCTGATCGAGGAATAGCGGTGGTGTTTCTTAAAGAACAAATTGATTTTTCAACACCTGCAGGTAAATTGATGTTTACTATGTTAGGGGCTATTGCTGAGTTTGAAAGAGATTTAATCAATGAAAGAACAGCTGAAGGTCGAGAAAGGGCTAAAGCGATGGGTAAACATATGGGACGTAAAGGGCAGGATGAAAAGCAAGTTAAACAAGCCATGAACTTATTTTTAAATAGGAAGGAAAATGGTTTGAGTGTAAATGATATTTCAAAAATGACAGGTGTTCCGCGTTCTACTATTTATGCGAAAGCGAAAGAATTAAAAGGGGAGGAATTATGATGGAGGAATATGAACAGCTTCGGCAGAAATTCCGAAATATAAGTAAGCAATACTGGAAGCGGACTAAGAAACCTAAAATGTGCGAAAAATGCTTTTCAAAAACAGATGTTCATCTGCATCATAAAATCCCGTTAAAAACAGGTGGGACAAATGATTATGATAACCTTATTCCTCTATGTGAAGAATGTCATTGGGAATTTCATAGACACTTTGAAGCTGTAAAATCACATGAATATTTCATGGGAACGCCTAAATATACAGAACTGATAGGGTTATGGGAAGTGGTGAATGATCCATTAGTGGATTCATTATTTATGAAAGAGTTTAAGGAACTTGTTTATAAGGGATTGGATTTAAAAAGAGATGTACAAAAATCATTTAATGAAGAAGAAATAGAAGCGAATAAAGAAGAATTAAAGTAGCGAATCCGCTGCTTTTTATTTTATAAAATAAATTGTATCTGAGTCGAAATAAAAATAGGGGTTTGCCTTAAACATTTAATTTCAATCAAGAATATGAGTATAGAAACAGGATGATTTTTGTAATGGTGGAGGGGATTGTTGTGGACATAACTCAAAGTGTGGCAAGAATAGTGGTTAATGGGAAAGACCTTCCGTTCACTTCAGTTCAAACCTCTGCATGGAATCATGGACCTGTAAATGATTTAATCGTTTCGACGAATCAGAGAGTGAATGAGCTGTATCAATTCATGTGGTCACAAGTACCAGTTACGATTTCGGTGTATTTTCTTCAAGGGGCGGACTTAATGAGATTCGCTAGGATTGCTGGAATTAATGAACGTGTAACGGGAGAATATATATATCATTTCATTTGGGGATAAGAAGAATTCAAAGTAGCTTAACAGCTGCTTTTTTATTTTGCATAGAAAAAGGAACCTACAATGGCTCCTTTTACAACGCTATCTTGTACCTATTGATTTGTCGCTTAACATCCATAAAAGCTAACAATGCTCCTATAGCACAAAGCCCTTTAAACCAAAGGAACTCGGAAGAAAATAGTCCGCCAAAGAAATCGACTGAGTGTACAAAACAAGTAATACCAAATAACCAAAGCATGAACTTTAATTCTTTTGAGGAATATTTATAGTTTTTAAATCTTTCCCACATATGTATCAACTCCTATTGTCCTGATGTTCTGTAGTTTTTCTTTATGATATCTCGCATATTTAAGACAAAGAATAGAAGGAAAATCAAGGCTATGATACCGTTAACCCAGTAGTATGTATGTCCTGTTGTGAATCCAGTATAGAAAGAAAGGGAATTCCAAACTAAAAGGATTGTTGAACAGATAGTAGAGATCAATAATGAACTAAAAATTCTCATGATTTTCACCTCGATTCAAATTTTTATATAATTATACATTTAAATGAATGGATTTACAAGAAGAATTACCATAAGGAGGAGTTATAACGAGTTTCTTCCTATCAAATGAAGATGTAGCGGTATTTGTAAGAAGAGGGAAAATTACGCTGGAGCAATATGAATTGATTACTGGTGTAACATATCAACCAGCAGAATAAGCATCTTCAAAGCGTGCGAAATGTAGGCTTTTTTATTTTGAAAGGAGCGAAAAAATGACAATTGAACTTGGTTTATTAATTGCATTGCTATCTCTTGCAATTAGTTATTTTGGGTATTCATTAAATAAAACAAGGTCCATTAAATTGGATGGCCAACAAAGTGCAGAAACGAACGCGAAATTAGAGTACATCAGCAAAGGCGTTGATGATATTCGTATTGATATAAAGGCGAATGAAAAACAGATGATTGTACTTGGTGAACGTATTACAAGGGTAGAAGAAAGTTCTAAACAAGCTCATAAAAGATTGGATACTTTAGAAAAGGAGGCAAATTAAAGATGCCACTTACAAAAGAAAATATTTTAAAACGTTTGCGCAATTGGAAAACATGGGTTGCGCTCTTTTCATGTCTTGGATTGATTTTATCAGTGTTCGGGGTAACTGGATTTGAAGGTAATTTAGAAAAGGTGCAGCAAGCTGTTTATTTATTTGGTATTGCACTAGGCATTTGGACAAGTCATGGAGATGACGCTGATCAAAATGAAAAAGGAGATGTTCAATAATGGGACACATTGTAGATATTTCAAAATGGAATGATAATATTAATTGGGATGTAGCAGCACCGCAAATTGAATTAGCTATTTGTCGTGTACAATACGGTTCGAAATTAGTAGATCATTTATATAATGAGCATGTATCGAAACTAGAGCAATACGGTATTCCACATGCGGCATATGCTTATGGATGTTTTGTATCAGTAGCTGATGCAATTGTGGAAGACGATATAATAAAGTCAATGAAAAGCAAAGGTAACCTTAATGATTTAGCAAAAGCATCACCAGCTTTCATTGATACATGTAAAGCTGCAGGTTGGAAAGTAGGATTTTATGTAGCTCATCACATGTACGGTGACTATAATTTACAAAGTGTACAAGCTGATTTTATTTGGTTACCGCGCTATGGAACAAATGATGGCCGTCCACAAAAGAAACCCTCTTATCCTTGTGATATCTGGCAATATACCGATAATGGTTATATTGATGGTATTGGGAAAGTGGATATTAATTTATTGCAAGGTGACAAAACATTAGATTGGTATACAGGAGAGAAACACTTAGAACAATCTGTTTCTAACGGTGGTTATCAATACGTTAAGTCTGGCGGATTTGGTACTAATTTGCTATACGAAGCGATTCAAGCTATGGTTGAACGAGGAACGAAAGGTAGAATTATTACTGATCCATTTACAGGGTTATGCAATATCGAAACCGAAGTTTTACCTAATACAGAATTAGATAAAATTACTTGGTGGATGGATACTCGACCTGAAGGTAAATGGTTTTACGAATATATCAAAGTGAAGTAATAGTTGAAGCCGTCCTTAATTGGGCGGCTTTAACTATTATCTAAATGATTCCTTAGCTTTCTCTATTAAGTTCTGTTCCTCTTTTGTATTTGTAAATTCGATAACCATAACAGACAGTCCAAAACATAAACAAACAGCCTTTATCTTGCTAACTCTCACAAGAACTTACAATTTTTCTCTATCTGTATTTAACCTAGAATACAAGATTCTTTCATTTTTATTCCCGGATATATTTGAAAAATTGTATGTTTTTATCTCAAATCAATTATATCTATAAATTTAAGGAAAATTCTGTTATAAGATGCATCAGTGCAAGTTATTAAATTCTTTATCGGATTTATGTCAGTTACAGTCACAGATCTAGTAAGCAAATGACCATCTCTATAATAAGTAATCAATATCTTCTCTTCAGAAAGAAATGAACATAATAACTTGTTTTCAATAATTTCTTGTTCGTCTTGGGTTAATGTAGGGCACTCTACTTTTGTTTGTTTTTTAACAATCTTACCAATACCGATGAATTTATTCGGTATCGAAGCGAATGGAGTCCGCTTAACCATTCCTATTCCTTTTGGCATATGTGTATAGTTCATGCTGTATATCCCCCTAATTACTAGTAATCAATGCATCATTATATCATATTTTAAATATATTGGGATTATTTATGTAATTATAAAATAAGTTTTTAGAGGTTTTGGCTCCATATAAAGTTAAACCAATTTAACTAAGCATGATTTATATATATAATAGGAGAAATTACTGTGGAGTCCCTTTGTAGGTAAGCATGTTGTTGCTAAGGTTAATAATCTACGTTTCAATAATACCCTTCTTGGCAAGACAAAGATGTTGCTGGCTCTGTAGATATAGGATTAGGATTCATGATTGATGCGAAAGTAAGTGTCAATGGCTCACCACAATATAAAGTACACAATAGCAAAGGTAAAACATACTATGTAACAGCAAATGAAGCCTATGTGTATGTGAAATAGTAGACAAAACCACCTATCAAAAAGGTGGTTTTGTCTATTTTCATAATTTAGATTTTCGTTAATCCCCACATACTGAATTCATAATGATATTCCGTTCTCTCAATACATACGCCGAATTCTAAATCATCACCAACTAATACAAAATCCGCATACCCAGTTAGAAATCTTGATATGGTTGATAACTCTTCTAAATTATCAAATACTTCAGCAATGTTCAGCTTAACTGCTTCAAATTTACCACCCTTAGAGAAAAAGAGTCTCCCTTGATTAACTGGAAATTTAATGGCTTTAGCTGTTTCTTTTAACAGTGTTATTGATAGTCTTCCATTTTCTTCATAATCAGTGCTACCAAAAATTTTAATGGATTCACTTTACCTTATGTTTTTACGTATTAATTGAGCAGGTCCTTTTGAAAATAAAGAAAAGACACCCTAAGGTGCCTTCCTCCGACTAGAACCACTTTAATTTTAATAATATGTATTGGACTCCCATTCAACTATTATTTTATTGTATCTTTCTCGTTCTTGGCATTATTGTTCTTCTGCTTTCTTCGTTTCTTTTTTTGTTTTGACTTCTGTTTCTTCTGTACCGCAAGCGACTAACCCTAAAGTTAGCACCCCGGCAATAAGTAGGTTAATTTTCTTCATTATTGATCCGCCTCTTCACCTTTGTTTTGTTGTAATAACGATGAATCGATGTTCACGACTCAACCTTCGTTTGTAATTTGTTCGTTAGAAAATGAACAATTGATCGTATTAGAAAAGGTTTAAAAATAAAACTTTTCTTTTCATCTAATAAATTTACCTTTAAAGACTACATAAATACCTTTGACCATATTTGTAATTATTTGTAAAATGATATATATAGAAAGATTATGAATATACAGGTAATCTATGGATAGTAGTTTCTAAGAAATTATTCGGGGAAAATTTCTTAGTTAAGTATATTAACTTGTTTGCACTAAATTTTACAAATAAAGGGGTATTAGGAATCATGAAAGCAAAGAAATTAGTAAGTTTAGCGTTACCAGTTATGTTATTGAGTGGTTGTATTACAATTGAAACTGATGGTAAGAAAGCTGAACCAAAGAAAGAAGAAACGCAAAAGATAGAAAAAGAGAGTAAGTCAACTGATAGCAAGAAAGAGGATAGCTTATCTATAGCGAAAGGTGAAGATAAGGAGACAAGTAAGTCAAGTACTTCTAACTCTACTAGTTCTTCCAACTCTTCTAGTAAGGTAACTGGTTCAGAAGTTGACAAATACAAGCAAGATATTTTAGACAATGCAAATAAAATAGACGAAACACTACGATTGATTGAGGACTCAGCAAAATCAGACATTAAATCAGTAAGCTTAAAGAAGAGTGAAATACAACTTGTAACAGGTGGGTCACAAGCATATGTAAGAAAAATAAAGTATCTTGAACCACCAACTGAACTGAAAGCAGAGCATGACAAGATAAAAGAATCAATGGACTTATACTATGATGCATTCCAACTCCTTTCAGATGCAGTAGGTGAAGAGAGTGAAAGTAAACTGAAAGAATCAATTACAAAGTCACATCAAGGTGCAAAGTTATTCGAAGAAGCAACAAAGAGTATTGCAAGTAAAACAAACTAATAATTAAAATTCATTCAGAATAAGGGGTATGATGTATGAGAGCGAAGAAACTAGTAACATTAGCAGTACCGTTCATGTTGTTAGTAGGTTGTGGAACTGATAAAACAGAAGCAAAGCCGAAAGAGAAAGTAGAGTCTAAAGAAGAGACGAAGGAGAAGTTGTCAAAAGAGAAGTACCCAACACGTATGACGAATTTATCTTCTGAGTTAGTACAGAAAATTACGGTTATAACTGAGTTAGCAATGGATAAAGACAAAGATGAAAAGTCTTTAGTAAAAGAGATAGTGAAAGAAGAGTCTGAGGTACAGAAAAGTATTGCTAAGTTTAAGAAAATAGAACCGCCAAAAGAGTTTGAAGACTCACATAAAGAAATCTTAAAAGCTGTAGATTGTTACAGTAAAGCCTATGCATTACAAGTTGAAATTATAAAAGGCAAAGGAAAAGTTACAGATGAAGACCGAAATAAGTCTCAAAAGTCAATGGACTTAATTAAAGAAGGTAATGAGTATTGGCAAAAAGGCTATGCACCACTTCAAGACGCTCAATTAGACCAAGCAAACGCTATTGGTAAGAAAACAGGAGTACAGTTCGATAAGCCTTCAACTTCTAATTCTGATGATGACAGTGTACAAGTATCAAAAGACGGTAAGGAGTTACTAGGTGAGTGGGGTAGTTACAAAGGTTCTGAATTCCATAAAGGGTTAGACTTCCGTGAAGATAATTCATTTACTGCTTATGATGATACAGGTAAATCTTCTTATGAAGACAATCACATGACAGGAACATGGCTTTTCGATGCAGACAAGAAACAAGTCACATTGTTACCTACTGAGTTTGTAAAAGACGGTAAGAAGATAGATGCAAAGAATACAAATGCATTTGTAGAGTATAAACTTGAATTCTTACGAGCAGGTTCTCTAAAAATGACTGACAGTAAAGGCAATACAATAACAGCTGAAAGACGCAAATAATCATACAATCAAAGGAGCATATGAATATGAAAGCAAAGAAACTAATTACGTTAGCTTTTAAGCATGGTTGCTTTATTATTCTGTGATGTTTTAGGAATCAATGTGTTTTATAGTTTTTCTACGATGATAATAAATATGATTTGTTCATGCTACCTATATATTCATTATGTGAAAAGAAGGAATAGAGAAGTCCATTATGATGTTTAAAGGTAACTGGTATAAATTAGTAAAAATACTTATTAGTCGATTCTGGGAATAATGATTGTGAGGGAAAAAGATGAAATGGGGAATAGAAGCGATAAGACATACTGAATGTAGTGGTACTAATAGCGATAAGAATTTAAATTTGGGAGAGGAGTATCAAAGTACTTCATGGACATATTTATCCTTATCGTATCTTCAAGATTTTTTAGAATCATCGGGATTAAGTAGAGATACGATATTGGAACTACTCCCAATTAATTTTAAGGGAATTGTATGGGGTTTTTTGGAGAATGAGGATATTAAGTTTATACGCACGCTTCCGAGCCCAAATAGATGTTTGGAAATTCTAGAGGAATATAAACTGATGGAAGTAGCTGTTACCTATGAACCAAACATGGAATTTAAATTGCGGTGGTTAAAAGAACGCTGGGAAAAAGGATACTATGTATTTGCGAATTGTTAAGAACGTAACGTAATAAAAGTAAAGAGTGGAGAAAAAAGAGATTAAATTCATATAATAATAGGGGCCGTATTTTCCTTAGGTTTTCAAAAATACTTGGAAATAGAGGATACCCTTGCTTTTGTTAACTGCATCATCTATTGCAGAAGTGACAAGGAACGATATTTGTTTCGTTCAATTTCTTTTCAATAAAAGAGTATTAAAAAGGTTGAGAGGAAAGTCGGAATGAAGGAATTTTGGGGAATTAAAGTTATTGTTGTAAACGAACATTCTGCGGAAACAGTTAAGAATATAGCGAATTATTTATTCAAGATGGCTCAGAAATGAGTCATCTTTTTTATTTGTAAAAAATAGGCCCTAAATTCGTAACAATCTTGTGTGTGAAAATAAAAAAACATCTTTGATAAGATAGTTTTTTTACTTATTTATTGAATTAAAATATTTTTACCATGGATTCTCTCTGCAAGCATTTTGACAGAACAAGGTACTATGACCATTCCTTATGCACTGGGCGTAGCACTCTGGATCTATTGGGAAAATGGAAGAATAAATTGTTGGCTGTGAGTAGGAGTTTTACCCGTAAGCCCAAGGTGTACCATAAGATGATATAGGTGCAGATGTTGTTGGTATTGAGTGAGGGTTGTACCCGTGAAAATTAGCACTAGATGGATTCATACGACATATATCTTCACATTCAAACCTATGTCCACCTTTCATAATGCAATCCCATACACATTCTTCAAATGTTTGACGATACAAAGACAGTCACTCCTTATCTGGTTCTGGTGCAAAAAATCTATAAAACTTGGACATACTGATATTACTACTCTAGAAAAGGTATGTGATCAGTATGAAAAAGGGAAATTTGTTCAAATGGAAGCATTATCAGCCTGATATAATTTTGTTAACGGTAAGATGGTACCTATGGTATAACCCCAGTTTTCGTGATTTGGTGGAAATGATGAAGGAACGGGGCTTATCTATTTCTCATACCACGATTATGCGTTGGGTTCATCAGTATGGCCCGGAATTGGACAAACGAATTCGTCGTCACCTCAAGCAAACCAATGACTCTTGGAGAGTTGATGAAACATATATAAAAGTTAAAGGGCAATGGATGTACCTGTACCGTGCTGTTGATTCGAAAGGAAACACAATCGATTTTTGTCTAAGCAAAACAAGAGACCGAAAGGCTGCAAAGCGCTTTTGCAAGAAAGCTTTGCGGTCTTTTCATGTATCAAAGCCACGTGTGATAACAGTCGATAAGAATCCGGCTTATCCTATAGCAATTGAACTGTTGAAAAAAGAAAAAAGCATACCTGATGGTATGCAACTTAGACAACAAAAGTACTTGAATAATATAGTAGAACAAGATCATCGCTTTATAAAGAAGCGTATCCGTTCTATGCTAGGGCTCAAATCTTTTGACACAGCTATATCCATTCTTTCTGGAGTAGAAGCCATGCATATGATTAAAAAAGAACAGATTAATTTACGGAACCAGTCTATCCAAAATCAGAAAGAATTCGTCCATCAATTGTTTGGACTTGTAGCATAAGATACGATTCCGTTAGGAATATATATGCTTTATTCTCTTTTACTTTATTTTTGCACCAGAACCGTTTTATTCGATAGGATGATGTTATCTGCATTACTAATATTGATAGATAGTGACCCCTACTAGTAAGCTAAGGTTTTGAACTACCCCCTAAATGAAAACTTTCTTTCTCTACAGGTAGATATTTTGAGAAAACAGCTCATTTTTTTGTTTTGGGGTGTTTACTTTTCTTAAGTTGATGGGCATGGGGATAGTCCTTCTTGGCACAATCTCGTTTGTCAGTCTTCTTGGTACTCTTCAGCTAAGTGAGATGGGTATGATGAAATAGGAGGACCAATTTTAAAGTAGGATAAGCTAGTTTTTGAAATCGGTATACAGTTCTTTAATAGATACAGTTTTTGTAACATGTCTTTATCTATTGGGTGAAGCATGCGATCTGTCATAATGAAATAATTGTGATGATAGATAAATACTTTCCCTTCAGGTAGGATCGTGTAATTAGATAAATTCGGGTAAATAGGTGGTCCATCTGAAAATTCATCTAAACTACGTTGCGAAACTTTAATAATTTCTTGAGCTGAAAATTTAAACTTGCGAAATGCTGTAGTGTTAATAAATGGACGTTTTTGATTATTTTCTATATAAAATAATTCTCCTTTTTCATTTTTTACAACACGTAAATTTGGAATGGGTTCTGTAAGAGATATAGGTGGTCCTTCTGTATATTTGTAAATAAATGGTTCGGGGATTGGGACAATTTGATTTTGATTATATTTGAAGTAAGAAAGCATTTCTTTTGATAGGGACCTACGTTTATAATTATCAACTAAAAATACGTCACCTTGTGAATTTCTAAGCAATATACCATTTAAATCTTTAGATGGGAGGTTGGCATATAGATTTTGGAAGGAAAAAGGTGTTTTGAAAGTAATATCGAGCACTTTGTTAATAGGATAGAAAGGTTGGAATGTATTTAGACGTTTCCAAAACATTGCATCTCCGTTAAACCAATATAGAGAATTGGTCTCCCAATAATTACTGTATTTTTGATAAACCTTTAATAAAATTCTTCTTGTATGCATAACTGAACAGTGATCCACAACATTTGCAGCTGTATATAAAATTTCCGAGGCTTTTCTTACATATTCATGAGTAGGTTGCAGATTATAATCAACACATTTTACATGCTGAGAAGAATACACCACATCTATTTCAGGACTTTTTTGTAAGAAAGATAACATTTCAGCTAATCTATTTGGAACGTACATAGTATCATCGGTTAAATAGCAAATATAATCTCCGCATGTTAATGGAAGCGCCTCATTAATGAGCGTTGCATATCTTGTGGTTTTATATCTTTCATTACCTTGTATAAAACTATTCTTATAATAAATTCGAGGGTCATCTAAATACTTTTTTATGATATTTATAGTATCTGGATAAGAGTTATCATCCATAATAAAAAGTTCCCATTCTTTAAAAGTTTGCATCTGAACACTTTCAATAACTTGATTAATTAAAGAAGGTTTATTATAGCTAGTGAGGATAATTGAAATTAGGGGTTTCAAAGTTGTCACCTCTTGTGAGAATTTTGGATAGCTTAATATTTTCAGGTGGATATTAATTGAATCTTTGGAGTTAGTTGTTTCTAACTATTGATATTTTCTTTTTTGTACTTAAATAGTTTATTACTTGTTCATAGATATGGTATAGACTATACCGGATTATAAAAAAGATGCATGGGCAAATAAAATAGCTACTTTATCATTTTATTACATATATAAATCTTTTTTAAAATTATCGGAACGGTTCGTCCTTTCTCTTTATATAATAACGTAACTATTTTTTATTTAATGATAAGGAGGAGAGTAAAATTTGCCTAAAATTACAGTTATTATGACGAGTTATAATAAGCCCACATTTGTAGAAAAATCGATATTAAGTGTATTAAACCAAACTTTCCAAGATTTTGAACTTTTTATTATGGATGATGATTCTAACGAACTGACTCAGAAAGTGATTCAACCATTCATAAACAAGAAAAATGTACACTTTTATAAAAGTAATGTAGGCCATATTTCTGAACGAACAAAAAAAGTCAGATATGCTGCTTTAATTAACGAGGCACTTAAACATGCAAAAGGGGAGTATATTACTTATATTACAGATGATAATCAATACGAAAAAGAGCGACTTAAAATGATGTCTAGTTATCTTGATGAGAATAAAGATGTTCAAATTATTTATTCTGCATCAAAAACGATTCATCTAGATGAGTCAGATTTACCTATCAAAACTGTTGAAAGGCCTGCAAAAAAAGTTACTAATAATGCACCATGCGCAATTGATCATTGTTCTATAATGCATAGAGCATCTGTTTTGCCGATTCTTGAAAAAAGGTGGAGTTCTTACTGGGATGAAGATCCTCAGTTTTATCGTATTGGAGATGCACGCTTTTTTTGGAGATTAAATCATTATTGGGATTTTCATCCTTTAGATGAAGTTTTAGATATCAATTATATAACTTCACATTCAATCCATGCGCAGTTATTTGCGGAAGAAAAAAATGAATTTGTACAATTATTACCACCACAAAGAACATGTAAAGAATTAAGAGAAGACTTAAGAAAAAAAAGAGGGTGAAATGTTGAGTGACATCTATTTGAAAAATTATTGGTTATTAAATCTAGAATATATAAATATTTTTTCAGAATTAAAGCATTATAATGTTGCTTTACCATTACTGAGTAATTTCTATCAATATTTGGACGAAGATGTAAAAAATAAAATGAAAGAAAAAGATTTTTATAAACAACTGTCAATTGAACCTATAGAGGAAACACAGTTGCAGTTAGAGTTTGAAAAAAGAATGTCTTCATTTCAATCAAAGATAAAAAGAATAAATCAAAATGGAGTGATTCTCCTGAATTCAGATTATCTCCGTTTTTCAGTAAGTAATTTTACTCACTTTAATCCAAATCATACAAAGATATTAACTAGATCAAAAAAGACAGAACTTTATGGTCTTCCTACAATTTGTGCACCAGATTATATAAATAAAGCCCCTAATACTGCACATGTTTTCATCGAAAAGGCTAAAAAAATCTATTCAAAGTTCAATAAACATCCACTATTTTCAAACATGTTTTTTCAAAAAAAATTACTCAGCGACCTCCCTATTATGATTGAGAAACTTAATATGGCATATTTCATTTTTAAAGAACAAGTTATTTCTGGTGTGATTGTTGGCACAACGGAGGATATAGCAAGCAGAGCTCTTACTTTTCTATCTAAAAGTGAAGGGATACCGAGTTATTGTCTTCAGCATGGTGCGATAATGGGTGAAGAAGCATACTTTCCAGTTTTCGCTACAAAACAGGTTGTATATGGAAGATATGAACGAGATTGGTACCTTCAAAAAGGGGTCAGTGAATCTCAAATTGAGATTATAGGGCATCCCAGATATGATGATATCTTCGATATGGTATATACGGATAAAAAGAATCTTTTTAAACAATTAAAAATAGACCCCTCTACAAAAGTGGTTTTTATTGCAACCCAGCCATTTAAAACTTCATTTTATGTCGAATTGACAGAAGAATTAGTTAAAGATAAAAATATCACAGTTATTATAAAGCCTCATCCTTGGGAAAAAGGGCGTAACCTAGTGGGAGAATATGTTCGGTTAAGTAACGTATATCCTAATGTTAAATATATAACAAATGAAGTGAACATGTATGATGTTATTTTACATGCGAATCTTGTGGTTATTTCTAATTCAACAGTAGGGTTAGAGGCAATGTTATTAGATATACCTGTAGTTGTTTATAAATCGTTATTAGAGGATAGAGATTATAAGTATTATGATAAATTAGATTGGCTTGTAAATCACTCTATTGAAGATATGGTGAGCACGATTGAAAAGGTCCTAAACGATTCTTTGCAGTCAAGTCTAGCAAAAGAATTAAGACAACAATTTATTAGTGAAAATTATCCACAAGAAGTAAGCACCAAAAAGTTGCAAGGCTTAATTCAAAGCGCACAAGGATAAACATTATTTTAAAAAGAGGAGGTATTCATATCCATGTTTTTTAAAAATAAAAACGTTTTAATTATTGGTGGAACAGGAACAATTGGAAAAAGCATTCTTTCTAATGTTTTAGAGGGAAAGCCAAAAGTTATAAGAATTTTTAGTAGAAGTGAATATAATCAATTTTTATTACAAGAAGAGTTTAGGGGTAAAAATCAAAATATTCGCTATTTAATTGGGGATATTCGAAATTATGATCGCCTAGATAGCGCAATGGAAAATATTGATTATGTGTTCCATGTTGCGGCGATGAAGCATGTTTCATTTTGTGAATATAATCCGTTTGAAGCGGTATTGACCAACATTTTTGGAACACAAAATGTAATAAAAGCAGCAATTGCCCAGAAAGTAAAAAAGGTGATTTTCACAAGCTCTGATAAAGCAATTTCACCAACAAATAATTATGGTGCAACAAAACTAACAGCTGAAAGATTGATAACATCAGCGGAATATTCAAAAGGATCTAGTGAAACAATATTTGCAAGTGTACGTTTCGGAAATGTTATGGGATCGAGAGGTTCTGTTATTCCCTTATTTGAAAATCAAATTAAAGAAAATCACAAAATAACTGTAACTGATCTTAGTATGAGCAGATTTATGATGACACTGAAACAAGCAACGATGTTAACCATTGAAGCAATGAAAATAGCAAAGGGCGGTGAAACTTTCATATTGAAAATGCCAGTTATTTCATTAAAAGATTTAGGTGAAGTGATGATAGAAGAAGTTACAAAGTTGTATAGTTTGTCCAAGGATAGTATTAAGATTGAAGAAATTGGATTAAAACCTGGTGAAAAAATGTATGAAGAACTTATGACACATGATGAATCTTTACAGGCTTTTGAATTACCGGATATGTTTATCATACCAAGTCCACTAAAAAAGGGTGCTCAATATGAAAATGCCAATAGAGCGAAGCCAGGATTTTATCGCTCTGATCATCAAGATGCGATTTCAAAAGAAGAACTTAGAAATTTGATTATAAACCAGCAACTACTAGCAGGAGGGGAGAAATTATGAAAATATTAGTAACTGGTGGTGCAGGATTTATTGGTAGGTGGGTTGTAAAGCGATTATTGCAAGATAAGCATGAAGTATGGATATTAGACAATTTAGCGAATTCAACTACAGCAAATATTATCGAGTTCGTTTATGATTTAAACTTGAAGCAATGTATACAAGGAGATATTAAAGATAAAAAATCGGTTGACCAATTATTTAAAAATCATTCATTTGACCTTTGTTATCATTTAGCAGCAAGTATTAATGTTCAAGATAGTATAGATGATGCTAGAACGACTTTTGAAAATGATACAATAGGTACTTTTAATTTGTTAGAACAATGTCATAAGCATAATGTCAAAATGGTCTTTATGAGTACTTGTATGGTATATGATAAAGCTACTAATACACAAGGAATATCAGAATTAGACCCCATTAAACCAGCTTCTCCATATGCTGGATCAAAAATAGCTGCTGAAAATATGGTTCTATCTTACTATTATGCTTATAAGCTTCCAGTTGTGGTAATTCGTCCATTTAATACGTACGGACCATTCCAGAAAACTGGAGGTGAAGGTGGGGTTGTTGCCATTTTTATAAATAATAAATTAGATAAAATACCAGTAAATATTTATGGAGATGGGAAACAAACGAGAGACCTTTTATACGTTGAAGATTGTGCAGATTTCGTTGTGAAAGCAGGCTATTCTTCTAAAGCAAATGGTCATATTATCAACGCAGGAACAGGACAAGATATATCAATTAATAAATTAGCAGAATTGATTTCGGGAAATAAAGTAAGTATTCAACATGTAACTCATATCCATCCACAAAGTGAAATTCAAAAATTATTATGTAACTATGAAAAAGCAAAAACAATATTAAATTGGGAACCGAAAGTTTCTTTAGAAGATGGAGTTATTAAAACAGAAGAGTGGATTAAATCTTTAAAAATTAACCCTAAGGAGAAAGAATAATGGCCAGGGAAATTCTCGGTATACATGGGGGAAATCCTGTTAGAGGAACATATTTGCCTTATGGTCAACAACAAATTGATGACCATGATATTCAGGCAGTTATAGATATATTAAAAGGAGACTTTTTAACGACAGGACCAACGATTCAACAGTTTGAGGAGGCTATAGCAAAATACGTTGGGGCAAATTACGCTGTTTCTTTTTCAAGTGGTACAGCTGCTTTGCATGCTGCCTGCTATGCAGCTGGAATCACAGAGGGAGACGAAGTAATTACAACCTCAATGACATTTGTAGCAAGTGCAAATTGTATTTTATACCAGGGTGGAAAGCCAGTTTTCGCTGATATAGACTATGAAACATACAATATCAGTACTAAGTCTATAGAGGAAAAGATTACAAACAAAACAAAGGCTATTATTCCCGTACACTTTACTGGGCAGCCTGTAGAATTAGATAAAATAAAGAAAATAGCAAATGAGAATAACTTGATTATCATTGAAGATGCAGCACATGCATTAGGAGCCACTTATAAAAATCAAAAGATTGGTTCAATTGGTGATATGACAATGTTTAGCTTTCATCCTGTGAAACATATTACAACAGGAGAGGGTGGAGTAATTACTACAAATAATACTTTGCTTTATGAAAAGCTTGTTCAATTTCGTACACATGGAATTGAAAGGAATCCTCAAAAACTTCTTGATAATCATGGGCCTTGGTATTATGAAATGCAATTTTTGGGTTACAACTACAGGATGACTGATATACAGGCTGCTCTTGGCTTATCACAGTTAAGTAAATTAGATTCTTTTATTAAGATTAGAAAGAAATATGTAGACATTTATAATAAAGAATTTAATAGTTTACCTGAAATCATCATACCAAAGCAATTGCCCCAAACCCACTCAAGTTGGCACCTTTATATCATTCGGTTAAATACTAAATTATTAAAGGGTAATCGAAAAGAAATTTATGAGGCATTACAAAAAGAAAATATTGGTGTGAATGTGCACTATATACCAGTACATTTACAACCGTTTTATCAAAATTTGGGTTATAGAAAAGGCCTTTGTCCACAAGCCGAAAATTTATATGAGGAAATTATTACACTTCCTCTATTTCCTAAAATGACAAAAGTTGATGTAGGGGATGTAATAAAAGCAGTAAGAAAAGTTCTTTCGTTTTATAGAGTTGCTAAACATTAAATGAAAGGGGTGTTATTAGAATTGCGAAACAAAAAGTTGTTAAGAGCAGTAACAAAAGTTGATATAAAAAAAGGAGAAATCATTACAGCTAATAAAGTTGATATGGAACTAGGTATCGTTGAAAATGCACTGAACCAGCTTCAGTTTGAGGAATTATTACCTCAAGTAGCTTTATATAATTTGCAAGCAGGAACTCCATTAACGAAAGAGGTTATTGAACCTCCTAAAGTAGTAATTATTGTACTTTGTAGATTAAAATCTACTAGGTTGCCTTTAAAAGCAATATTGCCAATACATGGAATCCCTTCTATTGAACGCTGTCTTATAAATGCATTAGCTATTCCTGGGGGACACCAAGTCATACTTGCTACTTCAGATGTAGCACAAGATGATCCTTTAGAAAAATTTGATCTAGGTGGGAAGGTTAAAATTTTCAGAGGTGATCCAGAAAATACCGCAGATCGCATACTCCAAGCTGCAAAACAAGAAAATGCAAACATTGTTATGCGGATTACAGGAGATTGCCCAGTTGTATCACCAGAAATCAATAATTATTTACTAGAGCAACATTTGAAAAGTGGAGCAGATTATACACAAGCACAGCTAAGTACGTTACCTGTCGGAACAGCAGGCGATATTTTCACATTAGAAGCAATTGAACGTTTGCTACAAACCCCGAAAACCTTAACCTATACAGAATACCTTCCATTTTATTTTACAAATAATCCTCATTTATTCCGGGTCAATATAGTAAAACTCCCTCCTTCATTTTGTTATCCTTCTTGGAGGTTAACATTAGATGAACAACCAGATTTAGATTTGTTCAATGAACTTTATAAAAATCTTAATGTAAAAACCAAACCTATATATTTTCACCAAATAAAAGATTACATCCTTCGAACCCCTGAACTCATTCGAATCAATAGTCATGTGAAATTGAAATGGGCAAATCAACAATCATTAGTAGATGAGCTAAATAGAGAAACAAAATTATAAATCAATAAATTGTATTACTTTTAACGAGGAGGGAGTAACTTGGATGAGAAAAAAATTGTCTTTCGCGCTGATGCATCTATTGAAATAGGGACCGGCCATATTATGCGTTGTTTAACACTGGCTCAGGAGTTACAGAATAAAGGTGCGCAAATTTATTTCATTTGTCGTAAGTTACAAGGTGATCTTCAGCAATATATTTTAAGTAAGGGATTCCACGTATTTTTATTAGATACAAATGATGAAAATACTGAATACTCAAATGCAGTATATGGAAGTTATTTAAATTGGCTAAAATGTCATTGGTTTGTTGATGCACAACAAACCAATGATATATTGTCACAACTCCCACGATTTGATTGGTTAATAGTTGATCATTATGGATTAGATAAAAAATGGGAAACTGTTTTAAGAAAAACTGTAAAAAAGATTATGGTAATTGATGATCTTGCAGATCGAGTACATGATTGTGAGTTGTTACTAGATCAAAATCTATACGAAAGCCTTAATGAACGCTATAAAGAATTAATACCAGAGCACTCTTTAATAAAATTAGGACCTAAATATGCCATATTACGGCCAGAGTTCCATTCTGCTAAGAAATTTTTACGAAAAAGAACGGGTGCGGTTGAACATATTTTTATATTTTTTGGTGGGCACGATGTAACGAATGAGACATTAAAAACGTTAAGAGCTATACAAAATATTAATAGTGATACTTTAAAAATAGATGTAGTGGTAGGAAGCCAAAATCCTCATAAGAAAGATATTCAAAATTATTGCAAGAGCATTTCAAACGCTTCATTTTATTGTCAAATAGAGAATATTGAAGAGTTTATGATACGAGCGGATTTAGGGATAGGAGCTGGGGGAACAACAACATGGGAGCGCTGTTTTCTTGGATTACCTTCTATAACAATTACAACTGCACAAAATCAAATAGAAGTAACCAAAGCTGTGGCGGAGGCCGGAGCTACATGGAATATCGGTACAGCTGAAAGTGTTTCAGATGAAACCATTACGAAATGTCTAAACAAACTTTTAACAGATTCAGATAAAGTGAGAGAAATGTCTAATAAAGCTCTTGCCATAAAGTGTGCCAGTAATTCGGATGAAATAACAAAAATTATTTTAGGAGGATAGTATGTTAAACATTGAAAAATTCCATTTGAAATGTATAGAAAAGAAAGATTTAAATCTTATTTTAAAGTGGAGGAATACAGAAGAAATTCGTTCTGTTATGTACGAAGATCATAAAATAACAATAGACGAACACTATAAATGGTTTGAAAAACTAAAATATGATGAAACAATGATTGCAAGATTACTAATATATAAAGAAAAGCCAATTGGATTTGTTAATTTTACAAAAATAAATAAAATAGATCGAACTTGTAATTGGGGATTTTATATAGGAGACAAACAGAGTGTAAGGCGTGCTGGAACTGTATTAGGTATAGTAGCATTAGACTATATTTTTGAAACAAATGGCATACAAAAAGTATGTGCAGAAATATTAGAATCAAATCGTATTAGTTTAAACTTTCATCAGAAACTCGGCTTCCAGGAAGATGGAAGATATGTGAACCATATTTTCAGGGATAATGAATTTATCGACGTTATTACAATGACCCTTTTTTATGAACAATGGATGGAAAGGAAAGAAGCTATAAAAAAAGAAATTGAAGGTGAAAAATATGAGTAATTTATATATCGGGGGTAGAGAGATTGGCAATAGCTCGCCACCATTTATTATTGCAGAAATGTCAGGGAATCATAATCAATCATTAGATAGAGCCTTGCAAATTGTAGAGGCAGCAGCAGAGGCTGGAGCACAAGGATTTAAAATTCAAACATATACACCAGATACAATGACTTTAAATATAGAAAATGGTGATTTTTTAATTCAGGATACGAAAAGCTTATGGAAAGGTAAAACACTTTATCATTTATATAAAGAAGCATATACACCATGGGAGTGGCATAAACCCATTTTTGATCGCTGTATAGAATTAGGAATGATACCATTTAGTACTCCATTTGATGAAACTGCTGTAGATTTTCTAGAATCATTGAATGTTTCTTGTTATAAAATCGCATCTTTTGAAAATACTGATATTCCCCTCATACGTAAAGTAGCAACGACAGGAAAACCAATAATCATTTCGACAGGTATGGCTTCTATTGCTGAATTAGATGAAACAGTAAGAGCTGCGAGAGAAGAGGGATGTAAAGAATTAATTCTATTAAAATGTACAAGTACGTATCCTGCATCTCCGAAATCTACAAATATAGCTACGATACCTCATATGAAGGAGTTATTTAAATGTGAAGTAGGTTTGTCTGATCATACACTTGGGGTAGGAGTATCTGTAGCGAGTGTCGCCTTGGGAGCCACAGTAATTGAGAAACATTTAACGCTTTCGAGATCGGATGGAGGAGTTGACGCTGATTTTTCAATGGAACCTGCTGAATTTAAATTATTAGTAAGCGAAACTGAAAAAGCATGGGAATCTTTGGGGAAAGTATATTATGGCCCTACTGATTTAGAAAAAGATTCTTTAAAATTTAGAAGGTCATTATATGTTGTAGAAAACATAAAAGCGGGAGAGGCTTTCACGATAGAAAATATTAAAGCTATTAGACCAGGTAATGGCTTATTACCAAAACACCTATCCAAAATTATCGGAAAGAAAGCGAATAAGGACATTGAAAAAGGAACGCCTGTTTCGTGGGATCTTATTTGATAGGGTACAATTAGATACTACTAGGAATTCGTTGAATAAATTAAAATGCCTTTTCAATTTAATGAAAAGGCATTTTAATTTATTCAGAATGATTATAGAAGAAAAGATATTTTTAATTTAATAACCTAATGAAGTTGTGATTGTAAAATAGTCGTAATAAAATGGATTCTCTCATGAAAAGTATGCTGTGTAATAACTTTTGTATGAATTTTTTCGACCATTAATCTTTTCGAAATCGTATCATTCAAATGAAAAGATACTTTATTTAAACAGTCCTCAAAGCTATTATAGGATATAATTTCATCTTTATTGAAGAAAGATGAAAGGTCAGATTTTTCTTCTATAATTTGAAAGCCTTGGCAAGCTGCAATATCAAACGTACGATTATTAATGGTATTATTTTTCACTTTATTTTTATTTTTATTCTGTGAAAATAGATGACTACGATGAGGGTTTAATATAAGACTAGCGTTATTATAATAGAGTGCAACTTCTTGAGGTGGAATCCATTCTTCTATAATTTTAATTCTTCGGTGATTCCGCCATTTTTTAATTAACTTATTTCTCCAGTGTTGACCAATAACAGTATAGTGATAAGGGGTTTTTTCCAAAAGAAACTGCATCAATTTTACTCGGGTTGGATAAGGATATCCAATGAACAATATTTCACTTTTATATTTCGAATTTCTTAGACCAGGCTTAAATACATCTATATTAGTTGCTAATGGTAAGTGGTATACATTGGTATATCCTAAACCTGAATAATATTTAAGTGCTTCACTATCAATAGTAAATATAAAATCAAAGTTATTTAATAGAAGAAGAGAGGTATCTATATAAAATGGGTCCTCTGTTAACCAGACAGCTAATTTAATGTTCCTTTTTTTAAAATATTGAATTGCTTTTTGTGGTAGATGATTACCTAATAAGGTGAAAACAATATCAGGATGAAACGTTGCCGTAATGAAATCCAATTGCTCTATTAATTCACTCGGCTGTACTGCTAATAATTCGAAATTTTGATCGATAAGTGTTCTCTGTATGCTTTGATCTAGATATTGATAGATTTTTGAGTAACCAGAAGTAATGTATAAGAGTTTCATATTTCAATCCCTGCTTTAGGTTTAAAATATATTATGAGATAAATGTAACACTTTCTATTTCTTTACAACTGATCTTAGTAATACTTGTAGTAGGAGGAGTAACTGAATTTTCCTCTTCTAATGTGACGATACAAGTATTAGGGTTAAAATTTGTAAAAATAGCAGGTCCAATAATATTTCCAGATTTACCAGTCACAGTAACGACTTCGCCTGGTTGTAAATTTTTAAAAATACTACATACTCCACCTGAACAACGAAATAAATTACATAAGAACAAATTTATCCCTCCTTTAAACAATATACTATATCATATGAAAGTATGTAGAGGGATGTGTAGACAAGTAACCTTTAGAAGGGGGAAAATTCAGTTTAAAGCAACTTATTGAAATGATAGATACAATGGAATAATACATTTTGGAGCATTTTGATTAGATTATCCATAGTTAAGACATTCATTAGAATGTCTTAACTATGGATTGAACTTTAACCACCTGAAGCATCTTAAGGGGTGGTTAAAGTAACACTTTCAATATCTTCACAACTTATGAATATAGTATTGGTAGAAGAGGGGGTTATCACATCTTCTTCAACTAATACAACCGCACAAGTATTCGCAATGAACTGTGAAAAAGTAGCAGGACCAATAATTTGACCTGATCTAGTGGTAATTGTAACAACTGTTCCCTTTGGCCATGAAGAGAATATAACACAAGCTAAACCTGTACATGCTGCCATATTAAACCCTCCTAACTTTAAGTTTTGATTGATATAATACAGTCCAAACATTTTATATTGTATGTGGTAGCAATATGAACTGTTTGGACTAATAAAAAACTAGAATTATATAAAAACGTAAAAACAGTAAGTGGTATCACTAATATGAAAAATGTAATAAAAAAACATGAGGAAGAACCTTGTGTTAATCTAAAAGTGGATTATTGTGATGATAAAAAAAATAAGCTTGTAAGAGCATCTGCTTTTAGAGCTGTGAGTAAAGTTAATCAAAATGTACCAGCAAATACTTTTGTTAAAGTCTTATTCCAAAATGAGTTCCTTCTTAAAGAAATGGGATAAAACAGGGAACTGGACAGGGCCAACTGATATGCGAGAAATATATAGGCTAGGAAGAGAAGTTTGGGATGCAACTCATTTACAGCAAAAAGAAAACTAAACAGAAGTGTTATCTGAAAACAAAAAAAGAGCGCATAGATGAGCGCTCTTAGTAAAGTAGACTATATGAGTCTTGGATTAGTATATAATAATATATGCTAATTTCGTTTAAGTGTGTAAACAAAATTAAATAAAAAGAGCACATATTTGAACTACTCACCACTTCAAATAGTCCGTTAGGACGTTAAGTGGTGAGTAGTTCAAGGATTTGGGCAGATTCTTATGTGAGATAGCATAAGAGCCTGTTTGCATGCTCTACCTTTCTTTATGTACAATAAAGATAATAGAACGTATTTTGAAATTAAAGTAAATATATTTAAACATACAGAACTTATGTTAAATACAAATTTGTATTCTATTCATGAGCAAACATATAGAAGAAAGTAGACGCTCATTATCGTAGTACGTCTAATCGAAAAGCATTGCTGAAGATTTTGGCAGTGCTTTTTCTAAATCAACTTTTTGATATTTTTCATTCTGCTCACAATTATATAGAAAAGTTGAAAGAAGAACGTGAATAGTCCGAAACAAATGTGTTTCGGACTAGGGATTCGATATTTTATCCATTTTATTCAACATTTTTTAAGAATTAAAAGGCTGAATTTTCTGATTCATAAAGCGAGAAAAATGTATTACGTTAATCAATAGATACCCCACTAGAGACAATCGGTTTTGTTGGTGCTGGCGTATCTCCACCATTAAACGAAGAGTGTTGTGATACATTTAAACTAATCATGCTACATGCTAACGCACTTACTACTACCATACTTAATAACACTTTTTTTATTTTTTTCATTACTTTAACGCTCCTTTTCTCAAATGTTTCTTATCAGCATTATTGCTAATATAGAAATATTTGCTCGCTTTAACATGATTATTTGCCTCGTAAAATTGGAGTGCTAAAATCTCTGCATATTCTTTTACACAATCCCACATGTCCTCTTTTTCAAAATAAGAAATTGCATCAGTAACTACTTTTTCTAATTTAATTCTAGGTAGTTCTGTGATTAGTTCATTTAAAACTGCGAAACGATGCTTATATTCCTCATTCCCTGATTCATTTGTATACTTTATTCCTTGCTCGATATATGCTTTTGCTGTTTCAACGCCTTCTAATTTATAATATGCTCTTGCTAAGACAAATAATGCTTTAAAATGGTTCGGTATGGTATTTATAATTTCAGAACTCTGTCTAATCGCCAATGGATATAAGTCTTGAATATTATATAACCAGCCTAAATTGGATCGTACTCGTAATAATAATTGTTCTTCATCATACTTCTTAAAAACATCAATAACCGTATTGAGACATTCTTCCGCTCTTTCAAATTCTCTTAGGTCTATACAAGCCAGTCCATATACATTGTCGCATAAAGCAATATTAATTTCATAGCCTACATGATTCCGGTATATTTCTTTGGCTTTTACTACATGTTGAATCGCTTTAAATGGTTGATAAGATTGATAACAGTAAGTTGAAAATCTATACTCAAACTCGGCTTTTTCTACTTCATCAGGTATATCAATTAAAAGTTCTTCTGCCTTTTCATAGTGTGTTTTCGCTTCAGTATAATTTGCTAAAATTGTAGAGTGGATTGCCTTAAAGAAATAATAATAGTAAGCTAAAAATGAAAATTCCTCTTTGATATTAGGGAGTTTTTCTATTTGATTAAAAGAATCTTTTGTAATACTCATTCCATCTACCAAGACTTTATATCTAAAATTCAGTAGGGAATAATAGAATGATACATATTGGTCTATTTCTATTTCCTTTAAACGTTCTTTTACTTGTAGATATGTCTGTTTTGCTTCTTTTACATGATATAAACGAATTTCTTCATACCATTCATGTAATAATTCCATCAATTGCTTATTACTTTTTTCTTGAACAGTCATAATATCCCCCATTTCTCTGTAAAGGCTTATTCTGATAATAACAGGAAATAGATACATTAAATTTAACTACGATTTTTTTCATTAATATACAGAATATTCTGAATTATTTGATTGTCCATGCTTTTAAATTTCAAATAGTAAAATTAAGGAAATGAAAGTTTCGTTAATGGATTTTTTGATTTTTTAACTGTTGTCTATTGAATACTTCTTATAAGCGGTGGCGTAGCACTATAGTAGAAAAAGAGAGAGATTATACTGTTATGGTATTGAGAAATATATAGGGCTTATTAAGCTTCAAGGGATTCCTCGAAAATAAATAGAAGTATATCCATATCTATTTACATTGAAGAGGGAGCGTTGGTTTATGATAAGTTTTGGGATTAATTTACGCAATATTATTAGTTATACACAAGAGAGTAGGAATCTTAATAATATACGTATTTTAAGTAAGTTGGGTATAAGATTATTTGATATATATGGAGAACCATTACCTGTATCAGATGTTAATCGAGAACTGGTAACGGCATTAAAACGCCAAGACATAAATACGCAAAGATATATATTAAGTCATTTACAAGGATAGAAAAAACGATATTATGCCGTGTTTATTCATACATATGTTCTATCCGATAAACCAAGAGGCTATAATCGTAGGTTTGTGAAATTTCGTTTTCCTAGATTTAATTATATACTACAGTATGTATCGCTATGAAATGTATAAACCTCGTGTGTGTAAGTAAGAACAGAATAAAGCATGTGTAAAAAGTACCCATCCAATTATTATGTGTATCACAATTGGATGGGTACTTTTTTACTTATTCCCAAATAGGGAAAAAGCTAAATGCAATGGATAGTCATCAAAACGCGAGTGTACAAATGTAACAAATGAAATTTTTATTCATAAGTGTGGTTCTTCTATTTAATCAAGTATGATTTAATACTTTCTTAGTTTTGGTTAAGGAAATTTATATACTTAAAGTAAAGGGGAGAATTTTTAATGAAGGGGGAGGAGAATTTGAAAATTTTCAACTCAGTTGCTCCTACACAAATAAAAAATGAAGATTTACCATTTGATATTTCCTGGATGACCGATTGGATTGTAGACTGGTTTGGTTCTTTGTTTAATGGCGGCAGTGATGTAATAAAAGATGGGGGAAATAAAGTAGATGGTGCAGTCCATGTGAGTGTGCCTGCATTTTTTGATGTTATTTTCCTTATTCTTTCTGTAGTAATTTTAATTTCATTATTAGTTTTTGGAGCTTCTTTATGGTTTAAACATATAAAGTGGAAAAAAAGATCTATCTATTTTGGAGTAGGTTCCTTTATTCTCATTCTATTAATAAGGATTCTACCAGTGTTAATGTTGACAACACGTTCTTTTGATTTTCAAACCTTTATGAGTAATATGGTGGGTTTAATCACTTCTATAATTTTAGGGACAGCTGTATTGATGTTTTTAATATCTTTAGCATTAGGTATGCTTTATAAGAAATTTGAACATCCCAAATATGGAAAATGGAGTTCAAGTTTGAGATATAGTTCAATTTTTATATTTGTAATGACATTGCTAGTACCGGCCTTACTGCGTCATTTATAATCTTGGTTTATATAAGGAGAAGGAGGAATAGTGCAGGTAGTATCTATAATGTTTCTGTGTAATTATGCCAGTACTTGTTCTCCTCTAGGTTGCTGATTTAAGTCTTAAACATTAAAAAGGATTTTGTTGTACGAAGTTTTGGCAAAGGAGGAGAGGTACTAGTGACCACTTTTGTTGTAATGGTGAGTATATTCTTAATTCTGTTCGTAATTGGTCCCAAAGCGACTAAGAGAAAAGAAGAAAGAGATAGAATAGAAAAAGAACATAAGGAGAAAATGGAGATTTTAGAGGAAGAAAAGATTGATTTAGATATTAATGGAACCAATGTAAGGTTACACAAGAAGCCTAAATTAAAGAAAAGTATATATAAAATAAAGAGTGATAGATAATTCCTCAATAGTAACTGTCAGCTAGAAATGAAGATACGGCGCTGTAATGGAGGAAAGATCACAAAAAATGATTAATCTTTATGTATAAAAACTTAAGCAATCCAAAATTCAAACCCATATTAATTGTGGATTTGAATTAAAGTTTAATAAGGATCTTATTTCAAGATGGAATGGATGTATATATTCATTCCATCTTTTTTATTGTTTAATATATCACTTAATGATATATTATTTATAGATATATCATTAAGTGATATAGAGAGTGGGGATAAAATGAAGTCACTAGAACAATTAACCGATTCAGTATTTTATATTATGGCAGGGTTTACAAAGCCTAGACATGGCTATGCGGTGATGAGTTTGATTGAAGAATTAACGAATGGAAAAGTAGTAATTGGGCCTGCATCACTATATACAATCATTAAAAAGTTAATATCCCAATCATACATTGAATTATTTGATGACTCAGATTCACGTAGAAAGGTATATGTTTTGACGGATAAAGGAAGAGAAGTGTTAGAGCAAGATATCTTGAGACGTAAAACGATGCTTGAATTTGCTGAAAATGGATTAAAAGGGGAGAACTAAAATGGGAGAAACAAAATATATAACATCATTTGGAATTGCTTTTTCTGAAAATAAGGATTTTAAAAAGTTAAGAAAGTATGCTGCAAAAGGATGGATTGTGAAGCGCTTTAAAAGAATGGGATATGAATTAGAAAAAGGAAATGCTGAAGATGTTATTTTTAGTCTTGATATTAGAGAATTAGGTGAGAATGATTTAGAAGAGTATGTCGAAATGTTTGAATTGGCAGGTTGGGAGTATGTTTGTTCAAGCTATAATATGCACCTATTTAAAGCGAAACCAGGTACAAAGCCGATTTATACAGATGCAGAAACAAAAAGGGAAAAGATTAAAAATGTTAGAAAACCAGTTATATCAACAGTTGCAATCAGTACGGCCTTACTGATTGTAAGTTATATAGTTTCTTCGATGAGTTCGGGATTATTAAGTACAATATTTGAAATAGTTTTCATGTTTTCGATTGTCATTACTATTCCAATGTTAATGACATTAATAGCGACTTACTACCATTCGTTGCGAACAAGATAATATAGAAAGTAAATTTTTAAGTTTATAAAAAAGGTGGGTGTTATAAGTTATTCGCCTACCAAAATGATCCGATTTTTTAGAGATAAGTTATAAATCCCTTACATTTGAACAATCTCTGCTCAAATGTAAGGGATTCTTTTTATAATGAGATGAATCTTCTCAGTATCTTTTTATCTGAATTTATTTTAATTGTTGAAAATTTTGTAAAAAATACTGATTCCAATAGGAATATATGTGCTTTATTCTCCTGTATTTTATTTTTGCACCAGAACCATGGGTTATGTTAACCATACATTTATACAGTATATATGTGAAAAATGTTTTGGAGTGAATATATTTTTTTAACAGTACCGTTTATATTTGAAAATGTGAAATTGGGCTTAATTGTATGATTCTATTGTGGTTTTCATAGGCGTTTTCCTTATACTTATATTTGGAAGGTTCATATGTTGTGGTGTAGGTATTTAGAAAAGTTGTTTTTTCTATAAGGTAGGTGAGAACTATGAGCAAATTTAAAAAGAATAGATGTATACCGTTTCAATGTTGTTTCCCTTTACCTGAAATTGGTCCAACAGGAATAACAGGAGCAACAGGACCATCAGGACCACCAGGTCCAACGGGAGCAACAGGTTCGACAGGAGAGACGGGACCATCAGGTGGTCCACCAG